>NZ_JBQAGK010000002.1:0-1153032 GCF_051916325.1 Bacillus cereus group sp. MYBK227-1 | reverse complement strand
ATTATTACAATACAAAACGGATAAAGGCAAAATTAAAAATGAGCCCGGTGCAATACCGGACTCATTTTTATCAAGCTGCCTAATGAAATAACCGTGTCTAACTTTTAGGGGGCACTTCACTATAACGGAAGTATTGGCTTTTTTATTTTTCTACAAACGTAAGGATTAATAAAATAGGGTGGATTTTAAACCAATCATTATAATAGATATAGGCTTATAATTGTGCTATATTCAATGGACTTATAGTGAATGTGGTAAAAAACTAATTTGGCATAGGTAGACGCAGCGTTAAAATTTATAAGTTTTTCATGTGATACTAAAAATGGATTGAAAATAAGGAGATAGATACATAATGGAATTTTGGGAATCAAGTTTTATCGAAAAACAAACGATGTGGGGATTTGAACCTACAGAATCTGCAATTTTGACAAAAGATTTTTTTCTTGAAAAGAACGTTAAGAATATATTAGTTCCGGGTATTGGATATGGAAGAAATGCAAAGGTTTTTATCGATAATGGTATAAATGTAACAGGTATTGAAATTTCGAAAACAGCAATCGATTTAGCAAGAGAAAACGGACTAGAAGATGTTAGTATGTATCACGGTTCAGTAAACGAAATGCCTTTTGATAATAAACTGTATGATGGGATATTTAGTCATGCACTTCTTCATTTGTTGAATGAACAGGAAAGAGAGAAATTTATTGAAGATTGTTATAATCAGTTAAAACCAGGCGGATATATGGTTTTTACAACTGTTTCTAAAAAAGCTCCCATGTACGGAAAAGGAAAACAGTTGGATAAAGATTATTATGAGATAATGGAAGGTGTAAAAATGTTCTTTTATGATTCTGAATCTATAAAAAAAGATTTTAATCAATATAGATTAGTACAAGTTTCGGAAATTGATGAACCAAATAAGAACATGGCAAATAAACCTTCAATCAATTTCTTAATGATAAAATGTAAGAAAGAACGATAACTAAAAGTTATTAAGAATGATTAAAGATGTTTATATATTGATTATGCACAAATAAAAAGGACAAGCATATAATATAAATACCTTTTAACTTTAAGTAACCTTAACTTTCGTTAATAGGGTATCTCAAAATCCCCAAAAGAGCACTTGCGGAAACAAGTGCTCTTTTATTTTTTGTTTCATAAATATTTATAGTTGCAAATTTCGTGCAATAAAAATAAATCTGAGAGAAATAATCATATCTTTATTATACGATTATTTCTGAACTACAAACGATATAGCATTTGTTTTTAATTGAATGTGTCTTTCATTTCGAACAATATCATAAGCTAATTCTTTTATTTCAACTTTTAGTTCTTTCCATTCTTTATAAATGCTTTTTAAAGTACTTATCATTTCTTCGGTTGAAAGATTAATTTCAATTAAAGCTTCTAATTCTTCATTCGTTATTGAATCAATTTCTTGTATGTTAGAGTTAATAATTAAACAATTAATACCGCCGTTTTTTGTACCTCTTTTCATAGAGTGGAGTACATTTTTAAAATCTTCTTCTGATCTGACATGTTCTAAACTTGATACTGCAACGATATAATCATAAGCGTTAGAGTCAATATGATAGTTTTCAATTGCTGCTTCTTCTGTTTTTATAACCTCGCATACATCATGTTCTTTGCTATAAATTTGTAGCTTTGTTAAAGCGGAATTAAGTAAATCAACACATGTAACGGTGCCGCTAGTATTTTTTATTTTTTTTGCAATTGGAATGCTATTTCTCCCAACGCCAGAGCCAAGGTCAAGTACTTGCAAGTTGTTTTGTCCGTCAAAGTGGTTCATCAAGTCCATAACCGTTTTAACTGGTTTGAAAAGCCAAGAGCTTCAAACAGTTTATATTGTTCATAGCAAAGGTCGTGATATTTCTTTTCTTCTTGTCTTATGTAATCGATACGGTTCACATTGTTTCAGCTCCAATATTTTTATTGCAAAATGAATAGGTGGGACAGCCTTTAACATTTGTTTGAATTCGAAAAATACCACCAGCATGTGGATACTCTTTTAATTCGTTATCACTCATTCTTGTTCTGGCTGTTGTAACATATAAATCTGTTAAATTAGGCCCACCAAATGTACATGATGTTACATATAACGCGGGAATTGGAATGCTTAATATTTGTTCTCCAGTAGAGGGATTCCATCTAGTTATTTTTGAACCTCCCCAATGTGCAATCCATAAACAACCTTCTTCGTCAATTGTCATACCATCAGGTAGACCATCATTTTCAGAGAAATTGATTACATCACTTGGATTATGAATGTCTCCAGTACGTATATTATATTGATAGCGAACCACTTTTTTAGTAGGTGTATCTATAAAGTAAAAGTATGTATGATCAGGTGACCAAGCAATTCCATTTGATGTATTTACATGTGAAACTTTTTTCTCTACACTTAAATTATGATGTAAACAATACAAGGAACCTGCAGCATTCATACCGTATGTATCTGTAGAACCTGCCCAGAAACGACCAGCTGGATCACATTTTCCATCATTGAAACGATTTTCTATTAAATGTGGTTCAGGGTCAAAAATATGTGTCAGTTTTTCTGTATTTACATTAATAGAATAAAAGCCGTTTTCCATAGCTAAGAGTAGTACATCCTCTAAATATGGAACAACACAGCCAATTTGTTGATTGAGAACAATTACTCGGTTCGTATTAGCGGTAGGATTATATATGCATAATTTTCTCTCCATAATATCAACCCAATATAAAAGTTGCTTTTTTCCATTCCGACATGGTCCTTCAGCTAAACTTGCTTTAGCATCTAAAACTAATTCTATATTACTGAACAAGATGTTCACCTCGCGTTATAAGATATTAATATAATTCGATAAGAATAGAGGTAAACCTTTTAGTCAAAGGATATTAAAATTTATACTGTAGAAAAATGACCTTCTCAAGTGATTAAAAAAGTGTATAAACAAGGAGAGGAAAATGCATATGATGTTTTATGAGATTGTTTGCTTTTCTTGTAAGAATATATTTCGTGTTTACGAAGGCAGTGAAAAATATAAGCGATTTAAAGAGAAACCAAAAGGGGCATATTGTTGTGATGAGTGTAGCCACAAAATTCAATTAGAAGCGATAAAGAATTTTTTTAGATAATTTTACGATTTCGATTCGGAAAAGTTTGACAATAAAAGTGTTATAAATTATCATATTAAAAAACTAATATTTAAGGCATAGAAGAGAAGAGTAGTTAAGAAAGAATACGTACAGAGAGCTCTGGTAGCTGAGAAAGAGCGGTATACATCTTAATGAAAAAAGACTTGGAGCTGCGCAAGGAACTAATTTATTTAGGGATGGTGCGACGGGTTCTCCCGTTATAGAGATAGGGTATAAGCATATTTTGCCGTACCTGAAGAGGTTAATATGGTGACATATTAACAAACTGAGGTGGTACCGCGAAGCTAACAACTCTCGTCCTCAAGATGAATAATCTTGGGGGTGGGAGTTTTTTTGTTGCATAAAACTGGAAATGAGAAACAAAAAATAATTGAGGTGAGTAATATATGCATTGGGCGTATGAAGTAGCACATGAATTAATTAGGAAACATCCAAATAAAGAAATGTTTGTTTGTGCATCTGGAATTAGTCCGTCAGGTTCTGTTCATATTGGGAACTTTCGTGAAATCGTAACGACTTATTTCGTAGTAAGAGCACTTCAAGATTTAGGGAAAAAGACTCGTTTTATATTTTCGTGGGATGATTATGATAGGTTTAGAAAAGTTCCAAAAAATATTGATCCATCTTTTGCAAAGTATATTGGTATGCCATACTGTGATATTCCAGATCCGTATGGATGTCATAACTCGTATGCGGAGCATTTTGAAAAAGAGTTTGAAAAATCGCTTCAAGCATTTGGAATTGAAGTAGAATTTATTTATCAACATGATGAATATAGAAGCGGAAGGTATAACGAAAATATATTAGAGGCCTTGTATAAACGAAAAGAAATATATGATATTTTAATGGGTTTTAAAACTAGAGAGTGTAGTGAAGAAGAACGAGAGAGCTTTTATCCAGCTACATTATATTGTGAGAGATGCGGAAAAGATACAACAACTATTACACATTTTGATGAAGTATTAAAAACAGTCCGGTATGAATGTGAATGCGGAAATGAAAAAGAGTTATCCGTATTAAATACAAATAAAATGAAACTAAACTGGAAAATCGATTGGCCGATGAGATGGATGATAGAGGATGTTATTTTTGAACCGGGCGGTAGAGATCATTCATCAGAAACGGGTAGTTATAATGTATCAAAAGAAATTGCAAGGAAAATATTCAATCGAGAAGCGCCTCATTACGTTGCTTACGATTTTATTGGTATTAAAGGGAATCATGAAAAAATGTCTAGTTCTTCAGGGAATAGTATTACACCAAGCAATTTATTGAAAGTGTATATACCAGAAGTAATTCTCTTTATGTTTGCAAAATACAAACCAGGCGCTGCTTTTCATATTGGGTTGGATGAAGATGTGATTCGTAATTATACAGAGTATGAGCGATTGAAAGATAGTTATGAAAATAAAACGCTCAAAAATGAAGATTTATTTGATGCAATTAAAATCTCTAGAGTTGATAGTGAGATTAAAGAATATCCGAAATTTAATCAAGTAGCAGGAACGTTACCATTATTAAATTTTGATTCAACTATTTTACAGGAGATATTAAAGAAAATAGATAGGAGCTATGCATTAGATGAAATGAGAGCGATAAGTAATCGCGCAGAGTATTGGATAAGAAACTTTCAATCTGAAAAATTAATCGCGGTAAATGAGGAGAAAAATGCAGAGTTTTACTACACATTAGATGAAAGGCAGAAAGAATGGCTAGTAGAAGTTTGTAAAATACTTCGTTCTAATAAAGATTACTCTAACTTAATGGAGCAATTATATGCAATTTGTCATCATGAAAATAAAAAAATAATGAAAGAAAATCAAAAACAATTATTCACTATTATATATAAGCTCATTATGAATCAATCAAATGGTCCTCGTATACCATTATTAATACATGTAGTAGGCATAGAAAATTTTATCACACTATTAGATTTCTAAAACACAGTTAATAGCAACGCAAGTACCAAAATTTCTAAGTACTTGCGTTGCAAATTTTTCTATCGTGAATACATTTTCGGACATTCATCACCACTTGGTTCATAAAAACAATGGCTTTTAAACTGTCCTACAAATGGCTGATTATACCATTCAGACGGACAAGCTCCAACTGGACGGAAATACCAAAGAGCCCATCGTGCAGGCCAGCGCCATTGACCTTGTAAAACTTTTCGTGCAATTTCTTTTTCTGATTCACGAGCGCGTTGATAAAAATATCCATATTGTACTGCTTCAAATCCGCCGGGGCTTTGATATACAGCGTCTCGTACGGTACGGAGTTGTTTAAAATCTAAGCAATCACAAAATACACGGTTTACTACAACGCATCCAACTAACTCCTCACCTTGGCGACCTTCGCCTTCAGCTTCAGCACGAATTAATCGAGCTAGTAAATCAACATCACTTTCGTTGTATGGAATAAGGGGCATAGTGATACCACCTTTCTGTTATAGTAAAGAGTGTATGTTATAAAACAATCTGCGTGCTTTTTTACATAAAAATAACATTTAATTTTAAGAGGAGCTTGTATAAAAAAAGCTAATTAGTAATAGTAGATAAATATAAAAGGGAGAGGTATTATGTATCGAATTCATAAAGACCATATTATTTACGCGATGTCATCAGAGAATAAACCATGTATGGTGTAGTTTTGAAATAAAGTTGCGATGCTGTATCTCTTTAATCAAAGAATTGTAAATATATGATCAAACTTTTTTATAAAACAGAAACATAAACCTGCTGGATAAGAAACCATTTGGATTAAACTTTTTTCAAAATGGTTTCTTTTTATTCAACATAGAATACGGTTTAACACAATATTTTTAATCAAACTTTATTTTAAAGCCACACATTGCTTTTTCTTATGGTGAATTTGTTTCTTAGTTATTTCCTGCATTTTATATCATTCACCAATCATGTAATGTTAAGGGAGATGACAAAAGAAAGGAAGGATGTACAAATGAGTATAGTAAAAAACGGAACATTGCAAGTAATTGGAGCAAGCATCTATTATGAGGTGCGTGGCTCGGGTCCAATTCTTCTTTTGATTCATGGTGGGGGTGGTGATGCCGACAAGTTCCATAATATTGCCGACCATCTTGCTAAATGGTATACCGTTGTTACTTACGATCGTCGTGGTCATTCCCGTAGCAATCTCGTCAATAAAACTGAGGATTACCATGTGCAAACACATAGTGAAGACGCTCACCGGCTGCTAGCCAATTTGACCAATGAACCGGCTTATATATTCGGAAGTAGTTCTGGTGCTGTCATCGGACTTGATTTGTGTATACGCCATCCTGGGCAGGTACAGTTACTAATCCCACACGAACCGGTTTTATTACAACTTTTACCTGAAAATGAGTTGAAGCAGGCTATAAATTTCATGGAAGACCTTAAAGGGAATCATAAAAGTGAGGTCATGAAGTTATTGTCAAATATCGATGATAGCAATTCCGGACTATCGAAGGATATGCTAACAAAGCGACTACTCGGCAATTCGATTTATTTCACTGAGTATGAAATCCCGGGAATTCTCAGCTATACTTTAAACATCGATGCATTAAAGCACTCATTAAAACCTGCATCGATACAGGTACGTCCAGCCGGTGGAAGTATTTCACGAGAATTTTTTCCTTACCATTGCGCATTCAACTTGGCAGAACACCTCGGAACAGAATTCGCAGAGTTTCCAGGAAACCATGTGGGCTATAACACAGTGCATCATAAAGAGTTTGCTGAGAGGTTACACGACATTCTTGAGAATTAATCCGGAAACGTATCAATCGGTAGTGTATGAGCACACCAAAGAGTTATAAGACACTTCGTAATTTAGGGTTTTGTCTTTATGTCTGAATTATAATACGATGCATGTTGTTTAAGAAAAGGGCGCGTTTGTTGAAGAATAAAGATAGAAAATGACCAAACTTTTTATAGTATAGAAACTTAAATTTGTTAGATAAGAATTCATTTTGATCAATCTTTTTTCAAAATGAATTCTTCTTGTTTACCATAAATTACGAGTCTGTGAGGTATGTTTAATCAAAGTTTATTTCAAAGCAACATATGGAAGTAGAAATTGGGAGTCGTCTTATATTTGGAACATATGATTGCTTTGAGAATCAAATTGACTCTGAAGATGTTGCGTTTCAAGAATTTGATTGAAACCGAATTAATCTGACGACTGGACCTGTATATATCAGTGGTGCAGAACCTGGTGACATATTAGCTGTAACGATTGAAAAGATAAAAATTGTAGAGCAGGGTGTTTTAACTACAGGGGTGAACCTTGGCGTAATGGGTGAAGATCTACATGAAAATACAATAAAAATCGTCTTAATACATAATGAACATGTTTTGTTTTCAAACGAACTACAAATTCTGATTAATCAAATAATTTGTGTAATTGGTACTACACCGAAAGAAGAGAGCATTTCATGTGGCACACATCAGCTGCCAGTAATTTGAAAGTTTGTAAAGTTGTGGATTCACTTAAAACGGCACGAATGGAACTAAGTATGGATTATGTGGAGAAGCTAGGTTTTAATTGCAGTAACTTTCATATTAAGTAAGAATAATAGAAGAAGGATACTTTTGTATAAAAGCATCCTTTTTTTAATTTACGGATTTTGTGAAAAGAGGTAGTATTTATTTTATATAAGTATATTTGAGATTGTGGATTAAAAAGGAGTTCAATAATGGCCAAAATTATGATTGTAGAAGACGATATGAAAATTGCAGAACTATTATCAACACATGTTGCGAAATATGGTTATCAAGGAGTTATTGTATCGGATTTTCAAAATGTATTAAACATTTTTTTAGAAGAACAACCAGAGTTAGTTTTATTAGATATTAATTTACCGAGTTTTGATGGGTACTTTTGGTGTCGTCAAATTCGCGGAGTTTCAACATGTCCGATACTATTCATTTCGGCCCGTGAAGGTACGATGGATCAAGTTATGGCGTTAGAAAACGGTGGCGATGATTTTATTCCGAAACCTTTTCATTATGAAGTTGTAGTGGCGAAAATTCGTAGTCATTTAAGACGTGCATATGGAGATTATGCACCGAAATTAGAAGAACGAATGATTGAACAACAAGGTCTTTGTTTATATCCCGAAAGACTTGTATTGAAACTTAGAAATGACGAGATTGATATAACGAGAAACGAAGCCATTTTATTAGAGACATTAATGAAAAATTATCCGCGTGTTGTGAGTAGAGAAGTGTTACTTAATAAATTATGGGATAGTGAATCTTATGTTGATGATAATACATTAAGTGTAAATACAACACGTGTGCGTAAAAAGTTACAAACGTTGCATATAGAAGGTGCGATTGAAACGATTCGTAGTGTTGGATATAGATTTCATATTACTTGGGATAATGGTATAGAAAAATGATAAGGTTGTTTATACGTGATCATATACCACTTATTTGTTTTACCATAATTCAACTACTAGCTATATTTCTCGTATATTGGTTTGATGGGCATAATCATATTACAACGGCGTTATATGCAATGTTTCTAGGTGTTTTCTTTATGGGAAGTTATTTAGTGTTTCGTTATTTTACACATCGTTCTTTTTATGAGCGCCTAGCAAACCCGATGCAATCTTTGGATGAATCTGTTCAAAAATCTGATTTTGCAGCTGTATCGGCTGCTCTTCAAGAACTACTTGAGGTGCAATATCGACATTATCAAAATCAGCTGCAAATGCAAGAGAGAAAAAATAATGACCATTTAACCTTTATGAATCAGTGGATTCATCAAATGAAAACACCTTTATCTGTAATAGAATTAATTACACAGGATGAAGTAGATTCACGTTTTGAAAGTATAAATGAGGAAACTGATCGATTAAAAAAGGGATTAGAAATGGCTCTGTATGTCGCACGTTTAGAAGCATTTACACAAGATTTTTATGTAGAAAGAGTACAACTACATAAAATAGTGAATGATTCGGTACATGAGCATAAACGATTCTTTATCCGAAATTTTGTATATCCATATATTGAAATTGATAAGGATATTACAGTAGAAAGTGATGCGAAATGGTTACAATTTTTAATTGGACAAATACTATCGAATGCGATTAAATATTCATCTGGTAGTAGAGAGAAGATTAAAGTGAAAGCTTGTAAGGAAGGTAATAATGTTATACTTGAAATTGCTGATAATGGTGTAGGAATATCGAAGCAAGATTTACCAAGAGTGTTTAAACCGTTCTTTACAGGAGAAAATGGTAGAAATTATAAAGAATCAACTGGAATGGGGCTATATCTCGTATATGAAATTACGAAGCAATTAGGACATAGTGTAGAAATCTATTCAGAAGTTGGTAAAGGTACCGTTGTACGTATTATATTTTTTAATGTGTAAAATGACTCAGGCTAAAGAACTTTTGAAATAAGTTTTTTAGCCTTACTTTATATGGATTAAATGAAATGATATACAAGACTGGTATGATTCTAATAAAAGGTCGTGTAAGTATGTGTAATGACACAATAATAAATAAGGCTGTTAAATGAGAGGGATTTAATAATTTATTAATATATAAATAGTTTATTGTAAGAAAAAAGCTCGCCCTTTAAAAGAGCTAGCTTTATGAATTTTAATTAAGTAAACAAACTTAATAATTTATATCCAATTAATCCCAAAATAGTGATAGGAATCATCATTAAGAAAGAAGAAATTCGATGAGCATTAGAGCGTTCTAATACAAGAATCAAGATAATCCCGACTATGACTTCGGTATATCCAACAGGTAACATGTGACTATAGTCTTCAAAATTTAAAAGAATGTGAAGTCCATCTGTTACAAAAACTCCACTAATAAGTGAGCTTCCGAATTTATGAAGTGGATTTGTAGTATCTTTCCATAGAAAACCTGCAATTCCAAAGATAGTTCCTCCTATACATGCACATACAATCCATACAGATATAAAATAAATAGAGTGAGCTATATTTTTAATAACTATTGCATAACCATAGTAGCCTAATACCATTCCGAATAGTGCAAGGATACCAGAAAGTATAGCTGTACGCTTAGAATAACTAAAGCTAGCCACAAAAAAGGATGGAACTAACCAAACGCTTCCTAGATTAGCTAATGAATTCCAATGTCCAGGAAGTATACTTTGCCCCAATTTAGTTAGTATACCAACAATTATCCCTACTATAATCGGGATGAGAAAAATCATTAAAAACATATTTAACTTTGTGATTTTTAATGTCCTGTCCATAAAATCAATCCTTACATTAATATTTTCTGTAAAAATATAATAGCTTATTACAAGGGGATAATCAATAAAAAATTATCGATAAACAATAATTTATTGTTGGGTAATGAATAATATTTTGTTTTTATACAAAATTTATCCCGCTTTAATGGGCAGTAAGACCCCCACCTCAAAATTCAGCGAAAGCAAAGAAATTAGGTGGGGGTCGGGCTGCCCATAAAAGTCCGATTGGTTCAACTAATAATCAGTGGGGATGAAGAAAACCCCCACTAATTAAAGTTTCACTTTATATAAGAGAGAGTGCTTAGAAGTTTACTACTGGGGAAATCTAAAGGACGTATTACAATCAATGTAATTTGTGCTTATTCAACATGAAGTTAAGGAATGATAAATAAACCTAAAAGAAAGCAATCTTTTTAACAGCACATATAATTGCATTTACTCATACAGTACTAGTATGGTACAATATGGTTATTAACGATGGAAAGGAATGATGGGTGGACGATGATTAACTAATCTTATTTTTAAATGTTGAAATTCAATAAATTTCAATTTCTAAAAAATAGGATTAGTCTGCCCAATTTCCATACAACGGTATTGCTATTTATATTGCGCAATAGCTTATTTGGGTATAAATAATGTAATGACTAATCCTGCCAAATTTATTTGGGAGGATTTTTTATTCTCCCTTAATGAAAGGGATCGGTATTTATGAAAGAACTATTAAAATTAAATGATGTTTATGTTGAAATAAAAGAAAATATGTTGTTAGAGAAAATGAATGTGACAGTAAAACAAGGGGATGTTATCGGATTAATCGGTAAAAATGGTGCTGGTAAATCAACGTTACTTCAATTAATAAATGGGAAGATTGAACCTTCAAAAGGTACTGTTGAATGGATGCAAATGAATATGACAACAGCATATGTTGAGCAAGAAATAGAATCTTTTATTAGTAATGATGTAATTGCAAAAGAAGCAGAACTTCTTGCGAAATGGGGCGTGCCAACGAACGATTTTCATACTTTAAGTGGTGGTGAAAAGCTGAAAATTCGATTAGCAAAAGGATTTGCTGAAAATCCTAATGTCTTAATATTAGACGAACCGACAAATCATTTAGATGAGATCAGTACGGGATTTCTCATTAAACAAATAAAAAACATGAAAGGTACAGTTATCGTTGTATCGCATGATCGATATTTTTTAGATGTTGTCGCAACAAAAATATGGTCAATTGAGGACAAAAAATTAATTGAGCATAGTGGTAATTATACGAGCTACATGAAAGCACGTGAGCAAAAAAGAAAGTCGCAGCAGCGTGAATATGAAAAGCAGCAAAAAAAGATAGAACAAGTAGAAACACATATAAAAGAATTGAGTTCATGGTCACAAAAGGCACACGCGCAGTCTACAAAACAAGAAGGTGTGAAAGAATTCTATCGTGTAAAAGCGAAGCGAATGGATGCACAAGTGAAGTCAAAACGAAAACGACTTGAAAAAGAGCTGGAGAAAGCGAAAGTAGAACGTGTGAAAGAAGAGTATTCAGTTGAGTTTTCTATTCAAGCGAACAAAAAAGTAGGAAAACGTTTTTTAGAAGTGAAGCAATTAAAAAAAGACTTTCATGGGAAAGTATTATTTGAAAACGTTAATTTTACAATTCAGCACGGTGAGAAAGTTGCGATTGTTGGACCAAACGGTAGTGGGAAAACAACATTACTGAAGATGATTATGGGAACGGAAACTGCTGAAGGAGAAATATGGATTTCACCATCTGCGAACATCGGCTATTTAACACAAGAAGTTTTTGATTTACCGCTTGATAAAACACCAGAAAATTTATTTTTTAAAGAGACGTTTGAAGAAAGAGGAAAAGTCCAAAATTTAATGAAACATTTAGGGTTCCAAGCTTCTCAATGGAAAGAGCCGATTGAGCATATGAGTATGGGAGAAAGAGTAAAATGTAAGCTAATGGCTTATATTTTAGATGAAAAAGATGTACTCATTTTAGACGAACCGACGAATCACTTGGATCTACCTTCACGTGAACAACTTGAAAATACATTAGCTGAGTATAACGGAACATTAGTAATTGTATCTCACGATCGATATTTTTTGGAGAAAACAACTAACACAAAACTCGTGTTTTCAAACAATACGATACAAAAGCAGCTAGAAGAACCTACGAAAACAAGAGATGATATTGAAGAGCTACGTTTAACGTTAGAAACAGAGAGACAAGAAGTACTAGGGAAATTAAGCTTTTTAACTTCTAACGACAAAGAATATAAAGCACTGGATGAACGGTTTATGGAACTTACGAAGCAGATTAAGGAGCTTTAATGTAAGTAAGGGGGATTAACATGGATGAAGAGAGATTCACTAAGTTATTTAAAATAGATTGTGGAGATATATACCTACAAGAGTTTACGGTCAAAGATGCAGAGAGTATTTATAACATATCCAATCAACCGGAAATAGAAAAGTTTTTACCGGACTGGAATCGACGAAAGAACAAAGGGTTAATTGGGTTGTAAATTATGAAATACCAGAAAATAAAGCGTTTCTTCATGCAGTGAGAACTACGACTAACATAGATGATCACATATTAAGACTAGGAATATTTAAGAAAACCACAAATGAATTTATTGGATGGTGCTGCACAGGTATGAAAGAAGAACTCCCTTCACCAAACAGAGAGATAATGTATGCTATCTCAAATGAACATCAAAATCATGGCTATGCTACAAAAGCGACTAAAGGTTTAATTGACTTTTTGTTTAAAGAAACAAATTTAAATGTCCTTAACGCAATTGCTTTAATTAACAATGTAGCATCAAATAAAGTTATTGAAAAATGCGGGTTTATTTATAAGACCCAACAGAGGATAGAAAATCAAATATATAATCATTATATATTGAGAAAATCTGAGTGGATAAAAATATAAAGGAGTAAAAGACCGATAGCAATCGGTCTTTTACTCCTTTATATAATAAATCTTTATTATACATTATATTTCCTACTACTATACAATTATTATAAGATAGTTATGCGTTAATTTTAGTTTGAAAATAGTTTTATTATCAGTTTTTTTAGAAATCTTACAAGCGTGTAAGATAAATGAAAGACGAATCAATATGAGCTGTAAGACAATTCATTTACACTCTGTTATGAGGCGTGCAAATGAAGGGAGAATATACATGGAAATTTTACATGCAAAAAGTATTAGTAAAGTATATAAAGGGAAAGTACCTTATAAAGCATTAGTTGATATTGATTTATCAATTCAAGAAGGTGAATTTGTAGGGATTATGGGGCCATCTGGTAGTGGAAAAACAACGTTATTAAATATGGTATCTACTATTGATTCTCCATCATCGGGAGAAATTTTAATAAATGGCACAAATCCTTTCCAATTATCATCAGAAGATTTAGCGTTATTCCGCAGAAAACAATTAGGATTTGTTTTTCAATCATTTAATCTTCTTAGCACACTTACTGTAAAAGAAAACATCGTATTGCCGATGACTTTAGATGGTGTTTCCGTGCAAGAAATGAACAAGCGATTGGAAGAGATTGCAGAGAAGTTAAATATTACAGATATCTTGAATAAAAGAACATTTGAAATATCAGGGGGACAAGCTCAAAGAACAGCAATCGCTCGTGCGATCGTTCATAAGCCGCAATTATTACTTGCAGATGAACCAACAGGGAATTTAGACTCTAAATCTTCAAATGATGTAATGGAGATGCTTGATACTCTAAATAAAGAAGAAAAAGCTACGATGATGTTAGTTACTCATGATCCGTATGCAGCGAGTTTTTGCAGCCGAGTAATCTTTATTAAAGATGGTCAACTATATAACGAAATTTATTGCGGTGAAAGCAGGCAAGCGTTTTATCAAAAGATTATGGATGTCCTTTCTTTGTTAGGAGGGAAAAGGCATGACTTTTCGTCAGTTCGCATTTAATAATATTTTTCGCAATAAGCGTACATATGCTGCCCATTTTTTAAGTAGTGCATTTTCTATTATGATTTTCTTTACGTATGCTCTTTTATTATTTCATCCTGATTTACAAGGTGAGTTGAAATCGACAAGTGCAACAATAAGTGCATTTGGTACATTGGGATTTTCAGTTTCGCAAGGATTGATTTTTGTATTTTCATTTTTCTTCATTTTATATTCAGTTAGTTCGTTTTTAAAGACGCGTAAGAAAGAATTTGGCATTTTAATGATGCAAGGTATGTCAATGAGACAGCTTAAGAAATTATTATTAATTGAAAATATGTTGATTGGACTTGGTTCAATTTGTATAGGGATTTTCATTGGACTCATATTTTCTAAACTAGTCTTATTGATAAGTGCAAGTGTATTAATGATTAATAATGGTTTACCTTTTTATATACCAGTTCGGGCTGTATTATTAACAGTTATTACATTTCTTTTCTTGTTTTTAATTGTTTCATTATTTACATTTAAAATGATAAAAGTTACAGAGCTTGTGGAACTGATTCAAGCAGGAGAAAAGCCAAAACCTGAACCAAAATCGTCAATTTTATTATCAATTTTTTCTTTATTTAGTATAGGGTATGGCTATATTTTAGTATTTCGCTTTATCCCAAATCATAGTTTTATTGTGCTAGGAATAGGAGTATTCCTGGTGATTATTGGAACGTACTTTTTATATACACAGTGTAGCGTTTATATATTGCATCTTGCTAAAAGGAGAGAAACTTTCTTTTTAAAGAGAACAAATATACTAACATTTTCAGAATTAATTTATCGTATGAAAGATAATGCAACAATGTTTTTTATAGTATCTATTATATCAGCAGTTGCTTTTACAGCAATTGGCACGACAGCTGCTCTTGGAAATAAAGATTTAGTAAGGATGACGAATCCGTATACATTACTATACATGGCTCCTGAAAACAACAAAATAGCGGATAAACATCTCTCTATTATAAAAAACCATCTGGCTGATGCTAATATTCCGTATCGAATGGCTTCATCTTCATATATATATACAGAAAGTAATGTATATGTAATGAAATTAAGTGAATATAACGAACTTGCGAGAGCACTAGGGTATCAACAAGAAACGATTGAAAAAGAAGATGAAATGTTATTAATTCCTGGAATGGTATCACAAAAACAAGAATTTAAAAATGGTGATTATAAGAAGAATATTGAAGTCATTCAAGGCGATTGGACAAAGACATTTCATGTGAAAAAAACTGTCGATAATTTAGTTTTGCCACATGATACGAAAGGGATATATATTGCTATTCAAGATCATGTATATGATGGAATTCCACTTAATAGTGGTCTAGATAATGAAGATATTATTCAATATCGTACTTACGGATTTGTTGTAGATGATTGGATAAAAACGAAAGAGGTTTCAAACCAATTAAATAATATATTTAATCAAGATCCTAGAGATATACATTTTGAATTTAGAGCTCTAACTATAGAGTTGTTAAGTGCAAAACAAACGAATGGGTTATTACTTATGGCTAGTGTTTTAGTCGGAATCGTTTTCTTCACATTTGCTGCTAGTTTTATTTATTTCCGATTATATACTGATTTGAATCGTGATCAACAGCAGTATAAAATGATTTCGAAAATGGGGTTAAGTAAACGGGAGCTAAAGAAAGTTGTAACGAGACAGTTATTATTAATGTTTTTCTTACCAATTGTCGTTGCAGTAATACATACTGTAGTCGCTTATATGGCATTACAACAATTAGTCGATTTTTCTATTCTAAATAGCTCTATCGTCATTTTAATTTCATTTATATGTATACAAGTTTTATATTTCTTTATAACTCGTTGGCGTTATTTACAAAAGCTTCATAAGACAATGGAACAATAGAGAAAATCAGCAAGTAAGATTGCAGAAAAGCATGTAAAAAAACAATTTGAAGTTATGGAAGGAACTGTGATGAAAAAACAATTATCTATTTTCATATTAAGTATATTATTGTTATTAAGTGTAAGTGCATGCTCTAAAAACGAAAACAGATTTCCAGCTAACGGTGTATTAATCATTGGAGATGAGAATCATACTGGAGCAATTATGAATCGTTATAAGGAAAACACGAAAGAACAGGAAGCTTTTGCAGTGAAAACAGGTAGATTTGACCAAAAAAGGGTTCTGATAATAAATGAATCTACTGCACAAGCGATGATGAATGCAAAGCTTTTTCGTAAACGTGATCAAGCATCCCTTTCTAAAACGTTAGATACGTTGCCGAATTTTCCAAAAGAAAGTTCCCTATTATTTATAAATGAAGAAGAAAAGAATATAAAAAGTATTGAAATAGAAGGAAACAAGATACCTGTTACATATGGTAGTGATGCTTGGCTTGGCAATAAACGTGACTATGGAGCACTATGGTATATCGTTGTGGCGAAAAATAGTGTGTATAAAGAAATAAAAGCAAATGAAACGAATATGCAACTTCTACACTTGAAAAAGTCATTAGGTGATGAAAACCCTAAAATATCGACAGATAATACGTTGATTAATGAAAAAGTAAAAGTAAGAAAGTTAATTGAAGGTTATAGAGATGAGGTATTAATTCAGTTTGTAACGATTGGAGAAAAATCTTAAAAAAGAGCTCGAGGTTGATGGATACTTTATCAACCTCGAGCTCTTTTTAATACCGTTTAAATAACTTACATTACTTCATTTAATCGAGTCTCACTCGTTTCTTCAATCGCATTTGAATTTTGAACTGAATTATTTTGTGCTTCTTTTTCTTTACGAGCCTTTTGTAGCATTTCAAGTATAATCCATAAAGGAACACCTTTATCTTTTAGCATCTTCCATAAATCTAATTCATTAAATTTATGCTCAGGCTGTTTCATTTCTTTTTCAGATAAACGAATATCAAACTTGATAGGATCATTTATTTTCTTACTTTCAAGTTTAGTAGAAGAGATAGTATTATGCTCAAGATTAGATGGAGTTATTTTAGTAGGTTGAGACAATGTATGAATATTTGATCCGATTTGCATGATTTTTCCTCCTTTTCAAGCAATGAGATTAGTTTTCTTATGGTTTTTAAATCTTTTTAACATGAGGAAACTATATCTAATTATAAATCTAAATAAATAGATTTACAAGTTATATTGTAAAAAGTAAATACTCACTTGAATTAATATTTATCAACATTTTTATATGTTTTCTATATATACAACGTATATAAAATACTTTACATTATGTTTAAGTTGTTAAATTATTCTGTTAATTTTTTAAAAAGAAAAATGTAAACGTTTTATTAGGGGGAGAAAGTATGGGGAAGTTATTTTTAAAAATATGTTTTTTTGCATTAGTGACCGTATGTTCATTCGCAGCGAAAATATCATACGCTGAAGAGAGGCAACAAAATAATTATCCTATCATATTGGTGAATGGATTTGCTGGATGGGGTAGAGAAGAAATGCTTGGCGTAAAATATTGGGGTGGTGTTCATGATATACAGGAAGATTTGAAACGAAATGGTTATACGGTACATACCGCAGCTGTTGGACCTGTTTCTAGTAACTGGGATCGTGCATGTGAATTGTATGCACAAATTAGCGGTGGGACAGTAGACTATGGTGCAGTCCATGCTGAGAAACATGGACATAATCGTTTTGGCAGAACTTATAGTGGTTTTGCGCCGAATTGGAGTGAAACAAATAAAGTTCATTTAGTTGGACATAGCATGGGTGGACAAACGATTAGAACATTAGTACAGCTATTAAAAGAAGGTAGTTTTGAAGAAAAGAATTATGTGAAAAATCACCCAGACACCAAAATATCACCACTATTTGAAGGCGGAAAATCATACGTTCATAGTGTTACAACATTAGCAACCCCTCACAACGGTACAACACTTGCGGATGGTAGTCTTCTACTGCCGTTCGTTAAAGATTTACTCATTACAGCTGCAAGCTTTGGAGGAAACAATAATTTATCATTATATGATTTTAAATTGGATCAATGGGGTATAAAGAAGAATGCTGGAGAGTCCTTTTTCCAATATAGTAATCGTATTCTAAATAGTTCACTTTGGAAAAATACAAAAGATATAAGTCAATGGGATTTAAGTACAGATGGTGCAAAGGAGTTAAATAATTGGGTAAAGACGCAACCAGATGTGTATTATTTATCCTATAGTGGACATGCATCACAAGCAGCACCTATAACAGGTTTACATTTGCCTCATATAACGATGAATAAAGTGTTAATGGGAAATGCATTTTTCTTAGGTTCTTATGCGAGATATGAAGAAAACCGTCCGCTAGTTGATACTTCTTGGTGGCAAAATGATGGTGTAGTAAATACAAATTCTATGATTGCACCATCTTCTAATGTTACTGTAAATAATAATGAGTCATTACAGATTGGAAAATGGAATCATATCGAAACGAAAGCGAATTGGGACCATCTCGACATGATAGGGTTAAGTGTTTCAGACTCGTTAGGTTTTTCTAGCATTCAAGAGTTTTATAGAACAATTGCTGAAAAGCTATCACGTTTACCGAAATAGGTAATAATAAAGCGCTCTCGATGGAATTCGAGAGCGCTTTATATTATATTGAAAGAGGGATTTGGTAGAAAAATATGGGGGGATATTATGAAAATTCAAGTTGTATTATCAGGATACGGAACAGTAGGCAGAGAGTTTATAAAATTATTAAATGAAAAATATTCATATATATATGAAACATATGGGATTCAATTAGTTGTAAGCGGCGTATTAGGGAGAAATATTGCAATACATAATGAAGACGGCTTATCACTTCATCATTTATTAATGTATGGTGGCGGTACCGCTGCAATTGAAAAATATTTAGAGTATCATCCGAAGGAACGTGCAACAACTAGCATAAGTGGTACTGTATTGGTAGAATCAACAGTTACAAATCTTAAAGATGGAAATCCAGGGAAACAATATATGAAACAAGCGATTGAAAAACAGATGGATATAGTAGCAATTTCTAAAGGTGCGCTCGTTACAAATTGGAGAGAAATAAATGAAGCAGCAAAAGGCGCAAATATACGAATTCGATATAGCGGTGCAACAGCCGCTGCACTACCGACACTAGATATCGGACAATTTAGTTTAGCCGGTTGCAGTATTGAAAAAATAGAAGGAATATTAAATGGAACAACTAATTATATTCTTACGAAAATGTATGAGGAAGATATGACATTTGAAGAAGCACTGAAAGAAGCACAAAATAAAGGAATTGCTGAGACAAACCCTATATTAGATATAAGTGGTTCAGATAGTGCGTGTAAATTGTTACTTTTGACAAACAGCTTAATGGAAACAGAGAAAACACTTACTGATATACATATAAAAGGAATCGAGCACGTTACAAAACAGCAAATTCGAAATGCTAAGGAACAACATAAAATTATTAAATTAATAGCATCAACATATAAGGATGAGGGAGGCAATGTGAATTTAAATGTTGAACCGTGCCAAATAGAAAAAGATCATCCGTTAGCAAAAGTAAATGGAACCGAAAAAGGAATTACGTTCTTTACAGATACGATGGGACAAGTTACTACAATTGGTGGGGCTTCTAATCCAAGAGGCGCTGCAGCTGCAGCTTTAAAAGATGTAATAAACTTATATCGAAAAGATTTGTAAGACCGTACCGCCCTTTATAAAAAATACATATGCCGTGGACCTTTTGAGAATGAAATAAATATGCAAAAATGATTGCAGGGGGTAAGAAATTGTTTAAGGATTTTAAAGTTGTTAAAGAACGTCCCGTTTATATTCAATTGAAAGATTATTTGAAGAAAATGATTATGAAAGGGCATTTGCTCGGGGATCAAAAAATCCCATCAACAAGGGAACTAAGTGAATTACTAAGTGTGAGTAGAAACACTGTACTCGCTGCTTATGCAGATTTAGAGCAAGAAGGACTCATTTATGCAGTTAAAGGAAAAGGGAACTTTGTTGCCAAGGTGGATATATCTAACACTTCGTCTGTTGAAATAGATTGGAAAAATAAACTTAATACAGTGACCGCATTAGCGGACGAATTAGATTTAATGAAACATGGTGTTCGTTGGGAAAAGGGAATGATTGTTTTTAATAGTATAGCCCCGGATGAGAAGCTATTTGATGTTGAAAATTTCAAAAGAGCTTTTCTTACTCGTATGTCCATTGAAGGGGACATCGTATTGAACTACGGATATGCAAAGGGATATAGACCGTTAATGAATTATTTACTTCATTACATGGAAATGAAAGGTGTAGACATTTCGAATAAAGATATTCTAATTACAAATGGATTTACAGAAGGATTGGATATTGTACTCTCTTCTTTATCAAAAAAATCCGGTCGTGTCATTTGTGAGAATCCAACTCACCATGCTGCACTTAAGCTTTTCCGTTTACATGGACTTGAAGTTCATGGGATTGATATGCATGAGGATGGTATTGATACGAATGAAGTTGAAAAAAGTTTGCGTGAAAAAGATTTTGATTTTGCTTATTTAATTCCTTCTTATCATAATCCAACCGGTATTGTTACGAGTTCAGAGAAAAGAACGGAATTGATGAGGTTATTCTCAAAATACAACGTTCCTATTATAGAGGACGGATTTAATGAAGAATTACGTTATTCAGGTTCACATTTAGCTCCATTATTAACTTTTGCGGGAGCTGGCAATAATGTGATTTATATTAGTAGCTTTTCAAAGGTGCTTTTCCCTGGTTTACGTGTAGGCTGGATTATTGCAGATAAAGAGCTGATTCATTATTTAGAAAGCGTAAAAAGAGCAAGAACGATTCACACATCTACGCTAGATCAAGCTGTTCTGTTTCAATATTTACATGAGGGATATTTTGAAAAATATTTAAAAAAGGCAAGATCTGTTTATAAGAAAAAATATGAGTTAGCTGTCGGGGCATGTAACCAGTACATTCCTTTTAAAAGAATGACTGGAGATGGTGGACTTCATTTATTTATAGAGCTAGAAGAGCATATGAATGCCCGCACACTTTTACAAAAGTGTTATGAGAAAGGCGTTACGTTTTCACCTGGAGATGTTTTTTACTCTGATGGAGAAGGAGCAAACACTTTCCGATTAGGGTTTTCGCGCTTGAAAGAAGAAGAAATAGTTCGTGGAATTAAAATAATTGGTGATACATTAAAAAATGAAATTTGGAGTTGAGAAAATGAAAATCGGTGTTATTATGGGCGGGGTATCGTCTGAAAAACAAGTTTCAATTATGACGGGGAATGAAATGATTGCTCATTTAGATAAAAATAAGTATGAAATAGTTCCAATTACATTAAACGAAAAAATGGATTTAATTGAAAAAGCGAAAGACATTGACTTTGCATTGCTCGCATTACACGGAAAATACGGAGAAGATGGGACAGTTCAAGGAACACTGGAGAGTTTAGGGATTCCTTATAGCGGAAGTAATATGTTATCTAGCAGTATATGTATGGATAAAAATATTTCGAAAAAGATTTTACGTTATGAAGGTGTAGAAACACCAGATTGGATTGAACTTACAAAAATGGAGGATCTAAATCTTGATGAGTTAGATAAGTTAGGATTTCCATTAGTGGTAAAACCAAACTCTGGCGGATCGAGTGTCGGGGTGAAAATCGTTTACAATAAAAATGAATTGATCTCAATGCTAGAAACTGTATTCGAATGGGATTCTGAAGTAGTAATTGAGAAGTATATAAAAGGTGATGAAATTACATGTTCTATTCTGGATGGAAAACAGTTACCTATAGTTTCAATTCGACATGCAGCCGAGTTCTTTGATTACAATGCAAAATATGATGATACTAGTACCGTTGAGGAAGTTATCGAACTTCCAGCAGAAATTAAGGAACGTGTAAATAAAGCTTCACTGACTTGTTATAAAGCATTAAAATGTAGTGTTTATGCAAGAGTTGATATGATGGTGAAGGACGGAATTCCATATGTAATGGAAATTAATACATTACCAGGGATGACACAATCAAGCCTATTGCCCAAAAGTGCAGAAGCAGCGGGAATTAGTTATAGCAAACTATTAGATATGATTATTGAAACATCATTAAAAGTTAGAAAAGAAGAAGGGTTTTAAGGAGATTATATAACGAATTTTTTTGACAGTTTCACGAAGTATGCTATGATGAATACATTATAAAAACAAAATATTTATCCACTAGGGGGGCCTTTTATAGGCTGAGATCAAATGTGATTTTGAGACTCTTAGTACCTGATCTGGTTAATGCCAGCGTAGGGAAGTGGGAAAGACGTTGCTATTTAATGAGTAAATAAATACTGTCAATTTCACTTTCTTTACGCCTGTAAAGAAAGTTTTTTTATTTTACAGCTTTAATAATTGTGGATAAATACTTATATTTTATACATTATTGGAGGGATTTAAATGACTTTTTCACAATCATTACGTAAAGAAGTAGATTCAATTTGGGAAGCGAGTTTTAACCATCCTTTTGTAAAAAAACTTGGTGAAGGAACATTAGATTTAGCTAGTTTTCGCTATTATGTGCTTCAAGATTCATATTATTTGAGTCATTTTGCTAGAGTACAAACTTTAGGAGCTGCAAAAGCTCTTGAATTAGAGACGACAGCTCGTATGGCACATCATGCTCAAAATACATATGAGGCCGAGTTATCTTTACATGAGAATTTTGCTAAAAAACTAGGGATAACGAAAGAAGAAAAAGATAATTTTATTCCTGCGCCAACTGCATATGCGTATACTTCACATATGTATCGTGCTGCGTATGAAGGGCATTTAGGAGATACCATTGCAGCAATTTTACCTTGCTATTGGTTGTATTATGAAATTGGCGAACGCTTAAAAGAGTGCCAGCCGGAAGAGCGAATTTATAACGAATGGATTTCTGCTTATGGATCTGATTGGTTCCGTACGCTAGTTGAAGAACAAATTACACGTTTAGATACTATCGCTGAAAAAGTAACAGAGGCAGATCGCAAACGTATGAAACAGCATTTTATTATTAGCAGTCAATATGAATATTCATTTTGGGAAATGGCTTATACATTAGAAAAGTGGCCAGTGGATACAGACGTAAAAGACGTAATTGGATAAAGAATAGAAGTAATGTTATAGATAGGTATGGATCATACCTATCTATATATTTTTTCTTGTCAAATTTGCGTAAAGTCATTAGTGCTACGGAAATGGCGAAATAGAATATCGATAATTTAGCTCATTTACTTGTCTACGCATTAACTGGATAAACTTCTGTCACATTTATTTTACAATTAAAGAACGTAAATGTTGGTGGTATGAAGTTAAATAAGAAAAGAAACCCGAGCTGTTAGCTGTAACGGAGTTGTTTTTTCTTTGCAGGAATTTCTATATTATCATGGAGTGTTGTTAATACGATATGCAAATATGCATATCGTATTTTTTTGAGTTCTTTATGTGTTAAAATTAGATATAAAGATATGAAAATATAAAGAAGCAAAAGCAGGAATATCCAATGAATTTTGAGAGGTGTTATATGTTTACAAATAAGAAATTAATTCGATTTGGTTTATCGTTGTTTGTATTTTTAGGAATCATTAATTTTACAATCAGCTATTTCCAAACATATCTTGAAACAGCAGCAGATATCAAATGGGTAATTCCAGAAATTTGGAAAACTATTTTGCTAGATGTTCCTCAAGGTATACTTGTTCTTTTAGGCGCAATTGCTTTATATGATTTCACAAAAGAGGCATCACAAAAAGACGCATCAATCTAAGTGTGTCTTTTTTCAATTAGCAATTTCATAGAGAGTTTTGCTGGAGAAATAGAATGAAAAGCCCTAATTAGGGCTTTTTTTGTTGGAATTTCATATCCGTCATAGAAACCGGTCACTTGGAGGTGTTATAGCGAAAGCCATTTACAGTACAGAAAAATCTAAGCAGCAGACGGAAATATATAGGACATGGCATCATAATTATTGAGAAATTAATTGAACTTAGTAAGTATGAAGATATGACGCTAGAATTCATATTTTTTAATTTTTATTTATCCCGCTATTTGCCGGGCAGTAAGCCCCCCACCTCAAAATTCAGCGGAAGCAAAGAAGTTAGGTAGGGGATGAACAAAACCCCACTGATTAAAGTTTCACTTTATAAAAATGAGCCCATAGTAAAAATAGGTATATGAACAAGGTGCATCATCTAGTGATAAGTCATACTTTGTTGGTGTACGTATTGAACTTAGTTTATAGCGCTATTTCTACTTAGATGTAACGAACAGGAATATAGGGAAGTATCGATGAGGTTGTATTTTATAAACGGAGGTTATGAAAATGAATCAGTTTCAACAAGAACTACAAGCGTTAAGCCTTAATGATTACCGGTCTGGAAATATTGTCTATTGGGACCAGCAAAACCAATATCCATATTACTATATTGAAGATGCTGCTCGTCGCTGTGGCGGTTGTGGTCGTTGTGGCGGTTGTGGTGGAGGTCGTTGTGGCGGCTTCCGTTGTGGTGGCTTCCGTTGTATTGGTTGCTTCGGTTGTTTTGGTTGCGGAGGCTGTGGCGGTTGTGGCGGCTGTGGTGGTTGCTCTAACTGTTTTGATGGTTTTACTGATACTACTGGTACTATTGTAACGTATGAATATTGATAACATCTATCTTGCTAGTTGCGGGCAGTAACATCCCCAAAAAAATTCAGCGAGAGCAAAGAGAAGTTAGGTGGCGGACTGCCCATAAAAGCCCGATTGGTGAGAGCTGATTAAAGTTTCACTTTATCAATAAAAAAACATTAGTTATATGTACGTGCCGACAAAGAATATAGCCATTATTAATGGATATATTCAATCATTCAAGTGAAAGAGTAACAATAAGATATATAGATGTAATTAACAGGTGATGGATAAAGCAATGACTAGATTTAAAATCTAATCATTGCTTTTTTCTTATGGTTTTATCATCAAATATCTGTCTAGTTTAGGCATTGCTTCCTTCTAGCTAATGATTTTATTACAACCGTGTAAGGTTAATGTAATGTTAATCGATAGTAAATGAAGTTGCTTAAGTGTATTTTAAATAAGATTAAAAAGTACTGTTTATCTACAAAATAATAGGGTAAATACTATGTAATTAGGAAGTGTATGAATATGGTTGAACTAAAATCTATTTTCCATTCGTATAAACTAAAGAGAAAAATAGCTAAAGATTTATACGGAAAAAGAGATGAATTGACACTGTTATTAAATGAATTTAATAAAATGAAATGTACAGTAACATCTGAAAAGAAGAAAAACAATATATTATCTCGTTTGCAACTAATTTATCAAAATATGAAATTAGATAAGCAGTATCCTCTATCAGTTGCTTTTGATAGTAAATTATTGGAGCAATTAGAAAAAGAACCTCTACATACTATTGAGGATGGTGTAACATGTTTACATCTAATGTTAGATGTGAATTATGAGAAAATAAAACAATATGGTTCGAGTACAAGTAGGTCATTTGTTCCATTATCGCAGTCTTCTATTTGTCTTGCTGATTGTATTTGTTTAACAGGAGTTGTAGTAGGTTTACTAGGAGCAATTTCATTTGGGGGATTACTGTTATCTATATGTTCAATTACATAAAGGTTGATATTTGTAAAAAGGGCACCGAATTAAGGTGTTCTTTTTTGGTTTTTTTGTAAAGATATTGTAAATGATAAGTACAATGCATTAAGTGTAATGTATAATTCGAATGTATTGAAATCCAAATATAATAGAGGTGTTATACATGATAATTACTTTGAATTTTTAAAAGAGTCGGTTTGATAATAATTTATGTAGATAAACAGTTTTTACGTTGCTTTTAAATACTTGGTTTAAATGGATTAGATTAAGTAACTATTGTTCTAGCTTTTTGATAATCAAGACAACTGAAGAAAGGAAGGAATTATTTTATGAAAAAATTAAGGCTGCTAACATTTGAAAATATAGTAGAACCCCTTTTAAATGAAAAGGTATCATTTATATACTTTCCTATTGAATGGCTGGACATCGTAGAGATACATTATAAGACATTTTTATTAACGAGTAAGTTGAAACGTTTGAATGAAAGATTGTATGATATGTTTTCGGATATATTGTTTATTCAGCATAACCCATACGTATTAAATGAAAATACACCATGGATTGTATCGAAAGAACCTATTAGACAAGAGCAGCTCGATTATATTTTTCAAAGTTGGTATGAGATTATTCATGATTGGAAACCAAATAGATTAGTAGAACCACCAAAATATGAATGGCAATCCGATTTGATTTCTAATTTGCCAGTACTACATGATAATGAAACGTATTCTAAGTGGGTGCCCGCTTTAATCTCACATATTTTTTGTGAGCGTCCTATATATTTAGAAAATACAAATGAAGAAGAAATCTATTTTTCCCCTCTTAGATCACAAAATATTTGTGAGGCGATGTCAGGGCCGATAAAAGATGAAAAAACACAAGATTTTTTCTCCTATGTATATCGATTTGAATGCATAACCCGCGGTGGTGAGAACGCTCCATTATTAAATATTTCAATAGGGATTCGGAGATTTTATCAAGAATATAAGATGATAGGTCAAACAAACCTTGATATGACAACGTTTGTTTGACTTTTTTTGATAAAATGCAAACATTTTGCAAACATAGGTTATCCAAAGATACTTTTACCGAAGTTTTTAACTGCTTCTTCCTGCATATTCGGTAAAACATGAGAATAGACACTTAATGTCATTGAAATATCTGTATGACCTAATCTCTCACTAATGATTTTAGGGTTAACTCCTTGTTTCAATAGTATAGTTGCGTGTGTATGTCTTAAATCATGGAATTTAATTTCTTTTATACCTACTTTGTGTGTCATCCTAATGAAACTTTTTCTGAAATGTGCTCTTTTTATGATTCTTCCAAACTCATTACAATTTATTAAATCTTGATCTAGATAAGCAGAACCAAACCTTAATTTCTCTTTATTGATTAAAATTTTATGTTTTTTTAAGGCTGCTATTGTTTCTTTAGGTACAGGAATGGTACGCTTGGATGAATTCGTCTTTGCTGTTTTTTTGATTTTATTGTCATGGCCAGAAGTTTGGTTTATTGTAACGGTGTGTTTTTCAAAATCAACGTCCTGCCATCGTAAGCCTAGAACTTCTCCCATACGCATACCTGTAGTTATTGCAAGTAGATACCCAATGTGATATCGTGATTCTTGTGAATGCAAAAGAAACTTTTTTACCTCTTCCTCTGTCCAAGTCTGGATAGAGGTTCTTTCTTTTTTCGGTATCTCTGCAAAAGCAGCTGGATTTCGAGAAATAATATTTTGTTTTACAGCTAGATTTAAAGCGCTTTTTAATATTCTATGCATAAGCAGAATAGAATTGTTTGCAATCCCTTTATCTATCGCAGCCTTATAGCATTTTTGAATGTGCATAACATTTAATTTATGGAGCGCGACCATTCCTATACTAGGTATAACATGTTGGTTGATAAATGCCCTATAACCAGCAAAAGTACTCTTTTCTATGCTCATACTTTTAATTTCTAGCCAATGATTTAGGTAATCTTTTAGCGTAACTTTAGATGGTTCTATAAAAGTTCCTTCATTCAACTCTGTAATTTTCTTTGCCACATCAGCCTGTGCTTCTTTTTTGGTCTTATACCCAGAAAACCACTTCTGTCTTCTTTTTCCTGTCTCTGGATCAGGACCGATATCAATAACGATACAGTACTTATTTCCTCTTTTTCGAATATGTCCTTTCACTTAAAACACTCCTTCATTTGTTTTGAATCATGTTGTATAAGTCTAGTTGTAATTTTACTACTATGAAAATTACAAAGATGGACATATCAGCGATGGATACATTTTACCATAAATGAACAAATTCGGTTATAGGATGTAATTGTAAGTGATTTCCTATTTTGTTTAAAAATCATTGTGATTCATATTTAAAAAACAAGAGGAGGGACGTAATTTATTTGAGTTAAAATAAAGGTTTGATAGAATTTTATTTAAATATATATTATAATATATAATAATTAAAAAAGAGTAAAAGAGTAAAAGAGTAAAAGAGTAAAAGAGTAATAGAGTAATGGAGTGTAGTGAGTTTATGAATTTTGAATGGTTATCTATAGACACAAATTGGCTCGGATTCTGGGGAGGAGTCTTAGGCGGTTTCGTTAGCGGTGGACTTACTTATTTAGGAGTAAGAAAAACAATTAAAAACGAAAGAAAGACCTTTTTTACAAATAGAATTTGGGAAGAAAAAAAGGATATTTTAAAAAATTTGATGGAACATCGGATTTGGCTCGTAACTGGTGATAGGACTGGAGAAAACTACTTGGAATTTATGAAAGCTTTGAATTCAGTAATGATAGTTTTTAGCGATAGTCCAGAGGTTTTGAAAAAATTAGTGGATTTTCATGATTATGTTAATGGCAAACGTAGTGGGGACGCTAATGAACTATTAATAGAATTGTTTAAGGCAATGTATATAGAACTTGATTTGGAGTTTGATGAACAACTTAAAGACGTTCTCTTGATTACTTTTCATTAACATTAAAATTAAAAAGGAGCCCATTGGCTCCTTTTTGGTGTATTCAAGTATAGAAAATTAAAATCGTTTTATAGGCAGCGGCCATAGTACACATTGTCGCAATCACACTAGCTAACTGTTTTGGAGCATGGATTTTTAAAAGCATGTAGTAAACTAATCCGCCAGTAACGCTCATGGCAAGAAACATAATAGCTGCTTGCATAGCGAGATGATTAACGGGTGATTGTATAGAACTAAAGTCAATTTGATTCATATATTATACTCCTTATAATCGTTTTATAAATATATTAATATATTTAATTTATCAATGGAAGTATATATTCCTACAAAATACCAAAATAGTTAATTCACAGATGCAGAACGTATGAGCTAAAATAATTGTAGATTCAAATTAAGAAGGAGGGAAGAAGTCATGAGAAAAACATATACAAAAGATCCAGGTGGATGGAACTACGCTCAAAAGAATAATGAAGCAGGTCCTGGAGGTGGTGCAGGATATGCCGATCCAGGAACGGGAATATAAAGAGAGAAAAAAGCACAGTGCTTAATGCTACTGCGCTTTTGATTTACAGAAATTTATTTTTCATTTTTTTAAGTAACCAATCTTGAACTTCGTCTTTCAAATCAATTCCTACAGTTATAACTCCTAAGATAACGCCCTTACCTATAATGTTAAGGTCTACACTCATAGATTCTTTTACAAATTGTAAACGGCAAATGTTTGACGTTTACTGACAGAGTATAGTTCATAATTTATATACTTGCTAATAGTGTTGAGACATAGACTATTAGAAAAAACTTTCTCAACATGAATTGACTTTAAGTGGAATGAAGATTCTTAATCTTGTGATAAACTGATTTTAAGAAATCAAACGGAACAAAAAAGACCCATAGTGTGTGTAAATATGTTGGGAACACGTTTACACCGTTTAGCCCTAATTGAAGTAGGGAAAACATTTGCCATGAGCCTTTCGTTTACGAGTTTTCGTAACGTATACGGCTAGTTATAACACAGCTTTTTGATGTAATTCAGCATTAAGGTGCGTGTTCATGATAGGGAAGTGTGTCTTGTTCCAATAAGGGGGACAAAGCATGTGGAAAGCTCTAGGTCAAATTGAAAAAGAATTATGCGTAGCTGGTATAAGAAAAAATAAACTAGCAGATTATTGGGGTGTTAAGCCAAGTACTGTTACAAAAGTATTTAAAGGTAACACAGATATTAGTTTTGGTTTTCTTTCTAAAACAATTATTCTATTAAATAAAGGCATACAGGTACAAGGGAATATATTAAAGGATTATATTGATGTCACAAATCCGAAATCAGAGAATTTACGTGAAGCGATGGAGGACTTAGCTTTAAGAGGTAAGTTCAATCTTTTGATTGAAGTAATAAATAGTGAATTACAGTCTAAGGTGTCTGAAAATAAAGAATTTGCTAGTGTGTATCTGATTATTTATAAACGATATATCGGTGAGTTGAATGCCAAACTATATTATAAAGCGTTGCATATAGCAAGTAAATCAGTGAAAACAATTGAGATGGAATTGTTAACTGAAATTTTATTATGTCAAGCGCAATATCAAACAGGAAATTATACGACTTTAGATGAGCGTCTGAAATCAATAGAAACTAAAATTGATAAAATTAGTAATAAATATCTTCGTGAGTGCTTCAAATTACGTTACAGAGAAGCGATTGCTGTTACTTCATTGCAAGGAGGAGAAGTAGATGAAGCAAGAAACGTTTGTATTAAATTAATAGATGATCTTGAGTGGGATAACTATTTTTCTTTTCCAAAAGTAAATGCGTACTTAAAGCTAGGTGAATCGTATGTTTTCTCAGTAGGTGAATATGAGAACTCAAAATATTACCTAGAGAAAACATTACAAGTGATTGGTGATAGAAAAGTTGAAGCTGTAGAGAAGAAGAAAGAAATGGTGCAACATACATTATCATTTTTAAAGATTCACCATGACAAAGAAATTAGTGATACAGATGTTGTACATCCAAGTGAGCTGGCATATTTAATGATTAAACAAGGTAATACAATAGGAGCGAGGGAAATATTAAATCAAATAAAAAGTTCTACAGGTGAATTAACAGACATACAGACCGCTTATTTAGCTTTAACATATGAGGGAGCTAAAAGAGAAGAGTTAATGAAACAATCTCTTCTAATGTGTCAAAAATCAGGAAATATATTTTATTCGAATTTACCGAAAATTCACTTGGGTTTAATTTGAATATTTGTTATAATTAGCATCGGAAAGAGGTGATTAGATGAAAAAATTAATTACAATTATTCCTGTACTATTATTAGCAACTACACTAGTTGTTAACACTGATTCTGCGAAAGAAAAGCCTAGTACAAATGACTCAAAACCAGTAGTTCAGCAAATGATGGTTGATCCTGGTGGCGGTTGGTAAGATACAAAATATAGGTTTACATATATAAATTTAAAATGACATCGTCTTAATTGACGGTGTCATTTGTAGTTTTAAGTAAGATTTCCTTTTTAGGTTTATGAACAAAAAAGAAATTTATGTAAAAAAATAACAAAAATGATAAGGGGATAAGAGAAGATGAAAAGTAAAGATGGGGAAGTTAATCTGATAAAAAAAGCGCTTTTACTTCTGCAAGAAGAAGATAACCCAAAAGAAATATTATTATCTATCTGTTTAAGTGGACATGAAAGAGACAAAGTAATTTAAAAAAGACTATCTAATTTTTTCCGATAGTCTTTTTTCATTAAATATTCCCTTTAGCTTTTTCGTAACTCACAAACATTTCTAGTTGTTCTAATGCTTTTTTTCGTTGTTCTTCAGGTAGATCATTTATGATTTGAAGAATTTCTTGAGCTTCTTTTGTAAGTTGTAGATCTTGGTCTGCTGTTAAATCTGGCGAATCAGATAACCCAAGTAGATAATCAGTAGTAACATTTAAATGATTAGCTATTTTTTGAAGTGTACGTGTACCTGGTGATTTTTTTCCTTCAACGTAGTTATAAACAGAAACATGACTAACACCAATTGCATCAGCTAATTGTTGTTGAGTAATCCCTCTTTTTTCAATTAACAACTTTAACCTTTCATGACTAAACATAATTAAAACACCCCAAGTTTATTTTATCTATTTTATATGAAGTTATTTCTTCTTTATCACTGTTATAGTGTGACACACGGCACTTTGCTACACTGTCATTATATATTAACTATCAGTTAAGTGGAAAGGTAAAGTTTTTGAAAAAATTTTTATAAAACACTTGAACTTAACTTAAGGTTAAGTTACTATGTAATTAACAACAAAAACGGAAGAGAGGAGTTGCATATGAAAACTCTAAAACAGCTACGTGTAGAACAAGGATATACATGTAAGGAAGTAGCTGAGGCCGTTGGTATTACGGAAGTGTACTATTGGTACATAGAAAACGGCAAACGCCGTCCTTATTATGACTTAATTGTAAAAATTGCTGATTTCTTAAAAGTGAAACTAGAAGCAATTAAAATTTTTTGCCCTTGACTTAACTTATAGTTAAGTCAAGGTTGGTTAAGTTAAATAGAAGGGAGCAAAACAAAATGGGATTAGATCAAATCATTAAAGAGTCAATCCGAGAAGTTGTTCGTGAAGAAATTCAAGCAGCTTTAGCTACATTCCAACAACAAGCGCAACCAAACAAAGTAATGCGAGTAAAAGAAGCGGCAGCTTACCTTAACATCGCGGTTTGCAGAGTATATGAACTTGCAAACCATCCGCAGTTTCCGGTTATCCGAGAAGGGCGCAAATTACTCTTCTTACAAAAAGATTTGGAAGCATGGCTAGAAGCCCAAAAGGAGGAACCAAACGTTGGTTGAAAGTACATTCAGCCTTTTGGTTACAGCGGTGGTTATTGTATCATTCATGGGTGGTGTAGCACTTTTAGATGCATTTGAAAAACTTATCAGCGAGAATGAACAGCTAAAGCAAGAAAATCAGCAATTAAGAAAGGTGAAGAGAATATGAGCATAACAGCACCAGTTCTACAAAAGGACATGCAAAAGAAACAGGTGTTAGATGAGTTCTTAAAATATTGTAATCAAATGCAAATCCAAGCATTAAAGCAACAGGATCCAATTGCACTTTGTACATGGATTAAGGAAGCAAGGTTAGCTAGACGAGAACTTGCAGCACTGTATCGAGCGAAAGAAAAGCACGATGTGGAACGTGAAAAGGATCGTAAAAACATCTTAGGAATTATCCGACGGTTAAGAAGTCAGGGCGTTGATGCAAGTGTGGTAGAAAGAGCACATTGCATTACTCTTTGCGAGGAGGTGATTTAAATGGAAATGAACAACAAAACCAAAGTAATTCCAGCCCCTGCGGTAACAGAGACTGTTGTAGAAGTGAAAATTCTATTAAATAATAAGCAAATTTGTGAATCTAACGTTGTACTTCAACTTGGCCAGAAATAGTTGCACTATATCGTTCATGCATATGTTTTCTTAAGTTATCTTCGTAAGCTTTTGTCGCTTCTTTTATAACCATTTCTAGACTGCTCTCTGGAGTTAAATCATTATACTGGCGCGATTGTTCATGGACGTATTTTAAAACACCGTCAACAATTTCATGATGAGATAGTTTGAAAATATCATCTAAATCAACGCGAATATTTATAGTATTTGGTTTCATATAAACACCTCCTTTCGTCTAACTAATTCGACAGAAAGGAGGAAAATCCTACATTAAAGGAGGTGAGCACGATGCTAGATAACCCGATGGCGATGCACAACGGCTACGGTAAAGCAGATCCGCAAGAACAGATGATAGACTATCCAGTTGAAGATGCATTAGGTAATGAAATTCTGCCAGGTGATGAGTTTTTAATCGCACCAGATGGCGAAGTGGTCCAAAAGGATAACATCATGGATTACATGATTACGCAGCTTGGATTTGAGAAGAAAACCGCAGGGGAATAAGAGGTGGTTATGACATGAAAGAAACCTGGAAGTCTGTAACAGGTTACGAGGGGCATTACGAAATTTCAAGCACAGGAAATGTAAAGTCAATCAAGTTCAAAAAAGAGAAGTACCGCAAGCAATTTTGTAGTCAAGGCTATAAAAAGGTGCAATTGCATCTTAATGGGAAAGCTCAAAAATTCTATGTTCACAGATTGGTTGCAGAAGCTTTTATTGAAAATCCAGATGGAAAAAGCCACGTGAATCATAAGGACGGAAATAGAAGTAATAACACAATTTCCAATTTGGAATGGGTTACAAATTCAGAGAACATGAAGCATGCTTATAAGTATTTATTGCCGAAAGATTATGCGAAAGATCTAAAGTCAAAGACATCCAAACCTGTCGAGCAAATAGATCAACATACGCTTCAAGTACTTAGGAAATTTAAATCAACAAAGGCTGCAGCGAGATTTATCGGTATCAGCCCTGTTCACATAGCGAATGTATGTAAAGGGAAGGGAAGAACATCCAAAGGCTTTATTTGGAGATATGCATGAAAAAGACCACCTGTAGCAGCAGGAGGTCCCTTTAAAAAGATAAGTTAGGGCTAGTATATCACAGAAAGCGAGTGAATAGAACATGCAAGCAAAAGTATTGGTAAATACACTCAATATGGACCACGATCAGTGGTTGCAAGCACGTACACAAGGTATTGGCGGCTCAGATGTTTCTGCAATAGCAGGTTTAAATAAATGGAAATCAGCAGTGCAAGTATTCCTTGAAAAAACACAAGCGATTGAAAAGGAAGATATACAAAGTGAAGCTGCATACTTCGGCAACGTTTTAGAAGAAGTAGTAGCAAAAGAATTTGCAAAACGCACAGATTTAAAGGTTCAACGCAGAAATGCCATTCTTCAACACCCTGAATATCCGTGGATGTTAGCGAATGTGGATCGATTAATTATTGGTGAAAAAGTTGGAATTGAATGCAAAACGTCGTCGGAATATTTAAAAAAAGAGTGGGAAGATGAGGAAGTTCCAGCTGCTTATCTCTTACAGTGTCAACATTATATGGCCGTAACTGGCTATGAAGCATGGTGGATTGCGGTACTCATCGGTGGCAACAAATTTGTTCATAAAAAAATCGAACGCGATGAGGAATTGATCCAGTACCTTATCGATATTGAAAAAGACTTTTGGCTTAACAATATTGAGAAGAACGAGCCGCCTATGTTTGATGGTTCGGATGCATCAACAGAACTATTAAAACACTTATATCCAGAATCTATTGCAGATAGCTTTGTAAGTTTAGGTAAGCAAGAAGAACTTCTCATTGAAGCGCGTGATCAAGTGGACCGAGAAATTAAAGTCCTGCAAGAACAAAAGGTAGAGTACGAAAACAAAATCAAAGCAAAACTCGGTACCAATGAAGTTGGTGGAACTGAGAACTACAAGATTTATTGGAAGTCATATACAACTAATCGGTTTGATAGCAAGCGATTCAAAGCGGAACACCCAGATTTATTTGAGCAGTATGTTAAAGAATCTAAATCAAGAAAATTCACGGTTAAATAAGGGGAGGAAACTGTTATGAATCTATTTGTTCAATCCACAGTATTTAATAAAGAGTTAGTTGGTAAAGCGATTTTGATTGAAGGTCGTGATGTTGATGGAGATAAGTGGGATGACATTTATCTTGTAAATAGCGTGGAAGCTGAGAACTTAATTTTAGTGAATTTACTCGGGAGAAAGTGTTCTTTGCACATGGAAAACTTTGAAGGGGAATATGGTATGAAGTTAACGGTCTTGACGAAAGGAGTTAAAAACTAATGGCAACTAACAAAGATGTAAAAAATCAATTAGCAAATCGTAAGGTAAGCGCACCAGTAACACCTGAACAAACAGTAGAAGCGTATATGAAGAAAATGGCTCCACGTTTTGCGGAAGTGTTACCGAAACACATGAGTATGGATCGGATGAGCCGAATTGCATTAACAACGATTCGTACAAATCCAAAGCTACTTGAATGCAAAGTACCATCGCTTATGGGAGCTGTTATGCAAGCCGTACAATTAGGGTTGGAGCCAGGATTGTTAGGGCATTGCTACATCTTACCATATAAGAGTGAAGCGACTTTCATTATTGGATATAAAGGCATGATTGATTTAGCAAGACGTTCTGGTCATATTCAAAGCATTTATGCACATGCAGTATACGAAAATGATGAATTTGAATACGAATTAGGTTTACACCCTCAACTAAAGCACAAACCGTCATTTGGTGATCGAGGTGAGTTTATTGGAGCGTATGCAGTCGCTCATTTCAAGGATGGCGGACACCAAATGGAATTTATGCCAAAGAGTGAAATTGAAAAGCGTCGCGGTCGTTCAGCTTCAGCGAATTCAAACTATAGCCCGTGGAAAACAGATTATGAGGAAATGGCGAAGAAAACAGTGGTTCGTTACATGTTTAAATACTTACCAATCAGCATCGAAGTTCAGTCACAAGCGCAGCATGACGAAGTGGTTCGTAAAGATATCACGGAAGAACCAGAATTTATTGAAGCTGATCCAATTGAAGTGGAACAGTCAGCTGAAGGAGACGGACAAGGTAATTTCGTGATTGAAGGTGAGTAACATGTCCAAAGTGCTACTCTCTCGCAAATTGTGGGAGAGAGCACAGTCAAAAGATGATTTGAAGCAGTCGATTGCACGTTATATACAAACTGGTTATCCAGGTTATCGAATAGAGAAAGTCATTAAGGAAAATGGGTCTTACATCGCGATTTGCACAAGGGGGTAATAAGAGTGTCAGATGTTAAATGGATTAAGCTATCGGTTAGTATGTTCGATGATGAAAAGATTCGCATCATTGAAAGTATGCCAGAAGCAGACACAATTTTAATTTGCTGGGTGAAGCTTTTATCACTTGCAGGAAAGACAAACGCAAATGGTTACATTTTCTTAGCAGAAAACATTCCATATACAGATGACATGCTAGCCACGGTATTTAATCGTCCGCTTAACACTGTACGGCTGGCACTGGAAACCTTTCATAAATTCGGAATGATTGAAGTGGATCAAGAGCATTACATCAACATAAAAAATTGGGGTAAACATCAGAGCGTTCAAGGGTTAGAAAAGATTCGGGAAGATACAAGAAAGCGAGTTGCAGCACATCGAGCTAAGAAAAAGAAAGGGCAACTTGATTGTAACGTTACATGTAACGATGAAGTAACGGACATAGAAGAAGATAAAGAATTAGATAAAGAAGAAGATAAAGATTTAAAAGATATAAAAGAATGTAGTTCTGATGAACCTCAGGACCATGTATCTGATAAAATTCCGTATCAAGAAATTATTGAATATCTGAATGCTGAAGCAAAAACAAAATATCAATATAAGTCCAAAAAGACCAGGGAATTAATCAATGCACGTTGGAAAGAGGGCTTCACTTTAGAAGATTTCAAACAAGTGATTGATACCAAATCAACACAATGGTTAAACGATTCGAAGATGAGTATTTATTTACGGCCACTTACCTTGTTTGGAAACAAATTTGAGAGTTATCTAAATGAAAAAGTGAATAAATCAAATAACCAACAACAGTACGGAAATCACATAAACATACCTGGTTTCAACGGGAACATGCCATTTTAGTGAGGTGAAATAAAGATGCAAAAAATGCAGAAATCATTTGAAAAGCTTGCAGCTCTTGAGTTTGCAAATGAATCTTGCGATAAACATACATTCAGCAAGGGCGGAATGATAACGGTAAAGCCGGTTAGAAAATTAATCGATAAAAAAGATGGCTCTATATATTGCCCACGATGCAAAGTGGAAGAACAAAATACAGTTCTATACCAGCAAGCAAATAACCATTACAAGAAAATTAACAGAGAACGGCAAAAGAACATGTTTTTTAAACATAGCATTATCGAAAATCAATCAATTACTGCATCAAGATTAGACTCATACGAAACGGATTGCGAAGAAACAAAAGAGAATAAGAAAAAAGCTATACAAATTCTGGACCGTATTAAAAAAGGAGAAGTTCTAAACGTTTATATTGCAGGGATTCAAGGAGCTGGTAAAAGTCATTTAGCTTACGCAGTGTTATATGAGTTAGTAAAACATTATTGGATAATTTCTGATGGTGAAACACTTAAAAATCAATATGCTTTCGAAAATATGAAAAGTTGTTTATTTGTAGAAATTGAAAAGTTAATTCGTTTAATACAAGACTCGTTTCGAAATAAGGAGTCAAGATACACGTTGGATTATTGCATTAGCTTAATGGTAGAAGCAGATTTTCTTGTAATTGATGATTTAGGTGCTGAAAGTGGATCGATGAATAGAAGCGGAGAAGCAAGCGATTTTGTTCATAAAGTGCTTTACGGTGTTGCGAATGGGCGACAAGGAGCAAATAAAACAACGATTACCACATCAAATTTATCAAGCAAGCAGCTATTTCAAAAGTATGATCCGAAACTAGCGAGCAGGTTGTTAAATGGAGTAACAAAAGATGAAACCATTGTTTTTAAAACAACTACGGATAAACGCATTGTAAATTTAGATATTGGATTCTAAGGAGGGTACGAAATGTGCAAAACATGCGGTAACACTGGTGTAGTTCATAAAGAAATTTATCCTGGGATGATAACGATTGAGGGTTGTACTTGTGAGGTAGCAGAGCAGCAAGCAGCAATGCAAAAAGAAAATTGGAATACCTGGATAGAAAAATTTGAAGAATGGAAAAGGGGGTTACTGCATGAGCAACGTGTCGGTTGAGAAAAAGCGTGAGTTTATACAATTTCTTTTAAATCATATCTTGCCCCGAAGACATGAGGGCTTTCCGTTCATCTACACATTTCGTAAGCATTTAAGGTTTGTAACGAGAATCCACTTTGTTGAAAATGCAAAGAAGTATCCGTATGGAATTGAAATTTCTGCAGAGTTTTCAGAAGGTCAACTGTTCGCGTTTTATAAACCAAATTTAACTGTTACAGATGGGATGTCAGCATATCATCATTTCAATGTGAATGATGCACCGATATATATTCAAATCAATTTCAAAGGTAAATACAAGGAACCTTTATACATGGAAGTACTTGAAGATGATGAGTGTTCACTTGAAACGTATATTGATGGGGAAGATCACGATGAAATTGACAAGTTAATAAAATACCAACTCATTAATCATGCACTAGACACAAGAAACAAAGAACTGTTCCACCAGTTGATTGCAAATTAAGTGGGAGGTGAAAGGATGGTGGTTCTTTACAAATTCAAACTCACTACCATTTTCGAACAATGGCCGAATGAAGAATATGTGGTAGCGGAAACTGAAGGAAAGGCAAGATTTCTGTACTGGCAAAAGTTCAGAACAAAGCTTCTAACGATGCCAATGGCTGAATTCATGAAGTTTGTAAAGTGTGAGAACGAAGGAGTTTTTGATATCAAGCGGATGTACAGCACAGAACAAGCGTTTAAGAAAATGCAAAACTTTAGAAACCTACATTTTGCTTACATGGGTATGCGAGTAAACGTAGCTGGCATGTGGGGTACGATCGTTGGGAATTGGAAAACTAATCTGTTCGTTTTGTTCGATGGAGAAATTGAAAAGCACAACTGCCATCCTTATTGGGAAATTGCTTACTACGATGATAAGGGCAATGTGATTCGAAATTATCAGAAGGGAGAGTATGCGGTATAAGTAAAAAAGGACGAGCAGTCGTACCTGCCGTCCTTTATAGGAGAAAAATTATTCTGGATTAGAACTACGAATAACCAGAAAACGCGCTTTAAAACAGTGTTGTCAAAGATGTAATAATCTATGCAACAAAAAGCTTAGTCGGAATTCAAAACACCAAATGGCTTGCATTGGCAACAGGCTCAAAAGTAGTATATGTAAAATGAAAAATTCCATACAAAAAGCAGACAACATTTTCAGTTGTTTGCCAGTTAGTCGAATGAGTTAGCTAATTGTGATAAATTGCATTCCCATTGCGAGAAGAGTGAAGCTACTAGTTCAAACAGTATGTTGGTATTATTTTCGATATTTTTAAAAATATACAGGAAAAGCAGATAAGTTAAGAACCTACCTGCTTCTGCTGTAACAAAAGAAAGAAGTATTAGCTGTGGATACGGCGGCTTGAAAATAGTATGTATTTTTATTTGAAAAATATTCAAGGGGTGAAGAAACATGGAACGTGCACAAAATGCTGTATATGAAATCACTCAGTTAATTAGTGAAGCGAAAGAGAAAAGTTATGAGTAAATATAACAATAAAAAAGTTAAGCTAAATAGCCATATTTTTGATAGTAAAGCAGAAGCGGATTATTACTCCGGATTAAAAATACGCCAAGCTGCAGGTGAAATTACAAGCTTCGAATTACAACCAAGATTCACCTTGCAACCAGCGTTTACGAAGAACGGTAAAAGTTTTAAGGCAATTACATATATCGCAGACTTCATGGTTTATTTGCCAAATGGTGATGTGGAAGTCGTAGACATAAAGGGTATGGTTACACAAACATTCGCGGTAAAGAAAAAGATGTTTGAATACAAGTACCCACATTTACAACTCATCTTGCTAAAACATGTGAAGAAATACGGCGGATTCATCACGCTAGATGAGTACAACAAATTAAAACGTGAAGAGAAAAGACTAAAACAAGCGAAATAAAGGGAGCGGATCATATGTCGTATATCGAATTCAAACCAACATTAAAGAAAGTGAATCTTAAACCTGATGGGAAGAAAGAAATTGTTTTGGAAGTAACGGATTCATCATTGCGCGGTAAGTTGGATGTACTTTCCGAAATGATCGATACAAAAGTATTTATCTCGCTGGAATCCATGCAGGTTAATTTCAACGTTACTGTTAACGCAAAAACGAACGAACCAGTAACGCAGTATGAGGTTGATGACAAAGGGTTTGTGAAAGAAGTAAAGGCATCATTTGAACAGTTAGAAGCTGATTTCGATATTCCAGAAGAGAAAATTCCAACTCGTGAAGAGAAAGAGCAAGCGGATCGTGAAACCATTGATGAGTTTATCATTAGCGGACTTGCACCAGGTTTAGATGATTTACCGCATGATTTTGCTTACATCGTAAAACGAAAGCTCGAGGGAGAGTCATATCTAAAGTTAGCAAATGAGCTGAAAATTTCTAACGTGAAGCTGATTGAAATGATAGATGATTACCGCGCTCGTATCGCACCAATGGCAATTAAATGGCACGAATGGAAAGAGAAACAGCCAGATGTAGAAGAGCAGCCAAAAGCAGAAGAGAAACCGAGGGAAGAAACAGAGACAGAAGAAACGGTTGTCACGGAAGAAGAGCAAGTACAAGTGGAAGAATCGGAATCTTCTGATGGATTTGAAGTCTCTGATGAGGACAAGCCTTTTGATGAAACATTAGAAGACTAATAAATACAGGTTGGTAGTATGACAATTTCGTTGTACTACCTCCCTTTCAATCTCATATGGGGTGATGGATTGAACAAAAAGGAGAAACGGCAGGTCCGACTTAGGATTCTAAATTTACAAGATAATCACTGCAAAGCGTGTAAAACGGTTCCTAAATCGATTGGAAACAATTATGCGATAGCGCGTTGGTGTTCAGAGAACTGTGAAGTTGGTAAAAATCTAAAAAGCTTAGGTGAGGGCCTACTCGAGGGGAGAACGGAACATATGGCTGAACAAAAAAACTGGGATCAAATTTGTGTAACTGCTGAAAAATTACGTGCTTCTGATGAAAAGAAATGGACTTGGGGGAAAATCGGAGCAGAGTTTGGAGTAACGGAAGGGAATTTATATTATCACGTTGCAAAAAGACGTGAAGCAAATACAACGCCTAATAAGCGTGTAGGCGTATTAAAGAATTCTCAGAATACAAAACTATCACCACAACCTCAAAACGCTGAGAAAACAGAATCGTTAGATGCTTTCTGGAAAGAGCGATTAAATGGCATTCTTGATGAAAAAGATGCGATGCAAAAAGAGTTACGTGAAGTATCGGAAATGTATGAGAGGTTGAAAGAGCTAAAAGAAAAGTTAGCGCAAGATGTTATAGCAGAATCGAAAGTACGATTGGAAGCAGAAGATGCATTAAAGCTATCACAAGATCAGCTTCAATCTCGTGATGAGGATTACAACACATTACTTAATGAATTTAATGCAATTACGGAAAAGAACCACGAATTAGAGCATGACCTTCAAAAAATGCATATCAATGTGCGTGCTGCAGAAGAAACAGCTGCGAAAGAACGTGAACACCGTCTTGAATTACAAGGTAGAGTACAAGCGCTTGGTATGGCGCTCAAAGTAGTTTTATAGGTGAGCGATATGAAACTGACAAAAGAAGAACGAAAAGAGCTCACATACCAAATTGGTGACATTATCGAACAGAAATGCAGACGTTGTTATTACAATCGCGCATCAAACGAATGCTTTAGTATTAATGAGTGTAAAGCATGCTCGACTGGTGATGAGTTACGCCAGTTGGGTAGATATTTCGATACACAACCGAAAAAGAACGGCGGACCTAGAAAGAGAGTGCCGGTTGGATTAACACCTGAAGTTGTAAGGGGATTAAATCAAAAGGGAATTCCAGATAAGGAAATCAGCATTATGTATAATCGTAGCTTTACTTATGTTGGGAAACTCAAGAAAAAGTGGGAACGTGAAGGGAAATGGACGGGGCCAACTAACATGAGAGAAATCAAAAAAGCTAGGATTTCTCCTAGCACTCAAGACATGGGATGTTGATGAGTTTGCAAGATTTTATTTGCACCTTGATTATATGTTGTTTGTGAGACGAAAAGTGAAAATGACATTAATCTTTACAAATTATTTACTTAACAATTATATATTTGAAGTTTTTGATAAAGACCAAATTTGAATTTTATTAAGAAAGTGTAAATTAAAGACTTCATTTGAAAGGAATATCCAAATGAAAAAAGAGCACTGATTTACAGTGCCCATCTTACTATAGATTTCTTAGTCCATCCATTACGGACAATTTATAATGGTGATAGTGACGTTGGCCATTGTTCCAGGAGAATCAAGAAGTGAAGCGGTAACGGTTACTGTTCCAGGCCCATCAGCTGCTAGAAATACAGCGGTAAAGTTACCAGAAGCATTGGTAATGACAGCAAGAGGAACCATAAAAGCAAGAGAAGGGTTACTAAATGAAAAACTGACTACTACTCCTGGAGTAGGATTACCGTTTACTAATACTTGACCCGAAAAAAATAAAGTATTATTTCCTTGAGTAGATACACATGCTGTGGTGTCGTTAGAAGTCAAGGTAATAGATGCAGGACCAGCAGGAAGATTAAATCCAGTAGGTCCGGTGTTGCCAGTAGGTCCGGTGTTGCCAGTAGGCCCGGTGTTGCCAGTAGGTCCGGTGTTGCCAGTAGGCCCGGTGTTGCCAGTAGGTCCAGTGTTGCCAGTAGGCCCGGTACTTCCGGTAGGTCCAGTAGATCCAGTAGGTCCGGTGTTGCCAGTAGGCCCAGTAGCACCCGTTGAACCAGTGGGACCGGTAGGGAATTGAAAGGGTTGCATAGGTGGGAGTGTAGGTCCAATCGAGCCGGGATTTAGTGCAGGGGAGGATAAAAACTCGTCCAATATAATTTACCTCTGAAAAATTAGTATTACTAATATTAAATGCAATGATAGGGAAAAGTGAAATGGACAAGCGGTTGTATTTTATAAATTTAACAAAATAGTTATTTGAGAGAAAAATAATTATTTCAAATGTTGTAATTGCGATTCAGCCATTCCCGCACCAATAATAGCACCAATAATTAATGCACAAGCAATTAAAATACCTAAAATTATCAAAATAGCAAAAGTGATTTTTTTCGCTGTATCTCCTTTCGGAGCAAAAATAGCTAAAACAATTGAGATAGATAGTATAAAAATACCAGTTAAAGAACCGAAGTGTATATATTTAGAAAATGAACCGAAAAATAAGAATGCAGTTAAAAACATTGAAATGAAACCAAAGTATTTTCTCATTGTTTTAGCCTTTCTTGAAAAAATGAATTATACAGATTATACCATTATTAAAGTGAATTGAAGTTGAATTTAAACAAAATCGTTATTTGATTAAAAAGAAAAAAGAGCACATGTTGATATGTACTCTATGCTAATCATTTTAATATCTATTCAATTGTTTCTTTTGTATCAGGTGTATCAAATTTATCAGTCAATTTAAAGATTGCTTCTAAAAGAATTGTAGATAAAATCGCAAAGATTAATACAGCATGTGGTGATAATTGCACTGCTGTGAAATTAAGTTTTGCTAGCCAAAAATATCCGACATACATTGTCAGGAAGGTACTAACAATTGAAATTGTAAATCCTAAGAAACCTAATTCTTTTAACTTTTCTTCAGATAATTTAAATACGCGTAATAAGAAAGAGAAGATGATTCCAACTATGAAAAATCCAATACATAAAGTCAATAGTGACATTATACTTGGGTATTCAACGTCATCAGGCATCCATTGTTTCATTCCTACAATTATGGCTGTAGGGAGCACGATAGGCATTAATAGTGGTGATACTATTAGAAAAATTGCCAATACTCTATTGATGTTGTTTGTTTCATTGTTGTTTTGATTATTCATAAAGCCTCCAAAAATAATTCTAAAATGATATCCTAGTGGATTCTAGCACAAAAGTGTTAGCAAAGCCACAGTTAAAAAAATGGATTTAAACAAAAACGCTATTTTATTAGAAAAGGAGAATGAAAATGGAAGAGATTTTAGTGCAAGGAAACATAACTGAAAATTTAAAAAATAGGTGTTAATGCAAAGAGAACATACGGTGATGAAACTACATCGTACCAGGTATATGAAGTTTCGGATGAGGATTTTCAAAAGTTGAGCAATGATGCAGATAACAGAGATCTAGATAATGGTTATTGGGAGAATGGTGGATGGAGATGGGATACAGGAAGTAGTCAGCCGATTCCTACCGACAAAGCTGAAGTCAACCATCAAGAATTAGTATGCTGGGTAGAAACAGTAAACGATGATGAAGAAACATATCGAAATGATTGGTATGTGGATCTACTAGAATACCTCGATGTTGGATTGGGCTGCACAGCTTTTCGTAATGTATGTGCCGTAACGAAGGACTTGGCAAAATACAACAATATGTCAATGGCCGAGTTATTCAAAAAGTATCAAGGGTAATTCAAACAAAAACTTCATTTTATTAGATGAGGAGGATGGATGATGGTTGTAGAAGCAAAGCTGAAATTTGAATTAGATGAAGAACAAAAATTACAGTTTCAAAATGTAAGAGAAAATGAAGGGGAACAAGAAGCGTTTTACTTTCTAGAAGAATTGATAATGAAAGACATTGATTTGGCTGAATTTGTAGAGATGGAGTACAAGGATAAAAAATAACATTTCACTCAAATCGAAAGGGGAATGGGGAAATGATCGAACGGGTGGAGATTGAAGGCCAGTTATCAATATTTGATATGGATGAAACAAAAAATAAACTATACGAAGTCTAGGGAACTAACGGCTATTATTGCGAGATTAGGAGTTATTACCTACACAACGATTACTTGGGTGAGGTTAAATACTTTTACGTTAGAACGACTGATGACATGATCATCGACATGTGTTTAAGTGAGTTTCCTGAAGTGTTTACGGTGTATAAGGGATTTAGTGAAATTGAGATAAAGAAGATATACAGAGGCAGATTACAATAAAAATTTCATTTTAATATAAAGCGGAATTATTAAATGGCTTAGGCAGACAATTTATTAAATAAACTGTCCGCCAAGTGAATGAAAGATTATTTGAGCTATAAAGCCCAAGTTTAGTATAGATAGAATCATGAAAGTCTAATCATAAAACAGATAAATTATGTTATAGAAAACATTCAATTAAAAAAGAGCAGTTAGCTTTTGCTAACCGCTCGGCTCTCGACCAAGAAAGCTAGAGTGGGAGAAATCGACTTTTTAAAGTCTTGTCTACAGTGTTAGACAATGTTTAGAATTTTATTCACTTAAAACGTAAAAAGAGCAGCTAGCAAAAGCTAACTGCTCTCCAGAAAAGCATTAAGAAGGAAGTTCAGAACTCAAGTGTATTTATAGTATGGACAAGATATAGAAATTTATTCGAGGAGGAATGGATAATGTGCACTTGTTGGGAAAACGCAGTTAAAGAATTCTTTAAGAAGCAAGAGCAGGAACGAAATAAAAGAGCAGCTAGCGAAAGCTAACTGCTCGGGGAATGGAATATGGTTCGAAATGGGTTGTCTACAGTATTAACGGAATATTGAGTTTTATTCAGGAGTTACTAATTATGTAGGTTACATGAGAAGTCCTATTAACATCCAGGCTGCCCCGATTAGAACTAAAGTTTCAAATGTAATCCAAAATTTTCTTTTTTCTGGTTTTTGAAACTCTTTAATTACAGAGAATAAAGCACTGATTCCTACAAGAGTGAAAAGAGCAATTCGGATTGTTTCAGTCATCTACATCACCACCTAATATTTTAATAATTTAATTATATACTAATTACCATTCTTTAGAAACTTAACCAAATAATCCTTTGAATAGAAAGCGAGGTTTTGAAAATGGAAGATAACGTAAAGCTTTTAGGTGATGATGGGATGTTAGGGATGGAGTACAAGGAAAGACAAATACATGTATTTAACACAAAGGACAATGTGATGGAATTACTTTCAACAAAAGAACAGATTCGAGAGGCTATCGATTATTTAAAAGAATGCCAGAAAGAAATGAAGTAATGTTTTAAAGAGTAATCACATCGAACGGAGGGGAACCGTATCAACGAGGAACTCCGGATAAGGAAATCAGAATTATGTATGCGTAGTTTTACTTATGTTGGGAAACTCAAGAAGAAGTGGGAAAGAGACGGGACTTACTAATATGAGAGAAATAAAAAAAGGCTAGGATTTCTCCTAGCAAAAGAGTTATGTCGTGCAGAAAGGTACTTGTGCGCAAACCAGGTGTTTGCAAATTCATTTTTAGTTAAACTTGTGTCAGTCAATAATACTTGCAGGTTATTTATCATTAGTCTAAGGAAGAACGAATGTTTTTTGCTGAGTGATATCTGATGTGAAGACAGCCGTTACATTTGAGTTTTTAAAATGTTCAGCTATATCTTTACCAAGCAAATCCTTTACTTTTTTATATTGATTATCAGAAATAGGTGTTCTCCGGGTGTGATGATAATAAATTTCTTTATTAGGCAGCACAGACTTTTTGTTGGCATTTTGGATTTTTTGTATGCCGTCATGACTATCAAGGTAAGAGATTTTAAATTCATCATTTGGGTTTTCTACACTTTGAATCGACTCTTTAAGTTTTTTCTGAAACTCGGTAAACCCTGGGCTTGTTGTGTTACTTAACCCTGTAGCGTATGTAATGTAAGGACCCCAGTACATATTGATATCAGCAACACCATTTTTGAATAAGACTGGGTAATTCTTAATAAATGAGATTTCACTATTTTCGCACACAAGAACCAAAAATTGATTTCTTTCTTTGTTTGAAAAGAAGATTTTAATTCTATGATTATTAAAGTCAAATACAATTTCTAGTATTTTATTAGAATTTATAGAGCACAATATTTCATATTCCTTTTGGAATTTCATTAAAAATACACCTCCTAACACGGTCAATATTCGACATTTAGGAGTGTAAATCCTGCATAATTTGTAGAGATAGGTTGAAGATTGAACGAAAACGCTATTTTAATACGGAATGAGGGAGTGAAATGGAGCAATAATCAATATTTGAAATGAATGAAACCAAAATTAAACTGTATGAAGTCTTGGAAGCTAACAATTACCATCACGAGATTAAGAGCTATTACTTACACAACGATTACATGGGTGAGGTTAAGTATTTCTATATTAGAACGACAGACGACACGATTATTGATATGTGTTTAAGTGAGTTTCCAGAAGTGTTTGCTGTGTACGAGGGATTCACTGAAGCGCAGATCAAGAAGATTTACAGAGGGAGATTGTAAAAGCCACATTTAATTAGGGAAATCCTAGGCCAAGGAATACATCATTAAAGATACTACTTTAGTAATATAATTGGTGATGCATTCCTAACATTAAGCCTTGTTGCACTTGCTATTTTATCTGTCCACCATGGATTCCTGAGAAAGTGCCAAGGCACCTAGGATTGTAGCTAAATGGAATAGCATAAGCATCATCTCCGTTACAAGTTTTTTCTTAACTAAGAAGTTAAGTACTTCAGAAATGGAGCAGGAAAGTGTGCCAGCATACAAGATGCCAACAAACCAGCCTTTACTACCCAGCCACACTGGTAAGTCGGTCAGGAATGATTGAATCGAACAATCAACAGTTAAAACCAAAATATAGTAAATAGTTTATTAGATTTGAATGCAAGTGTCAAATTAATCTATTGTACAGATCGAACGGAGGGGAACCGTATCGTATGAATCAATTGTCATTTTTTAAAGACATCGATGAAAAGGAGATGCGTAGACTTGTGGTGAATGAGCTGAAAAACTACAAAGCATTGTGCGTCCGGATGAAGAATCAAGAAGAACAGGCTCAAGCAGGGGGCATCGTTCTTTTTCCTAAAATGAAAGGTGACGATAAGAATCATGAGATACGTTTTAAACAAATTGAACGAACGTTACAAAATGCACTTGATAAAGATCAGCGACAGATTATTGAATTGAAATATCTGGGAAATGAGAAAGTGAAAGATTCCTATGTTTATAACGAGTTGATGATGCGACGTGATAATTTTTATGAAAATAAAAAAAGTGCTATTTGGTTGATAGCTACGGCTTTGGGGATTATATAAAAATAAGTTTGTTTCAGGATGTTGATTATTAATAATTTTAATATGAAAATATACAATCTTATTGTTTATAGTAAATATATGCTATATTATAATTTTATGTAAATAGAAATAAAGTATATAGGGGAGAAAAAATGGCTATTATTACAAAATATGAATCTTATTATAATAAAATCAGGGAAAATTTAGAGGTAATTAAACAAGAACAAAATTATAGTAATTTGTCTTTAGCCTTTGCTCACTGGTTTTTAAAAATTCAATTTAACATGAATGAACAGGAGATAGCTGAAGCGATTGTTGATGGAAATGGTGATAATGGGATTGATGCTATCATTCACCCAGAAGGCACTGAAGAATTAATTGTGCTGCAATTTAAATTTCCAGAGTCAGGTAAACACTTAAACAAGGAAATCTCTCAAGGTGAAATATTAAAAACGTTGAATGGGTTTAATATTTTAATTACTGATCAAGAAGATCCGCGTTCAAATCAAAGTTTTACTGAGCATAAGGAGAAATTAAAAGAAAAAGAGATTTATTCTTTTAGACTTATGTTTGTTAGTTTTAACAAGGGCATTTTGGATAATCAGATTACAGTAGCGAATTTTATAAAACAATTTGAAGATGAAACCGGTGGCAGTATGTCATTCGAAGATATTAATAAAAACAAGATTGCTAATATTTTCGAAAAAATGAATAGGAAAAATTCAACAGAAGTTAATTTAGAGTATAAATTAATGCAACAAGCATATAACTTTGATGATATAAATTCATATATGGGAGTTATAAATGGTGCGAAATTAATTGAAGCAGTTAAAGACAAATTAATAGTTATTTTTGATGAAAATATTAGGTTATTCGAACCGGATTCAAAGGTTAATAATGGCATAAAAAGAACGGCTTCTACTGATGAAGCTAATATGTTTTATTTTTTTAATAATGGCATTGTTTTTATATGTGATGAAGCTAAAATTAGTCCTACTTCCTTAACGATAAAGTTAGAAGGGGCATCTATAGTAAATGGTTGTCAGACTGTGAATTCATTAGCCTCTTTACATAGGGAAGATAAATTAAAACCAGACGTAGATATATTAGTTAGGATAATTAAAATAAGTGATTATGATCAGAGAGCAAAGATCACGGAATTTTTAAATTCGCAAACTCAAATTAAAGATAGTTATTTTATTTCGAATCATACTATTGTAAGGGAATTACAGCAGTCACTTATTGATGAGGGTTATTATTTAGAAAGACAAATTAATGAGAGTAATTATAAAAAAGAATATGGTCAACCTATATCAAGTGATTTAAAGGTAATTAAATTAGATGATACGATTCAGTATTTCACAGCATATTGGCTGGATAAATTAGCACACGTTGCTAAAACTGGAAAGGGTGCCTTATTTAACAAAGAACGTATTGAAGAAATATTAAAAGATATAAATAGTCAAAAAGTTATAGAATCATATGAAATGTATCAAGAAGTAAGTAAAGTAGTAACAATGTATAGAAAAATGAGAAGAAATAATGGTAACACAGAATTTGCAAATTTTTTAAATGTAGATAATGATATTATTCAAAATAGCTTAGAAGAATATTTATTTGTCAATGCGGGTGACCTTCTTATATTGAATACTACAAAAAAAATGAAAATGAAATATCTGGAATTGGGGATTAAGTTTAATAATGAAAAATTGATAAGGGACTCTTTAAATATTTGTAGAGAGGTTATAAAGGAAAGTGCATCTAATCTTGCTCCAGCAACGTCAGCAAAATCTGCATATGTATTTAATGTTGTTACGGATAAAATTAAGAGTTTAGCTCAAGCGGCACCTGTAAATTAGTATAGATAATTTGAAATGTTTAATACTAGCATTTCCTAGATGAAATTATGTTCGTAGTGATTCTTATTATGAATATTGTATCATGTAATTTTTTATAGCCTTTAGCTCTGTCGCTGTTATGGCAGAGCTTTTTTATTTTATCGACAAAATTGGGGATAAATTCGGGGATTTTTCAAAACAGAATAACTATTACGCTATACCTATACAGTTCTTTGAAAAAAGAATAGTGTGGGGATAGCGTAACCCCTTTATCAAAACGTTACTCGGTCGGAACGGACGGAGAATGGAAAGACCAATTAAATTTATATATTCAGCCGCGGTGCATTTGTATCGTGGCTTTTGTGTTTCTTGTTGAATTTAGTTATTCTTGCTAGGTTCAAAGGGGTATAATCATATCTCCGAATTTTTATTTATGGTAAAATAAGGTGTGTAATATACCGTAGATAAAATGGAGGGGGAAATATGTTTAAGCAGCATCCAAGTTTTAATACACCAAATGATGTTACAAAGATTTGGCGTTATATGGATTTTACTAAATTTGTTCATTTACTAGACACGGAGTCTTTATTTTTTGTCAGATCTGATAAGTTTTATGATCCATTTGAAGGGTTAATTCCAAAAGCAAATGAGTGGTGGGATATTGATGATGAATATAATCAGATGGTGAAGAGAAGCAAATCACATAGAAAATTTACAACAATAACTTGTTGGCATAGTAATGATTATGAATCAGCTGCTATGTGGGATTTATATTTAAAAAATGGTGATGGAGTTGCAATTCAGTCTACAATAATAAATTTTAAAAATAGTCTAGTTAAAACAGACAAAGAAATCTATTTGGGAGAAGTGGATTACATAGATTATGACACAGATATGATGATGAGCAATGATATATATGCACCATATACACATAAAAGAATATCATTTAAGCATGAACGTGAGGTTCGAGCGGTGTATGCTGCACCTTATGATGATAATATTGAAGCATGTGGTGAAAACATTGAACCGTTGTTTGAATTTGGAGTTCCAATTAAATGTGATGTAGAGGTTTTAATTGAAAAAATTTATATTTCGCCTACCGCTCCCGATTGGTTTGAAAAATTGGTTAGGTCAGTTTGCGAAAAGTATGGATTAGATAAAAAAATCATAAAATCAAAATTATATACGGTTAAGTGATATGGCACCCATTTGGGTGTTTTTTATATTTGAGAAGGTATATATAACTATGCTGCGTGAGTGTCGTGGCTTTTGTATTTCTTATTGAGCCTGGTAATAGTGATGGGTTGATTGGTGACATAATACAACTTTTTATATATCTTAATCTGAGAATGTATTATAATAAATGGCATTGGGATAAAAGAAAGAGGGGAAATAAATGAATACACAGGCTGCCATAGAAGCTGCAAAAATCGCTGCAGAAACAGCTGCTCGAAATACTATAATCACAGCGATAGTTGCAATTATTACTATAATAATTACTAGTATTATTTCAATTAGGACAGCAAGAAAAAGTAACGAACTTGCAAAAGATTTAGGTGAAAAAAATCTTAAAGCCCTAGAGCAAAAACGATATATAGATGCAATTAGTGCTGAGAGGGTAAAATGGATAAATGATATGAGGGATAGGTTTAGTGAGTACCTTAAGCTTGCACATATTCAAATGAATGATTTGGATAAATTAAAGTTTGACATTCTTGCTAAGGGTAAAACTGATCCAGAAGTAAAAAAGAGTGCATTAGAATTAAGAGATCGATATTTTGAGATTGTATACGTAAGTAATTACATATTTCTATTGTTAAATCCAAAGGAACCAGTTACTGAAAAATTAATAGGATTGCATGAGGAGATAACTACAGCTCTAAATATAAAGAATATTGACGCGTTTAAGTATGGAGATTGGGAACAAGTAGTAATAGATGCAAGTTATTTTCATCAATTAATACTTAAAGCTGAATGGAAAAGAGTAAAGGAAGAAAATAAAATAGGTGAAGAAATTGATGATGCTGCTACCAATGAGATTTATATAAGAATAGCAGAAAAGTTAGATGAAGATGTTTATAACAAGTATTTTAATCAATCGGAAAGTTAGGCACCCAGTGAGGTGTCTTTTTCTTTTGCTCAAAACAAACGAACACAATGAATAAAAAAGCAAGAATCAAATGATTCCTGCTAGGTGGAGATATAAAATGGATAATCCAATAGCGCTAATAAATCCTGGTGAAATGTAAAAGTCTGATTTAAATCCGTTTGGTGTTTTGATTTTTAGTTTCATGTTCCGTCTCCTTTAAATCTGTTTTGTCTTACATTGCTATATGCAAAACAAAAGGGGGTTCGTAACAAATTAACGAGAAATATTTTTAAAATTGAACGCGAGGTGGCAGGTGAAATGTAGATGGCGAGACAGCGTAGTCCAGACCGTGATAAAGCATTCGAAATATACAAAGCAAGTAATGGTGAGAAGCCACTTGTTGAAATCGCAAAGGAGTTAAACTTAAAGCCATCTCAAATCCGAAAGTGGAAATCACAAGATAAATGGGATGAACAATTAAAAGGTAACGTTACTATTGCGAAAAGGAGCGTTACTAATGTGAAAAATCCCAAGACAAAAGCCAAGTTAAAAAAGATGCTAGATGATGAAGAGCTGACTGAACAAGAACGGCTCTTTTGTTTGTATTACGTAAAGTATTTTAACGGTACGCAAGCTGCATTGAAAGCTGGCTATGCCAAGAGTAGCGCCCATGTTACGAGTAGCCGGTTACTGAGAAGAGAACGTGTAGCATCATACATCCGAGAGATTAAAGGCGAAATGGTTGAGAATATCTTTGTGGAAGCGATGGATGTATTGAATGAGTACATCAAAATTGCTTTTGCTGATATTACGAATTACGTAACCTTTGGCCAAAAAGATGTAGAAGTGATGGGGCCATTTGGACCTGTAAAAGATGAAGATGGAAAACCAGTCATGAGAACCATTAGTTATGTTGATTTTAATGAATCGGATCTGGTTGATGGCTCTATCATTGCGGAAGTGAAAAAAGGCAAAGAAGGCGTTTCTATCAAGCTTGCTGACAAGATGAGAGCACTTGATAAACTAGCGATGTACTTCGATTTAGTGCCTGATAACTTCAAGCGAAAAATTGAAGAAGAGCGTCACAAAATGCATATGGAAGTACAGAAAGTGAACATAAAGAAAGCTAATGCTGAAATTGCAAATTTAACTGGTGATGAAGACGATGATAATGCAGAAGCGATTCAAGACTTCTTGCAAGCGACTACTCCTAATCCAGAAAAGATGAAAGAAGTATTTGGTGATGCAGATGGCGAGGATTAAAAAGCGGAAAACCAAATCATTTAAGTTCCAGCCGTTTTCAAATAAACAATTACAATTATTGTGGTGGTGGCGAGATGGTTCGCCATATGAGAATTATGACATCGTTATTGCAGATGGAGCAATTCGTTCTGGTAAAACAATTTCGATGATATGTAGTTTCTTGCAATGGTCACAAGAAAAGTTTAAAGGTGAGTCATTTATCATTGCTGGTAAATCAATTGGCTCATTAAAACGTAACGTAATCAACCCTATGATACAAATACTTACCGCATGGGGTTGGCGATATGATTACAACCGTTCTGAAAACTATCTGCAAATTGGGTGGAATACGTACTACTTGTTTGGAGCTAATAAGGAGAATTCGCAGGATACGTTACAAGGTTTAACCGCTGCTGGCTCATTAGCTGATGAAGCTGCTCTATTTCCTAAATCATTTATAGATCAAATGATTGGGCGTTGTTCTGTTGATGGCGCAAAGATATTTATGAACTGTAACCCTGGTTCACCATATCACTTTGTAAAAACAGAGCTTATCGATAAGAAAAAAGAGAAGTTAGTTTGCCATTTGAAATTTACAATGGATGATAACTTATCTCTTTCTGAGAAAGTGAAAGACCGCTTTAAACGTATGTTTAGCGGTGTGTTCTATCAACGCTATATCTTGGGCTTATGGGTAATGGCGGAAGGTTTAATATACAGTATGTTTAATGAAAATGAACATGTTGTACCGTCGTATCCAAGAAAATACGAACAGTACTATATCTCCTGCGATTACGGTACACAAAACCCTATGGCTTTTGGTTTATGGGGCTTATGTGGTGGCATTTGGTATAAAGTGAAAGAATATCATCATGACGCTCGAAAGAAGAATTTACAAAAGTCAGACGAACAATATTATGATGATTTAGTTGAGTTTGCAAATGGTCTAACAAAGCGTATTATCGTGGACCCTTCGGCAAGCTCATTTATTATTTTACTGAAACAAAAAGGTTGGAAAGTAAAAAAAGCAAAGAACGATGTATTAGATGGAATACGAAATGTAGCAACTGCATTAACAACGGAATTAATTAAATTCTGCGATTGTTGTAAAGAAACGCTGCGTGAGTTCTCTTCTTATGTATGGGATGAGAAGGCAATGGAGCGCGGTGAAGACAAACCTATTAAGCAGAATGACCATCAAATGGATAGTGATCGTTACTTTGTGAATACCGTAATTATGTCTAATAACAAAGCAAAAGCTGTTAAGTCAATTTATTAAGGAGGTGAGACGATGTTTGAACACTACATTCCGTTACTGGATGAACAAAATGGAGAGTCTACACCAAAACTGCTCAAAAAGATTATTGATGAGTTTGAGCCTATGAAGCAACGCATGATTAATAGGTACGAACGATACAAAGCAAGCGAGAAAGGCGTACCTATCTTTACTCGTGAGTTTAAAGGTGATGGAAATAAGGATAAGGTTAACAACAAGCTGAACAATGACTTCTTCTCTGAAATTATTGATACAAAAATAGGGTATATGTTTGGATTACCTATTTCATACAGCCTAGATCATGAAGACGAGGAAGTATTGAAGCGTATCCAAGACTTTTTAAAAGCGAATCATACCGAAGATGCTGATGCGGAAACAGGAAAGTTTGCTTCTATTTGTGGTTATGGGGCAAGACTTTTGTATCACGATAAAGATGGTGAAGAAAAGGTTATGAATATCAAACCTTATGAAGCTATTTTCCTTACTAATTCAAGCATCGCAGAACCCAAATACGCTATCCGCTGCTATCCAATCAAAGTAATTGACGGTGATGACTTTAAAGATGGATATAAAGTGGAATTTTACAATGATACGCAAATCATTGAGTACACTGGTGAAGATTTAGATAAGCTGAAAGAAACAAATCGAATCACTAATTTATACAAAGGTGTACCACTTATCGGATTTCCTAACAATGAAGAATTGCAGGGGGATGTTGATAAAGCTATTGCGCTTATTGAAGGGTACGACAGAGCACTTTCTGATGTGAACAGTGAAATTGAGCAGTTCCGCTTGGCTTATATGATTTTTAAAGGTGTTGATATAGATGATGATACTATCGAGAAGTTAAAGCAAACTGGAGCTCTTGATGTAGGTGAGAATGGCGAGGCTACATTTTTAACTAAGGATCTTAATGACAACATCTTGGAACACCATCTAGATAGATTAGAAAAGAATATATGCCGTTTTACAAAGCATGTTAATCTTTCTGATGAATCATTCGGTGGTAACCTCACTGGGGTTGCTATTCGTTATAAGCTACTAGCATTAGAAACGAAATCAGGAACGTTAGAAATGAAGTTTACCAAGTCATTGCGACAACAATTCAAGTTACTATTCGACGCTTGGAATTTACGTTCAAACAAAGCTGAGCTTGATTATCTTTGCATGACATTCCAATTCACTCGTAATCTTCCAGCTAACTTATCTGATGAAGCTGACGTTCAGTCTAAACTACAAGGTTTAATAAGCGAAGAAACACGATTATCTATGTTATCTGTTGTTCCTGATCCAAAGGCAGAATTACAAAAGATGAAGGAAGAAGAAGTTGATTCTATCGATTTAGACACTGTACATAAAGGCGGTGAAAACGATGGAATGGGACAAGAAGCAGAAACACCTCCAAAAGATAGAGGACGAGCTGGAAAAGGCGATTCTCTATCTGTATAAAGATGCTTTGGAAGAAGTCAGAGGAATACTGGCTTTTTATTATGCCAAATATGCGGTAAATGAGCAGTTAAGTATGCAGGAAATGCTTCGATTTAATCGATACAAGAACCTGCAAAGTGAACTACAGCAAGTTATTAATGAAATAACTTATGAGAAAAAGAAAACTCTCAATGAAACACTCTCCACTCAATATGGGGAGTCTTTTTATTATACGAGTTATCTTATCGAAAAAGAGGTTGGTGTATCTCTTTCATATGGGCTAATTGACCCAAACGTCATTAAGCGAGCGGTACAAATGCCTATCGATAAAATGACACTCAATCAAAGGCTAAGTATACATCGGGTACAAATAATTAGCCGAATACGCAAAGAATTATCCATCGGCCTTAGAAAAGGTGAAGGTTATGCAGTAATGGCTAATCGTATTAAACCAATACTTGACGGTGATGCAAAGAAAGCACAAATGGTTGCATGGACAGAAAGTGCTAGGGTACAAAACTTAGGTACTTATGACAGTGCCTCTCACGCTTTCGATGAAGGTGTATCAATGGAGAAGATTTGGATTTCTACATTAGATAAACGTACACGCCCTACTCATCAAGCCGCAGATCATCAGAAGGTACCGTTTAAAGGATTATTTAAAGTCGGTGGCTATAGCTGTGAATATCCACACGATAGCAACTTACCTGCTAAAGAGGTTGTACGCTGCCGCTGTACTTTCATTACCGAAGTAGCAGATGTTAGTACATTCATCGAGAGAAGGGCCAGAAACCCGACAACAGGAAGGAATGAAGTCATTACAGCAGTTAGGTATGAAGAATGGAAAGATTCTCTCAAATAAAAATAAAACACTTGAGGGCTTATAGATTACGAACTAAACAGGGCGTATTCATAGGAACTCAAAGGAGGAAAAATAATGAAACAATATTTAGTTAAAGATTTGCCAGTAAAGTTTGTTAAAGAAACAATAAAAGCGCCATTACGCTTGAAAGGTATGCAGTCCTTCTCTGATCCTAATACACCACCAGCAGAAGATACACCACCAATCGAACAAACGCCACCTGCAGATGATAAAGAGGAGGCGCCAATTGATGGACAGAAACAGCCGAAATTAGATGATGCAACAAAAACATTTATCGAGAAAATGGTGCAATCAGCAGAAGATAGAGTTCGTTCAAAATATTCGAAAGAACTTAATGCAACAAAAAAAGAACTAGAGAACTACAAAACAGCTTCTATGACAGCTCAAGAAAAGGCTGAGTATGAGATGAAGCAACTTCAGGAACAACTAGAAGAGCGAGAAAGAATACTTCATCAGAAAGAAATGCAAAGTGCGGCAGCAGATGGATTATCAGCGATAGGATTAGATCTTAAGTTTGTAGATTATGTTATCGGTTCAGATGTAGAGGATACAAAATCTAGAGTATCAAAGTTTAATGATTTGTTCTCTTCTGCGTTAGAAGCAAAAGTAGTCGAAAGATTTAAAGCAGCGGGTCGAGAAATTCATGTTAGTGGCGGAACTGGGACTGGATTTACAAGAGAACAAGTAAATTCAATGAGTCAGGATGAAATTAATGCGAACTGGGCACAAATTCAGAAAGATATGCGCAGTTGGGGTAAGTAATAATAGAAAAGTTAAGTAGTATAGTTAAAAAATTATAAAACGAACAAACGAGATTGCTATTTTAGTGGTCTCTTTTGTTATGGGAAAACATTAAGGAGGAATTAATATATGTCAGTATCAACTTTTATTCCAACAATTTGGGAAGCGCGCTTGATGGCGAACTTCCACAAGCGTTCTATTGCGGATTTAATTACAACAAAACCAGCTAAAATTGAAGGTAACAAAATTATTTTTAACCGTGTCGGTGCAGTGAATGTAAAAGACTATTCAGGTTCTGTTGAATGGGATGATACAAATCCTTCTAAAGTAGAAATCAATATGGATCAGAAGAAGTACTTTGCGTTCAAAGTAGACGATGTAGATGCAGTACAAGCAGCTGGTAATTTAATTGATCCACATACACAAGAAGCTGGCGCGGTACTTCAGGAAACAGTTGATACCTTTATTTTAGGTAAATATGCAGAAGCTCTTAAGGAACACTTAATCGGTAGCGATAAATCTCCAATTGAATTAACACCAAAAAACGCTTACGACTATATTGTTGACTTAAATACAATTTTAAACATTAAAAAAGTACCTAAAACTGAACGTTTCACAATTATTAACTCTCAAGTTCTTGGGTTGTTATCTAAGGATGACCGTTTTACTAAGCAACCTGTCGTGTTAGAAAATGGTATTGTTGAAGGTCAAATTATCAACGGTTCACAAATCGTTGTGTCTGAAGAAGTTCATGGATCTGGTGGTAAATATAAAATTCTTGGACTTCATAAATCCGCTATTGGGTATGGCAAACAATTAGATGAAACAGAAGCTATGCGTCTACAAGGTGCATTTGCTGATGGTATCCGTGGCCTTATGGTTTATGGTGGAGATATTCTTCGTCAAGAGTCCTTAGCGGTGCTTACAGCTACAATCACACCAACTACTCCGGAAAAACCAGGTGAAGGGGCTTAATAAGCCTTCTTTACCTTTTTCATTTACACAAGCAGGTGATTAGATGGACATGAAAGCAGAAATTCTAAAACGTGTACAAACTAAACTACCTAATATAAGCCCTGAGAATTTATTAGTAGACATTGAAGATACAATATTGATGGTTGCTGAGTACACAAATAGAAAAATTCCTGAGTTCCCTCCTGCTTATCCTGGTATTATTTCCAAAATGGTGATTTATCAGTATAAGGAACAGGAGAGAGAAGGGAAAAAAAGTGAATCATTAGGTAACTACTCTGTTACTTATGATGATATTGGAGATTACCCTACTAGTATTACGAAAGGGCTGAAAGTGAGGTTACGTGTCTTATGATTCAATCATTGATTCGTAAGTTTGGTAAAGATGCTTCAGTACTTCGTAATGACGGTTCTGACGATGATGGACCTTATCCAAATGAAGAATGGAAAGAAATTAACACTGTTAAAGGTGTACTAGATGCCATTCAAGGAACAAAGGACGCCCGTAATAAGAAAGTAGAGGAGAAAAGCACGCATTTCTTTTATTGCTTACCATTCGATGTAACTATTCAAGATAGATTAGTTATTGATAAGAAGGTATACAGTGTTACTTATCCAGGCGATCCAATGAATGCGGGTAGATTCTTTCAAATAGAATTGGAGATGTTGCCATATGAGCATGAAATTCCAGTCAAATAGAGCTGCAGTAATGGCAAGGCACTTAGCCGCAAAGAAAGCAGCGCATACCGCTGTCGGTCAATTTGTTAGTTCTAAAGCTAAATTACTAGCTGCTGTAGATACTGGAAATCTAAGAAGAAGCATTAGTTCCAAAGCAGAGCAAGAAAAGGTTGTTATTGGTACATCTTCTGATTACGGCATTTACGTTGAGAAAGGTACAGGAATCTATGCAGTTGATGGGGATGGCCGTAAAAGTCCTTGGATGTATCGCGATCCCCAAACAGGGAAGATGGTTAGAACTCAGAGACAACATGCTCAACCATTCCTTAGACCTGCAGCAGAGAATAATAAACCGATGATTACACAAGTCGGCACACGAACCTATTCGTCATTAATGAGGTAGATACCATGAATGACTTTATAAATATACTACACGGTGAATTGAAAAAGGTTCATAAAGAAACGTACTATGAAAATGCAACTACTAAAGCCGTTATGCCGTATTTAATATATACGGTTGGTGATGATAAAGAACCATGGGGACGAAAGAATATTATGCTTACAATTGATATTTACGGTACTTCTGCTCATCTTGCTAAAATAGATGAACTTATTACAAAACTAGAAAACAATTTTCATAGAAAAAGATTAAACAGCGCTGAATTTGGTGCTGCTATTTCTTATCTTTCGAGTCAGAAAGTACCGGATTCAGACCCGAATATTAGACGTAAAGAAGTACGCTTCATTTTACGAACTTATTTTAAACAATAGAAAGGATTGAGTATATGGCAGCTCCACAACCAAAACCAGAAAATGTCCTCTTCGGAGATTGGGGTGCATTCTTCTTTAATTATGGAGAAAAAGACGAACTTCCTGTAGGCGCTACGCAAGGTGGCGGTTCTTTTAAGTATGAACCAGAGTTTAAAGAAATTGAGTATGATGGTTCTCCTGGTGACACTATGGGGATGAAGCGTATCACTAAATCAAAAACTCAAATCAGTTTTAAGACACTTGAATTTTTGGATAAAGAAAAAATCAAAAATTTTATTGCAGGATTAAAAGTTTCAGAAGAAACCGTTACAAAAGACGGAAAAGCTATCAAATACGATGTAATTGAAGCGACGGAACGCCTTACGAAAGAAAGCTACCTTAAAAATGTAGCGTGGGTTGGTGAAACGTTAGGTGGTGATATCGCTGAGATTATCGTATATAACGCGTTATCTGATGGTTCTTTAGAAATGGGATTTGAAAATGAAAGTGAAGTAGTTCCAGAAGTTACATTCACTGGACACCGTGACCCAGAAAACATTCGAAAAGTACCATGGAAGATGCGTATTTTAACAGCGACAGAAGCAGCTAAATTAATACCAGCAGGTTAAAGAGTAGGGATAATCCCTGCTCTTTTTATTTTAAGGAGGACTAAATATGACTATTGCAATTCAAGAAAAAGAATATAAAGTGAGACAAATTCATGGTGGAGATTTATTTTCTGTAGTTCGTATTTTGAAGAAATCGAAATTCAAGGTTGATATTAATTTACTTAAAGATTTAATGATGGGCGTACGAAATAAAGAAGGAGCAACTCAAGCTGATGTATTAGCTGCACAAGAGACTTTCGGGTATGACATTATCATGAAGTTTATCTTCGGATTAGAAGAAGCAGAACAGGAATTTTTTGAGTTTGTAGCCGGACTTTTAGTTCATGAAGATGAAGGTGGCAAAAAAACATCACCAGGTTGGGAAACGATTCGAACTTTAAATCTAGAAGAGTTGGTTCGATTATTTATTGCAATTAAAGATTCAGAAGTTGGGCTGGTTAAGCTTTTTTCCAATGCGGTGAACTTGATGAAATAGACTTCATCGATACGTTAGCTTCTCGCTATCCAAATATGGAGTATATAAGGAGTTTGGATGCAGAGATAGTTATTAACTTGTATCTCACCGCAAAGAAGAAACAGATGGACCGCATGTTATGGGAGGAATGGTGTGCCCTACAACCGTACTGCGATGAAACATTTCCTCAATTTAAACATAAGCGCGAAAATCCAACGCAAGAACAGGTAAAACAATACAACGATTCAATCGAACAAACACCGAAGCAGAAACTTACAAAAGAAGAAGTGTTTGCTCGAGTTGCAAAAATCCGCGGAAAGGCGGGTGAATAAATGGAACTATTTCGTATGTTTGGTTCAATATTCTTGCGTGATGATGAATTACGAGGTGGATTGAACCGAGCAGAACAGCACGGTCAACGAACTACAGGGATTTTAAATAGAGGTTTTAGTAGCGTCGGTAGAATGGCTGGTTCAATGGGGGCAGCTGTCGGGACTTCCGCTATAGCTATTGGTGGTATGGCAGGTATGGCATTAGGGGCAGGAGCCGCACTTGTTGGTATTGTTTCCGCAGGTGCTAACTTTGAACAAATCATGTCAAAAGTAGCAGCTGTTTCCGGTGCTTCCGGAAGTGAAATGAAGCAATTGGAAGCTCAAGCTAAAGAATTAGGTGCAACAACTCAATTCTCTGCTACACAAGCTGGGGAAGGGATGATGTACCTTGCGCAAGCTGGTTTTAAAACTGGCGATATTATGAAAGCAATGCCTGGCATGTTAGATTTAGCCGCGGCAGGTGCACTTGATTTAGGTACAGCAGCAGATATAGCGTCTAATATCATGAGTGGTTTTGGAGTGTCAGCTGATAAAGCGACCCATACAGCAGATGTATTAGCGTTGGCTGCTTCTAACTCAAATACAAATGTAACACAAATGGGCGAAGCGATGAAATATGCTGCTGGAACTGCCCATACTGTCGGTTTCAGTATGGAAGAAACATCAGCGGCAATTATGGCGATGGCAAATAGTGGTTTGCAAGGATCAGTTGCAGGACAAGCTTTCGCTACATCTTTAGGGCGTTTAGCTAAACCGACAAAAGAAATGCGAAAAGTTATGGATGAGTTGAATTTATCTTTCTTTGATCAGCAAGGTAAAATTAAACCTTTACCAACGATTATAAAAGAATTAGAAGATAAAACAGGTAGTATGACAAACCAACAAAAATCAGCTACATTAACAACGTTATTTGGTGCAGAAGCATATAAAAACTGGGCAGCTTTAATGCAAGAAGGTAGCGAGAAATTAGAGAAAAATACAAAAGCATTAGAAAAAGCTGATGGTGCAGCTGCGAAAATGGCTAAAACTATGAATGACAATCTAAAAGGAAAGTGGATTGAATTCACATCTGCGCTAGAAGGTTTAGCTATAACGATTTTTACACTTATCGCTCCTGCATTAGCTGCTATTGTCCTTGGATTAACTCAGGTGGTCCGGTGGGTTGACGGTACAATTAAAAGATTTGTAGATTTAAACAATTATATAGGTAATATCCAGTTAATAACCAAAGCAATTCAAGATTTTTGGCTCGCAGCTTCTGGTGATAGAAATGCCATGGTTGAGGGATATGACATTCTTACTAAACTTGGTTTCTCTGCTAATTCAATTCAGTTTATACAAGAAACTACAGCGGCAGTGCAGTATGGTGTAGAAACTATGAAAGCCCTCGTATCTGGCGATTGGGGAGCTGCTAGTAATTTCTTAGATAAGTTAGGTTTTTCGCCTGAGAAAAAGGCTGACATTATTATGTTCGTTCAGGATGTACATGCCCAATTAAGTAGTTTTATAGAAAATGTACAATCTCTAATCTCAGCTGCTGCTCCTGTAATTATGGGAATAATCGGGGCTACTTGGGATTTTATTAAAGGTGTATTTAATACGATAGCTCCTTACTTAATGCCTTTGCTAACAGATGTAATGTCATTTGTGAACGGGATTATAGAAAAGATTGCAGCATTTTGGAAAGAAAACGGAGATCAAATTGTCCAAGCTGTCAAAAATGCATTCGATATTATAAAGGGCATTATTGAATTTGTAATGCCTGTTGTTCTATTCATTATTGAAGATGTCTGGGGAAACATAAAAGGTGTTATTAACGGCGCTCTTGATATCATTTTAGGGACAATTAAATTGTTTTCTTCCTTACTAACTGGTGATTGGACTGGTGTATGGGAAGCCATTAAACAGATTTTATCAGGAGCATGGGAATTCATTTGGAATTTCATTCAAATATGGGGAGTTGGAAAGGTACTTGGCATCATTGGCAAAATAGGCAGCAGAATGAAAGGACTATTTGGAGAAGCTTGGGAAGGTGTAAAGAAAGTATTTTCTGACATGTTCGAGGGTATTTTTAAAAGTTCAGGAGACACCCTTACAGTGATAAAAGAAGTGTTCGGAAAAGTGAAAGATGCAATCGCAACCCCATTTAAAAATGCTTGGGAAGGTGTTATGGAATGGATTGATAAAATTAAAAAAGGTGTTTCAAATATGTTCAGTGGCGTTCACATTCCTGTTCCGAAGATTAGTGTAAATGGATCATTAAACCCAGTAAATTGGGCGAGTGAAGGTCTACCATCTTTCGATATTAAATGGGCTGCGAACGGAGCTTTAATTAAGCCCGGTAATCCTACATTAATTGGTGTGGGTGACGCAAGAGGATACGATGAAACGGTTTTACCTTTACGTAAGCAAACGTTTGACGCGATTGCGAATGGAATTATGGGTTCATTACCATTAAATCAACAGCAAGGGGCCAAATATGTATCACAAGGTCCAACTGTTTTACAAATTAATTTAAACGGAAGAGAAATAGCGAAGGAAATTTACTCAGATGTCAATGAATTTCAAGAACGCGAGAAAGAAAGACTCAAAGTATTTTAGGTAGGTGATGATATGGCGGGAATTAGCTTCTTTAGTTTTAACGGGAAAAGGAATCCAAATGTAATTCCACTGCAGGGTAAAAAGCGCCCTGCATGGGCTCCTTTGGATCATATGTTTCTTGAAGTCTCGCATTATCCAGGAGGTAGGTTACTACGCACACAAACTAAAATGAGAAAGATTTTAGTTCCTATTGCATTATTATATGATTCAGCTAAAGAAGCTGAAAAACTAAAAGAAGAGATAGCAGATTGGCTCGTTACGGATCAACCGTGCGAGCTTATTTTTGATGATGAAAAAGATCGTACGTTTTTAGCTGTCGTAGATGAAACTTTAGATTTAAACCAGTTAGTTGATCTAGGTGAAGGTACTTTAACTTTCATTTGTCCAATGCCATATAAGTTAGGAAAAGAGCAAACGGTTGACTTTAAAAAAGATGTTAGTGGGTTAGTTGCGAGTGTTCAAAATAAAGGAACGGTTCATTCTAATCCTATCATTGAGATTGATATTACAAAACCAAATACTTTTCTAGACGTATGGTTTGGCGAGACATCTTTAAATGATCGGGATTATTTTCGTATCGGAATGCCGTTAAAAACTGTGGAAACACCTGTAGAAAGAAATCAAAGGCTTATATGGGATGAAATGGCTACCACTGTAGGGTGGAGTAAGGTCAGCTCGATGGAAGATGGTGAACCAGTAGGTGAAATGAAATCAGATAAATACCAATTCTATTGTTCTGATTTTGGTACTGCGGGTAAAGGGTGGCACGGCGCAGCCGTTAAAAAGAGTATCCCTGGCGGTCCAGTACAAGACTTTATTATGCAAGCCTACGTTACATGTAAGAGTAAAAAAATCAATGAAATGGGACGAGTTGAGATAGCGATACTGGATGAAAATAGCAAGGTACTTTCAAAAATTGCTATGAACGATCTCTTTTGGCAAGCTGAACAAAATTTCGGGACAATGGTAATTGGATATGACAGTAAGCCAGGGAAAACAGGTTTAATTTATGAGAGTGGCGATTATCCGAATACATGGAATCAGTATTTTGGTCGATTGTGGATAGCTAGGACAGGAAATGTATGGGAAGCGTATATTTCAAGATTCCTTCCAGGTACAGAAAAAGATGATTCAGAACGATTTGCACGTTGGACGGATGAAAAAAACTATCATATGGAAAAAGCAGCACAAATTCAGATTAGCATCATGCAGTTTCAAGACGTTCCACCAGTAGAAGCGATGTCAGTTAGTGATTTGAAGTTTTGGAAAGTGAATTTAAATACGAAAAATACACCGCCTTATATAGTAGATGTTGGTGATAAAGTCGTGATCGACACAGAAAATAGTCATGTAACAATTGAAGGAAAGAATGCGATTAACATTAAGGACATTTTCAGTAATTTCCCTGTTATCAATAGAGGCACTAATAAACTTGAGATTATGCCTTCTGATATCGGAACAGCAAGGGTCAAATATAGGGAGCGATTCAGATGAGAACACCAAGCGGAATACTTCATGTTGTTGATTTCAAAACAGATCAGATTATATCAGCTATTCAACCAAAGGACTACTGGGCTGATAACCGTCATTGGGAATTAAAAAATAACATTGATATGTTAGAATTCAAAACTTTTGACGGCACTCTACATGCAGTTACTTTACAGCAGCAGAACTTAGTTTTAAAGGAAGTGCGTGATGGTCGCATTGTTCCATATGTTATCAATAATGAAGTAGAAAAAGACTCTGATGATAAATCGCTCACTGTACATGCTTCTGGTGCCTGGGTTCAAATAGCCAAAGATGGGATTATTAAACCTCAACGTATAGAGAGCGAAACAGTTAATACGTTTATTGATATTGCTCTTGCCGATTCAAAATGGCAACGTGGAATAACGGATTATTCTTCATTCCACACGATGACTATTGATGAATTTATCGATCCCCTCACTTTTTTAAAGAAAATTGCGGCTTTGTTTGAGTTGGAAATACAATATCGTGTTGAAGTATCTGGTTCTCGAATTACTGGATGGTACGTTGATATGATAAAGAAACGAGGAAGAGAAACAGGGAAGGAAATAACTCTGGGAAAAGACTTAGTAGGCGTTAGACGCATTGAACATTCCAGGGATATTTGTACCGCCTTAGTCGGATTTGTACGAGGCGAAGGTGATAAACTTATCACGATTGAGAGTATTAATAACGGGCTTCTTTATATTACAGATAGTGATGCCTTTCAACGCTGGAATGCGCATGGTAAGCATAAATTTGGTTTCTACACTCCGGAAACAGAAGACCAAAATATGACACCGCAGCGATTAATGACTTTGATGAAGACGGAATTAAAGAAGCGTGTCAATTCTTCAGTTTCTTATGAAGTAGAAGCACAATCGATTGGACGTATTTTCGGACTAGCACATGAACTAATTAATGAGGGCGATACGATTCGAATCAAAGATACAGGATTCACACCTAAGTTATACCTTGAAGCACGTGTAATTGCTGGTGATGAATCTACGGACCCTACACAAGATAAATATGTGTTTGGTGATTATCGCGAAATTACTGATCCAAACGAAGAACTACGAAAAATTTACAATCGAATCTTGGGGTCATTAGGTAATAAACAAGAGCTGATAGATCAGTTAGATAAATTAGTGAAAGACGCAAACGAAACAGCTAGTAATGCTAAGAAAGAATCCGAAGCAGCGAAAACACTCGCTGAAAAAGTTCAAGAAAATCTAAAGAATAATACTGTAAATATCATTGAATCTAAGCAGCCGCCCACAGAGAATCTTCAAATTGGTAATACGATATGGCGAGATATTAGCAACGGTAAACCAGGTATTTTAAAAGTATGGAACGGGAAAGATTGGGAGCTTCTTATTCCTGATCCAGAAACTATCAAGAAAGAAACAATGGAGCAGGTAAATAAGGATATTCAACTTACAAAAGAAGAATTAAATAAGAAATTGGAAGAAGCACAAAATGAAACTGCTGGTCAATTCAAGGAAGTAACAGAAAACCTTCAGGAAGTTTCTCTAACTATTAAAAATGTAGAAAACTCTCAAGGTGAAATTGACAAAACTGTCTCTGAAATGAAACAGACCAACGAAGGTTTTATCAAATCTATTGAAACTTTAACAAAAAAAGACGGTGAAATCACTGAAAAATTAAATACAGTGGTAGAGACTGCTGAAGGTACGAAAAAGACAATCTCTGAGGTGCAGCAAACAACTAATAATCTAAAGAAAACCACAACTGAAATTACAGAAAAAGCTGGCCAGATTAGTGAGAAGTTGGAGAGCGTAGAAAAGAAAGTTAATAACGATAAAGCTGGAGGTCGTAATCTGTTATTAGATTCAAATACTAAATACGAAAAAACAGATTATCTAATCAATCCATATTCTCTAACTGAAAATTTTGTTGCAGGTGAGGAATATACTTTTGTAATTAAAGGAAGTGTCCCACAAGGCCAACAATTTGGAATTTGGCAGAATGGTGGTTCAAATAATGTTGGGTATGCAACAAGTGTCTATGCTAACGGAATAACTTATGTAACTTTCAAAGCTGTTGCAACTACAAGCGGGAATGAACGAAGATTAAATTTATACAATTATCCAAATAATGCTACAAAAGCAACTGTAGAATGGGTTGCTTTATATAAAGGTAATAAGCCACAGGATTGGACACCAGCTCCAGAAAATCAAGTAACGAATGATGAATTCACTAAAAAAACAACCGAGATTGAAAAAAGTGTGAATGGTATTAAAGAAAATATTAAAACGGTAGAAAAAACACAAGTCGATTTTAGCGAGCGTGTGACTACTGTAGAGAAAACAGCGGACGGTATTAAAGAAAAAGTTACTAGTTTACAAGAGATACAAACTAAACAAGGTACGCAGTTACAGGAGGCTAAAGCAGGTTGGGAAACTACTGCAAAAGCTTTGGAAGGAAAAGTTGAAATAAAAGATGTTGAAGAGTATGTTGGTGGAATCGGTAATCAAACTGTATTACGGAATGTTCTTTGGAAGAATGATACAAAATATTGGATACTTCAATCAGGAACCACAAGAGATACAACAATTTTATATAAGGGTTGTAATACACTTCGTACAATCTCCACTGGAAATACAGCAGACGTATACAGAGGTGCAACACATGAAGTTATTAATGCCGGACCTGGTTGGAATTACGTTTTTTCTGCATACTTTTATACAGATAATAAGTCTAGCATTGATAATGGTGCGAAAATGGAGCTGAAATGTTTAGATGCAAATGGAAATGGAAATGTATTAAAGCAATATGGACAAGAGATTACGTTAACACAAGGAATGTGGGTAAGACATCATGTGTTTGGTCTACTTGTAGAAGGAACGAAAAAAGTACAAGTACAATACTGGCTGCGTAGAAATGGAAGACTGTGGATAGCGCAACCTATGTTGCAGATCGGCGATAAACCTTCTTCATTTATGGAGAACCCCGTTGATATTGTAGATAAAGATAAAATCATGGAAGAAGTGGCCGATAAGATAGCAACTGAAGATTACACTAAAAAAGTTACAGAATTAGAAAGAGGTATTAGTGCTAATGAAAAAGGCGTTTCAATCATCTCTGAAAAACAAGAAACATTTATAAATGAGACTTATAATGTCTATGTAAAGAAAACGGAATCTAGGTTAGAAGTGTTAGACGAAGGAATTATAGCGCAGATTTTAAAGGACGGCATTGTCACTGCCATCAATATGTCCCCTGGCAAAATTACAATTAATGCTGCAAAGCTGGATATTAATGCTGACACAATGGTCAAATGGTTAACAGCAAAAGGCATAGATACAAATCTTATTAGAATTGATGGTGATAAGATCACCATTGATAAAGACGGTGTAACTGTTAAAATGCTAGACTTCCTATTCCAAGACGAATGGGGCACAAAAACAACTGCGGTATCAAGACGAAACCTAATAGCAGATCCAGACTTTTCTAGTGTTACAAAGAAAAATATCGGACATAACGATTATTATGGATTTGAAGGTGGATATGGTCTTACTTGGAAGTCATGGGGAAATGTCGTAATAGAAAAGAATACACATATATTTGACTACGAGCAAATGGTGAATGCTGCAAGGGTAGATATGTATAACTATCCAGAAGCAATCGTGAATAATGGTATACATCCTGGTAACGAATATACAGCATCCGCACACTTTAGAACTGCCATGATAAATGGCGTGCGAAAGACAGGAAAACCGAGAATACACGTGTGTTGCGTTAAATTCCGAGACAACGTTAGTTACGACATATTGAGTGAACAAAAGATGGACTTTCCTGAGCCGTCTACATTTTACGGAGAAATCAGAAGGTATTCTTTTACTTTCAAAGTCCCGACAAACTATATTCCACAAGAACACGCATTGATTATTAAAGTTTGTTCTGGAAATGCTGACATGAGACAAGGGACAGCGATTTGTGTAAGTGGTGTAACGCTATATAGTGGCAAATATGCATCTATGTATAATTGGGATCGTGCTGCAGCAGAAAGAGCAGATGGTATTCAGCCGTTTAACGCACTTGCTGTAGGTGGTGTGAATAATAATATATCTCTAGCACCAGACGGACAAACGTTTGATATAAGTACTGAAAAAGAAGTGAAAATCTTTAGGAATATACGAGCAATGCAGGGAATTAACTTAGGTGGCGGTGGATTCCAACAATGGGGGCATATTCGTTTTACAGACGGTAATGCTGGAGCGGGTTTTTATGTGAGTACTCCAAGTGGTTGGAAATTTAACGCACTTGGATAGAAAGGGGAAGTAGGAATGAATGAGAATCAAATGATGCCACTTCAAGCAGGTGAAAGCTTTCCTTTTATGGGGAGGCTGGTGGATGCAGAGCGAACAGAGACAGGAGTTTTTGTTCAAATACCTGCTGATATGTTAAATAATGCAGGTATTCTACAAGGTATTAGCAGGGTTGAAGTATGGAGAGAGATGGATGGGACAGTAAAGTTTCGAATTGCTACGTTGTGTGAAATATGTAAACGTGGCGCGCGTCTGTACGCACTGGATATGGGGTTTGCGAAAAAGAATATTTGTTTAGAGTGTTATACATCACTGACAGGAAATTATCCATCTCAAGAACCGACAACACCGACTAATGAAAATAACACACAAACAGAGCAGGAGCAGCCATAAGCTGTGTTTTATTTTGCATAAAATTACGGCTTTTGTATGGAAATTCCTACGATGTATTCACCATGAATAAGGTTGTCTCATATCATATAAAGATTGCTTTATTAAGATGATGAAAGGATGTGAATGTATTGGAAGATGTATATGTAAAAATTGATAGTTTAAAAGCAGAACAAAAAGAAATTATGCGTGATATTCGTAATTTAGAAACTCGCACAACAATTAATGAGAAAGACATCGCTACAATTAATAAGCAATTAGAAAAAATCAGTATGAATACAACTTGGATTTTACGAATTATTATTAGCGCAATCACAATGTCGGTTTTGGGTTTAATATTAAAAGGAATGATATAAAACCTTAAAATAAAAGTACTTATTGAAAGAGGGACAAGCGTCTCTCTTTTTTATTATAAATAAGGAGTGAAAAGATGGATCGTATTGATGTATTAATGAAAACATTTGTAGCAGCCTTTGGTGGTTTTTGCGGATACTTTCTGGGAGGATGGGATACAACATTGAAAGTTCTAGTTATCATGGCAGCTATCGACTATTTAACAGGAGTATGCGCAGCAGGATATAACGGAGAGTTGAAAAGTAAAGTTGGTTTTAAGGGCATCGCCAAAAAGGTGGTGCTTTTTCTTTTGGTTGGAGTGGCGACTCAGTTAGATACAGCACTTGGAAGCAATAGTGCTATTCGTGAAGCAACAATCTTTTTCTTTATTGGGAATGAGTTGTTATCACTTTTAGAAAATGCTGGTCGAATGGGTATTCCGTTGCCACAAGCTTTGACAAATGCAATTGAAATTTTAGGTGGTAAACAAAAACAAGAAGAGAAAAAGGGAGATGTTCAATAATGGGGTACATTGTAGATATTTCAAAATGGAATGGTAATATTAATTGGCCTGTAGCAAAACAACACATTGATTTCATAATCGCTCGTGTACAAGATGGTTCGAATTATGTAGATCCATTATATAAGGGGTATGTACAAGCTATGAAGCAGCACGGTATTCCTTTTGGGAACTATGCATTCTGTCGTTTCGTTTCTGAAAATGATGCACGTATAGAAGCTAGAGACTTTTGGAATCGCGGAGACAAGAGTGCGAAAGTCTGGGTTGCAGATGTTGAAGTGAAAACAATGAATGATATGAGAGCAGGAACACAGGCGTTTATCGATGAGTTATACCGACTTGGCGCTAAAAAAGTTGGTTTATATGTTGGGCATCATATGTATGCACCTTTTGGTATGGCGAACGTAAAAAGTGATTTTGTATGGATTCCACGTTATGGCGGTAATAAGCCAGCATATCCTTGTGACATTTGGCAATACACTGAAATAGGTAATGTACCTGGTATTGGGAAGTGTGATTTGAATGAATTGATTGGTAGCAAATCTTTATCTTGGTTTACAGAAGTGAATCAACCCGAACAACCTGTTTCTAATGGCGGATATCAATATGTTAAATCTGGCGGATTTGGCGTCTCATTGGTTCCAGAAGTATTAAATACTATGAATGAGCGTGGAACGAAAGGGCAAGTTATTTCTGATCCATTCACTGGTTTAGCATATTTACAAACGGAAGTGTTACCAAATGTCGAGCTTGATAAGATTACAGCTTGGATGGACGAAAGACAATGGTGGTACGAGTATATTAAAAAATGAACAATAAAAGCCGTCCAATTGGCGGCTTTTTTTATTCTTTAAATATGTTTTAACTTTTTTAGAGCTTCTTTAATTGCATACATTCTTGCTACTGAAGAATACGCTTTTGAAAGAGGGTATTCACTGTCAATATAGTTTAGGTACTGAAAATCCTGTGAAATTTCTTCTGGACTTCTATCATCATAAAAAGTTCCAAGATAACTCATAGTTGTGTCCACTAAAAGGTCAAATTTATCCTCTTCATTTAAAAAGGTAATATCACCTGAGCGTGCATGGGAATTCAATACTTCTCTTTTTACATTTTTCATTTCACTTCTAAGAGAAGAAATTTCTTTTAATATTAGTTCTTCAGCGCTTGATACTGTTGTTTGATCGAGCTTTGGAATCATAAATTCACCAAAATTACCTAAAAATGTAGAAAACTTAGGATCCGCTATTGATTTTTCATATGTAATTTTTATACGTTTTGCTAATTCTTTCTTGAATTCTACTATCTTTTGAAAACGTAAATCTTTAGGATATATTAAATGTTCAATGGAGCTAGTATCGAAAATAAAATCGGTAGCATCATCTTTAATAATAATTGTAGGTTTATCAAATGTTAATCGCATTCCAAGCTCAAACATAACGTTGGGATTTCTTCCACTTATATCACATACAACAATATCTGCATTGTATAGATTTTGAATAATTCTTTTGTGAATAATATCAATTTCACCATCAGAGTCACTTACTATTTCTGCTTTGAATTTAATACCTTCTACTTCTTCAGTAGCTTCTTTAATAATGTTTTTAATATCTAACCAGTGCTCTTTAGTATAACCGTTCATTGGAGCGATTGGCATAATAATCCCACAGTGTTTTACTTCGGCTTGTTCTGGGGCCTTTTTTTGTTCAGTTTCAGGTTTAGTTGTCATTATTTAAACTCCTTGTGTAATTATTCATTTTGTTTATTATGTATAAATAAAATGATATAACTAATTTATAAATATGAAAATAGCAAAATGAAAAAAATTCCTTTTTTATTTAAGGAACAATATAAAAAGAACCGTCTCTGTAAAAAAAGTCGGCCTTTTTATTTATCCTGTATTAAGCAGGATCGCCTGGAGAGATTGGTTCACCTGGCGTAAACTGCGCATTCAACACCGTATTCCCTTGCTGAATCACTCCTGTAAAGTTAATGCCCCATGTGTTTACGGTAACTGGCGAATAAGGATCGCCTGGAAGAGTAGGGTCTTGCGGTCTAATCGGGTCTACTGGCGTCGTCACCCGAACTACGTAAACTGGGTCTTGCGGTAAACCTGGATCGGTTGGAATAAACACCCGTACGCTAAACAGTTGTCGCGGTGGAATCGTAAATGTAACAGGACCAATAAATGGGGTTACTCCTTCAGGCTCACAATAGATACATCCACCGTTACCGTTTCGCACAGTATCATCCGAACCTCCATTATCATCGTTAATTAACTCCCCACAAAGATATCCATAAGAAGGGTAAACATCACCATCACACGTATCTTGGTAATTCTGAACCGATATAGTTACAGTTTGCGGTTCGTCTGTTTGATTAAGTGCAGAAACTTGAATGAAATCAGTGTCAGCATTACGGAATAATGGACCTGATGTTAACGTTTGATAGCGTGGTTCACAATGACAATCACAGTCACACTTTTTACGCTTCTTACGATAGCACTTATGCGAACGGTCGTAATAATAGTTTGACATATTAAGTACGTACCTCCTTTTTAGTACATGCTATGCGAAGAGTAGGAGGGAGGCTTGGATAATAAATGGTAAATGTACTGAAAGCGAAAGGGATGGAGATAAAAATAAACTAAGTATTGTAATGAACATGTGTATTACAGTATAAAATACTGTATATTGAGAGAGAAACAACGTGTACAACTTACTTATTATTTTTTAAATAGATAAAGGAAAAATAATAAGTAAAGAATCCAGTTCCTAATTAGGAACTGGATTCTTTACTTAAAGCGCTTATTTTCATCGATAGGTACAATCTCACTATACCCGTTGTTCAAATCTATAATACTGCGATTGTTACGAAGATCTATTGCATTAGTTGATTTAAGACGTTGGTATAAAGGTTTATTTTGATGTGGATTAGCCATTTTTCTTCGTGACAAATTAGATGCTTTTTTTAACATCATATAATATCCCTCCTCGTCTCAATAATCAAATACTAAATAGAAAATTTATCTTCGAGATGTTGAAATGCTTGGGTTATTGTGTCAAATTTCCCATTGATTTTTGAGATGTTAATTTCATTCCCACTACTTTTAGTCAGTTTTTTTCCGGTAGTAATAAATTGTTCCTGACAATACTCAATATTATACGTAAGAATCGAGTTTTTGCTATCACAAACCCACACATGCGTTCTAGTTTCGGTATTATAATTATATTTCCAATCTAGATTTTCGTCAACTTGACTTAATGCATTGATAATGTCTAATACAGTTTGGTAACGTCTATCTGGATTAGGATGGATTGTTTTATTAATAATATTTCGTAATCTTTTGGGTATGTGAGGTAAGTAAAATTTTCGATTAGGAAAGTTACCTTTTTGAATAGAATGTATAATTTTTTCATTATCGCGATTGTTTATAGTAATTAAGTGCTGGAATTGTGCATGAAAATTTTTATTACCATTACAACATCGATACAAAGTTAGACCAGCTTGATAAATATCATCAAGTATAGTTTTATTAATGGTATTAAATGACTCAGGTGAACGGTGTAAATTATATTGCAATCTTTGAGTTGCCATGCCATGTTCATCTAGGTATTTAGATAGACCGAAATCGGTAAGAATCGCGCGATCATAATCGTTTATTACTATATTTGTCGGTTTGACATCTAAATGTAAAAAACCCTTTATATGTATATACAGAATACCGCTTAAGAAATCTAAAGAATACTTAATAATATCTTTTACACTTAATGAGTAATCATCCATCAGGCTATTTAATGAACCTTTTTTATAATAGGGCATTGTTAAGTAAATATTCGTATCATCTTCAGCAGCATAACGAATAGGCATAACATGGGGATGTTTACCGTTATTTAATATTTGAGCTTCTAAAAAATAATTTTCAATATTTTGTTTGTTTAGAGACTTTTTGGAAATCTCCTTTAAGATTAAATCTTCTTTTAGTTGAGGATCATGTGCTATCCAAACTTGTGAATTTTTCCCCTCATTATTACCAATACCGCTTAGCTTACTTACTTGAAGGTGCATTGGAACTTGATTTGTTATATTCATTATAATTCACACTCCATTAATCATTAAAACCAATTGCTGCTAGACAGGCTAATAAACTTTCGCGGTGATATTGGTTCAAACGATTCCAATCAGCAATATCAAACGCATTATTATTTCCTTTACAGCACTCAGTTACAATTTTATTTGTACTTTTAAGTCGGGAAGCGATAGAGGTTGAAGTGCCAGCGAAATATGATTTTACAGTACTATCTGAAAATAACTCTTGAATAACTCCTTCAATATTTAGTCGGAAAAAGTTAATAGATTTTTTACCTAGTCCTTCAGCAGTCTTTAGGCCAGCGTGTGTTATTTTATATTCACAAATTATAGATAGTAATGTTGTTCTTATAAAGGATAACTGACGTGGAGGGTCCAGTGCTGTTGGTACATTAAGAACGTCATTTTCATAACCTTTTTCGTTTATTATTGTATAGTAGATTTTTTTGGGTGTAACACGTATACCAATTCCAATTGCCATATTGATTTTTGCTCCTTTGAATATTATATTAATTTGATTCTAGTGTAAGTATAACAAACTATGGAAGATTCTGTTATAAAATATTTTTGTCCACTAAAATATTTAGGAAATACTACCTCCAAGGAGGTGAGTATATGTTTTATGCTTTTCTAATAGTAGCAGGTACACTTTACATTTCATGGTATGTCTATAAAAGAAGAAAAGACCATCATTTATACCAACTCATTGCTCGTTTTAATAAAGATGAAGAGTTTAAACGTACTTTAGCAATGGGTCTTTATTATCGTTTTATGAAGCCATTAGAAAATGAAAAGTGTTCATCAGTATTCATTCGTCAAACACCATTAGAATTTGAAGCTTTTGTTGCTGATGTAATTGAGAAATATTATGGTGGTTCTGCATTTGTAACGGTAGCTACAGGTGATTATGGTGTAGACTTTGAACATACAGTAAACGGTGACCTTTATCTGGGCCAGGTGAAGTGTTTATGTAGCGATATGTCCTATAAAGCAATTGCTCTGGTGCATAGTAATATTGCCAAAAGAGAGGCAAAAGGTGGTTATGTAGTATCAACAGGTGGTTTTTCAAAAAATGCAAAAAAATATGCTGAAGAATTGAATATACAACTAATCGATGGATCAAGATTGGCTGAAATGTATATGGAATCTATTGAGGGCCAACCGTTACCTCAATATGCGCTAAACCCTGCTAGTAATTAATTAGCAGGGTCTTTTTCTTGTACCTCGTATAAATCATCGACCCTACAATTGAATATTTTGGCTAACTCAAATGCTTTGTCTACTGGTGGATAAGATTTACCAGTTACATAATTACTCATTTGATTCTGGCTTATATTTAATCGTTGAGCAATCCACTTTCCTTTTAATCCACTGTGTTTTAATAATTCTCCAATATTACTCTTCAAAATGATCATTATCATCACCTGTTGAATTATTCCATATTGTAAAGGGAATTACCTTCAAAATATAATTTATAAAAAAATCATAATTAAATTTGTATAGACAGGCAAAATCCTTCTTTCTAGGTCATATACCTATATCAAGACCACGAGGAATACCAAGTGGAATCAGGGACACCAAGAAGGGAGAGTGCGTATATGCGTTGGCAATATTCACACTTGAATGAAACGCCTTACCTGTATCCATCGAAGGAATTAAGAAAAATGTATAGAGGTGCTAGTGGCAAAAAAGAAACAAACGCAATTGTGGACCACATGGAAAGACATGAGGTTTTTAATGATCGTGAGTATAAAGGCTATTACCGTTTATCAAACGATATTATGGATGATTTATATGAAGATGAGGATGAAGTGCTTGAGTGGGGACATGTCATTAATGAGTATCAGCCAGTTATGACACCAAAGGGATTACAACTCATTCGAAAAGAGGGATTCAAATGACAATCATAGGTGAAGCGGTAGTAGTATGGACGGCGACAGGCTTGTCAGTGATTACGATGAAGGTTGCAGAAAAAATGGGGCAGAGTGTTCCACATTGGCTTCCGCGTATGACCATGTACATAACGCTCACAGGATCGTTCTTGTATCTTCTACGTTATGTGCTTTTCGCGTTTCTATAGGGGAATACCAACATGGAATTGTAGGACATTTACTGGTCATTGATATAGAACATGTACGGGAGTCTTCCAAAAATAAGGGATATATACCCTTATAAAGGGTATATGGGGAGTGGAGAAAATGATTGAATTATTACTCGTTCCAGTTGCAGGTTTAACAGTGGCATTATTCGGTGAAAAGTTCAAAAGTAAAAATGATGATAAGCGAAAGATACAGGTGTTTTTTGAGGTAGCTGGTATTGCGATCAAAAGAAATAATGAAGAGAAATTGCAATATCCAAAGTTCCAAAAACAAATCGATGATGATCGTAGTACGACTTATGTATTTACCTTACCGCTTGGCATGCCGAGTAAAATCGTACAGAAGGTTGAGGACGTTGTTTCTGAAGGATTAAATAAACCAGTACGTATTCAGTACGATAATTATAAATTGAACATTCGTGTATTCCGCAGAGAGATACCGAAGAACTGGTCATGGTCAATGGATTTAGTAACGAAAGGGAAATGGCGTATTCCAGTTGGCCAGAGTTTAGAAACAATTGTTTACCACGATTTTGATGAAACACCGCATATGGCTGTAGGTGGATTAATTCGTATGGGGAAAACAGTCTTCCTTAAAAATATGTTTGCTTCCTTATCATTAGCGAATCCAGATCATGCTCATTTTTATTTAATTGATTTAAAAGAAGAAGGACTCGAATTTAGCGAATATAAGAAACTGAAACAAGTTGAACAGATCGCAGAAACATCAGAGCAAGCACATGGCATGCTCTTAAAAGTAATGGAGAAAATGCATGAACGTGGGAAGTACATGAAAGAACGTGGCATCAAGAATATTGTTCACACGAAAGAAAAGGACCGGTATTTCATTGTAGTGGATGAGGGGGCAGTACTCGCACCTGCAAAAGGATTACCGAAAGCTCATAATAAAATGCTGGAAGAGTGCCAATACATGCTTAGTCACATTGCGCGTGTTGGAGGGGCACTTGGGTTTCGTATTGTCTTCTGTACGCAATATCCGACAGGAGATACATTGCCGAGGGTAGTCAAACAGATGGCGAATGCAAAACTTGGTTTCCGTTTACCGACTCGTACCGCATCAGAAGTTGTAATTGATCAATCCGGATTAGAGCAACTACCGTCTATTCCAGGAAGAGCTATATATATGAAGGAAAACTTCACTGTACTGCAAGTGCCATATATCGATGACAAGGTCATGGGGGAACATCTAAAAGAATATGAGGTGGAAAAACATGAACATCCAGAGTCACATGAAAATAAACCGTCAGATGGCGATACTTGCGACGATTAGGAAATTGCAGTTTGCAACAAGAAGACATGTAATGTGTGTGCATGATATGGGTGGTATTCGAAATGCAAACAGAATTATGAGTGATTTGAAGCCGTATTTGAGTAAGACGATGCAAGGGAAAGAGTATGTGTATTATCTCAATAAAGAAGGGCATGCCATGTTTGGCGATGACGGTAAGGTTGTTTCGAGAGGGAAGCTTGCTCATGCATTATTACGGAATGAAGCATGGCTACATTTATTCTGTCCAGACGATTGGCAGATTGAAACGGATATACGTTATATAAAGAACAAAGAGAAAAAGAAAATAATTCCTGATGTGAAGTTTCGTGATGAAGAAGGGATACTACATGCAGTCGAAGTAGATCGTTCACAAAAAATGAAAGTGAATGAACAGAAGTTAAAAAAATATGAAGAATTAACGCAGATATATAAACAGAAACATAACGGGAAAATGCCAGTCATTCATTTCTTTACAGTGACCAAATACAGAGAAAAGAAACTGGAAGAGTTAGCAGCTAAGTATGATGTTTTTGTGAAGGTGTATGTAATAGAAGAAATATAAGATGATAGGTTAATCAAAATTTGATATAACAACGTTTGTATAACCCATTTTTATAAATTGCAAACATTAGTTATCCAAAGATGCTTTTATCAAAGTTTTTAACAGCTTCTTCTTGCATGTTTGGTAAGACATGCAAATAAAGCCTTAGTGTTAAGTTGATAGGAAATACATTGCTTATGGTGCAGGATCAGAAACAAATAAACGATTTGTTCAAGCAGAATTATGCGAAACGAGGGATTGCGAGAAATTCAAACGTAGCTATGATAAATACGTTGAGTTATTAGCTAAAATCTTACGTGAACGTGGGTTATCTGTAGAAAAAGGATTGTGGACACATAGCGATGTAACTCATTACCTTGGCGGTACGGATCATGAAGATCCAATTGATTACTTAAAGTCTCATGGTGTTTCAGAAGCTCAATTTAGAGCAGATGTGCAACGGGCATACAATAACGCTAATGTAGATATTTCTGTACCTGACAAGCCATCTAAACCAGAAGAAGTACCGACAGCAGTAACAGACGGTATCGCCTATATTGAAGGTTACAATGTTAACTTACGTAAAGGACCAGGTACAAGCTATTCTAAAATTCGTCAACTAAACAAACCAGAATCTTATATTGTGTGGGCGGAAAAGGACGGTTGGTTAAATCTTGGTGGAGATCAGTGGATTAAGAACGATCCATCTTATGTGAAGTTTAATAAGAAAAGCACAGTAGATTTTTCTATTGTTGGAAAGCGTGTTGTTTCAAAAGTTAACAATCTACGTTTCTATGATACTCCATCTTGGCAGGATAAAGATGTGGCTGGTTCTGTGGATACAGGATTAGGATTTACAATTGATGCGAAAGTAAATGTAAATGGTTCACCGCAATATAAAGTGCACAATAGCAAAGGAAAAACATACTATGTAACAGAAAGTGAAGCCTATGTGTATGTGAGGTAGGATGAAAGAGGGATTCCCGCATCTGTGGAATCCCTCTTTTTTATTGTAAATAAATTTAAAGTGCATCTGTACTTATTTGTTTCAGTATCTCTTTAGCAGTTTCAACATCAGCAAACATTGGCGCAAAATTTAAACTTCCGGGATTTTCTGTGAAATATCCCGCTAATTGTTTCAACTTAGGTTTTACATCTTCGTATGGTAAATGTTTCTCAACATCGTAATACTCTATCTCACCAAAACGTGCTTTGTAATATGATAATTTTTGAATTTCCATATATGCGTACTTAAAACCCAAATCATCTGATATTGTCGCTTTTGCTAAATCATTTAATAAATAATAGCCAATCATTTGTAAATTGTCTTTTTGTTTCAGGGATTTGTCTTTTGTTGTCTTAAAGTCATAAAGAACACCATCGATATATACGTCTGCATCAGCTCCACTAACTAAAAGTGAAGACACTCCAAAATTAGGATTAAATATTACGTTACTCTTTTCATTGATAATCTCTGGGATCATGAAATTCTCTTCAAACAACTTTAACAAATTATCTAGTTCGTTAATTACCTCGTCTGGGCTATTTTCGATGATAAAGAAGTTACGATTGATAGTTTCTTTATTAATCCTAGTTCGAAATACTTGCTCTAACTTAGCTAACTTTACAGATATTTCATATAAATCGGAAATTAATATTGAACTATCATTAATAAACACTAACACTTTTTCTATCCATAAATCTAAAATTTCATATGGAATATCAATGTATTTGTTTAATTTTTTAAAGCCTTTATAAGCCACCAAATCTCTTATTACAGTTTCGTCTTTTAAAAATTGAGCAATTCTAAATCGAGCTAAATAGTCAAAAGCTGTTCCTACTAAACTTGCATTAGATATATTAGATAAATTATATGGCACATGCGTGTTATATTCTTCAGAGAAGGGTAACTTTCCACTTAATGTATAGTAATCTTCCTTCTTGGGCTCGACATCTAGAAGTATATCTTTAAACTCTTTATCTTTTTTATTTTTAGCGTCTAATTTACTGGTTAACGACATCCAATATCCCTCTTTCTTTTGTTTTTATAAAATTCAAATGTAAACATATTAAATTTTAACATATCAATTCACTTATATTTAAAAAATAAATTTACAGTAAAAAACCACTATGCACAAGGTATTATTAATTTCAATAGAAAGGAGAGGGATTTATTTATGTAAAAAATTCCTTTTTTGATATAATTGAATGGAAGAGGAATAATGAATTGCGAACGTTCGTTTGTGTTATAGTCTTAAGAATGATAAAATAGGAGGAAGTAATTCATGAAAAATGATGTAATTGAATATGTTAAATTTTCAAAGTTGGATGTAAAAGATTCTTTTTTTAAAAGTTTAATAGAGGATTATAGTGGATTTGAAAAGTGGTTTGAAAAGAAAACTACTGAAGGTGAGAATGCATATATTCTAAAAGAAAACGAATTGCAGGGTTTTTTATATCTCAAAGAAGAAATTGAGGCTGATGATACTATTACTCCAAAATTCGAAGAGAAGAGACGTCTTAAAATAGGTACTTTTAAAATAGATGGACATGGGACGGTTTTAGGAGAACGATTTATTGGTTTAATTTTAAAGAGAATGATTGAAGAAAATTATTTAGAATGTTATGTAACAGTTTTTGAAAAACAAAAACCCTTGATTAGGCTATTTAAGAAATTTGGATTCTGTTTTTGGGGTACGAAAGATAACGGTGAATTAGTATATGTAAAATCACTAGAGACAAAAGATAATTTTCATTTAGATTTTCCACGAATTAAAATAGAAAATAATAATAAATTTTTGCTTGGCATTCATCCAACGTATCATACAAAATTATTTCCTTTATCTAAGCTTGAAACAGAGACAAACCATAAAATAGAAGATTTGGCCTTCACAAATACAGTTGAAAAAGTTTATTTAACAGGGATGATTGGGGTTGATAATATTAATTCAGGAGATATGCTTATTATTTATAGAACCGCCGAACCTGGGAAATGGGCTAGATGGAATTCGGTTGTTACATCAGTATGTACAGTGATAGAGAGAAAGCATATTAGAGATTTTAGTACAGTAGAAGAGTTTATTAAATATTGTGGAAAAGGAACAATATTTAGTAGAGGAGAGTTGGAAAGTTTTTGGAGACGTAAAAATTATCCTCATATTATTAAAATGCTTTACAATATAGCATTCCCTAAACGTATTATTAGGCATGATTTGCTTGGAAAAGGTTTAATTAATGATGGATATGCAGGTTTTATGCCATTAACAGACTTACAATTTGAGAAGATTTTAGAATTAGGTGAGGTAAATGAAAGTTTTATTATCAATTAAACCAGAGTTCGTAGAGGAAATTATTTTAGGAAACAAGAGATTTGAGTATAGAAAAAATATTTTTAAGCGGAAGGATATTTCTTCTGTAGTTGTTTACGCAACTAAACCATTTGGAAAAGTAGTAGGCGAGTTTGAAATAGAAGATATAATAATAGATAATCCTGATAATATATGGAAAAAAACGAAAAATCACTCGGGTATAACAAAAAGTTATTTTAATCATTACTTTGCGGGAAGACAAAAGGGAGTTGCTATCCAAATCAAAGAGTTTAAAAAATATGAAGAACCCCTAGATTTAATTGATTTCGATAGCAATTTAAAAGCAGCACCCCAATCATTTTGCTATACGAATGGAGGCATGTAGGAGTGGAATATATCTTTTTATCAGGTATACATGGAGTGGGAAAATCTACTTTGGTAACAAAGCTGCGAAAAGAAATAGAGATTAAATCTTTTTCTGTTAGTGATTTGATTAGAAAAGCTGGTAATAATATAAATACATCTGACAAGAATACAAATGGTATTTCACGAAATCAAGAATTGTGGAAAAATGAATTAAATAAGATAGAACAGGATGGTTTTACCTTATTGTTAGATGGACATTTTTGCTTGTTAGATTCTGATAGTCATGTTACCATGTTACCTTTCTCGACTTTTGAAGACACTAATATGCTTAAAATTATTCTTATACAGAATAATCCTCAAGTAATTAGAGAAAGATTACTAAAACGAGATAATAATGAATACTCAATTAAACTTTTAGAGGAATTTCAGAATTCTGAAATTCGACAAGCGATTAAGTATTCTGAAGAAAGGAATATTGAGTTATTTATTTACGATGAAACTGAACCTTTCCAAGAGTTAATAAATTTTGTTAGAAGTTAAAGCTGTATCATTAGAGGTGGTTGAAACTATGTTACATAATTTGAAAATAAATAAAGTATTTTTTACACCCGTTCTAGAACAAATTAAAACTTTTGAAATCCGAAAAAATGATCGAGACTTTCATATAGGTGATAAAGTTATTTTAAATGAATGGGATGATGAAAAGCAGCAATATACAGGGCGTAATGTTAAAGTAGAAATCTTATATATTACTGATTATGAACAAAAAGATAATTATGTAGTCTTTGGTTTCAAAATGATTTAGGAATTTAGAAATATTTCTTTAAAAAATTCTAACAAGAAGTTATTTATAGCTATCTTGTTAGAATTTTTTTGAGTTTTTAGGGAAATGGTATTTAAACAATTCGCTATTAAGGTGTATGCAAAAGTACATGTTTTACGAGAATTTTAGCTTGGATTAAAATAGTCACGAGTTAATTAATTTTAATCGAATTAATGGTACATTAACTGCTTTTGATTAAATTTCTATGTTACATAATTATGGAATAAACCGCCAAAAAATATAGTCAGACAGAGAACAAACCAGTCTTTCTTAGGCAGTTAATGTTGGAATGTGAATACTTCCAAACCGTATTATTTACGTTACGTCTTTTACAAAACTCTTCTAAGCAACAGAAGAAGGAAAGAAAATTCTCTAGATAATGTTTTTAGAAGAGTTTAGCTACTTAGCTAAGCTCTTTTTTTTATAATAGAAATTAATTGGAGCTACTATGTTTGTGAAGGTGTATGTAATGGAGGAGATATAAAAAAGTGCTAACAAGTTTGCAAACGAACTTGCTAACACCAATACAAAATAGACATAAATTATCGCCGATATGTCGTCTTTGAAAATGGCTTTAATCAGTTACATCATACTTATAAGAAATGCTCATAAAAACAGTCTTAATATCAAGAATATAATCACCCAGATATTCCTTTACTTTTAAGACGGAAACGAGGCATGATATTGATTTCTACCTCAGAGTTTGCGTCAAATAATAAAAAAATACGGTTTGTAAAACTAAAAATACAACAAGCTACAACCGGCATGAAATGGATTAAGATATTTAGAAATTTAAAAGATGATTTTCAAATAGGGGGAGAGGTGGATTTAGACCATATTCTCCAATATCCGAAAGATTATATTGTAGGAGAAAATAAAAGGGTGTTATTTCCATACAATGAGAGAATTTATAAAGTTCAAGGTACTAAAATAGAACCGGGTATAACAGTAAAGGAAAGAGAGTATTTATTTAAAGAATTTCAGCGTAAATTCTCTTATTTCACAATACTTCCAGAATGTAAAAAGGTAGCTACAAATAACAAAAATGAATTATTTCCTTTATTTGCACCAAAAGGATTAGAGACATTAACATTAGAAGTTTGGTCTGAAGATATAGTGCTGGAAATAGAACAAACATTACTTGAGAGTCAAATTGTTTTGACTAAAGTTGGTGAAAATTCTTATGTATTGAATACAGATTTTCCAGTGTTATTAAAGATTGTGAGATACAATATTGAAAAGGTGTTACAAAATCCATATAAAATGCAATATTGCCAAAAATATAAAACAAATCTTGTAGATGATGTTACGAAAGCTGTCTATGCTACCGCGGGCGAGCGCAGTGATGCGACATTAGCATTAATCGCATTGAAAAATTGTGATGGACGAGAAAAAATTGATCCAAAACAAATCATTAGAGAGGGATTTGCACGAGCAAACCGTATTTCAACATTTATTAATTTATTTATAGGCCAAAGTGTATCTCGTAAAACAATTGTAAATAGTGTTTTTAGTTTATTAGAGCAAAAAGGATTTTTGAAGCGTAGTTGGAATAAGATAAATTTACCTTGTATATATGTTAATTTATCAATTGAACGAATATCGAAATTTGATTTCTTACCTATTCTTTCAAAAATAAAAGGAAAAGAAATTTTATATAAATTATATGGGAATACAGAATGGCAAACGATTGATTACGTATTATTAAATATAAATAAACATAATGCATTTTTACCACAACCATCAAAGAGAAATGATATGGGAGCTTTTTTTAAACAATATGTTTCCGAAACATTAATGGAAATTGTACAATATGCAAAAGAACAAAATGAACAAGTTTATTTCATTGTAGATGCAAATTTGAGAAGGTATTGGATAAAAGAGTTACAAAATAAAGAAATTAATACAGATATTTTACCTGATATTGTTCCAGAGGTGTTAAAGGTTCCAAATTTAAATATTATTAGAATAAATACAGGTTTTGATGTACCAAGTTACGGTGTAATAGAATCTGATGATGCTCTAGATAGCATTGGCTTATATACAGATCAAAAAGGGATGTATTATAGCACTGGTGAATATTCACTTAATTGTAGTGGGATTTTTCAGCGATATATACTTGAAATTTTACCATTGGGTGTAAAACCTGTAGAAAGGGATTATATCGCTAAAATGATACATTACATGTGCTGTAATTCTAGTATGCTTTCGAAAAAGAATGTACACATTACATATTCCATGCATATGGAAAAAGTAATAAAGAGTTATATTACTGACATAGATGCAAGAGAGTTTAAAGAATTTGATGATGAATTGGATGTAGATGTAGTAAAAGTAGAAAAGAAAGATTCAATTATTCTACTTTAAATACTAGTAAACAAATCCTGCTCGTTATATCGATCAGGATTTGTCATTTTTTTATGTAAATAAGGATATCCTTTGTCAAGTATCTTTTCGTTTACATATTTACTTTATGTGCAGACAGGATTAATATGTTTTTTAGAAATACAAAAACTATTTCATATGGAAAAACGATTTTTATTAATTGAAAAAATTTGAAAGGAATGGGGAATTGTGAAGAAATTAGATGTGCTCTTAATGCTATTGAGCGGCCTCTTTCCAATTGCAGGACTTACAAAGCAAATCCCTCTAGAACAATCTATATATATTGGAGGGCTTTTATTTTTTACTAGTTTCGGTAGTTATTTTGCTAAAAAGATGTATTCACGTATATGCAGTTGGATAGCGTATGCGCCATTTATAACACTACTGTTAGTTATTTGGCATCAAGATATTGCAACAAGCTCAATCATAGCAAATGCGAAAATTGCTGCATGTGTCGCGTTAATTCCATGTTTATTCCGTTTTCGTACATATGGACTTACTTTGGGCTTATTCTCATTATGGGCCGCTTTACTATGGGATATAAAAGAAGTACAGTCGTTAGTCATACTTGAACGCATAACGAGTTTAATGACAAGCCATTATGTATATATATTACTATTAATTGGAGGACTTGTATTAGGAGGATTACTTGCGATGTTCATTCACCGCAAAGAGAAAGATAATCAAGAAAATATAAATCTACTTGGACCAAAAAAGAAACGCAAAAGATTATCAATTAAGATTCAACTTCCAAGATTGCCGAAATTAAAGATGAAACTATTTAAGTTTGGTGGGAAAGAATCTAAAAGTAAAATGCCAGAAAAGATCCATGAGTATAAGTACGAAGAACCAGTTGCAACATATGAAATGACAGAGCAAATAGATCCATACAAAGAAAATGCAGTTCAAGGTCAAACAAGGATGGAACGCCGAAGAAATAGGTATAATGCATAATGAGGTTTAATAACCCCGTAATGACGTATCTTAATATTGATAAATCATTACGGTTTTTTTATGTAATGAAATGAAGGTTGCTAATGTGGGGGGAACAGCATATTTTATAGGTGGGAACCAAAATGAAATAAGGGGAGGATAAAATGCTTATCATTACATATATATCTGCTTGTATATTATTCTTAGTTAGTTTTTTACATGTATATTGGGCTTTCGAAGGTAATTGGGGGACAAATAGTGTTATTCCAACTAAAGCAGGGGAAAAGGCGTTTACACCTCGTGCCGGAATGACATTGGTCATTGCATTATTATTAAGTATGGCAGCAATAATTTTGTTGCAACAAGCAAAAATTGTTCATTTTGCAGTTCCTAATGTTATTATTCAAGTCGGTTCCTGGATTTGTATGATCATCTTTTCTATTAGAGTAATTGGTGAGTTCAATTATTTTGGTATCTTTAAACGACAAAAAGATACGCACTTTGCTAGAATGGATACCGGTTTATATATTCCACTTTGTGTATTGTTATCTTTATCTTTCTTATTAGCAATAATTTTGTGAGTAAATAATAGTAGTTTCTTTTCTCAAAATATATGTAAACGTGAGAAATCTAAGAGTAAATAAAAAGGATGTAAGCGCCTTCTTGTCGAAATGTAAATTATTATGAAAGGCGGTGACACTATGAAGTATGTAAAAGTTAGTATGAATGGTGGAAGTGAACATAAATTCTCAATGACTTTAGATCGGTTTGAAGAACTTATTACTACAGAGAATGGGATATTAGAAAATAAATTAGTATGTATTGAAAATGTAATGATTAATCCTACTAATATATCTTCTGTAGTTGAAAAAATTGGTGTACCGGCTAAGTTTATGGAAGCTTAAAATCGTTAGATAAAAAAACATCCATTGAGGATGTTTTTTTAATTTATAATTATGAAATTGTGCAATGAAATTTTGAGTAGATTTTTTAGCAATGACTATGCATATATTAAGTACCTGAACATGGTGCTTAATACATGCACGAAATAATAAGTACAAGCATATATTATGTAGTAGGACAAGATCTTCGTGTCCTACTTAATACTCAGAAAAAACCTCTAATCACATAAGAGCAGCTAATTGCAGGGTGCTCTTATTTTTTATGAAAATCTACTATGAGCCTTATTTTATAGTAGGATGCAATAATAAAGGGCTATTTTGAAATAGTGTTTTTTAGCCTTTAATTTTAAATTTATCTTTAACGTTAATAAATATTAAAAATAATATGATAGCAGAAATTAAGTTAGATAAGTAGAAATTTTGATGAAACAGTAGTTCAAAGATGACATCGAAAGTAACGAATAAGGCAATAGCAGGTAGTATGCAAATAAATATAAATCTCCAATTTTTTAAGTAATGTTTATAATTTGTAAGTACTTTATCCATAAATATAGCTCCTATATTTTTGTTTTTATATAATTATACATTTAGATACAAGGATTTTCAAAGTAAAAATATTTAGCAATTCAAAAATATAAGGAGAGCTTTTGTTGAAAATCCAGATTGCTGTAGTAATCTGGATTTGACTTTAAAGAACTATACTAAAATGATACACTATAATCTACGTTATTTTTGAAATGAATAGAGGGATTTGTGTGATAGATAAAATTAAAAATGCTGTAGAGGATATGTACGAAGATGAGGCTAAAGATTTACTTCAAAGTATTCTCATACAGTTAAACTTATTAGAAGAAAACTATAGTGAAGATACAATTAAAAATTTGATGGATATTCCGAAACAATTAACAAGTAATCCTACTTATAAAAGGAATGTAAAAGAAAGTACGCACGTACATATTGCTTTTGATGATTCAACGGCTGGTTGCTTAAAATATATGTTAAGTCAAGAAGAATTATTTGAAGAGAGTGTTGTTGCTTTTTCGGAATTTTTTTCAATTGGACCGATATATAGGTTGCATACGAATGAGGGGCAACTAGCAAGACAGGAGTGGTTAATAAATAACTTAACTGCTTATGATAGTTATTTTGAAGAAGAATATTTATCAAGATTTATAGCAACTATAGAAGAACTACATACTATTCCTGTTGAAACACCTATTACAATTTGGAAGGCTGATAATGCACATGAACATGTAGGCCTAAGTTTTGTAATAGCACAATTAAAGGATAAGAAAAACATTCGAGTTATTAATACGTCTGAAGCAAGTAGAGAAATATTAAAACAAGAGTATGATATTCGTGGAACGGGAGAATTACCACCTGAAAGTTTAGCTCTATTCCAAAAAAGTTTTATAAAGTTACCTTATTTAACTGAAGAGAAGCGAATGAAGTTTGAACATGAGTGGGATAGATTATCGGAAAGCATAGAATGTTTAAGAGTGTGGAAAGAAAATGAAGTGCATTTTGTACAAGAAGATTATTTTGATCAATTTATAATTGAATGCGCGAAAAGTGTGGGTGCTGATCGAGAGTTCCTCAAAGCTCCTAGAGTAATTGGTGAAGCACTTGGTCTTGTTGAACAATTGGTTGGAGATACATTCTTAGAATATCGCTTGAAACAATTAATTAAACAAGAAGTATTTGAATTTGAAGGTTCGTTAGATGAAATGCGTTTTTATAGTGTGAAGTTAAGGAAATAATAAACACATTCTATTTTTGAAAGGCTCGTATTTTTAATAATACGAGCTTTTTAAGTTGAATTTGGGCTATACATAAGCTTCCTAGAGAGGGCATATCACATATGAATGATAAAGGTAATGAATGAAAAGAAGGTGATTTGTTAATATGTATAACCAACAAAATTATCCATATGATCAAGCGATGTATTATAATCCACAAAACTACGGGTATGAACCTACAAATGAAGTGAGAGATATTGAACAAGAAGATTACAGACCAGATGATGCGGAGGATGCTCCAACGTCACCACCACCGTCACAAGCGCCATCGTTACCGTCTACATTTGCTTCTCCGGCACAACCAGGCAATATGAAATCATGGATGTGTAACTGTTTAGGAAGATGGGGCTATTTACGTTTACATCGTCCTGGGCCTTTTGGAAGAGATTTATGGTTCTTTCCGACTGAAGTGAGAAGAAACGGAGTATCAGGTTACACTTGGCAAGGTGGTCGTCGTCGTAAAGTAAGTTATCGCTATCAACAAATTAGTAATTTTATGTGCTTCGCATAAAGAGAAGTGGGAGAGTGAAACGATTTTACTTTCTCACTTTTTTATTTTTCAATATACGAAGTAAGATTTTGATTAAAAATTTACAATTTTCACGTTTTTATTAGAGTATAATGCATATGTTGGTTGGTTTTCAAAAACAAATGAGAGTGAGGGAATACAATGTCAATGAAAAACAAAGTTGGGTTAAGCATAGAGGATGGCATTAATTTAGCTTCAGCTCAATTTAAAGAAGATGCGTATGAAATTTATAAAGAATCGCGAAAAAAACAACCTATATTATTTGTAAACCAAGTTGAAATCGGTAAAGAATGGCTCATTACTAGATATGAAGATGCTCTGCCACTTTTAAAAGATAATCGTTTAAAAAAAGATTGGACAAATGTATTTTCTCAAGATACAAAGAACATGTATCTTTCCGTTGATAATAGTGACCACTTAACAACACATATGCTAAATTCAGATCCACCTAACCACAGTCGTTTACGATCTTTAGTTCAAAAAGCTTTTACACCGAAGATGATTGCACAATTAGACGGAAGAATTCAGAGAATAGCAGATGATTTGATAAGTAATATAGAGCGAAAAGGTACATTAAATCTTGTGGATGATTATTCATTTCCATTACCAATTATTGTAATAAGTGAGATGCTCGGTATTCCAAAAGAAGATCAAGCGAAATTTAGAATTTGGTCTCATGCTGTTATTGCATCACCAGAAACACCTGAAGAAATAAAAGAGACCGAAAAACAACTATCTGAGTTTATTACATATCTTCAATATTTAGTTGATATTAAAAGAAAAGAGCCAAAAGAAGACTTGGTGAGTGCTTTAATACTTGCAGAGAGTGAAGGGCATAAACTTAGCGCTCGGGAACTATATTCAATGATAATGCTATTAATTGTCGCAGGACATGAGACGACAGTGAATTTAATTACAAATACGGTATTAGCACTTCTTGAAAATCCAAATCAATTACAGTTATTAAAAGATAATCCCAAACTAATTGATTCGGCTATTGAGGAAGGATTGCGTTATTATTCTCCAGTTGAGGTTACAACTGCAAGATGGGCAGCGGAACCTTTTCAAATTCACCATCAAACAATACAGAAAGGAGATATGGTTATTATTGCATTGGCTTCAGCGAACCGTGATGAAACAGTATTTGAAAATCCAGAAATATTTGATATTACACGGGAGAACAACCGTCACATTGCCTTTGGTCATGGTAGTCATTTCTGCTTAGGAGCTCCACTTGCGAGGTTAGAAGCAAAGATTGCTATTACTACTTTGTTTAATCGAATGCCTGAACTACAAATAAAAGGGAATCGTGAAGAAATTAAATGGCAAGGTAACTATTTAATGCGTTCTTTAGAGGAATTACCTTTAACTTTCTAGAATAGTTAAAAGGAGACATGCATACATCGAAAATGATTTACATAGAGTATGTATGTGTTATTTAAATTCGAAACGGAAGGGTGAAGACATCCCAATGATCAACTAATTCTATTTGTAAGAGATCTTCGTTAAAAAACGAAATATTCTTCTGAATAGGGTTAGTCTGTACATTTATAGAAAAGGGATGTATTTCGCTCTGCGAATATATAGTCTTTTTATATGATTTGTGCTGCCTCCTGTTCAGAACATGAAATAGGAGGCTTTTTTATGTCGACAAATGTAGTAACGAAACAAAACAATGGGGTATCACAAGTATTAAAAAATCGGTTTGTACAAGGGATTTTAGCATCAGCATTATTTTTACAAATAGGAATATGGGTTCGAAACTTTGCGGTATTACTATATGTAATGGAAATGACAAAAGGTGATGCTTTTGCTATTTCTATGATTTCAGTTGCTGAATTCGCTCCAATTTTTATTTTTTCATTTATTGGCGGTACCTTTGCTGATAGGTGGAAGCCAAAGAAGACAATGATATGGTGTGAAACGTTAAGTTCCATTTCAGTATTCGCTGTATTAATTACGCTTATGTTTGGAACTTGGAAAATTGTGTTTTTTGTGACACTCATCTCTGCAATCCTTTCACAGTTTTCACAACCATCTGGAATGAAGTTGTTTAAACAACATTTATCAACGGAACAAATTCAATTAGCGATGTCTATATATCAAACGATATTTGCAATATTTATGGTATTAGGACCAATTCTAGGGACATTTATCTTTCATAGTTTTGGAATTTATATTTCAATCATCATAACAGGTATCTCGTTTTTACTTGCGGCAGTTGTATTGTTATTTCTTCCGAAAGATCTTGAAAACGACGTAGAAAAGAAAGATATCACTCTGCTGCAGGAGATGAAGGATGGTATTAAGTATGTCAAAAAGAAAAAAGCATTAACTTTGCTAGGGCTTTGCTTTATGGCTGCAGGACTAGGTATAGGATTAATTCAACCATTAGGTATATTTATTGTGACTGAGCAGCTAGGATTATCAAAAGAGAGTTTACAGTGGCTACTAACAGTAAATGGTGCGGGAATGATTGTTGGCGGAGCATTAGCAATGGTATTTGCGAAAAACGTTGCTCCGCAAAAGATGTTAATTATCGGTATGCTTGGTCAAGCAATTGGTATTGGCATTATAGGATATTCTACAAATTTATGGGTGACACTTACAGCTCAGCTTTTTAGTGGCTTAGCTCTTCCTTGTATCCAAATTGGTATTAATACGCTTATTATTCAAAATAGCGATACCGATTTTATAGGTCGTGTAAATGGTATTTTAAGTCCGCTATTTACCGGTTCAATGGTAGTAACGATGAGTATAGCTGGCTCATTAAAAGAGATGTTTTCATTAAGTATGATGTATGAAGGGACGGCTTTACTTTTTATAATTGGATTATTGTTTATTTTACCTATATACAATTTAAAGCCAGTAATAGCGGTAGAAAGTGAAATAAGTGGTAAAGGAAGTGCTGTACAAAATGAATCCTAATCCAAATATTAAATACCCTATTGAAGGAAATCAAAACGTTCAATTTATAAAAAATACAATAACAAAACCTAATATACTTGTTGGTGACTATTCTTATTATGATGCGAAAGATGGAGAAACATTTGAAAATCGAGTATTACATCATTATGAATTTCTTGGGGATCGCCTTACTATTGGAAAGTTTTGTTGTATTGCATCTGGAGTTAACTTTATTATGAACGGAGCGAATCATCGGATGGATGGATTTTCGGCATATCCATTTAATATCTTTGGAAATGGGTGGGAGAAGTATACACCTAGTTTGTCTGATTTACCTTACAAAGGCGATACAGTTATAGGAAATGACGTTTGGATTGGTATGGACACAACTATTATGCCCGGAATAAAAATAGGAGATGGTGCAATCATTGCAGCTAAATCTGTTGTGACTAGAGACGTCGCACCATATACAATTGTTGGTGGAAATCCAGCAAATAAAATAAAAGAGAGATTTTCAAATGAAATAATAGAAGAATTATTACAAATTCAATGGTGGCATTTTGACATTGAAAAAATAACTGAAAATATAGATGTGATTGTACGAGGAGATATTGAACCATTAAGAAAGCTAAAAAGGGAATAAAAAATGCATGACAAAGAGTATCATACCTCCGAATTTTGTTAATGATAATAGAACAAGGAGGTGTGATACTATGGCACAAGACGTTTTATGTGAAGTAAATAACTGTAAATTTTGGGCGAACGGTAATAAATGTAGTGCAGAGGCAATTTACGTAGTAAGTCATAAAGGTAAACATGCATCTACAACGGAAGAAACAGATTGCAAAACTTTCGATCCAGAAGTATAAATGTTTGAAGGGTAGCCAAATCGTGGTTGCCCTTTTATTAATTATAGTATTGATAATAAATATCATTTTCATTCATTGTTTTTAACTTTTCTTGTTATTTTTTCATATTTTTTTCATAAGTGATGTAATCCAACTCAATTCATGTTCAATTCGTGATTTACTAAATTCAATGACTTCAGTAATAAAAGATGAGGTAACATCTAGAGACTGAATAGCAGTAAGCTGATTATATAGTACGTTTTGACGTACAGTCAAAATCTCTTTTCTATCCTCATAGTCAAGTTTTTCAAATAGCGCAATACGAACAAGAAATTCTGTATTGTTTGTCGCAAGTTTTTCGGGAAACTCTCGTAACATTTCAGAAAAAATTTCTTCTCCTGTTTCTGTTATATCGTACATATTTCGGTTTGGTTTTCCGACTTGTTTATGTGTTTTTTTCGTTATAGCACCCATATTTTCAAAGCGCCGAAGGGCAGGATAAAGCATGTTGTGATTTAATTCGAAATTTTCACCTAAACGATTTTGAACATTTTTTTTAATTTCATATCCATGTTTTGGTCCTGTCGTTAATTCTGCTAGTAGTAAAATGTCAACGTACATAAAAATCCCCCTTATATATTTCTCAAGTTCTCTAATGAAAAATCCCCTTTGGTATATGTTAAAATAACATATGATAGTTTATACAACTTTGGACTGCCGACCTATCACTTTTATTGTAAAAGAAAAGGGAGGAAAGAACTATGGCTTCACCTGAAAATGTTATTTTAGTTCATGAAATTTCAAAGCTGAAAACAAAAGAAGAATTATGGAATCCATATGAATGGTATCGTTTGATGAGGGATAATCACCCAGTTCATTATGATGAAGAGCAGGATGTATGGAATGTTTTTTTATATGATGATGTAAATCGTGTTTTATCAGATTATCGCTTATTTTCAAGTAGAAGGGAGCGCAGACAATTCTCAATCCCTCCTTTAGAAACTAGAATAAATATAAACTCTACAGATCCACCAGAACATCGCAATGTACGTTCCATTGTTTCTAAGGCATTTACTCCAAGAAGTTTAGAACAGTGGAAACCTCGAATACAGGCTATCGCAGATGAACTTGTACAACATATCGAAAAATGTAGTGAAGTTAATATCGTTGAACAGTTTGCTGCACCTTTACCTGTTACCGTTATTTCCGATTTATTAGGAGTCCCAACAACAGATCGTAAAAAAATGAAAGAATGGTCTGATATTTTATTTATGCCGTATAGTAAAGAAAAGTTTAATGATCTGGATGCCGAGAAAGGGATAGCATTACATGAATTCAAAGCATACCTTCTACCGATTTTTCAGGAAAAGAGATATCATTTAACCGATGATATCATTTCTGATTTAATTCGAGCTGAATATGAAGACGAAAGATTAACCGATGAAGAAATTGTAACCTTTTCATTAGGTTTACTAGCGGCTGGGAATGAAACCACTACAAATTTAATTATTAATAGCTTTTATTGCTTTTTAGTAGATTCACCTGGAATTTATGAAGAGTTAAGAAAAGAACCTAACTTAATTTTAAAAGCGATTGAGGAAGTATTACGCTATCGCTTTCCTGTTACATTGGCCCGGAGGATTACAGAGGATACAAATATATTTGGTCCTTTCATGAAAAAGAATCAGATGATTGTTGCGTGGGTTAGTGCAGCGAATTTAGATGAGAAAAAATTTTCACAAGCCTCTCAATTTAATGTACATCGAACAGGAAATGAAAAGCATTTAACCTTTGGGAAAGGTCCTCACTTTTGCTTAGGAGCACCACTTGCACGTTTAGAAGCTGAGATTGCATTAACTACCTTTATAAATGCTTTTGAAAAAATAGAGCTATCTCCATCTTTCTGTTTAGAAAAATGTATATTGGAAAATGAACAAACATTAAAATACTTACCTATTCGATTGAAAGCCAAATAAAAATCTTAACAAGGTGCATACATTTGCATCTTGTTTTTTTGTTTCTCAATTGTGAGTTTTCGGCAATTACCTTAATATGGAATTGTATAAAACGTAGAGGAGGATTCTTATGTTGACTTGTAATGGAAGTAAATCATTTCAAAAGTTTATTAAAGGTGTTACAAATCTTATGGAAAACGGTTTATTTGAAGAAGAAATAGTGTGTGGCATTGAAAAGTTACTAGAAGAACTTTTAGAAAAGAAAACATGGCTTCCGTTAGATAAACAGAAGGCCAATTTGACTCAATATGCACGACATTTATTGTATGAAGATCCGCTCAAACGTTTTGAAGTACTAGCTCTCGTATGGAAAGATGGACAATCTACACCTTTACATGACCATGACGGCACATGGGGAGTAGAAGGCGTTTTTTCAGGAAGGATTATGGTGAAGAACTTTATACAAACGAAACAACTTGGAAATTCACTTGTTTATTTAACACATACAGGAAATCTTTATTTGGGAGAAGGAGAAACAGATAAAGTAATTCCACCAGCGGATTGTCATATTCTTGAAATTAGTAAAAATGAAAGCGTTATTACGATTCATGTCTATGGAAAACGGCTAGAAAAGTTTAAAGTATATATCCCAACTGAAGAAAAAAATGTGTACATGTGTGAGACAAAATACATTAGTTATAATTCATAGTTTAAAATCCAAAGCTTTTTTAAAAAGAAAAGCTTTGGATTTTATTTTTAATTATTTCTTGACCTGAAACGCTTTTCATAAATTATAAATAAGAAGTACCTCACGAGGATTGTATGAAAACGATACCTAATAATTAATTAGAACTCGTGTATTTATAGAAAGTGGTGAAGAAATAATGAAATTAATCGCAATTGATTTAGATGGAACTCTTCTTTCGGGGAATAAAATGATAAGTAAAGAAAATGCAGAAGCAATTCGAACATGTCAAGAAGCTGGCCATGTTGTAGCAATTTGTACAGGACGTTCTATTGTTGACATTGAGCGATTATTGTTAGAAGTTAATTTAGAGTGTCCAATCATTGCGGAAAATGGGGCTCTTATATATAAAGATAAAAAAATGATGAAGAGATATCCGATTCAAAATATGCAGGCACTTGAAATTGTAGAATATCTTGAAGAGAATGGTTTATATTATCAGCTTTATACTGATAAAGGTGTGTATGTACCGGATTATGGAGTAGAGAGTGTACGTAATGAAATTGAGTATGTGAAGAATTCAAAAGAAAATTTCGACTTGAAAGAGTTAGAAACAATCGCAGCATTATATCTTGAGCATACAGCGTTTCATAGTGCGGAAAGTTGTAAACCAATTGTAGAAACAGATATACATGTGCATAAACTATTACCATTTTCTTATGATATTGAGAAATTAAAAAAACTAAAAGAAACATTTCTTCATAATACAGATTTAGCAATTACATCTTCATATTGGCACAATTTAGAGATTAATCATCGAGATGCTCAAAAAGGGAATGGATTATATACTTTAGCAGAACATCTTAATATTCCGGTTGAAAACACTGTAGCGATAGGTGATGGACTAAACGATGTTTCTATGATGGAAAAAGCGAATATATCAATTGCAATGGGAAATGCAGTTGAAGAAATAAAAGCAATGTGTAAATACGAAACGTTATCAAATGAAGAACATGGTGTGGCACATGCTTTATATAAATATGTAATGTAATTAAAAAAAGAAAAAAGAATCCAAATGGATTCTTTTTTCTTTTTTATTAGGGGTAAGGTATTCTATGAGATTCATAGAAGCCTTATTACATTTTATTATATAGAATATATTGGAATAAATGTTTATATTTTTCATAGGAAATGTGAATATTTTATGAACTTTATACTTATTGCATGTTTATACCGCTATTAGTAACGTGTATGAATCTCGAGTAAAAATTCAGTGAATGTAAGGAGGAATTCAAGTTATCTAGATAATAAGTGAGGAATCAACGAAATATATACTAATTAAAGGTATATTCAGTATATATATTCTTTTCTTGTTTTAATTGAAAAATAAAATTTGTTCGAATAATTATTCTACAGCTATATACCTACACTAGCTTTCTTCGTATAATGGAGAAGTATGAATTTTAGATTTGTATTAATTTTACATATTGAGGTGAAAAAGGAATGAATTCGCGGCTAATGGAACTTATTGATGTGAGTACAATAGAAACCATGGCAGAACAATTTTATAAATTAACTAACATATCACATCAACTTCTTGATGCTGAAAAAGAGTGTGTTTTTTCATTCGGAATGAATGAGATAAAAAAGAGTAAACTTCCAAAGATTGAAATCCCCATTTTCTTATACAATCAACATTTAGGATCTTTTGTTGTATGGTCCAAAAAAAGTGAAATTTTCAGTTGTCAAAAATACTTTGAAATGCTCTCAAGTTTAATTTTAGATAGTGCAATAAAAGTATTTCAAAGTAAAAATACAACGTTGCTTTCTCAGAAAGAGGAGGAACTACATACGATTTTACAAAACATGCCTGTTATGGTCGATGCGCTTGATTATAATGGAGATTTTGTTTTGTGGAATCGAGAATGCGAAATTGTAACAGGTTATACCGCTGAAGAAATAATTGGAAATCCCAATGCACTGCAATTATTGTATCCTGATCATAATTATCGCCATCAAATACAAAAGAAATTTTTAACTTGTGGAAAAAATTTCAGAGATTGGGAAATGCACTTAACATGTAAAAATGGTGAAATCAAAACAATAATGTGGTCGAATATATCAGAACAGTTTCCTGTAACAGGATATAGTTATTGGGCTGTTGGTGTAGATATTACACATTTAAAAGCGATAGAAGAGCAGTTAAAACAACAAACATCTGAACTGGAATTAATTTTTAAAGCTTTACCAGATTTATGTTTCTTAACAGAAGATGATGGCACAATTATAGATTACAAGGCAGGATCTCCTACAAAGTTTTACGTACCCGCAGAAGCTTTTATGGGAAAAAAGTTTTACGAAGTATTACCAACGTCAGTAGCACAGCAGTTTCAGGAAGCCATTAATCAAGTTAAGGAAAAAGGAACGAATGTAATTGTAGAATATCCACTCACACTTAATGGAAGTATTGATTTCTTTGAGGCTAGGTGCTTACCATTATTACATGATAAAATTATGATTATTGTACGCGACATTACAGAGCGAAAAAAGACAGAAGAATTGCTAAATAAATCAGATACGCTTGCAGCAATTGGTCAATTAGCAGCTGGCGTGGCTCATGAAGTAAGAAATCCTTTAACTGTAATTAAAGGTTTTATACAGTTATTTCAAATTAATAAAGAAGATCAAGAAAAATATTTTGATCTTATGCTCTCTGAAATTGAAAGGATAGAAGCGATCCTGCAAGAATTTCTGGCAATTGCTAAAACAGATGAGATAAATACAGAAAAGAAAAATATTTATCAAATTTTTAAAAATGTCGTATCGTTAATGAATACAAAAGCAATTATGACAAATATTCAAGTTGAACTATTTACGGATGACAAAGATATAATTATTGAATGCTCAGAAAATCAATTGAAACAAGTATTTATTAATATTTTGCAAAATTCAATCGAAGCTATGCCAAATGGTGGGGAAATTTCAATTCACATAAAAGAAATAAATGATGATGGTGTCATCATTCATGTAATAGATGAAGGAATAGGAATACCTGAAGAAAGAATTAAGAGATTAGGTGAACCTTTTTATAGTACGAAAGAAAAAGGGACTGGTATTGGATTAATGTTAAGTTATAAAATTATTGAAAGTCATCAAGGGACAATTAGTATCATGAGCGAGGTTGGTGTCGGGACAACAGTAACTATTTACTTACCGAAAGTACTAAGTAAACAATCTCTTTCTAATTGTGACGACAAATGTATAGCAATACGCACTAGTAGTAATTCTTAAATCAATTAATACCCAATAACAAAGCGATTAGTGAAAACTAAGCTTTTTGTTATTGGGTATTTTTTATATTTAATTTAGTAAACTTTACCTTTTCTTTACCTTTGTTTTAATTTCTATTAAGTTTTAAACATTATATTAATATTTGTACAAAGCAATGTATAGAAATTGTACATTACTTTTAATATAGAAATGTGATTATTATTTGAAATATTGTAAGGAGGAGATTATGACAAGGTGAAAAAGCAAGAGAAGAAAAGTGGTAGAGTAGTACCTCTCCGGTTAAATATTTTATTCCTTTGTGTATTTTTATTATTTTCTGGCATTATTATTCAGTTAGGGAAAGTGCAAATTTTTGATGGAGAAACATATAAAAATGAAGTAGAGAAGAGAGAAAATGCAACCGTGGGCCTTTCTGTACCACGTGGGAAAATATTTGATCGTGAAGGAAATCCAGTAGTTGATAATAAGTCTTTACGTACGATTACATATACAAAGGTGAAAGGTGTAAAACAAGAAGAAATATTAAAATCAGCAAGACAACTTGCAGATATTATTGAAATGCCGCAAGAAGATATAGATAAGTTAACTGAGACTGATAAGAAAGACTTTTGGATGCAATTAAATCCAGAACTTGCTCAAGACTTAGTATCAAAAAAAGAAATAGATAAGTTCCGAGATAAGGATATTACCGGAAAAGAGCTAGACAAAAAAATAGAAGATTTAAAAAGGAAACGCGTTACAGATAAAAATCTTCAAGAACTAACGGCTAAAGATATAGAAGTGTTAGCTATTAAAAGTAAAATGACCTCAGGTTTTCAAATGGCACCTCAAATTATTAAAAAGGACGTTAGTGAACAGGAATATGCGGTGATTAGTGAAAATTTAGCGAACCTTCCAGGAGTAGACGCATCAGTTGATTGGGAGAGAATCTATGTAAATGATGGATTATTCCGTTCTGTCCTTGGTAACGTTTCAAATGCTGATGAAGGATTGCCACTTGAACGATTAGATTATTATTTAGTGCGTGATTATAGCCGAAATGATAGGGTCGGCAAAAGTTATATCGAACAGCAATACGAAGATGTACTTCATGGTACAAAAAAAGAAGTAAGAAGCATTGCTGATAAACAAGGAAATACTATTAGAACGGAAACGGTTTCGGAAGGGAAAAGCGGTAAAAATTTAACTTTAACAATAGATATGGAATTGCAAAAAAAAGTAGAGGAGAGCATAGAAAAAATATTAAAACAATATAAAGGATCAGAATCAATGTTAGACCGTGCTTTCGTAGTAATGATGAATCCGAAAAATGGCCAAGTATTATCGATGGCTGGGAAAAGGCTTGTAGAAAAAGACGGGAAAATGGAAGTTGAAGATTATGCTTTAGGCACGCTGACAAGTTCATATGAGCTTGGATCAACGGTTAAAGGTGCGACAGTGTTAACAGGGTTTGAAACAAATGCAATAACTCCTGGAACACATTTTTATGATGCACCTATGAAATTTAAAGGAACTAAGGAAAAGAAGTCTTGGAAAAATTTTGGTGATATAGACGATCTAAGAGCGTTACAAGTTTCTTCAAACGTTTATATGTTTAATATAGCATTAAAAATTGCTGGCGTGGGTTATGTGAAAAATAGTTCACTAGATATTAAACAAGAATATTTTGATAAAATGAGGTATTATTTCAGGCAATTTGGACTAGGCGTACAAACTGGTATTGATTTACCAAATGAAACCGCAGGGCAAATTGGAAGAAAAGATAATCAGCCTGGTTTCTTATTAGATTATTCTATTGGACAATATGATACGTATACACCACTTCAGCTTGCACAATATATTTCGACTATCGCAAATGGAGGGTATCGAATGAAACCACAAATTGTTCAAGAGATTAGAGAACAAACCGTTCAAAAAGATGAGGTTGGTAAAGTAGTACAATCAATAGAACCCGTTGTTTTAAATAGAATCGATATGAAACAAGAATATATTAATCAAGTAAAAGAAGGATTTAGAAAAGTATTTCAAGAGGGAGATGGAACGGGAGTAAGAGCATTCCAAAAAGCACCATATAAACCAGCTGGTAAAACAGGGACCGCACAAACTGTATATGGTGGAGAAAATGAAATTGGGCGAAATGCGAAAGGTGATCGTAGAGAATGTTATAACTTAACATTGGCTGGATATGCGCCATATGATGATCCAGAAGTAGCATTTTCTGTTGTAGTACCATGGGTTGAAAATGATAAATCGGGAATTAACTCCGATATTGGAAAAGAAGTTTTAGATGCTTATTTTGATTTGAAAAATAAGCGATTAACTGGTGAAGCGCCAAAAACAGATGCCTCTAAAGAGAATTAAAATGTACGAAACGTCTCTAGTATTTCTGTAAACTAGAGGCGTTTTTATCTGGGAATAGATTAGAAATGAGGTATATATGAAGCTGTTTATTCTAAAATATTGGCGGAACATATGTAGCTACATATTCATTATAATAGGGGTTATTTTTATTAATAAATCCTTTTTATTTTGTATGGTAGAAGGAATTTCTATGCAACCTACTTTGAATGAAAAAGATTATATACTTGTTAATAAGGTAAACGTCTGTTTATTGTCTTTTCATCATGGAGATGTTGTCATTATAAAAAAAGAAGACGAGCCTACTTACTATGTGAAACGAATTATTGGATTATCGGGGGATAACATACAACTAAAAGAGGATGAGGTATTTATTAACAGTAAAAAGCGTGATGAGTCGTATATACATTTAGATATGTCGCAAGTATCCAATCGTTTTTCAAATTTTAGAGAAATAAAAGTTCCTACGCATAAATTATTTGTGTTAGGTGATAATCGTAATCATAGTAAAGATAGTAGGAATACACTTGGACTTATTGATGAATCAAATATAATAGGTAAAGTAGAAATGGTATTTTATCCATTTGATCATATAAAATGGATAAAATAATTCTATTAACGATTCACATTTTATAAAATAAATCATATATTGATAGCATAGGACAAGCAGAAACGCTTGTTCTAACCTCACAGAACACTCCTTATCACGGTTAGGCATCTACATAGGTAGATGCTTTTTTTATGTTGATGACTGAAAATTATTTATCAATATAATGTAGCAAGCATATTAGGACTATTAGGGGAAGATTACTTGTACAAATAACAGTATGCTTAATTAAAACAGTGAAATGTAAGGAGTGAGGAATAAGTGCTAAATATTTTAGTAGTTAATTTTCCAGCAGAGGGGCATGTAAACCCTACATTAAATTTAGTAAAAGCCTTTACTGAACGAGGGGATAACGTACATTATATTACAACGGCAAACTTTAAGGATAGAATTGAAGATTTAGGAGCTACTGTACATACTCATCCGGATCTATTAAAAGAGATTTCTATTGATGCTGAAACCTCATCTGGGTTAAATGCTTTCTTTCATGTGCATGTTCAAACTTCTTTATATATATTAGAAATTACGAAACAATTATATGAAAGTATAAATTTTGATTTCGTAATTTATGATATATTTGGCGCAGGAGAGTTAGTAAAGGAATATTTACAAGTTCCAGGTGTAGTGTCCTCACCTATATTTTTAATTCCGCCAGAATTTTTGAAGACATTACCTTTTCATCCAAATGCAGATATGCCATTTCAACCAGAGGAAATCTCTGAAAAATTACTAAATCAGATGGAACATAAATTTGGAGTAAAACCAAAGAATAATCTTCAATTTATGAATAATAAGGGTGATGTTTGTCTCGTATACACAAGTCGTTATTTCCAACCTAATAGCGAATCGTTCGGGGAAAATAACATTTTTATGGGACCGAGTATTTCAAAGCGTAAAATAAATATAAAGTTTCCACTGGAATCACTTAAAGAAAAGAAAGTTATTTATATTTCAATGGGAACACTGCTTGAAGGACTCGAACCATTCTTTAATACTTGTATTGATACTTTTTCAGATTTTGATGGGATAGTTGTAATGGCAATTGGTGATAGAAATGATATTTCTAAAATTAAGGAAGCACCAGATAATTTTATAATTGCTCCATACGTACCTCAATCAGAAATATTAAATGAAGCAGATGTTTTTATTACACATGGCGGTATGAATAGTGTACACGATGCCATTCATTATAATGTCCCATTTGTAATAATACCGCATGATAAAGATCAGCCAATGATAGCGCAAAGATTAACTGAGCTTGAAGCGGCACATAGACTATTGAAAGAACATGTTAATGTACACACTTTAAAAGAGGCCGTAACAGATGTACTTTCAAATGAAAAGTATAAATATGGTATAAGAAAACTTAATGATAGCTTTTTAGAATGTGGTGGTTCAAAAGAAGCGATTGCAGTTATTGAATCTCTTTTAAATAAAGTAAAACTTTAATTGGTGGGGCTTTACTGCCTGCAAATAGCGGGATAATTAGTCGTAACTGTATACAAGCATAGAGGTTCTCACCTTTATGCTTGTGTATTCTTATCCAGCAAATTGTACAGCAGTATTTGCATGTAAAAAAGCAGTATCAAAAACGGGAACAGTAAGATCATTTTGGGAGATGAGTAAAGGTATTTCAGTGCAGCCTAATAATATACCTTCAGCGCCGTTTTGAATTAATGATTTTGTAATTTGTAATAACCTTTTTTTAGATGTTTCTGAAATGATCCCTCTACTTAATTCATCTAATATGACATGGTGGATAAAAGTTCTTTCCTCGTCATTTGGGATAATTGTCTCAATGTTATATTTCGCTAATCGTGATTTATAGAAATCTTGCTCCATCGTTTGTTTTGTTCCTAATAGTCCGATACGTTTTATATTCTGTTCTACCATTTCTTTAGCACTTACATCACCAATGTGAAGAAGCGGGATAGATATTGCTTGTTCTACCTCCTCGGCAAATAGATGTACAGTATTTGAACACATTAATAAACATTCAGCCCCAGATTTTTCAACTTTCTTTGCAACTGTAACTAGTTCATTTTTCACTTCTTCATATTGATGGTTTTGTAATAAAGTAGTTACTTCACCAAAGTCCATACTATATAAAATTAGCTTCGCATTTTGATCGTATTGAGAGAGTGTAAGTGTATTAATATGTTTATAGTATAATGATGTAGATTCCCAACTTAATCCTCCAATCAAACCAATAACTTTCATAATGCATTCCTCCCGAAACGATTTTGAATTCATTATTTCATAATTCCGATAAGAATACAATGATTTAAATGTGCTATTTAATAAAAAATAAAAATAGTAAGAAAAGTGTTGAAATTTACATTCTTTAGTGCCATAATACGAATTACAAATTAATACTTATCCAGAGAGGTGGAGGGAACGGCCCTAAGAAACCTCAGCAACCCCTATGCAATTTTATAGGAAGGTGCTAATTCCGCAGAGGACACGATGTGTTTTTTGAAAGATAAGAGGATTCTTGAAAGTGAAAGAAAGTGACCTCTTATGTAAGAGGTCATTTTTTTGTTGTATAGAAAGGGAGTGTCGATGCATAATTCATTTTTAAATTAAATATAGAGTAATAAAAGTTGACTAATATGAGAGGGGAATTGTCATGAATAAATTATCAACAAAGTTAGTAGTAGCAATCGGTATTGGAGCAGCATTATACGGGATATTAGGACTTTGGGGATTTTCTATTGCACCGAATACATTTATTAAACCAGCATTAGCTATATTAACTGTTTTTGGAGCATTATTTGGTCCAGTGGCAGGACTGTTAATCGGACTTATCGGTCATACCGTAACAGATACGATTGCTGGATGGGGTATTTGGTGGGGATGGGTTATTAGTTCAGGAATTATTGGTTTTTCAATGGGGCTTATTCAAAAAAGAGTTGGTTTTAGTGTGAAAAACGGGTCGTTTAACAAGGGGGATATTTCTTATTTAGCAATTACTGGGCTAGTTGGTATTGTCATTGCTATTATATTTGCTGGGGCATTCGATATTATTGTGATGGGAGAACCATTTGACAAAATTGTTATACAAGTATTAGGAGCAACAATTTCCGATGTCATCGTTTTCTTAGTACTTGGATTACCACTTACAATTGGTTTGGCGAAATCCAATAAGAAACATACACATTTAAAAATTGAAAAGTAGGGATGTTAACATGCAACCAATTATTTCGTTTGAACAATTCACCTTTCAATATGGGCATGCTGCGCAGCCTACTTTAAGTGATATTACCTTTCATATATACCCTGGGGAAAAAGTGCTAATTGCTGGACGAAGTGGTTCAGGAAAGTCGACATTAGCTCATTGTATAAATGGGCTAATCCCATTTTCTTACGAAGGGAATAGCACAGGTAACGTTTTAATTGCCGGTAAAGACCCAAGGGAAGGAAGTATTTTTGAACAAAGTAAACAGGTAGGAACAATTTTACAAGATCAAGATGCTCAATTTATTGGTCTGACAGTAGAAGAAGATGTAGCTTTTTATTTAGAAAATGAATGTGTAAAGCAAGATAACATGAAAAAGATTGTTTCGGACTCATTAAGAAAGGTGAAGATGCATACGTTTCATAAACAAAGTCCACATGAATTATCAGGAGGTCAAAAGCAAACAGTTTCTCTTGCTGGTTTATTAACAACAAATGCGGATATATTATTGTTCGATGAACCATTAGCGAACTTAGATCCACTAAGCGCCATACATACGATAGAACTTATGAAAGATATACATGAGCAGTATAATAAAACGATTGTTATTATCGAACATAGGATAGAAGAAATTTTAAAACTGGATTTAGACAAAGTTATATTAATTGATGAAGGTAAAGTCATTGCGATGGGAACACCAAAAGAAATCTTAGCGTCAAATATATTACCACGTATTGGCTTAAGAGAGCCTATTTACATCGAAGCATTAAAGAGATTACATTTTGATCGTAATAATGACGTAATATATCCAATGGAAAACCTTCAAAAAGAAAAGGTAAGAAACGTTATAAAAGAGTGGATGGAGAAACAAGTCATATTAGAAAGGAATGCTAAAAACAAGGAATTACTTAAAGTGGAGAATTTATCATTTTCATACCCTAATAAACAAAAAGTATTAGAAAATGTAAACCTTTTAATATATGAAGGAGAAATTGTGGCACTGTTAGGACATAATGGAGCAGGGAAATCAACATTAGCTCATAGTCTTATAGGTATAAACAAAATGAAAAATGGGAAAATTGCGTTAAAAGGTAAAGATATTAGTTCTTGGTCTATTCGTAAACGTGGGGAAATCATATCTTACGTGATGCAAAATCCAAATCATATGATTACACAGCCTACTGTTTTTGAAGAAGTTTCATTTACATTAACATTACATAATTTTTCTAAGGAAGAAATTAAGAATAAAGTAGAAGGGATTTTAAAAATTTGTGGTTTATATCCATTTCGTAATTGGCCAATTCAAGCACTAAGCTATGGGCAAAAAAAGAGACTAACAATCGCATCTGTATTAACAACAAATCCTAAGCTTATCATATTAGATGAACCGACAGCGGGACAAGATTATTATCATTATAAACAATTTATGTCGTTTATTAAAAACCTAGCTAAAAAGGGAATTTCATTTGTTGTTATCACTCACGATATGAATCTCGCGCTAGAATATACAGACCGTGCAGTAGTTCTACATGAAGGGAAAATTATTGCGGATAATACAGTGTTTGATGTATTAGGCAATCAAGAAACGTTACAAAGAGCCAACTTAAGAGAGAGTTCTTTAACCAAGCTTATTAAATTTAGTGGGATTGCATGTCCAGAAAAATTTATGGAGCTTTATTTAGACAGTAATAGGAGGGAGGAAGGTGCATAGTACATATTTTCATCGTATGGATGGGGTAGTGAAATTGTTTTTATTTATTTTTTGTATGACGCTTACTTTTTTGTTTTTTGATTTTCGGGTGTTGCTAATATTATTTATTATTGGGTGTATCGGACTCAGCATTGCTAAAATTCCATTTCGTAAAATTTTAATTGTTTTTAGTGTCATATTTACATTTAGTTTATTAAACTCTGTCATGATTTTATTTATTACACCAACTCATGGATCTGAATTAACTGAATCATATACCGCGTTTTTACATGTTGGATATGCAACGATTACATATGAAACATTATTTTATGCAGCTACACTTTCATTAAAGTATTTTACGTTATTACCATTTACACTTCTTTTTATTTACACGACAGATCCAAGCGAATTTGTAAGTAGCTTAAGTAAACTTGGTATTCATTATAAGATTACATATGCAATAAATATTGCACTACGTTATATTCCTGACATCCAGTCTGAGTATAAAATTATTAAACACGCGCAAGAAGCGAGAGGAGTGGCTTTTGAAAAAGGAGAAGCAAGTTTATGGGTTCGTATGAAGAACCGTGTTTTAATTTTCTGGCCACTAATCATTCATTCTCTAGAAAGAATAGATACGGTTTCAAATGCAATGGATTTAAGAGGATTTGGAAAGAAGGATAAACGTACATGGTTTTATACAAGTAAGGCGAAACGTGAAGATTTCATCGCTTTATTTGCCGGTATTTTCATATTTATTGTTGCGGTATATTTAAAATTAAACGTATTTCAAAACTTTTGGTATCCATTTTAAAGCACTCTTTAAACGAGTGCTTTTACTTATTTTTATGTAGACATGCTCAAAAAAGGGATATATACATAATGTATAATACGAACCAGTTAAAATGATCAACTACCTATTAGTTTTCAAACCAAAAGGAGGAGAAAATATGAGTTACGGTGGTTCTTGTGGTTTTGGTGGAGGTTTCGCTTTACTAGTTGTGTTATTCATTCTATTAATAATTGTAGGATGCAGCTGCTGGGGCGGAGGATACTAATTTTTAATTAGCCTTCACAAATGTAAACTAAAAAAACATTGAAGATACTTATGTATCGAAACAAATAAAAAAGGAGCAACTATGCTCCTTTTTTATTTGTTTAAATGCGTATTCTCACTATATTTCGGGAACGTAATCGTTAAAGTCGTTCCTTTACTAACGATACTTCGGATTTTTAAACTTCCATGCATCGTCTCAATAATTTTAACAGCAACCATTGTACCTAAACCAGTTCCTTTTGTTTTTGTACTAAAATACGGTTCACCGAATCGATGTATTTGCTCCTGTGACATTCCAACTCCGCTATCTTCAATTCGTATTTCAACTTTACTATTATTGATAGATGAGGAAATATTTAAGGTACCACCATTAGGCATTGCTTCAATACTGTTTTTTATTAAGTTTAAAAAACATTGTTGAAAGTGCTGTTTATTACCAACAATGGTTGCCTCAGAAAAATCCTGTGTAATATGTATCGTATTCATATTACACAATGGCAATATCATATTAATAACTCGATTTAACTCTTGTTTTACTGAAATTTGATCTAATTTTTCTGGAGCAGGTTTGGCAAACGTTAAGTAATCATCGATAATTTCTTGGGCACGATTTAACTCTTCAAGTATATGTTTAATATATTCGTCTCTTGATTCAGGAGTTAAATTTTGTGTTTTTAAAAGCTGTGTAAATCCTTTTACAACCGTTAAGGGATTCCTTACTTCGTGCGATATACTTGCAGCGAGTTGGCTAACAATCTCCATTTTTTCCATTTTAATTAATTTAGAGCGCATTAATACAGCATCCTTTATAACTTCATTTATATAAACAATAAATAACATTAAAGTAGTCGGTAATACCATGAAATAAATAATATACAAATTATTCACTTCAAAATCTGATAAAATTAATACAATTAAAGTTGTAAATATTGCCAGGAAAAAGGTTAAAAACATGGAAAAAGCTACTTTAAGTTTTCTATTATATGTATTAAATTTTGAAGATGCGAGTGCTGTAACGATGAACATTATTCCGTAAACAACGACTGTTAGCATATTAAATCCATAAAATATAAATCTTGTAATTAATAAAATTGTAAACAATATGATACCGACAGGGAATCCACCATAAAGCGTAGCTATTATGACCGGAATTTGTCTTAAATCATGAATACAACTTTCATCCATATAGATAGGGTATCGCATACATAAAATAAGCGGAATACTAGAACAAAGTGTAATCAGTAGTATTTTATATTTCTTTAAATAGTGCCGGCTATCATATATGAAATAAAAAACAAATATACTACATAAAATGTATAGAAGATTATTTAACACGTTTTGATTAATATAAACAAAGTCCATAATATTTGCCTCGTTATTCTGAATTTCCTTTTCATATGTATTATACATGATAACATATGTTAAAGTGAATAAACCTTGTTAATACAAGATTTGTTTGGCTTTTTGATATAAAATGCAAACATTCTGCAAACGTTAGCTATCCAAAGATATTTTCACCAAAATTTTTTACGCCTTCTTCCTACATGCTCGGTAAAACATGAGAATAAATCTTAAGAGTTAATGAAATGTCTGTATAACCTAATCTCTCACTGATAATTTTAGGATTAACTCCTTGTTTCAATAGTATAGTTGCGTGTGTATGTCTTAAATTATGAGTTTTAATTTTTTTCACTGCTGCATTTTTTATTTCCTTATAAACCTTTTCCCTGAAAGTATTTCTGTATACCCCCCCACCCGATTTATTACAATTAATTAAATCCTAATCTTGATTAGCAGAACCCATTCATAATAAGAAACGTTTGGATGAGATTCTAAATAAATATAAAAATACTAAAGGGGAGTAAGGTATGAAAAAACAGGTGTTGCAAGAAAAGTGGACGAGCTAGGTCGTGTAGTAATTCCAGTAAGGGTTTACATTGATTTAGAAGAAGCTAACTTTATTTGAGATGAAAGAGATGTAATTCGTTTTCGTGAAATGTGGAGTCAATGTATGAGCTTGCTAAATATGGAATAAGCGTTAAGGACGTATCAAACGAAGGTTGCGCTCCTCGTAATAGAATAGGCTGATAAGTATTTAATTGGAAATCGTCCGATAGATTAGGGATTTGTTAAATAGGAAGGAGACATCAAAATGAAAGCAATAGAAAACGGTGTGTTTGGAGTAACAAAATTAATCAATAAATCAAAAGGAGGACCAGCTGTAATGAATATCAATCAGATTAGTGAATTAGATCAATATCAAGAAGCCGCATTACGTACATGGAATACAAATAACGATTTTGGTGGACGTGTTTTAAATGCAGCATTAGGGCTTACGGGAAAAGCTGGAGCTGGTTAGGTAGCTGATGTTGTAAAAAAGCTATTTTTCATGGTCATAGATTTGATCGAGCTCAGTGTCCAGGAGAAGTAGGAAATACGCATAAAATCGCTTTAGAGCTAGGAGGGGACATCTTGTACTACATTTTAATCATGTCTCACGAAACGGGATATACCTTGGGGTATATTTCCAAAAAGAACATACCTAAATTAGCAACAAGATGCCCAGACGGATTTAGTTGAGAAGCTAGTCAAAATCTTGTAGATGTGAAGTGAAAATCGTAATAAAAAAGAGCCATGAGTGGAAAGGCTCATAACTCCTTGTATGAGGGTAATGATATTATAGTTAAATATTATCATGAAATCCCAAAAAATTCAATGTTAGTCAATTAATTGGTATGAAATTGGATTTTATTAAAAAGAAGGAATGAAGGAAGATGTAAAAGATTTTGAAAGAGCCATAAAAAAAGAATTCAGTAAAACTCTGAATTCTTCTACACATATTTTTATTTGTTAATCCATTTAGAAATAATAGGATAATGAAAGTCTTTTTCTTGTAGCACATATAAAATTCCTTTTATAGGTCCAAAAATTAACAAGAGAAACAGTATTAGATATAAAGGAGCTACCCCGAAAATAAACAAAGCGTTATTTGAAGCCAAGTCTAAATTAGACCAAAATAGCATTAAGATTCTTATTATAAAAAGATTCCAAATTACTGTAATTATCCAAATGAATAGTTGGTAAAAAACAGCTTCAAGGATATTTTTTCGAATGTTTTGTGATTTACATACAAAATAGAAAACCAAAGGTATATAAAAAATTGTGACACTAAAGAAAATAAGAATAAAAAAAGATAATGATGTAAGAAAATGCATAATTAATTTTATGTTCTTTTCTTGAGTTAGGATCATTAAGGTCCTCCTATATTTATGAGATTTTTTGTGCCTATTAAAATATGTACTGTTGGTAATTATAACATGAAAATGAATTGTAATAGAAAAATGCATTAAAAAGAACAAGTAATAAATTAAACAAAAGCTTTATTTTGTTATAGATAAATAGGTGACTCAGCTATTGTGCTAGCCGAGTCACCTATGACTATCGAACCAAATAATGTTCTTTTTCTCTATGTAGTTATGTGGAGTTCTTAGAGGCTAGCATAATAGACAGTTAAGGGACAAATAAAATCATTTTAGAGAGTTTTACATTTTATTATGTTAATGCTACAACAGCAAGAGTTAAGCCTAATGTATTTAATGGACTAGAATATGGGCCTACATTAACAGTAAGTGTACTTGGTAAACCTGGAGGTGTAGTGAAAATGGCGGGTGCTGATACAGAAGTAAATCCTGCAGTATATCCTAGAGAAGTACCTGAGCCAATGATTGGATTATTATTCAGATACATAGTGATACCTGCTGAATTACCTCCTGGTTGAATAATAACTTGCACTTCATAGATTACCAAATAGGTTCTTCCACCTTCAAGTAAAACAGTTGTTGGTGGTATGAATAAGATTGCCGTTCCATTAGAATTTACCACGGTATCTAGTGGAATTGCAGAATTTACAGAAACTATTGTTGGGGTAGTTTGAACAACATTTAAACTGTTAGCCGTGGGAGATGGACAAGTGCAAGGTTTGTGAATGTTAGAGTTGTTATCATTTTGATAATTCACAAATAATCAAGCTCCTTTACGTAAGTTAATTTTTTATCCTATATAAAATGTACCTTTTTTGTATCTAAGTTATTTTTAATTAGTTTTTAAAGATAAGTCGAATATTATTGGTCAGTCAACTCTTAAAAGTATTTGATACTCTGGGATTTAAAAGTGCATCTGATAAATATATATGAATGTTTTTTAAGGACATTACTGTAAGTTAGGAAACATAATAAGATAGTTATTTGGGCATAAAAAAGAGCACAATATATGTGCTCTTGGATAAGAAAGGTAGATTTCTATGAGTGGATGCCTCCATACAATAACATATGCTTGTCCAGTTAAAAGGTGAATAGATAAAAGAACCCGTTTGTTATAAACGAATTCTTTCCACAAGGTTTGCAAGAAATTCAAGGTAACTAGACCGGAGCACTTATTGAATTTCTTGTGATAATACTGTATGCAAATGAATTAATAAGGTTAAAGAAATTTAAACAAAATCCTCATTTAACAACAAATAAAAAAGAGCGCTAATCAAGAGCACTCTTTATACCTCATTATAACGAAAGTGAAGAACTCATATAATACAGAAAGGTAGTATTAAAGTATGTAAAAGTATGAAATTGGTGAATGGGTTCAAACAAACTCTTTATTTAAATGAAGAAGCCCTAGAGTTAGGGCCCTAAGGCGTCTTGTGTTGGTATATCTCACACAATTTTATAAAAAGAATAGAATGTACTGAAGATAACACATGAATGTTTCATAAATGTATCAAAAAAGTGAACAAAATCGTTATTTTAATTAGTTCAGCCCCTTGAAGGGCGCTCCAAGGGGCTAAGATTCGAGAACTTGTAAACTCTTGTTTAATTACATGAAAACTCTCTAAGGAGAATCTATGATATTTTAACACTCAACTAACTATTTTGACAAATATATATTGATAAAAGAACCCCCGATTGTCGACGGGGCTTCTAAGGGTAAGTGCCAAGTAATGATGTACTCGACTAATTAACCATATCATGAATTTTTCCGGTAAAAATACTAGTAAATTTGCCTAATTTTATGGTCGTTAATTTGAACAAAAACACTATTTTAATAAGAGTTGGTTCTCACTCAAAAGCAAGGGTTGTATAGGGAGTTCCAAAATGTTCTTTTTAGATGTATTAATGGTTAGGGAAGCATAAATCTGGGAATAAAACTTGATATTCTGGGATTAATCGAAGGTCAACAGTTGTACTTGCAAAGAATTTATATTTTGTTTCTAATTCAGCTAGTGTAACTAGGTGATGCGTACCTAAGCCCTTCTGTATGCTATGTTTAGAAAGGGTTGGACCAATTTGTAATTTTCGATTTTTCATAGCTATGTTCCATGGACTGTAAAAGAATTTTAAAACGAAAGCAGGGCACATGTAAACGATAAAGGAATGATTTGACCAATGCCTTCCGGCTATATAGTTACCATGCGAATAATTGTGGATTAGTCTACCTCCGTAGTAAGGGGCAGGTGGAGTAGGGTGGAGTATTCTCCCATGATAACGCTGTTTGACAAGGGGAATTCCGTATCTCGGATTGGAATAACCATGAGTAGGGTCATCTACCATCAGAATAGTCCTAATAGCATACATGTTTTTCTTTAAAGTGACAAGAGATGAGAAAAAGGCTTCCTTATCAAAACAGCAAAGAAATTCAGTGGTATTTAAAACCATTTTCCACCCCTTAATTTCTTTTTCTATTTCCATTATCTCTTTATCAACTAATATAGCATCAAACTCTAATACTTTTGAATCTCGTATTTCCCAATGAGGCGCAAATAATTTACATATTTCTACTGAGCGATCAGTAGATCCTCGATTAATAAGAATACCGCGATCAAATAGTTTTGTATGGTGCATTAGCCACCATGGGAGTAGATACTCTTCATTGTAGAAATGGGAAATTAAAGTTGTCTTAATAAAAACCCCTCCTTATAAACATGGATAAAATAATTCTTGCTCTAGTATAATGCTTATCCTAGTAAATACATATGTTTTGAGTATATTTGAGCAAAATGTTTGTTTACAAATAAAAAGAGCACTTTGGGAGGAAGGTGCTTTATAACCAAATCTTTTTGAAAAAAGGGTTCATATCATATTGTATGTATGTTTCTTAGATAGGTGTGGTTTTATACAAAAATCTGTATTTCATAACAAGAAAAAAAGAGTACATGTTTATATGTGCTCTGAGATAATCTTTTTAATATCTATTCAAGTGTTTCATTAGCATAAGTTGTATCAAATTTATCAATCAGTTTAAATAATGTCTCTAAAAGAATTGTAGATAAAATCGCAAAGATTAACACGGCATGTGGTGTTAATTGCACTGCTGTGAAATTAAGTTTTACTAGCCAAAAATATCCGACATACATTGTCAGGAAGGTACTAACAATTGAAATTGTAAACCCTAAGAAACCTAATTCTTTTAGCTTTTCTTCAGATAGTTTGAATACGCGTAATACGAAAGAGAAGATGATCCCAACTATGAAAAATCCAATACATAATGTCAATAATGACATTAAACGTAGGTATTCAATTTCATTAGGCATTAATTGTTTCATTCCAATAATAATAACTGAGGAGACCAAGATAGGTATTAATAGTGGTGATAACACTAGGGAATTTGCCAATAGTCTATTGATTTTGTTTGTTTCATTGTTGTTTTGATTATTCATAAAGCTTCCAAAAATAAATTTCAAATAAATATCCTAGTGGATTTTAATACAAAAGTATTAGTAAATTCAAATTCAAAAAAAAGGTGAATTTAAATAAAAAAGCTATTTTAATAGGGAGCAAGTTTAAAAGGCCCTGATTGACACAGGACCTTTTAAAAGGGAATAACATTTGACATGTTAAAAATTATGACTGAAAGTTACTTTCATATTACCATTATTGGGATTTTAATTCCAATAATGGTTGTTGAGAAATAAAAATCTTCTTTTGCACAACAAAGCAGCCAGCTCTAATTAGCTAACTACTTGTTGTACAAAAGAAATTAGGCCCTACAAGTTTGGATATGTAACTTTAAGTTACAGTTATAGTATGCACAATACTCAACATGTTATGTGGGTGCAACTTAATAATAATTTCATTTTGTAGAAATAAGGAAATTAAAAAAGAGCACCATGCATCAGTGTACTTTCAGATAGGAGGTAACTCTTATGAGTGTAACGAGTAGGTATGAAGTATGTGGCTTGAAAAAGAAATAAGAACAAAATTTTATTATTTGCTTAATACAAAAGAGCAGTTAACAAGCGCTAACTGCTCATCCCTCAGAGAAAGGGAAAGAACATTACAGAGGTCACTGCCAATTCAAGCTGTATCAGCTCATTTATAGTATGGGACATAATTTGAAACTTTATTCGGGTAAACTAAAAAAAGGCAGCTGCAAGAGCTAACTGCCCTAGTGAATAAGAATAACGAAATGGTCATTCGTACTCAACCTTGGTGTAGTTATATTGTTAACACTTTTTAGAAATTTATTCAATAAAAGAGCAGTTAGCCCAGCCTAACTGCTCCATACAGAGGTAAAAAATCTAGATGCATAGATATTTATTATATGCCAAATTATTTATTTTATTCGAGACGGATTAAAGAATTTGTCCTTATTAGGGAAATATAGTTAAAGAATTTCTTTAAGAAACAGAAGCAGTAACTAAATAAAAGAATAGCTAATAAAAACTAGTTGCTAAGCCCTCGGGTATTAAGGGAAATCAGAAACTGTATTTACATTATTAACGGAATAGTGGGTTTTATTCAGGGGGGGGCAGAAATAGTATATGTACAAACTGTAGACTGAATTAAATAAAAAATAACATAGTTGCAGCGTAGCAAGATAAAACTGAAATGATAGAAAACATGGTTTTAAGTTTTCGGCGTTCTTTTTCATCTTCCGTGGCAAACAAAATATATTTTCGTATTGCAAATACGAATAGTCAATTGCCAAAGGTTAATCCAAACATGCCAACAAAGAAATGAAGATTAGGGAATGAAGTAGAGGTAGTAGCGGATAAAAGTACAGTTTTAATAGATAAATAAGAAAATGTTGTTAAAAGAGAACAATACATGATAGCGATAATCGATTTTTTCATAATATTTTCTTTTACAAAAAATAGTTAATTTATGTAAAAGAAAATATTATATCATGAAGCACGTTTATTGTATGTAATGGAGACAACTGAACAAAATAATCCTTTTGAAGTTAAATAGGTACCATTCACATTCAATCAGTTTTTTGAATGTAATAAGGTATTAAATTAATGAAAACACCCAAAAATGGAGAGTAAAAGTGTTTCGTAAGAAGGAGTGAGAGGATTGAATAATTTAAAGAAGAAGAAATTAAAAAAAGCAATTTCTCGTCGCACAAAGGCTATACAAAAATATGAGAAAGAAAGATTAGATAAAGCATGGATGAATCTTTTCATACAGTCAATTATCACAAAATAAATACAGTCAGGCTAGAAAACTAAAGGAAACCAATTCATTAAAGCAGCAAGTAAGGCTGTTTTAGGAATAGGTGGTCTTTTTATTTTGAAAAGGGAGATGGAGAAATGAAGGCGTTAAAGGATCAGTTACGTGAATGGAAAAAGAAATCTAAGTAAGGAAAGAAGAAAAAACGAAAAGAGAAATTTAGCACTTGTGAAATTGAGGATTTAATGGGGATGCATAGACCTTGTTATGAACTAAGACGTGGAGCATTAAGACAAAAGTAATTAAAACATAAAAAGGAGTGGTCTTACATGACTAAACAATTATTTTTCTTACCAAAAATTGATAGAACAGCGCCACAAGAAGAATTAGAAGGTGTGTTGGAAAGCATACGTATACATAGGAAACTTGGGATGATGCGTAAGGAAATGAAAGTCACTCCTTCTTATGAAATACGTGAGCACGGTCCTACACATGCAGTTGGAAAACCATTAGAAGATGTTGCTATAGCAAATATTCAACAGAGCAAACGAGAAGAGTGGCTTGAAAGAATGTCGTATTGATCAGTTTCTAAATCGATTAGGGAACGGACGTGCAGGAAGCATTCAAAGAGATATTATTTAGAAACGTTATTTAGAAGAAGAGGACGTATGTGATCATATGGTTTATAACGAAATAGGGATGTCAAAGCATACGGTTTCCTCTTTTCATTGCTACCGATAATGAGACGTTATGTTAACTGGGTTTGAATATTGTATACAGGCTAAAAACAGAGAAAACTACCTGTCGTGTAGGTTGTTTTTTCTGTTTTTTTGATGATAGTTGTTAACTGATGTCTCACATTTCAAAAAACAACTTTTTTGTTTGCTTGTCCACACCATTTCACCTCTTTATGAATTATATAGTAATAAAGGAGGTGAAAAGAATGAATGAAGATATTATTTCAATTGGGGCAAATTGTATATTGAGAATTAGAAACAGATTCTTTCTTCTAGTAGAAATTGAAGTGGAACTTGGAAATGTAGCCATAGAGGAATTTGTTTTTATTCGAATATCTGAGCAAGAAGCTAGAACATTGTTAGCAGGGGGTATTCAACGTTGTACTATTTCTAATTGTATTCCTAGGTCTCATGATGATTTAGAAGTAGAATTCATTTGTGTTTTAATCGTGGGTGGGGAAGCATTTGCGGTTTTTGATGTAGAAGACGATGTTGATGAAGCTGTACTTGTTCCAATTTCATTAAGAGAAGCCGAGCGTTTAATCTGTAGAGGAGCAAGACGATGTACAGTTATCAATAGATAAGAGTAAACCTTTTGGGAGCTAAAGAGGTTTCATTTTGTGTGGCTTCTTTTAAGAATAATTATGTAAATATGAATATCCTCCAGAGTACTTAACTGGAGGATATTTTTGTAGACTTCTAGATGTATTAACTACCAATAATCGATAATTATGTAAATAAGCTGTCCATATGGGCAGCTTATTTTATTTTTCCGCATAGCGTAGGTTATTTTGCAAAATGCTGGTGGTATCCCTATACAGTTACTCATAATTTTCGTACTGTGTAACATGAGTGATGGACTCTTTTTTTACTGTCTACCTATAGGGGATAATGCCATAGGGCCTCTTTTTTACTGTGTTCATGGAAAAAAATTAAAAGCGTTTGATAAATAGCTGCAATAGTACATGTGGTTTCTAAAACACTAGCTAACCATCTTGGAGCATGTGCTTTTAACATTAAGACATAAACTAATCCAAAAGTAACCAAGCAGAGGTTTCTCTCCTTGTAATAGATTAAGCCGACCAGGATTTAATTAAAAATCGTCCGATAGGATTAGGGATTTGCTAAATAGGAAGAGGAAAAATCATTTTACAATTTAATCCTTGCTTTACAACTTGAAATTGGATAGCTTGCAAATGAAACAAGTTGCTTTAAGCATTGGAGTAATAAAGGTCCTAGTGAAAAAGAAGTCATTTTAATGGAATATGTAGATGGATTCCATTTTATAGCTTCATTAGGGAACCGCATTGGATTCAATCATAATGAATATAACCTGAAATTATTAGAACATAATGCAAACATTTATAACGCAAGTACGTTAGTCAATTAATTTAACAATGTATATGTACCTGTGTCGGAATTTCGTGCAACTCAAGATACTGAGCTTTATGAAGAATAGTTGTACTCGTTCTTAGGTTTAGGTAAGAAATTAGAATAGTAAATGTAGATGTTAAACAAGGTGAAATGGACAAGTGAGGAATTTAGCAATGAAATTTTACAAAAGCGTTATTTTAAAATTAAAGAGTATCTTGGAAGAAAGGCGCTTGATGACCAAGGAGTGTAGTGAAAATGATACTCAATGAAAATAATGAGATGATCAAGAGTATTGTATGTATATTTCTAATGTATGTGAAGTCTTTATATACATTCAAAAAGAGCACGCATATAAGCGTGCTCTTGGACAAGAAAGGTAGATTTCTATGAGTGGATGACTCCATACAATAATATATGCTTGTCCAGTTAAAAGGTGAAATGTTTTAATAAAATAGTTATTTGATAGAATTTTGATAAAAAGCGATGATCATTAACTCACTCCTTAATTCATGACAATCGCTTATGTATTGAAAAGTTATTCAGCTATTTGAAATATAGTTTCATTAGGTCTGGAGAATCCATATAGTTTCCTTGCGAATTTTAAAATACCTTCTTCGCTCTCTGTTAAAGTTTCAACATCGTTTTCAAAATAACGTCCTATTAGTTCTAATTCAGACAATTTTTTCTTTTCTTTATTAATTGTAATTTGTTTTTCTTGAATCATATCTTCTTGTTTGTAAATGCAGATTTGAATGGAAATAACCATAGGTAGCATAAAAGCAAGTGTTAATAACAGACGACGTCTTAGCTTTTTATTCGTTTGTTGATTCTTATTAGGGTTCATTTGTTTTTTTGAGATTGATTGTTGTGGTGTTAAATTTGGGACACTCCCCATTTTAAAGCCTCCATTACTTATGTATAGAATTTAAATTGTTTAAAAGTATTATATATGCTAAATAGATAATTTTGAATCTATTTGGATAATGGGGGAATTAAATATAAATAAAAACGTTATTTGAATAGAGAAGTCCTAGTTTTAGGGGGCTAGGGCTTCAAATCTGAGCATATCTCACACGGCATTATAAAGAGAAAAGAACGTACTGAAGATAACATATGAATGTTTCATAAATGTAACAAAAAAGCGAACAAATTCTTTATTTCAAAACTAAAGAGCGCTTTTTAAAGCGCCCTATGACTAAGATGTATATTGAAAAAAAGGTTCACATCATATTTTATGTATGTTTTTTATGATGGTGCAATTTTGAAACAAAATCGTTATTTGAATTATCAATGCGAGTTTTACATTATTAAAGGAGGGAGAAGGGGGGGATAGAAGTATAATTCTACTTTTCCCTAAGAATAAATAGATTTGATTAAGGTTGAATTATATTCGTTGTGACGCAACTTGCTTCGGAATTATTGTTCAACACAAGTGTACCTTCACCATTAAATGGCACTCTAATAACTAGATTCTTACTATCATAATCAAATTCTGTTGATAGTGAACATGATCCGCACTCAACGGAGGAGGATACAAGGTTACCGTTAGAAATATTATAAATAAGAGTTAAACAAAGTGGCTGAGTTAACCCTGTGATAATGCAAGACATTCTATTTACACCTCCTATCTTCTTACTTATTAATAGCGTATGCAAATAGTACAAGCTTTGGCACAGTAGAAGCGGATAGGGAATGATGTAAAGATAGAAACTTTTAATGAAAGCGCTATTTTAATCAAAAGAGAGAATGAACATTGATCGTAAAGGAGTACGTCGTTTATAAAAGTTAGAGAAATGGTGTGATTAAGTACGGACATTGAATACGGAATGTTTATATTAAAAAAGAGCAGACTTTAACCTACACATAAAAGTGCTGAAGTTGTTCTAAAGGAAGGAATATCTGAAATATAAATATAATTGAGAGGAGTGAAATAATAATGGAAACTAGTTCTTTTTTAGGGCTGTTCTGGGGATGGATGACGGTTATCGTATCGGGAATACTTTTCGTCCGTCCATCGGTGCTACGTGACTTGAAAAAATTAGTGGTTGAAGACAGAGGGTTTGGTATTATATATGGTTTTCTATCGATTTTCCTAGGATTAGGTACTGTAATTCTACATAATGTATGGGGATTCAACTGGCAGGGATTCCTAACGGTTATTGCATGGCTTGCATTATTAAAGGGAATTTACATAATTGCATATCCTGAACTCTCCAAGAAAACAGACTTTGAAGTAAGGATACTATCTACACGTATAGTACTCGCTATTATTGGTGCTTTGGCTTTATGGATGCTTATAGTAATCTACATAAAATAATCTTTTTTTTATAAATAAAAGAGCCTGATGTGAGAGAATAGGCCTTTTCAAAAATTGCAATAGAAGGAAAAAGAAATATGTATATTGTCATCACCCTGTACCATCCATTTTGTTTAAAATATGGGGAGTTAAACTCACACATTAGTACACAATTGGAAATATAATCAGTATGTAAAGAAAGAATGTGTGAATTATTTAAACAAAAAAGTGCTAACAAGTTTGCAAACGAACTTGCTAACACTTATACAAAATAGACATAAATTATCGCTGATATGTCTTCCTCAATAATAGCCATAATCAGTTAGAACACACTAGTACGAAACGCTCATAAAACTATTTTTAATATACATGACAATAGTATAAACTCTATATTTCTTTTAATAATTTAGGGTTATATCCTTTCCGCATTAGCCGCTTTTAACCACGCTTCATAGAATTCTATAACTGATGCATACCGTTCTGCTCGATTGGCATTTACAGCACGATACGCTACCTCATATAATTCCTTACTTGCTTCCCATTTTATAAAAGAACGATCTTTTTCACCGCCTAAAAGTGAGAAAGCCATTGCTCCCATATTAAATACATTTGTTCTTTCATCAATTGTTGCGTTTAGTTCAAATTCCTCTGGTGACATAAAACGGGAGGAACCCCATAGCCGGCCCATTCTATTTATGTAAGGTTTCTTACTGTATAAATCTATATCACAAATTTTTGTTTCGTTTGTATTAAAATTATATAAAATACTACCGTCATAAAAATCTATTGCTACATAGTTTTTCTTTTCTACATAACTATGGAAAGAAAAAATGGAATGTAAGGTATGAATTCGTTCTATAGCAGATAAATGCCTAAATTTATAAAATGGTGAGTTTGGATTTTTATATTTTTCAGGAGGTGGGAAACTCCAATGCGAATGAAGACATTCACCATCAAACCAATCGAAAATTAATACATATCCAGATTGGACTGGAAAATGATTAATTAGTCTTATGAGCGATTTATGCTTTAAATCTTCATAGATAGTAACTGAATTTTTTAGCCTTTTAATAGCATCACCCGTTGTTCCTTCATATGTAATTGTTTGTGCTCCTGCGTATTTGATAAATTTCTTATGCCCATCTTTTTCTACACCAAAACTTATATTCCCTGAATCTTGCTGGTCAAAAACTGCAAATACGGTCCCTAATTTAATAAGCCAATCAAAATTATGATATTCTTTTAATTGGAATGTTACGTTATTTAACTGAATTTCGACTGAATTATCTTTCATAGATTACCTCACATTTAATATAATTAAGTTGTACATTCCACTATTCGACATATTTTATGGAAATCCTATGCTAATAATATAAAATTTTATAAATATAATGATAAATACTTATAAAGAGGTGAATACAATGGATCAACAAATTGTTATTAAAGCATATCAAAAAGACTGGGGTGAAGAGTATATAAAAGAAAAAGAGAAATTTTGTTCCTTGTTAGGACAAGAAATAATTGCTGTTGAACATATAGGGAGCACAGCAGTAGAAGGATTAGGAGCTAAACCTCTTATTGATATGATGATTGGCGTAACAGAATTGCAAATAGCTGAAAAGTGGATTGAAGTTCTATCGGAAATTGGATATGAGTATGTTCCAAAAGATGCAACGAATTGGCGTTTTTTTAGAAAGGGAAAATGGAGAGCGGGTACTCATCATTTGCATATTTATATTTATAATAGTGATGAGTGGAGAAACAATATTTTATTTCGTGACTTTCTAATAAGCCATGAATGGGCACGTAAAGAATATAGAGAATTAAAAGAGAGGCTTGCTATTACATATGCTTTTGATCGTGTTTCATATACAAAGGCAAAAGCGCCGTTTATTCGAAAAATATTAGAATTGGCTAGAATTCAATAAATTTATAGATTCTTATCTAACTAGTTTTGAAACCTCTTCCTATACTTTTTATAGGGAGAGGATTTTTTTCATAACAAAATATATAATTTCTAATTATTGGAGGCAAACTATTTTATTTATTTTGATATTTCTAGTACATTGGAAATATTAAGGGGGAATTAAGCAATGAAATCTATTGTACATCAATATGAAAAAGGATTAGAGGGGTTAGAATATAAATTTTCACCTGAGATAAGTCCTAATGCAGGTGAAGTGAAAATAAAGTTAAAAGCTGCAGGGTTGAATCATAGGGATTTATTTATTATAAACAATAGAAAAGAAATGGATCTACCATTAGTAATAGGTTCAGATGGCTCAGGAATTGTTACAGAAATAGGAGAAGGAGTTTCAAATATTACACTACATACAGAAGTTATTATTAATCCTAGTATTGGATGGGAACATGCTACTGAAGTACCGGAGTTACCGGAAGTACTAGGTGGGCCGAAAGATGGAACGTTTGCTGAATATGTAATTGTACCAGCTGAAAATGTAGTAGAAAAGCCGTCATATCTTACTTGGGAAGAATCAGGTGTTTTATCTTTATCTGCATTAACTGCATATAGAGCACTTTTTACAAAGGGTAGATTGAAGTGCGGTGAACATGTTTTAATTCCGGGAATAGGAGGTGGTGTAGCTACATTTGCCATGTTATTCGCGAAAGCAATCGGCGCAAAAGTGAGTGTTACTTCAAGGGTAGAGAATAAAAGGGAACTTGCTGAAAAATATGGTGCAGATATTTCTTTTAATAGTACCGGAAATTGGGAAGAGAGCTTACAAGGTGAAAAAGTAGATTTAATAATAGATAGTATAGGCCCGGCAACTTTCTTGAAATATTTTGATGTATTAAAACCAAATGGAAGAATCGTGAATTTTGGTGCAAGCTCAGGAGATAAAATTGAATTACCATTACGCGCATTATTTTATAATCAAATTGATATTATGGGAACATCCATGGGTAGCCGTGAGGAATTTAATGAGATGATAAAGTTTATTGAAAAATATCAAATTAAACCAATTATTGATAAGGTTTACTCGTTAGAAGAAGCAATTCGAGCACTAAGCCGTATGGAACATGGGGAACAATTCGGAAATATTGTACTTCAAATGAATTAAAAAATATGATTTTGCAATTAGTATATTTAAATGAATATGTTATGTATTTCAAACATGAAAAAATACGAACCGCCTTATTATAAAGGCTTACCGGCTTTATACATAAATAGCGTATAAAATTTGTTTAATAATTGTCACATGAGTAATAGTAAAATGAGAATTAGATGAAAAAAGTTTAAGCCTATTTTCATAATGGTATTGTATACTGTGTAAATCAAGAACACTTGTATGTAAGGAGAGAGTTTAATGAATTACACAGTATTTCAGTGGTTTAATAATTTTGCTGATTCATCCAAACTATTAGATACGTTAATGATTGCTATTACAAATAGCGCTGCATACGTAGCCGTTCTATTTATGTTTATCTTATGGTTTAATAATGGAAAGAAAGAAAAGGCAATTAGAAAACAATATACAGTTTTATATACGACGCTTTCGGTTATTATTGCATTATTAGTAAATGTTCTTATACACGCGGTATATTACCATCCGCGTCCGTTCGTATCACATGATGTACATCAATTAGTACCACATGCAGCAGATTCATCATTCGTTAGTGATCATTCTGTACTTGTATTTTCAATCGCCTTCGTATTTATTCTTAGAGGAGAAAAACTGAAATATATCGCACTATTATGGGCAGTACTAGTCGGTATATCACGTATGTACGTAGGTGTTCATTATCCTTTAGATATACTTGGTGCAGCATTCTTAACACTTATTACGAGTGCTTTAGTAATGCAAAGTACACGTATGTTTGAACCAATAGCGAAACTTGTATTCAAAATGTATGCATTAGTAGCGAGACGAATTCCTTTCTTAGCGAAATATAACCATATCGCATAATTTTCCTATAAAAAGTTCCCCTTTGGACATCCAGAGGGGAATTTTTTTATAGGAAATACGAAAAGAGTTTAGAGTGCTCTGTAATCAAGTTGTACTAATTAATATTCTGAAATTTCACGCACCGTATTTTAAATATATAAAATAATAACACAAAATAACAACAGTTAGTTTTGCATTGTTTTAAAGGAATTAAAAAGAAAACTTCGAAACATATAGTATCGTAAACAAAAACTACAAATTTTAAAACGGATCTTCGTACGAATCCATTCCAAAAGAGAGGAGATAAGTATGCAAAAACTCCAAACGAATAAAGGCGCTCGATATATGATGATTGCTTTTATTGTTTTGTTTCTTATTATGATTTTGCGTATATTCTATATTCAGGCAGTAGGAGTCGTGCATAATGTGAATGTAAAGGATCTCGCGAATGAACAACATAATAAAAAAGGTGTTTTAGAAGCGAATCGTGGCACTATCTATGATCAAACCGGAAAGGTGTTAGTACAAGATTCTACAACGTATCGAGTTGTTGTGAATTTAAAAGGAAAAGATAAAGTGAAAAATAAAGATGAAACCGCACAACAATTAGCCGATGCGCTTGAAATTGATAAAGAAGAAGTATTAAAAAACTTTCATGAAGGGCGTACGCAAGTTGAAATTGGGAAAATTGGTCGGAACTTATCTAGGGAAAAGAAGGAAAAAATTAATGATTTAAAAATACCAGGTGTATCTTTTATGTCGGAAAAAGCAAGAGTGTATCCGAATGAAGACTTTGCATCCTATATACTTGGTTTTGCTAGACCAGATGATAAAGGGAATACGGAAGGGAAGTTTGGGCTTGAAAAGAGTTTGGATAAATATTTGCACTCTACAAACGGAAATATAGAATATGTGGGTACACGAAGGGGAATTCCGCTTACAAATGATATAGGTAAAGTAGAACCAGCTAAAAATGGGAATAACGTATATTTAACGCTTGATAAACAAATTAATAGTTTTTTAGAAGAAGCGATGAACAAAGCGCAAGAACATTATGATCCTTCTATGTTAATTGGCATTATTGCTGATCCAAAAACAGGAAAGGTTTTAGCGATGTCTAGTAAACCTAGTTACAATCCTAATGTAGGTGATATCGAATACTTTTTAAATGACCCGATTGCAAATGCATATGAACCAGGTTCAACAATGAAAGTTTTTACATTAGCAGCTGCCATTAATGAAGGTGTATATAACGGAAAAGAATATTTTCAATCTGGAAAATATTCCGTTGGTTCATCTGATATAAAAGACCATAATGGTGGATTTGGATGGGGATCAATTACATTTGATGAAGGATTTGAAAGGTCATCAAACGTAGCTTTTTCTATTTTAGAAGATCAGTTACTGAAACCAAATAAATTTAAGCAATATATGAATAAATTTGGATTCAATCAAAAAACAGGGATAGATTTACCTGGAGAAAGGAAAAATACTTTATTATTAAATACACAAATTCAACAGGTTACAACTTCTTTCGGTCAAGGTTCTACAGTAACTCCGATTCAATTAATCCAAGCGGCTACTGCTATAGCAAATGACGGGAAAATGATGCAACCATATATCGTTGATAAAGTTGTAAATCCAACAAACAAAGAAGTTATTATGGAAAATCAACCGAAAGAAATTGGGAATCCGATAAAAAAAGAAACAGCGGACAAGGTTAGAAGCTTAATGGAGCGTGTTATAACATCTTCAAAAGGAACTGGTACAATGTATAAAGTGGATGGTTATCCAATTGGAGGTAAGACAGGAACAGCACAAATCCCGAATCCTGAAAATGGCCGATATATGGAAGGGAAAGAGAATTACATTTTCTCCTTTTTAGGAATGGCTCCAATTGACGATCCGGAGTTAATCGTATACTTAGCTATTAAGCAGCCAAAGTTAAAAGGAGATGAGTATGGAGCTCAGCCTCTTGCTGAAATATTTAAACCTGTTATAAAAAACAGCCTTGAATATTTAAAGGTGAAACCGTATACAGAAAAACAAATAGCTGATGCAGCGAAACAATCTCAATTAAAAGTACAAAATTATGTAAATCAATCGATGGATACAATAGAGAAAAGTGTAGAAAAAGAGAAGCTACAGCCGGTAATTTTAGGAGAAGGAAAAATAATAAAACAATATCCACAGTCTGGCGAGGTAATGAGTGAAGGTGATCGTATATTTTTATTAGGGAATAACGCACAAATGCCAAATGTAAAAGGGTGGTCCATGCGTGATGTTATGCATTTCTCTAAACTTTTGAAATTAGATTTGAAAACTTCTGGTACGGGTTATGTAACGAGTCAAAGTATTGAAAAAGGACAAGATTTACAAGAAGGAGATACACTAGAACTAGAATTAGAACCGCCGTTACAACCGTTAACAGAGGCGAATACGAATTAATCCAGGCATTTGGAAAGAGTTATATGCAAATAGCTCTTTCTTTAGAGTTGCGAGTAATTTCACGCACCGTAATTTTTAGAAAAAATAATAAATAAAAGAACTAACAGTGACACGTTGTTAAATATCTGATTATTGTTTATTTACAGTTAAATGCATATGTGATAATATGGAAAAAATAAATGCAGTGAAGAGAAGAGTAAATAAAATGAATTTTTCACAGAGAGCTCCATGTAGCTGAAAAGGAGTAAAAATTCTTTATTGAACCAAGCCTCTGAGCAGCACATCGGAACCTATTATTAGGGGATGGTGTGACGGGAGCTCCCGTTATAGAGCTATGGTATAAGCATGAATTAGAATGCAGTACCTGATAAGGTTAGTATGGTGACATATTAACAAACTAGGGTGGCACCGCGATGATAAATCTCGTCCCTAAGATTAAAAGTCTTGGGGGTGGGATTTTTTTATTGTTGTAAAACAATTTTGAAAGCGGGGGCCAAAAATGAAAAATTTACTTAAAGATTGGAAATATCCTTTATTACTATTGTCCGGAGTTGGTATTGCGAATTTAGGGGCATGGATTTACTTAATAGCACTGAATGTACTTGTCTATAATATGGGTGGCTCAGCCTTAGCTGTTGCTACTTTATATGTAATAAAACCATTAGCCACTTTATTTACAAACGCTTGGTCTGGGAGTATGATTGATCGTTTAAATAAACGGAAATTAATGATTCACCTCGATATATATCGTGCGTTATTTATCGCTATTTTACCTTTACTTCCGTCACTTTGGATTGTTTATGTATTTGTATTCTTTATAAGTATGGCCAGTGCAATTTATGAGCCAACTGCTATGACATATATGACGAAATTAATTCCAGTAGAGCAAAGACAACGTTTCAACTCATTACGCAGTTTAATAGGATCTGGTGCATTTTTAATTGGTCCAGCGATAGCGGGGGTTTTATTAATTGCGAGTACACCAGAGTTTGCTATATATATGAATGCTATAGCATTTCTCTTATCAGGATTCATTACATTACTTTTACCGAATCTTGATAAGAAAGAAGATTCGGATACAACTAGTAATACATTATCACTTACAGTATTAAAAAAAGATTGGAACACTGTTATAAATTTTAGTAGAAAACATGTGTATGTCGTATGTGTGTATTTCTTATTTCAAAGTATGTTCGTATTAGCAACTGCTACTGATTCACTTGAACTATCGTTTGCGAAAGAGGTATTACTACTAACAGATAGTGAATACGGTTTTCTAGTTAGTATAGCTGGTGCAGGATTTATTTTAGGTGCCATAACAAATACAATTTTGTCAAAAAAATTAGCACCTTCATTTCTAATTGGAATAGGATCATTATTCATCGCAATTGGTTATTTAATTTATGCTTTTTCAAATGTATTTTTAATAGCTGCTATTGGATTCTTTATTTTATCTTTCTCTATGGCATATGCAAATACAGGATTTTATACATTTTACCAAAATAATGTTCCCGTTCATATAATGGGACGGATCGGGAGCATATATGGACTTGTTATTGCGTTAGTAACAATCTTTATTACAATACTATCTGGTGTTGCGACTCAGTTCATTTCTATACAACTTGTAGTTATTGTAGGGTCATTAATAATGTCATTTATTACTATCGTCTTGTGTGTGTTTACTTTATTCCCATCACAATCTAAGTTGTATTCTACTGAGACAATAAAGTGAAATTTTAATCAGGGGAGCATCCCCCACTGATTATCAGCCCTCACCAATCGGGCTTTTACGGGCAGCAGGGTCCCCACTTAACTTCTTTGCTTTCGCTGAATTTTGAGATGGGGGTCCTACTGCCCACAAATAGCGGAATACATTCGAAATGAACTTTGTGTTCTCATTAACAATTTATCGTATTTAATAAAAGGGTTCTTTCCCTTTTATATGGAAAAATTAATAAGGGTAAAGAACAATACCGAAAGACAAGGGTGGTTGTCGTGATAAAAACAAAAGATGAAATTAATAGAATTGTAAAAGAAATACAAAAGAAAATAGATTTCTCTGGAGTAGTTTTAGTAAAAAAAGAAAAAGACTTAATCTATGAAAAAGCAATGGGTTACGCAAACAAAAGTGAATGTATAAACAATACGATACAAACAAGATTCGGCATTGCCTCAGGATGTAAAATTTTCACTGCAATTGGAATCTGTCAACTTGTTGAAAAAGGTGTTATTTCTTTTCATACAAAATTAAAGGATTGTCTAGAGATAAAACTTCCAAACTTCGATGAAGATATTACAATACATCAACTACTAACGCATAGCTCTGGTATACCAGATTATTTTGATGAAAGTATTATAGATAACTTCGAGGATCTTTGGAAACAAACACCTATGTATCTATTAAAGAGCTTAAAAGACTTTTTACCATTATTCCAAAACAGTAATATGATGTTTGCACCTGGGAGTAAGTTTCACTACAACAACGCAGGTTTTATCATACTTGGATTAATAATAGAAGAACAGACGGGACTTAAATTTACGGAGTATATAGAAACAAACATTTTTAATTCGATTGGCATGAATGATTCTGGCTATTTTTCGTTAGATAAATTACCAAGACATACAGCTCTAGGATATATAAAGGACGAAACCAACCAAAATTGGAGAACAAACGCTTACTCTATACCAATAAAAGGAGGGGCTGATGGAGGTGCATATGTTACTGCACCAGACATGTTGAAATTTTGGGCGGCACTATTTAATAATGAAATTTTAGGAAAGGAATATACAAAGTTACTTTTAACTCCCCAAATTCATGTAAATGATAAACAGTCTTACGGATATGGAATATGGATTGAAACACGAGAAAACAAGGTATTCAAATATCATGTAATGGGATATGATCCAGGCGTCAGTTTTCGCTCGGCCATATATCCAGAATTAGGAATCACTTTAGTTATTCCATCGAATAATGAGGCAGGACCTGAAAAATTAATGACAGAAATAGAAAGAGCTTTTTAATTATATAGATATAAAAGAAGAGATACGAAAATAATTTAAACGGGTTTATGATTGTTTCTGTTCTGAAAAATATTTTAGTTAACGAGGAACCCTTTATTTATTAAATAAGGGGTTTTTGTAATTCTGCACAATTACATATGTTTATATGGATTTTTAAATTAAAAAATATTACTATATAATTGTAAATTTAAATTATTAATTCATATGAAAGGATGTGTTAACAATTTGTATATGATCAACGGTAGTTTGTTTATTATTTTAGGGGTTATTTGTTATTTAATTGTACGTGGAATATTAATTGGTACCAAAAATAAAAAACATGTGATTTGGTGGAAAGAAATAGTAAGTTTTTTATTCGTGGTTTACATTTGTATGGTTGTTGCAGTAACTTTATTCCCTTTACCAATCGGTTTTCCTTCTAATATTGAAAATCTGAATCGCTCGGTCAACATAATACCATTTGCATCAATTATTAAAGACATCAATCAAATTGGTAGTGCTTATGATGGAGATGCCCTATTTATGATTGGGCTAATTGTAAGAAATGTAGGCGGAAATATTTTATTATTAATGCCTTTAGGATTTTTAGCACCAATCCTATGGGATAAATATAAAAAATTTAAAAATACAATTTTATTAGGATTTTCTATATCAACTAGTATTGAATTGCTACAATTAATTCAGTCTTTATTTAGTGGAGTGGGACGAATTACTGATATTGATGATGTAATATATGTAACGTTATAGGTTGTATTCTTGGATACTTTATTTATAAAATCACTATAATGCTAGCTGCTAAATTTAACATTCAAGTATTTAATGAGACGGATTCTAAAAGAATAGAAACTATTGATAACTAACAATTCATACGTGTTAAAGTATACATTTATTTTGAATAAAGATGATAAAAGACGTACGAAAAAGTACGTCTTTTTACTTTTATAGATAAGCTTATGGCTATTACATGGTGTAACATAATAAATAGACAATAGTATAATTGGAAATGAATAATACATTAATAAAAAAGTATAAATACATTCATCCCTTGTTTATCAATGCTGTGAACGGTAATACTAAATAACATTGAACTTTTATAACAAGGGATGATCATATGATATTCATTTACACGGATTTCGGCGGAACGCATTCAACTGCACTTGCAGCAGCTTATCATTTAAATAAATTACCAACGGATCGTAAGCTAACAAAAGAAGAAATATTAAATGTAGATTACTTTAATAAATTGAAAACTGAAGATATAGGGAAAATTATTTTTCATGGAGTAGATGAAAATGGTAACCCGGTTTATACGATTGGATGCGGCGCATCAAAAATCGTTGTACCTGCGATGAAGCATTTAGGAGAGATTCTGCAAAAACATTATCAAAGTCATGAAAAGATTATTTTTTCTAATACATCACCAACAGTACCTTTACCAATGACTTTTGGCGGTCTGTTTTCTAGAAGATTTCACATCGACTTTATTGGTGTACCATTACTTGTATGGGGTGCAAAACTTAGCTGTGATAATGTACAAAGACTTGTTAGTTATACGAAAGAAGCCGGACGATTAACAAATGATTATGTTGTAATTTTAGATAATGAAACTTTTAAATAATGTAAGATAAAAGGAAAATCAAGCAAATTTCTTGATTTTCTTTTTAATTTGTGAAAAAGACAAGAAATATTCACATTTATCATCTATCTACTATAGCCAAAACAATAAAGTCCTGTTACTATTACAGGGATATTCTCTTTTCATAACATAAATATATAGAAAAATTAGAAAAGAGGAATTAAGGGAGGAACAACATGAAGCGTGTTGCTTGGATTACTGATAGTACAACTGCGAGTTTTAAAACAGAAGGAGATAACTTTGTTATCCCAATTGAAGTTATTATTGATGGTGTGTCGTACAAAGATTGTGAAGAAGGTGTGCGTGAGCGCGTTTATAATGCTTTGAACGAAGGTAAAACTGTCACTACATCACAGCCTAACATAGGGGAAATGGTAGAGTTATTTTCGAAATGCAAAGAAGAATATGAAGAAGGATTTGCAGTTGCTATTAGCGGAAAAGTAAGTGGAACCTATCAAAACATGAAGTTAGCTGCAGAAATGGCAGGTTTCCCATTAACGGTATTAGATAGCGAAACAACAAGTTATCCAATGGATGAACTAATTAGAAAAGCGAAATCGTTATACAATGATGGTATGACTTTACAAGATATACACAAAACATTAGTAGATGAAAAAAGAAGACCTTTCCATGTATTCCCGAAAAGTTTAAAAGGTCTTTATGCAAGTGGACGTGTAAAGGGAGTTCAATTTTTACTTGGAAGTTTATTAAGTGTCAACTTAATATTAGAAGTAAAAGGTGGAGAGCTTTTACTTGAAAAGAAAGTACGTAAAATCCAAAAATGCCGAGAATACATTAAAAATGAACTTGAAAAAGAATTGCCAAAAGTACTTCACATGTTCCATGCTAACGATAAAGATGGAGCTGAAGAATGGATTGCAGATATTAGACAAGCATTCCCTGAAATGGATTTCAAACTATATCCATTACCAATTTCATTTGCAGTTCATGCAGGTGAAGGTACAATAGCAATTAGTTATTAAGAAGAAAACCCGTGAATGATACGCGGGTTTTTTTATTTATAAATGGTGCATACCACGCCACCATCAAGTTGAAGTTTTATAGCGCTCTAGAACGAAATTTGTGTTAAATCGAAACAAAAATCTTATTTTATCATTTTTGGGGAGCAACCACAATTTCTTGACTTGATTTGAGATTAAAAATATAAACCTTTTCCTACTGGCTGAACAGTTTCTAGTACAATATCAACCATTTCTTCATTAAGTAGGGTCCTTATAATCCAAGCTGATAGTTCTTGAGCAGCAAAACAACCTGCAGCAGTCGAGATATTTCCTTCGTTTACGAAACTTTTCTCAATAACGTCTACACCAAATTCTTTAAGTTGTTCTACTGCTGAGGGATATGTAGTAGCTTTTTTATCAGTTAGTAATTTTTTAGCCCCTAATAGTAGTGAACCAGAACACATAGATCCTATTAATTGTCTTTGAGGATCTACATGAATGCTATTAATATATTGTTGATTTTTATATAAATCCTTTACACCTTTACCACTTGCAAATATTACAGCGTCGGCAAAAGGGATATCAGATATGCTTCCTGTCATGGGAATACGCAAGCCAGACATAGATATATGAGTTTCTTCTGTTCCTAAAAGCTGTACATCCCAATCAGAAAGACCACCGACTAAACGTACACGATTTAATAAATCCCATGGTAGAAAAACATCTATATCAGTAAAGTTATCGAAGCAGACTATTGCAATTTTCATTTTCTAACCCTCCACTTATGTATATCATTTTATTTATAATATAAACATCTCCTTTTTATGTTCTATATCAAGTTATAAATCCCTGTATATTACACGTATATGAAGGAGGTGTAGTGATTTTTTAATTCCTCTAAACATAAAAAGATATAAAATCATTTTCTTGGTTTCTATCGATTTTTTGTACAAAACCAAGACCCGTAGCAACAACTCGTATGGTATTGGGGATGAGGATTTTTAAAATTCTCAAGGAAATAGGTGTAATTTATCACACATACAAATAGAAATAAAACGTCATCCTTTCTTATAAATTCACAGATAGAAACACGTTTTTCGCTTTTAGGGGGCATTGTTTCCGTAGTTTACTAATCTATATATAATATGATTTTTATAATTTTCGTAAAATAATTTTGACGTATTTATTTTTTCAATATAAAATAATATTCATACATCCAAATTTAACCAATAGTATATAAAAGATATATCTTTAGTTTCAAGGGGAAAGGTTAATATAAAAGTAAGGAAACTAGTTACGCTTGCAGTACCATTTATGCTATTATACGTGTCAGTTCAATTAACCAGAATTCTTCAAGGCAATTTCAGCAACTGAACGAAATCAGAATGGATATTATTTTTGAAGAAAAAGTTTAAGGAACAATTGATGAGTTATACCGAAAATCGGAAATTTATAATAGAAAATAAGTTTCATATAGAGGTGAAATTATATGCCTAAAATTGACAATATGTTAGCAATTCTTTGGATGCTTCGTTCAGGTGAAAAAATTACTGCAAAACAAATTTCAGAAAAGTTAGAGATGAATATAAGGACTGTGTATCGTTATATTGATACAATTTCAACTAGTGGAGTACCTATAATTTCAGAACCAGGACATAACGGCGGATACACTTTATTGAACAATTTTATTGAAGCCCCTCTTTTTTTTGATTTTGAGGAGCAAACTTCACTATTTCATGCTGCTGTTTTTGCAGAAGAAGCCGGGTATTATGGAGGTGAAGCATTAAATAGGGCCATTTCAAAACTAAGTAAATACTCAAATCAAGAGCAGGAAACAAAGATAAATCAACATTTAACTAGTCTTGAAGTAATAAGTCGATTAAGTCCGCTCTCTATAGAAACTTTTTTGAAGGAGTTGGAGCAGGCCGTAGCTGACGGGTACTCAGTAAAAATTCTTTACCATAAAAATGGTGAAAAGAAATTAAATTATAGATTGGTCGATCCATACAGAATTATCTATTGGAATAATAAATGGTATGTGATTGGATTTTGTCATCTTAGGAATGATATCCGTAGTTTTAGAGTAGATCGAATTGAAAGTTTAATGCTAACGGAAAATAAGTTTAACCGGCCAGAAAATTTTTCAGCACGGGACTTTTTTATAAAAAGTCTTCTTCCAACTATAGAAGATAAGAAAGATATTATTTCTTTGGTTATTAATGGGGATAAAAATGTATTAGCTGATATTTGCCAACATTGGTTTTTAGGACATTATTTACAAGAACGGACTTCAAATCAAGCAGTTTTTCTTCTTGAAAAAGATATGATACATACATATGTACCTTATTTACTTTTACCGTACAATAAATCTATTAAAGTTATTGAGCCAATAAGTCTTAAGAAAAGACTTATTGAAGTTCTGTCGGAATTAATAAAATTTCATCAAGTATGATAACTTCCCTGACGTTAACTGTCAGGGAAGTTATATTATAATAGCTATATAAATTGTGATTGGAGTGTTATTGGATGCAAACAAAAAAAGTTTTTCTATATGTATTTAATACAATGTCGGACTGGGAATATGGATATTTAATTGCTGAACTAAACTCAGGAAGATATTTCAAAAAAGATTTAGCACCTTTAAAAGTAATTACAGTAGGAGCTAATAAAGAAATGATTACTACTATGGGAGGACTGAGCATAAAACCAGATATTTCCCTTGATGAATGTACTCTTGAGAGTAAAGATCTTTTAATTTTATCAGGAGGGACTACTTGGAGCGAAGAAATTCATCAACCTATCTTGGAAAGAATTGGCCAAGCTCTAAAGATTGGCACTATTGTTGCTGCAATTTGTGGTGCAACTGATGCCCTAGCGAATATGGGATACTTGGATACTAGAAAGCATACAAGTAATAACTTAGAATATACTAAAATGGTATGTCCTAACTATAAAGGAGAAAAGTTTTATGAGTTGGGATCTGCGGTATCTGATGCGAATTTAGTTACTGCATCAGGAATAGCTCCTCTGGAATTTGCAAGGGAGGTACTGAAAAAAATAGATGTATTTACACCAGATGCATTACATTCATGGTATAACCTAAATAAGACTCATAAACCTGAATACTTCTTCCAGTTAATGAATTCAATAAAGAAATGAAATAATTAAAAAGCGCAATTTCTCTGTTTTGATTTGCAGAGAAATTGCGCTTTTTAATTTGGAATTCCCTTATCATTGTAAATCGGCATTTTCCTGACGCTCCCCCTATGTAACCTTCTATAGTAATCCTACTCCAACAATTCAATAAAGCGATGCTATAATGTCTGTTTATAGGTACACTTCATTAAGTAGAGAGTAATAAATCTATTTAGGTTTAATAATTTTGATACTGACAATTTAACATACATAAAACCAAAAGTTGCATGTTATATTATTAGGCACAACAATATAAATAATACTATTTGTTTATTCCGTAAATAATGCTGATAAAAAAAGGTGAAAGGATTTTTAAAGGTAAAAATAGAAATCTATATAAAAAAATATTTAAATGGTAGGGATATTATGAAAATCGGTAAGTTTGGTGAAGTAAATAACATAAGTATTGATACAATTAGACATTATATGGACCTCAGTCTCATTATTCCTGAAAAAAAAGGAGGGCACTATTTTTTTGATGAGTATTGTCAAAGAGATTTAGAACTTATATTACATTACAAAGATTTAGGGTTTAGCTTGAATGAAATTAAAGAACTATTTTTTTATAAAAATTTAGCGAAATCTATGAATTACGAAAAAATTACCTTTTACCAATCTTTATTTAAACTAAAATATGACGAAATGGAACAGGAAATAGAACTTTTGGAGAAGAAACGGGATAAATTAAAGGAAGTGTTACATAATTTATCTATAGAAACTGAAATTTCGAGTTCAATTTTAGGGGTAGATTTAAAAGTACTTCATTTATTTAAATGTGTTAAGTGTAACGGAAATTTAATTCTTGAAGATGGGATTATTAATAAGAATCAAATTATTGAAGGAAAGTTAATTTGTAATTGTGGTGAAGAATACGCGATTATTTCAGGAGTTTTAACAGCTGGCACCTCATTGAAAGCGTATGAAAAGACATCACTTGAAGATTCTATTTCGGATTATATCCATGAAACCGATACTGCTTTTTTGGAAAATGTTCAAAGAGGAGGAGAATGGTCAAAAAAGAAACTAATGCAACTAGATTTAAATGAAAAAATACTACTTGATTTAGGGTCTGGTATTGGGTTCTTTTTACGAAATATTTATGAAGAACTACCGGAAGATTGTTTATATATTGCTGTTGATCGAGATTTGAATAAACTTTTACTTTTAAAAGATGTAATTGAGAGAAGAAATGTGAAAAGAAATATTGTATTTATTTGTGCCGACTTTCTAAACATACCTATTCAGAGTAGTTCTATTGATATTGTAATCGATCAATCAGGTACAAGTAATTATAGTTTTGAACATGAGGAGTTCTTATTGCGCGAATTAAATTCCCTTTTTAAACACAATTGTTATTTATTAAGTTCATTTATTTTATTTAATAAATTTAGTATAAATAGCCAAATTGCACCTAGACTCCGAGGGAATTTTACATCTGCAAAAGTAACGAAAGAAATCCAAAATTTACAGTTTCAATCGATTGATGAAAGCACTTCAAATTATTTAAAAAGAGGCGGAAAGTACGAGGATTTCTTTGTTCAAGGAGAAGAAATTTATACATATTCATTTTTCGGAAAAAGATGGGGTTAACTCCATCTTTTATTTATTTTCCCTTAAAACTTTTCAAATCGTACATATTGCTATTGGGCTGACCCAAGAACTTACAATGTACGTAATACAAAGTTATGCAGGGGGGAAAATGATGGGAAGTTTACGATTACATATAGAAAATAAAAATAGAAACCAAGAACTAAGAAATATTTGTTTATATTCAATTGCAAAAACAGTATCACTATTTGGTAGCTCTATTTATAGTTTCGCATTAGGATTGTATGTATTACAAATAACCGGATCTGCTTTAAATTTCGCGATTACGCTTATTTTAGGAACGATTCCAATGATTGTTATGAATCCATTTGCCGGTGTCATTGCTGATAAGGTTGATAAAAAGAAACTCGTCTTTTGCATGGATGTATTAAGCGGGTGCTTATTAATAACTGTTTATATATTAAGCAACTATTATGGATTAAACTTATTCATTATTTATACTACTACCTTTCTTATGACCGTATTTACAACGTTTTTTGGAATAGGATTAGAGGCCGTAAAACCGAATATGGTTACTAAAGAACGGTTAATGAGTATTAATTCTATAAGTAAAATTATCGATTCTATATCTTTAATTTTAGGGCCTATGTTAGGGGGCATTGTTTTTGCAGTCTTTGATATGAAAACTTTTATAATTATTAACGGTATTTCATTTATCCTTTCGGCTATATCCATATTGTTTATAAACTTTAAATTGTGCGAGCAAAACATAAATGAGGAATGTTCAATTAGAGAAATTAATTTTATTGAAGATATAAAGGAGGGATACTCTTACTTATTGGAGCGGAAAAGCTTAAAAAATACTTTTAGTATTTTAATTTCCCTTAATTTCTTTTTAGGCTTTGCTGTAACCGTTCCGTTGCCATACATTATTAACACAGTTCTCAATCTTAATTCTAAGCAATTTGGTATGATTCAAGGGACTTTTCCGATAGGTATGATAGTTGGTGCAATATTAGTGAAAAAGATAACTGATTGTTATTCTTATTCTTATCTATTGAAAAAAATAAGTTTTATGTTGGCAATTTTTATGATAGTTTCAGGGATACCTGTTTTATTTAAATCTATTGTAGTAAATAATTTGGTATATGTTACTACGTATTGCATGATTATGTTCTTTTTAGGATTTATGATAGCACAAATTGATATTCCTTTAATGTATTTCATGCAAAATGAGATTCCTGAAGAATATAGAGGAAGAGTTCTTAGTATTGGATTAAGCTTAGGTAAAATAATGCAACCAATAGCACTTGCAATATCAGGACTATTATTAAATTTCATTCCAGCCTACACGCTTCCCATTGCAGGGGGGATTGTATTTTTTACTTTGAATAAAATTTTAGCAAATAAGTTTAATTTAGAAATTCATTCAAAAGATTATAGTGTTTAACGTAACTTAAAAAGCGCAGGATTAGCATCCTGCGCTTTTCTATCGTAATTCAGCGGTTTTTCTAATGACAATCTTATCAATATCATCTTCTTCATCACCAATAAATAATCCGCGTTCTTTTAAATATGCTTCAAAATATAAATCTGCTTCAGCGCGTTCGTCATATGGCTTTACAGAGAGAACGAAACCTAATTTGTTTTGTTCTTCTAAGTGAGAAGTGGAGATGTAAGCCGGTACATTATGGCGTAAAAAGAGTTCTTTAACCGGAATAATCATATCTTTCATTAATTTCGTTAGCATACCCATTTCAAACTCGAAATTAAAGCGATCTATACTAGATAAATCAGCGAATACTACACCGATAAAACCTGTATTAAATACTTCTTGATATTCTACATCTTCGTCATAGCCGCCGTAAAAATTCTTTTCGATTAAATAATTTACAAAATAAGCAACGCCATCACTTTGTTCAAATGGTTTCGTTGAAAGAACAAAGCCAATTTTCTTTTGTTTATGTAAATATACACATGACATGTATGCTGAAATGTTATGTTCTTTAAACAAAGCGCTTGTTGCTCCAGAGAGACCATCTAATACGTGATGAACAATTTGAAGTTTTTTACGAGCGAAATAATAGGATTTCTTTTGTAACTCCAATGTATCAATAAAGACAGAGCCGATAAAGCCTGTATTTGAAATAATAGGTGCTTGCTTTTTTCTTCCTCTGCGCTTTAATGGAGCCATTGTTAAAATCATCCCTTCATGTACGTTTGAAATAAAAAAGAACATTTGTTCGTATATTTATATTTTACTATTAAAACGCTATAAAGTAAAGGTTTTTTGATGAAAATATAACAAAAAAGACACCTTATAAAAGGTGCCTTAAACGCTGTAGGGAATAGGGTTTACCCTAACTATTTATATTATGATACAGAAACAATCTCTTCTGTATCTTCTACATCTAAATGACAGTCCATAGTACGAACATCTTGATCTTCATGACTTCCGAAATAAATAGTAATTTTCATATGTATCGCTCCTTTATTCTAGGAATACCTAAAATAATTACTAGTAATGTTAATATTTATTATATACCACTTTTTTCATTCCGACAACGTTATATCATTTTTAATTATTTTAAACTATAAAGCACAATTTAAAGAGGTACTTTTTATAAAAAAAGGTAAATTTCTAATATGTTATATTTAATATAGAGAGATTCGAGTATTACTTTTTATGAAAAGGAGAACTATTGATGAATTATAAACAATTACTAATAGATAACTTTGCATTTAAAACTTCATATGTTGCGCAATTTGTGCCCGGAATGAGTATAAAAGAAACGAAAGATTATATTGCTGTTGATTGTGGATTACCTGCCGATACATTCAATATCATTACTCTACTGAACAATAATTTAACGGAAGGGGTCGAGAAATTACATAAGGAGGTAGAATACTATAATCAAAAGAAATTTCCAATGAGTGTTTGGTTATGGGATGAGGAGCAAGAGCGGGATATAAAAAGCGGGTTAAATAAAATCGGTTTAAAAGAAACGGAGCAAAATATTGCGATGGTAGCAGACTTAAAAACAATTTCTCCAACAATACACATGCCAGTAAGTTTTACAATTCAACAAGCATCTTCACCTGGACTAATAAAAAAATTTGGAGAAACGTTAGCTAATCTATTCGGCACATCGGAAGAAGGTATACATGTACAAGCATTCTATAATCAAATTTCTAATCTTGATTTATGGAACAGTGAGAATATGAAACTATTTTTAGGATTTTATGAAGGTGAAATCGTAACTGTTGGTTCATTGATATGTTCAAAAGATAGTATTGGTATTTATGACATCGCAACGAAAGAAGAAATGAGAGGACGAGGATTCGGATCTACTATGTTCAATTTCCTTCTGCAAGAAGCACAAAAATTTAAAAATACGTATTGTGTATTACAAGCTTCAACCGATGGAATCAATATTTATAAAAAATCGGGATTTCAAGCTATCGGCAAAATGACTGTATTGGAAAATCGACATTTAATTGAGTAAATCATTCAAGTTAAATTGTCTTTATATAGGAGCTTATAAATCGTTATGAAAAAGATATATCTCGTTACAATAATTTGTGCCTTTATAATAATAAGTATCTTTGTTTTTCAGAAAATTAATGAACATAAGTATACTAAAGTTATGAATCAATCAAATCATATAAAAAATATCGCACATAGAGGTGCTTCTGCGTTCGCGCCTGAACATACAATAGCAGCATATCAATTAGGACAAAAAATAAATGGAGATTATATAGAAATTGATCTCCAAATGACAAAAGATGGGCATTTAGTGGCAATGCATGACGAAACCTTAAACCGTACAACAAATGGTACTGGGCTAGTGAAAGAGCATACATTAGAAGAAATAAAGCAACTAAATGCTGGTTCTTTTTTTAATGAAAAATATCCGAACTTAGCAAAGAAAGAATTTGAAAATGTTAAAGTCCCAACATTAACAGAAATTATTAAAACGTTTGGGCATAATGCGAACTATTATATCGAAACAAAATCACCTAATGAATATCCAGGAATGGAAGAAAAATTATTAGAAATTATTAATCATTATGAAATACAGGATAAAGTTATTATTCAATCGTTTAGTGAAGAAAGTCTACAAAAGATTCATGGCTTAAATAGTAATATATCCTTAGTACAATTATTACCTTATAAAAAAGCAGTTCAATTAACAGAATTAGAGATAGAAAAGTATAAAACGTACTGCATAGGTCTTGGTATGAATTACAAATATATTGATTCAGATTATGTAAAGAAAATAAAGAAAAGCGGATTAGAAGTTCATCCATTTACAGTAGATAATGAAAAAGATATGAAAAAGTTACTTTCATGGGGAGTCGATGGGATGTTTACTAATTATCCGGATCGTTTACATTCAATATTATTGGATTTGAAAAGTCATGAATAAGAAGTGTTATTCATAAAGGAAAAATTTACAAAACCTGCATATTAGGATTATCAATGCAAGAAGGCATGTAGCATATAAAAAGAAAATACCAAAAACCGCAACTTGAAGACTTAGGTTGTGGTTTTTTTATTGCTTCGATTTCAACTTACAAAGTTTGAAGCTAGAAGTGAAAACCTTTTTAGCTGAATTGGCTTCCTATGTATTTGTACTTCGTATCGTTCTAGGTATATGTACAACCCGTGAGACGAGTTTTGCATAGGATAATAGAAAAGGAGATGTTGCATATTGAAATACCACAATAGAAATGTAAGTAATCTGAATAAATTAGCGGATAATACGAAAGCTGCAGCTTTTAAGTGGTATCAGTACTGTATCGACAATGGAATTGAAGTATTAATTTATGAAACAATCCGTACGGTCGAGCAACAACGTGAATATGTTCGTAAAGGAGCATCACAAACGATGCGCTCATATCACTTAGTAGGACAGGCATTAGATTTTGTTCCAATTCAGTCGAATGGTACAGAAGATTGGAATGGCTATAATAAAGAACCGTGGGCTTCAGCAATTCGTTATGCTAAACAAATTGGTTTCGAATGGGGCGGTGACTGGAAAGGATTTGTGGATAGCCCGCATTTGCAATATAACTACAAAGGGTATGGAACGGATACTTTTGGAAAAGGTGCTCAAAACGTAGTGACTCCTCCCACGTCGAATGATAATGTAGGGGTTGCTTATATTAACGGTAGTAATGTAAATTTACGAAAAGGACCTGGTACTGGATATGGCGTTATTCGTCAATTAGGGAAAGGAGAGTCCTACAAAGTATTTGGACAATCAAATGGCTGGTTAAATCTAGGTGGCGATCAGTGGGTTTATAACGATCCATCATACATTCGTTATACGGGAGGAAATGTACCAGCAACTTCACAATCATCAAACGATGGTGTAGGTGTAGTTACTATAATCGCTGATGTATTGCGTGTTCGTACCGGCCCAGGAACAAATTACGGCATTGTGAAAAACGTGTACCAAGGTGAAAAATATCAATCGTTTGGATATAAAGATGGTTGGTATAATGTTGGTGGAAATCAATGGGTTTCTGGTGAATATGTTACGTTTGTAAAGTGAAAATAAGAGCCGTCCAGTTGGGCGGCACTTTATTTTAAATATTCATAGGGCGAACACTTATAATATCATTCGTGATACATAGAGTATAATTTTTCATTCTAATAATCAGAAAGTAATCAAAATGTAATTAATTTCAACTACGCTTTTTATATTTTTTTGATACACTGGCTACGAGGGGGATACCAATTAAGGTCGGTAAAAACCAAAACCATATTGGCGGAAGTAAATTTATAATGGGAATATGGATGCCGACATTTACTAAAAGCGCGGTGACTGCACCAATATAAGAACCTAACATGCCTCTAATGTGGTGATGGAGCCAATTTTTCCAACGTTTTTTTCGTGCAAGGTATCCATAAATCGCAAATGAATAAGAGAAGATTGCTACATAAAATAAATATGCGATTTTATCCCAGTTGATAATGGATAATATTATTGCCGTAAGGGTAATGACAACATAGGATGCATGATATATTTCGCCCCATTCGGTATGTTTTCCTTTCTTCTTTTGGGCAACCATCGCTACAATACCAGTGATTAAGCATATTGTTCCAAATAGGATGTGTATGGTTAAAAGAATGTTAAAAATGCTCATAATAATTCCTCCTTTTTTATTTTTATAGTATTGCAGTATAGGAGAAAAGTTGAAAAATATAGTTAGTTCGGCTTAATATATTGAAATAAAGGTACTCCTAGAACAAAACCCAATGATTTAAATATTTAGTGAGATGATTATTATGTTAAATGAAGGAGAGACTTCTATGTTTACATCTATTACATATTTACAATCTGGCAATGAGAAACAACAAAAAATATATGATGTTTTGAATAGCCTAAACATAATGGAGGATTTAGCTTTATATAATCCCGTTCTTTGCGGGACAATCCCTATAAGAATTGATACTCCTCAATCTGACTTAGATATTGTAATGGAAGTATATAATTTTGATGTTTTTGAGCAGGAAATGAAATCTTTATATGGTTCTTATGGAGGGTTCAACATAAAAAAGAAAAAAATTAAAGGTACTGAATCGATAAAGGTGAATTTTGAATTCGAAGGTTTTGAATTTGAATTATTTGCTCAACCGAAGCCAGTGCGTAATCAAAATGCATATAGACACATGATAGTGGAGCACATGCTATTAATGCAGCATCCCCATATAAGGGAAGAAGTTATTCGCTTAAAGGAACAAGGTTTAAAAACAGAACCTGCTTTTGCTCAAGTATTAAATATTGACGGAGATCCTTATGAAGAACTTATTTTATTAGGGCAGGAAATGAAATTGTGGTAAATAAGATACATAAAAAAATCCTCCAAAAACAAAAGAGGATTTTTTTATGCTGTTAACTTCCGAATTAATTCACTGAGCAATTTAATTCCGTTAGTCATTTGTTCTGGAGTAGCATATCCATATGATAAACGAATGTACTGATCTGATTCTTCTTCATAAATACGTCCCGGATTTAAAAGAATTCCTTTTGATAGTGCCTCTGAAAATAGTTTTTTCATCGGAATGTTATGTACAACCTTTAGCCATATAAAAAATCCACCACTAGGAATATCCCATGATGCAATATCTGCACAATATTTATTTAAAGCTCGTATCATTATTTGTCTTCGTTCTTTCAGGTGCATTCTTACGTTTGCTACATGTGCTTCATAAAAACCTTCATTTATCCATTCAGCAGCTACTCTTTGAGATAAAGAGCTGGATCCATAGTCTGTTTGCATTTTTATATCTGACAATCTATCAATAACAGGTTCTGGTCCGATTATCCATCCAATTCTAAGTCCTGGGCTAAGTGTTTTAGAGAGACTACCAATATATAATACATGTCCATGTTTATCCATCGACTTTAAAGGAGCTGGAGGTGATTCATCAAGCCATAACTCTCGGTAAATATCATCCTCGATGATAGGCAATTGCTCTTTTTCACATATTTTTAATATTTCTTTTCTTCGCTCTTTGGACATCAATATCCCCGTTGGATTTTGAAAACAAGGGATTGAATATAAAATATTATTCTTTTGACTATATTTAATTCGTTTTAATAAGTCATTAGGTAAAATACCGTGATGATCCATTGATATACCGGATAAATTTATATTTGCTGATTGAAAAACATGAAGTGAATATAAGTAAGAAGGTTGTTCAAGTAAAACAGTTGATTTTCTATGTAAAAGACCAATTGATATTAATTGTAATGCTTGGAGTGCACCAGAGACTATTAATATAGAACCCGGTGTTGCATGTATTCCAAATGATTTTACGTATTTGCTTATTGCTTCACGTAACGGATAAAAACCTTTTTGTTCTTCGTATCCGAAATAATCTAATTCCTCACTGACGTTTTTAATTATAGATTGCATAGTTTCGAGCGGGAAAAGGTGAGGTGCAAGTTCACCTTTACTAAGATGGATAAGCGTTTTATTTGCTTCTGCTTCATTTATTTCTCGCACCATTAACTTACTTGGTTTATGAATACCAGCCTTTACATATTCACTCCAATCGGGCGGGGGATTAGTTGCTAATAATGACCATGTATTATTTGTTACAATTGTTCCTGCTCCGATTTGTCCTTGAATTAAACCATCTGCCATAAGTTCATCTAGCGCATTTATTACAGTACTTCGATTTACATGAAATAATTTTGCTAACTGCCGCTGACTAGGGATTTTACTTCCAATTGGCCATTCTCCGTTTTCAATTTTTTCTTTCATATAGTCTATTATCTGCCGATATTTGGGCGCTTTTTTATCGGTTGTCATATAAAAAACTCCTTCGTTTATTTAAAAGATTCAAAGTGGTTGGTTTTTCCGATAAATAACTGGTTGAAGACATTGTATCAACTATTAAATATGATGAAAAGAAATAATTAGTAATTTAAAAATGGTTGGTTTTTTAGGGAAGGAGAGAAAATATGCATAATAAAAAATGGGATTTACGCATTATATGTGCTCACGCTTTTACAATTCTTATATGGGGAACTGCTTTTCCAGCAATTCGTATGGGGCTTGAATCTTATACGCCTGAACACCTTACTTTACTACGCTTATTAATCGCTTCATTTATACTTTTGTTATTTTCATTTATATACAAACTACGACTACCGGATTTAAAGGATATCCCAGCAATTTTTATATTTGGTGCTTTAGGGTTTACTATTTATCACATCGCATTAAATTACGGCGAAAAAACAGTAAATGCTGGATCTGCAAGTTTAATTATTTCAGTCACCCCAATAGTGACGGCAATTCTTGCTTCTGTTTTTTTGAATGACAAAATGAAATTAAATGGTTGGCTTGGTGGTGTAATTAGTTTTGCAGGAATTGCCTTAATTTCATTTAGCCAGGGCGATGATATTCAATTGAATAGCGGGGGATTATTTATATTATTAGCAGCAATTTCAGAAAGTCTATTTTTCGTTTTCCAAACATCTTACTTAAAAAAATACGGCTTCTTACCATTTACCATATATACAATTTTGTCTAGTACTGTATGTATGCTTATTTTCTTACCCGGAGTTTATCAAGAAATACTAGCAGCTCCTCTTGAAGTTAACTTGAGCGTTATATATTTAGGTGTCTTTCCAACAGTACTCCCGTATATTGCATTGGCCTATATTATATCTCGTGCTGGTGCTTCTGAAGCAACAAGTTCTCTATATTTAACGCCAATAGCTGCGTGTTTCATTGCTTGGATATGGTTAGGAGAAGTGCCAACTTTAGTTTCGATAATTGGCGGAGGAATTACTATACTTGGAATTGTGATTGCTCATATACCCATATTAAGAAAAGAAAAACATAGGAATTTAGCAAATAATCAATCCGTATAATGTAATTCAATAATAATTTTATGATACTTTTTTATATAGTTTCTTTCTTATGTTGATAAATATAATATTTTGTATTTCAGTTAAATATTGTATGTTACATTTTATGTAGTAAGCATTTTAAAAGGAGCTGACAACATAATGAATGGAAAAAGAAATATTTTTACATGTATTTCTATTGTAGGAATCGGACTAGCTAGTTTTTCTAATTCTAGTTTCGCAGCAAGTGTAACGGACAATTCAATACAAAATTCTATTCCCGTAGTTAATCAACAAGTAGCTGCTGCAAAGGAAATGAAACCATTTCCTTTGCAAGTTAATTATGCAGGTGTTATAAAACCGAATCATGTTACACAGGAAAGTTTAAATGCTTCTGTAAGAAGTTACTACGATAATTGGAAAAAGAAATATTTGAAAAATGATTTATCTTCTTTACCTGGTGGTTATTATGTAAAAGGAGAGATTACAGGTGATGCTGATGGGTTTAAGCCACTTGGAACTTCAGAAGGTCAAGGGTATGGGATGATAATTACAGTATTAATGGCTGGTTATGATTCGAATGCTCAAAAAATCTATGACGGTTTATTTAAAACAGCAAGAACTTTTAAAAGTTCTCAAAATCCTAATTTAATGGGATGGGTTGTCGCAGATAGTAAAAAAGCACAAGGTCATTTTGATTCTGCTACTGATGGAGATTTAGATATTGCGTATTCTCTTCTTCTTGCTCATAAGCAGTGGGGATCTAATGGAACAGTTAATTATTTGAAAGAAGCACAAGACATGATTACAAAAGGTATTAAAGCTAGTAATGTTACAAATAATAACCGACTAAATTTAGGAGATTGGGATTCTAAAAGTTCACTTGATACGAGACCATCTGATTGGATGATGTCACACCTTAGAGCATTTTATGAATTTACAGGTGATAAAACTTGGCTTACTGTTATTAATAATTTGTACGATGTTTATACGCAATTTAGTAATAAGTACTCTCCAAATACAGGACTTATTTCAGATTTCGTTGTAAAAAACCCACCACAACCCGCACCTAAAGACTTCTTAGATGAGTCAGAATATACAAATGCATATTATTATAATGCTAGTCGAGTACCTTTAAGAATTGTAATGGACTATGCGATGTACGGCGAGAAGCGAAGTAAAGTCATTTCTGATAAAGTCTCTTCATGGATTCAAAATAAAACGAATGGAAATCCTTCTAAAATTGTGGATGGTTATCAATTAAATGGATCCAATATTGGTAGTTATCCAACTGCTGTATTTGTTTCACCGTTTATTGCTGCAAGTATAACGAGTAGCAATAATCAAAAGTGGGTAAATAGTGGTTGGGATTGGATGAAGAATAAGAGAGAAAGTTATTTTAGTGATAGTTATAATTTATTAACTATGTTATTTATTACAGGAAATTGGTGGAAGCCTGTACCTGATGATAAAAAAACACAAAATCTAATAAATGATGCAATTTATGAAGGATACGATAATTAATTAAATTTGAGAATGGTTACTGAAGAAAGGAATTAGCATTCGCTAGTTCCTTTTTAATGTTTCGTAAAACATTATCCATTCTAAAATTCGCATAGATATACTTGCTTTTTTCATATACATAGTTATTGATGACTCTATGTTTTTATGAAGGGAGAGTATTTCTTGGAAAAAGTATTATTTTTCGGAGACCCAGGTATTGATGACTCATTTGCCATTATGTATGGTTTACTGCATCCCGAAATTGAAATTGTAGGTATTGTAACTGGATACGGAAATGTTGAGCATATACATGCTGCACATAATGCAGCGTATATTTTACAGTTAGCAAATAGACAAAACATTCCTGTCATTAGTGGTGCAACAAAACCACTTACAGAAGAAATTACTACGTACTATCCTGAAATTCACGGAGTAGAAGGATTAGGGCCCATCCATGTTCCAGAAAATATATTATCTATTCCAATATATAATTTCGGCAGTATTGCTGCGATTCTTATAAAGTACGGAAAAGATTTAACGATTGTTGATGTAGGAAGATCTACCTCGTTAGCAATTGCTTTTAATTTATGGAATGATTTAATGCTAAATGTAAAAGGAATCTATTTCATGGGTGGTGTTTTTTTAGAAGTAGGAAACGTTACGCCATTAGCAGAGGGGAGATCCGATAGCAAGTAAAATTGTTTTCCATCAAGCAAAGAATTTATTCATATTCCCTTTAAATGTAACAAACAAAGCTGTGTTAACACCAAATGTATTTAACTATATTCAAGCTAATGCAAAGAATCCATTTCATATGATAATGAAACCAATGTATGACTACTATCTATCCGCATACCAAAAACTTAATCCATCTATGGAAGGACCTTTGCTACATGATGTGGTTGCAATAAGCGGATTAGTAAATCCAAGTTTTTTTGAATTTGTGCATCGTACAGTAAATGTAGATACATACGGAGATACGAAAGGACAAACATTTGCTGATTTTCGCCATAGCTCTATATCTGAAGGAGCCCGTATAGCATTAGAAATAGATGAACAAAAATTTATTCAAGATTTTATAAAAATTATGTTATAAGTTGTTGTCGAAAAAGGGAATTATTTCAATGCGTTGAATATAAAAATACATCCTCTAGATAAAGGAGCTTACAATATTGAATGTCCAGTTAAAGGTTGTTACGAGAGACAATTGGGAAGATGCATTAAAGTTACAAGTTAAAGAAGATCAAAGAAAATTTGTCCCCGCTGTAGCAGTTTCACTTGCTAAAGTATATATAAAACCAGATGGTGATAATGTAGAGTACATACCATTCGCTATATACGATGGTGACCTTATGGTTGGTTTTGTTATGCATGCTGTTGTAATAGAGACATCGGATATGTATTGGATTAACGGATTTATTATTGATCAATCGCAACAAGGTAATGGTTATGGAAAAGCAGCATTACAAGAAAGTATTGATATAATAAAAAATACTTTTAAATCGTGTAAAGAAATAAGATTAACCGTACATAAAGATAATCTCTCTGCAAAGAAATTATATGAACGATATGGTTTCATATCATTAGGACAGGAGTATGATGGTGAGCAAGTATACCGTTTATTTGTTTAACTATTAAGAAGTAAAGGTGTGAAATGAAATATGCAATTTACTGAAGTGAAAATTGAAGTGTTCATTCCTGAAGAATATATTGAAACATTAAGGGATGAATTAAATAAAATTGGAGCATGTAAAACGGGCGAATATGACCATTGTCTTTCCTATAGTTCAGTGAAAGGATATTGGAGACCTTTAGAAGAGGCATCTCCTTTTAATGGAGAAATTGGTCAAATATGCGAAGGACAAGAATGTAAAGTTGAAATAAAGTGTAAACGAGAACTTGTAAAAGATGCTCTTGAAGTTATTAATGATATTCATCCGTATGAAACACCTATGATTTATATTATACCAATACTAAATGACTATTTTGAGAAACTATACATTAAATAACTAGGAGGAATATCAATTGAAAAGTAAATTTCATCATATTGTACGAGCAGTCATGATAAAAGATGAAAAATTATTAGTTGCTGAATATATCGGCCATCATTATTTTTTACCTGTTGGCCATGTTGAAATTGGAGAATCAGCAGAGAATGCATTAAAAAGAGAGTTAAGAGAAGAACTTGGAGTAAACTGTAGTATACAACAATTTTTAGGCGTCATAGAAAATCAATGGCAAGATAAAGAAATTCTTCATCATGAAATTAACCACATTTTTGAAGTAGAGTCACAAGATTTACATACGGACTTAACACCGCAATCTAGCGAGTCTCATTTAGTATTTCACTGGATAGCTTATAATCAAGAAGCCTTAAATCATTATGAAATCATGCCAATGCCTTTAGTAAAGGAATTACTAGAAAGTAAGTTAAATGATGAACTCCTAAATTGTTGGATTAGTAATTTTTAAATCACTTTATTTATAGTAAATACGTCCATCGAATGAATATAAAGAAAATAGGCTGAAAAACAAGGTACATCACCTAGTGTAAGTTCATATTTTGTTGATGTACGCATTTAGTCTATAGTCTTGTTTCTACTTTGTTTAAAAGAATTTATTAACTTTAATATTTGGACGGAATTTACATTTATAAATGGAGGGTTTCATAATGAATCAGTTTCAACAAGAACTACAATCATTAAACCTTAATGATTATCAAACTGGCAATGTTGTGTATTGGGATCAACAACAAAGTCAATATCCATACTATTACATTCAAGACGATGCACGTCGTTGCGGCGGATGTGGCGGTTGTGGTGGACGTTGCGGTAGATGTGGTGGTTGTGCAGGTCGTTGCGGCGGATGCATAGGATGCGCAGGATGTTTCAGTTGCTTTAATTGCTGGAACTGGTGGATTATTTAAGTATAGAAAATTCAAGTTATTTTATATGAAAGAAAGGTGTAAAAACTATTTTGCACTTTTCTTTCATGCTGTAATTTTGATGTGTATTAAGGGGGATTTATTTGTATACATATGATAAGTTGATTTCTTGGGTAGAGGATATAAAAGAAAAAAATCATAGTTCTGCTACAGCACTTTGTATTATAAAAGATAATAAAATCGTACTAGAGCATTATAGTGGTTATCACTCAAATACATCTACAACCAAGAGAGTAACAGCATCTTCACAATTTAACGTTGCTTCTGCTAGAAAAAGTTATTTAGGATTAATGATAGCGTATGCGCTTTATGAGGGGAAAATAAACTCTATTGATGATGAAGCGATAAAATATTTTAAAGACTTTGATCCTGCATTGCTTAGTAAAACGACGATAAGACATTTAGTAACACATTCGCATGGATTAGAAGAAACGAATGACAGGACAATTTTTCGTGAATTTGCACCGGGGCAATCATGGGCGTATAGAGATATTAATGTAAGAATGATGACACGTCTTATTTATCAGCTATATAACAAAAGTTTTCCTGAATTGTTAAAGGAGCGTGTGTTTAAGCCTGCTAATTTTCAAGAAACAGGTTGGAGAGTTCAGCGAGATGAAAATTTAGTTGACGTTGTTAATAATCCAAATGAAGACGCAATTAGTGAAATTGGTACGGTAGATGACGGTACTGAAAAAAATTTGTTTGTCTCAGCTAGAGAATTTGCGCAGTGGGGCAATCTTCATTTAAATCAAGGTGGGATAGATGGTAAACAAATTGTTCCAAAAGAAGTTATAAAAATCGCTACGAGTTTGCAGAGTCCAACATATATAAACAAAGAGCTACCACAAAATGGATTGTTTTGGTTCATCCAAAATGAGCCTGCGCAATTAAGCGAACTTGGTGAACGTGTTCCAAAAGGGTCGTATCAAATATTAGGGATTACTGGACCGACCATTTTAGTAATACCTGAATATAATGTAGTTGTTGCAAAGATGTATAATAAAAGATATAACTACGGTGGTGATAATTACTTATATTATTTACGTGAATTTAGTAATTTAGTCGCAGATACATTTAGTAACGGTAATAGGGCATAATTACTCCTATAACGAAAAGGAGTGATTGAAAGTGAAAGATAAAGTGAACAAAAATAAAAAGCAAAATATAAAAGATGTAAATACAGAGCAAAATGCAATTTATAGCGATCCTAAAGATGCAGCTAATATGCAAACTGTACCGCAGCCGAAAGATTTTGATGAAATCGAATATTAATTTTTCATCCGACTATATGATGAATGAAAAATACGTCTTAAGTCTCATAACATTTAAGAAATTATTTGATAACATATATACATAAGCATTTGAAAATGTCTTATCTTAACAAAGCTTTCTTTAGAAATATCTGATATAACCTGCAAAAGGCACTTCTTTATGAAGTGTCTTTTTGTGTATATGAACTTAATTACCATTTTCCGTACAGTATCTTGCAATTTATGATGGATATACTAACTGTGAAAATTCATGTCAAGATAAAAGAAGGGGACAGTTAGTATGAAACAAACTTCTATAAATCCGTTACTAATTGTTCTAGGTACAATCATTGTTCAAATTGGCCTTGGAACAATTTATACATGGAGTTTATTTAATCAACCCCTTGTAAGTAAGTTTGGATGGAATCTTAATTCAGTAGCGATAACTTTCTCCATAACAAGTTTTTCTTTATCATTCTCAACTTTATTTGCAGCAAAGTTACAGAAAAAATTAGGACTTCGGAAACTTATTGCTACTGCAGGAATTGTTTTAGGACTCGGCTTAATACTTAGTTCACAAGTTTCTTCCTTACCACTATTATATTTATTAGCTGGTGTCGTTGTTGGTTATGCGGATGGAACAGCTTATATTACATCACTATCTAATTTAATTAAATGGTTTCCAAATCGGAAAGGGCTTATTTCAGGTATATCTGTATCAGCGTATGGAATGGGCAGCTTAATCTTTAGATATATAAACGGAAATCTTATCGATAACCTTGGTGTATCACAAGCATTCTTATATTGGGGTATTATCGTGTTACTTTTAGTGTTAATCGGATCGTTCTTCTTACGTGAGGCAATTGTAAGTAATGCTGTAACTGAAACATTACACAATGACTATACTCCGCGTGAAATGATGCGAACGAAACAAGTATATCTGCTATTTTTTATGTTATTCACCTCGTGTATGGGTGGTTTGTATTTAATCAGTATGGTAAAAGATATCGGCGTACAACTTGTTGGACTTAGCGCAGCAACCGCTGCAAACGCCGTTGCTATGATTGCAATCTTTAATACAGTAGGTAGAATCATTCTTGGGACGTTATCAGATAAAATCGGGCGAATGAAAATTGTCTCTGCAACGTTTATTATTATAGGATTGTCAGTCTTTACTTTAAGTTTTATTCCGCTAAATTACGTAATCTATTTTGCTTGTGTAGCAAGTGTCGCCTTTTGCTTCGGCGGTAATATAACTATATTCCCAGCTATTGTCGGAGATTTCTTTGGATTAAAAAACCATAGTACAAATTACGGGATTGTCTACCAAGGTTTCGGATTTGGTGCGCTTGCAGGATCATTCATTGGAGCGATACTTGGAGGATTTCAACCAACTTTCATTATAATTGGTGTTTTAAGTGTTATTTCCTTCATTATTTCAATATTAATCCGTCCACCAACTGCAGAGAAGACAAAGGAACTAAAACATCTACATCGGAAAGTGGCGTAATACTAAAAAGAGTCCTAATATAGGGCTCTTTTTAGTACAAAACATTTTTTGTGTAGAGAGAATAGAGTTATTTAATTTAAAATGAAATGAGTAGCAGATACTTAGAATATTCATATTGTTTTATAAAGGAACTAACATGTTGCTAAAAACATTTAGAAAATTACAGTTAACAAACTTTGTGATGGAACGTGCACTTCATTCATAGACCATTATTTTCTTATCAGTTTACAATGAAAGTAGTTGGCTTTTATTGATTACAACCATAATTTCTTCTGTTGTGGCATTCGCTACAACAAATATTGATGACATTTTTATACTACTTGTTTTATTTTCACAAGTAAGAACAGAAGGAATTAGGAAAGAAGGAAGAGCTGTCCGCGAAAAAGCTACGAGAAAAAAACTTTATATTGTTATTGGACAATATTTAGGATTTAGTATGATTATTTTTCTAAGTATCATTGGGTCTTTAAGCTCTTTTTTCATTCCTGTTTCGTGGATTGGATTATTAGGATTCGTGCCAATTTATATGGGGGTTAAAGGACTATTGTCACTTCGTTCTTATAAAAGTAATGAAGTTATCGATAACGTTACTGTTTCATTATTTAAAGTAGCTTCAATTACATTAGCTAATGGAGCTGACAATATTTCGATTTATATACCAATGTTTGCTAGTCAAACTCTTGAAACAAATATCGTTACATTAGTTATCTTTTTTTCCATGATAGCGATATGGTGTTTTATTAGCTACAAATTGATAAAAGCTCCTATACTAGCTAAAGTACTTGAGGAAAACTGTCATATTATTGTTCCAATTGTTCTAATTGGTTTAGGAATGTTCATTCTTTTTCGTAGTGGTACAATTGGACTATTCTCCTAAGGTGTTGAAATAACGGAAGTTTTCATAAAAAAGAATTGAACAATTTTAATATTTTTTGAGCAATTATATTCATTGAGATTAATTAGATTCTACACAACGTATATAAGTCTTATTACAGATGAAATGTAGTAGGGCTTTTTTTATTTTAGTGAAATGAAACAATTGTATTAGTGATCTACGACTATTATTTAGACAGGACATTAGCATTATGAAGTTGAATAGCTATCGTAAAAGGAGCGTGATAATTAAAATGAAAATAGTAAAACAATGGGTCCAAGAAGATAGTGATTACATAAGAGAAAAAGTAATTGAATATAACCAAAAACATATTTCAGATGAAGAGAAAAAGCCTTCAGAAAAAATTAGTTTTATAGTGAGAAATGAAAAGGGAAAAATTGTAGGTGGAATAACTGCAATTACATTTTGGCACCACGTACATGTTGATTTCCTGTGGGTTTCTGAAGAATATAGACACGAAGGTTATGGAACCAAGTTAATAAAACTTATTGAAGAATTTGCAATTGAAAAAGGGTGTAGGTTAATTAATTTAGATACTTTTAGTTTTCAGGCGCCTGATTTTTATAAGAAGCATGGATATAAAGTAATCGGAGTAAGTCAAGATCATCCGAAAGGACATAATCATTATTATTTAGAAAAACGGCTAAAAAGTATATAGAATTTGTTAACATTAGTATTTGGAATACACATGCAATAAGGGCGAGGTTATTATTAATTTCAGTATTAAGTGAATCAATTTTTATTCTAAAACTGCAAGAACGTACTTTGGATAATCTTCCTAAGGTACGTTCTTTTTTTATATCAGTAGCCTATTCTTATTAACTCCACCAATAGTGGTAAAGGCAAGACTTAACTAACTTATATATATTAAAAGGAGTTAATGGTAGAATGAATAGGAGACAGAAAATTCCTTTTATTAAAAATAGAGGAGGTACATATGAAAAAAGTTAATGTTACATACGCGATTTTGTACGATAAAACTAATGAAAAGATTTTAATGGTAAAAAACAAAGGGGAAAATGTTTCTTATTATACATTACCAGGTGGCGCAGTTAAATTAGGAGAAACATTGGAAGAAGCAGTAATTCGAGAAGTAAAAGAAGAAACAGGGTTACATATAAACATAAAAGGGATTTGTTCTATCAGCGAAGCCTTTTTCGAGGAAAGAGATCATCATGCAATTTTCTTTAATTTTCTAGGTGAAATAATTGGCGGAGAGACATATATATCAAGGCCAAAAGAAATTGAAGAGATTACTTGGATGGAATTACATATAGCAGCTCCATATTTACGCATACCAGAACATTTACTAGATTTATTACAAAAGAAAGAAACAGTACCTTATTTTTTTAACGGAACAATCGTTCATCAATCTTCATAAAAATATTATCTCATGTAAGGCGGGGAAAACATGGAGTTTATCGTTAATCACAAACAATTCACTCAAGCACTTTCAGAAGTCAACAAAGCAATATCAACAAAATCTTTAATTCCTATATTATCTGGTATAAAAATAACTGCAGATCAATCTGGAATTACTTTAATTGCAAGTAACTCGAATATTTTTATTGAAAAATTCATTCCTGTTTTAATTGAAGACGAAAAGATTGCAACTATTTTAAAGGCAGGAACTATTGTTGTACCTGCAAAGTATTTTATTGAAATAATAAAGAAAATGCCAAGTGATATAGCAATAAAAAGTAAGAATGAGCAAATTATTAAGATACAATCAGAAGAAATCACATTAAGTTTAAATGGATTTCCTGCAGATGAGTTTCCGAATGTACCGCTTATAGACAATCATGCAGAAATCAAAGTAGAAACAGAGCAATTGATTGAAGTATTTAAACAAACAGTCTTTGCGGTAGCAAAAAATGAATCTAGACCTGTTCTTACTGGGGTGCATATAGAGTTATCTAATAATAAGTTTATTTGTGCTGCAACTGACTCACATAGACTAGCGATACGTGAAACGCGACTTTCCTCAGATGTAAAAGCAAATTGTATTGTACCAAGCGCAACCATTAATGAACTTCTAAAATTAATGAACAGCAATTCGAAATTCGTATATATCTACCTTTCAGAGAGTCATATTATATTTACGCTCGGAACAACTACATTATATTCAAGACTAATTGAAGGGAAATATCCTAATATTTCTAACCTTATTCCAAATGATTTTAAAACGATTATTAACTTAGATAGAAAAAAGATATTACAAGGTGTAGACCGATCAAGTTTATTAGCAAGTGAATGGGCCAATAACAATGTTAACTTAGAAATCATAAACGAATCCACAATTAAAATTTCTTCAAACGCTTCTCAAATTGGGAAAATATCCGAAACGCAACAAATAGATGCGATTCAAGGTGAAAAACAATTAAATATATCTTTCGATGGGCGTTTTATGGTTGATGCTTTACGAGCAATAAAAGAAGAAACGATTACTTTAAGCTTTGGCGGTTCTATGAGATCGATATTGATTGAAGCAGGAGAACGATCTGCAGCAGTACATCTTATATCACCAGTAAGAGCTTATTAGGGATAGAGGAAGGAATTACATTATGTACAAGCAGACTTTTGTTTTATGAAATCATAAATCAATACATTATAAGAATGATGTATTAGTAAAGCAAACAGTTTACTAAATCCTACATAATATAATTCAATCATAGACAAAGCAGCAATGGTAATCTGAAATACAAAGCAAAATAATAATAACCTCAATATAAAAGCCATAGATTAATCGATATGGGGTGAGTATGATGAAGAAAATAATTGTTTTACTCATTGGTATAGTTTTAATTACTTTTGCTTTTTATCAATACAATAAAAAAGACTATGCAGCTAAAAGTACTAACTTGTATGTAGAAAACTTTAAAGGGGAAAATGATTCAATAAAAATACAATCTGCTATTAATAAAGCAGAATCTAGTAAAATTAAAACGGTATTACTTGATGATAAGAAGTATAAAATTACGTCACCAATCATTGTTAAAAAAGGTGTGAAATTATTATTTGGTTATGGATCCCAATTTGTAGTTGAGGGAAACTTTAGAGTTCTAGAACTGGAGAACAACGCATCCATTGAAGGAGCGTATATAGCTATTGACGATCCTAAATTTAACTCTGAAGTTATTTATTTAGACGGTAAAAATAAATATTATAACACTTGGAACAAAACACAAATAAAAGATATAAATATTATCAATTGGACGGAAACGAATAAAGGTACCGGAATTTCTTTATACTCTGCTGGAAAAGAAAATGAAATTTCGTTTGTTAACTTCGAAAACATTAAAATTGTAGGAATGGAAACCGGACTAAAATTAGTAGCAAAAAAACCGAGCACCGGACAAGCTTGGATAAATGCCAATCGTTTTATGAACTTTTCTTTAGAAGACTGTGTGAATATGATTTATATGGATAGTCAAGTAACTACGCCAAATGAAATTAGTGGGAATCAATTTATAAATCTTCAAATACAGCCTTCAAATAAAACAAAAAGCATTATAAAAGTAAGTGGTCAGTATAATGAATTTCATGGGATGGTGTGGGATTTAAATAAAATAAAACATGAAAACGAACTCATTGAACTAACTGATAAAAGTATGAATACAGTGATTGAAATGTCCAGTGTACCAGCAAATAGAGTTTTAGATAGTGGGAAATCCAATATTGTGAAATAAGTTTAAATACAGAAAAAAGAGCGAATTCTTTATAAGAGGATTCGCTCTTTTTATATTTTAAAATTAAATTTCCTTCCACCAAGCGGATGAAGGATAATTTGTAGATTTTAACGTAATAGATTTACCAATTTGAGGCGTTGTAATTTTAACTCCTAAACGGTTAGCTTCTTTCGTAATACGTTCTATCGGGTCACTCCATTCGTGTAATGCTAACGTAAAGGCACCCCAATGAATCGGAAGAAGTAATTCTCCTTTAACATCAATATGAGCTTGTACCGTTTCTTCAGGCAACATATGAATAGCAGACCACCTCGGATCATATTGCCCGCATTCCATTAATGTAAGATCGAATGGACCGTATTTATCACCAATTTCCTTAAAGTGAGGGGCATAACCGCTATCACCACTAAAGAAAATTTTAGTCTCTTGACCAAGAATAAGCCATGAACACCATAATGAACGATCTCTATCTGTCATACCACGTCCCGAGAAATGCCTTGCAGGCGCACATACTAACTTAATATTATCAAACGTAATTTCGTCCCACCAATTATGTTCACTAATTTTACTAGGCGAAACACCCCATTTAATAAGATATTGTGCAACTCCAGTTGGAACATAAAAGTGCTTTGCGCGATCTTTTAACTGCATAATACTTTTGTAATTCAAATGATCATAGTGATTATGAGAAATGATAATCGCATCAATTTCTTGAAGGTCATCACGTTCTAAAGAAAAAGTACCACTATAGCGTTTACTATTAAACAAAGGAAATGGGGAAGAGGCATCTCCAAACATAGGGTCTAATAATAGTTTTTTACCTTCTATTTTCAAAAGAGAAGCAGAATGGCCAAACCATGTAACGCTCTCTAACGATTCATTATCTTTATTTGATAAAACGATAGGCAAATCCTTTATAGGACGCAGCTTTGATTTTATTTTAAAGTAATCCGTCATTAAACTTATAATATCTTTCGGTTTAAAACTCATATCAGTATGAATTTGATTTGTATATTTCTTATTCATTCGTTCTCCTTTTTACGATTAACAATTTATGTATGTTGTTATTGTAGCTATTTGTAGTTTAAACTATATTATTTTACCTTTCATCTAAATTGCCTTGTATTTCATAAATTCGTCAAATTCATTATTTGTATCTATAAAGTACAAATTGCACAGTGGCAGCTAAAACAAATATTAAGTACATGTAAATTGTTTTTATTTAGTAAATTCCTTCTTATACGCAACAAAGAACATACGTTTCGTTGTATGTTATAGAAGAAAATATGTCTCTAATAAAAGAAAGGAAGGAGAGGATGTAAGTGCACATAGAGCGAAAAAAGAAATCAAAATGTAAACTATCAAAATCTGAAATCATGCATTCTTGCAAAAGAAATTTATCAATCCAGAAACGATGCCACCAACTTCTGGATATTCACATGTAGTGGAAGTTAGTAACGCTAAACGAACAATTTACATATCTGGACAAGTAGCGATTAACACTGATGGTCAAATAGTTGGCATTGGTGATTTAGCTACACAAACGCGACAAGTTTTCGAAAATATTAAAAGTGCATTAGAAACTTCGGAATTAAGATTTAATGATGTAGTAAAATTAACATTTTTCCTAACAGATATTTCTCAAATGGCCACTGTTAGAGATATACGAGATCAATACATTGATACTAAAAATCCACCAGCAAGTTCAGCTGTAGAAGTTAGAAAGTTAATTAACGATAACTTTTTAATTGAAATCGAAGCAATTGCTGTAGCAAACTAATTTTAAAAACTTATTATGAATCATATCAATGCAATTCGTTTAATGTGTTCAGTTAAAACGAATTGCATTTTTTATTGTCTTAAATATAATTTATATCTGGAGACATTTTCATCAACAACTTATAAAACAAATAACTAAACAATCCATCACACAGAATGATTAAAAAGAACGAGGGGAGGCTAATCACAAAAAACTAACTTACCTATAATAAGTTTGTTATTTAAAGTTAGTTAACATAATATATATTATAGGCAGTTATAGAAACAAAGCAATACCAGGTATCAAAAGCCAAGTAAACTATACTTAATGAGACGAAACGGAGATTTTTGGTGAGATTTACATTAAATCTTATCTAAACAAATTTCTTCAGTTTTTATCGTTTTTATTTGTTATAAATTCATCACAGCAAATCTTAATCAATAATCGCTTAAGATTTAACGAATTAAAAACATTTTTGATTGGCAAGAAATTTTTATACAGAAAAATTATTTCTATACAAAATATAAATTAGTAATTTTATTTTATGTTTTACTTAATGAATTAATTGCTATTTGCACATGTTTTACAACTTTACATTATTTGTTGTTATTTCTGTCATTTAGACTTGACTTTCATTACACTCATTGTTTTTTATTCTAGTTAACATAACGCTTATTTTTAACATAAAAAAATCCTCCTCACCTTCAGGAAGATTTTTTGTTTGCTATTATTTTATTTATATCTTCTAGTAACAATCCCAATTGTAAATGACATTGGAAAAATCTGGATTTAACAAATCTTCCTTACGTATAAAGAAATTAGCAACCCCAGAATCACCCCACATAATATTTAATGAATCGTCTGTATCGATTTGCATCAATAATATGTCATGTTGCTGGTATTTTTCTTCCCATTCCCTTGGATCTGTCTGTGTGAAAAATGGATAACCACCAATTTTATGTCCTTGATCCTTACATAAATCATCATACAGTTCGCCTAATTCTGTATTATTTTCTTCATCAACAATTTCTTCCCAATCAATGTTATCATTAAAAATCATTTCAAATCGATAATCTCTTGGTGTTACTGGTTGATATGCCAACTCAAACTTTAGTTTTGCTGCTTTGGGTATGATAAAATTCTCTAAATCTAAAGTGTTTAAATAACTAAAATCAGTAATCACCTTAGTTAAATCCGCTGTGATTGTAGAATGATAAACAATTCGAAAGTCTTTTTGGACTGTGGGATGATCAAAATCTGCTCCAAAAAGATCTTCTTCAGCACTTATGAAAAACTGTAACATTCCATGTTGAGGCATATGTTCAATGTTTGGTATTTCTTCAAGGTTTAACTGCGCAAGTAGCATCATAGGTTGTCCGTTTGAGTCTTTAGGATGCTCTTGATCTATAGGTAAATACGGATATCCACCAAACTTACTTTCAAAAAGCGTTGTCTCTGCTAATGTTCCAGACACTTTAACATACGGTTTCACACTTTCTTCTAAAATACTACGATACTGTTCTAGTTCTTTCGGAATTTGAAGTTGATACGTATTCTTCACTATATTTGCCTCCTTTTAGTAATGAATTGAAAATGCCTAACTTAATTATATAGTAAGCGATAGCTTAATTGAAAATCGTTAAAAATCCATTTTCACCCTCATTTTTTGCGCGCTTGGTGGACAAAGTAGATTATGTTCTAATACCTTTTTATTAGTAGTTCGAATTAAATCCGCTGCTTCTGCAGTATTTGTATTTTCTTTTAGCTTTTCTTTTAAATCATCAATTTCTTTTGAAAGCTCAATCCACCCGGGTAAAACGTGATTATTTGCTAAAGTTCTATAAAGTTGCTTTTCAGGATTGTACGAAAGATCTTTATCAAGATTAAGAGGTTTCCCTTTACCAGGTAAATGATCAAAAGCTCCTTTCTGTTCTGCTTGTTTAACGATAGAACTAATATGATCCTCATACGTATAAGACCAAACTTTCTCATCTTTTACTAAAATCTCTTGTTTTTTAGTTTTTTATCTAGTTCTTCTTGATTCATAGATTCTCTCTCCTTTTTATTTTCTAATGTCGTTTTTGTAAATTCTAATGCCCTTAATCCATCGAATAGCTTTTCTCGCCACCATACGCTATCATGTCCACCTTGAAACTCTTCGTAAGTGGTTTGGTATTTCTTTGCTTCTAAAGCTTTATATAGCCGTCTATTAGCCGTTAAAAGAGGTTCGTTTTCGAGTTCGCCTACTGCTATGTAAGAATGTAGATGAGTCGCATTAGAATTTATTGATGAAATTTGATTTTCAATCCAAGGAATTGTATTTTCATAATTATCCTTTTTCCAATGTACGGATCCAGACATTGACAACACATTTCCGAAAATATGTGGATTTTGAAGTGCTGCATAAAAAGCTGCTAAGCCACCAAGACTGAAACCAGCAATTGTTGTATGATTCTTTTCTTGATAAACGTGATACTTAGCTTGAATCCACGGAAGTAATTCCTTCGTTAAAAATGCATTCATTTTATCGTTATAAGTTAGCTCTTCTAATCGATCGACAGGATCTATAGCAACAGCAATGCAAGATGGGATTTCTTTTTCGTAAATTAAATAATTAAGTGTTTTTTCAATTGAAAGGCTCTGAATGAATGAATTCCCATCAAATACAATGAGAAGTTCTTGAAGATGTGGAGTGTGAGAATAATCATGAGGCGTATAAATATGAATTTTACGTGTGTTATTTAAAATCGAACTATGAAAAGAATATGTTTCAATTCTCCCAGATGGATAATGATTTGAAGGGAAACGACTGCTATACTGCATGTCCATACTTATTTTTAACACAGACGCTTTATTGGTACCTTCTCCAAATGTATTTTTATTAAATGGGTCTAATCGATACTGTTCACTACGCTTTATCCAATTATTTTCGAAAAAATCATTCACTGTAAAATAATAAGTTGAAATAAAACTCTTATTTGTTCTAAACGTAACATACCAAATATCTGTCTGTAACAATCGTTGTAATTGATTTACAGACAAATCCCAACCAGGAAAACTACCGAATACATAAACGTTTTCAGTGTTTTGATCCCCTAACCATATATACGTTATAAGCTTATACTGATTATCTGCAGGGCATTGTTCTATTAGTGGCGTGTGATTTGACTTTATTTCATGCAAAAAAGTATAAAGAGCTTTTTCGTTTCCATTCTTTAATTGATTTTTAAGCTTCTCTAACTTAGGACTGATTATTGTAGTCACCTCTCTTCCTCCTTTGTAGTATTCTATATGTAGTTTTTTTCATTAGAATCCCTATATAAAAGTAGTCGTAAGTTATTTGTTTAGCGAAGTTATTTATTAGAAAAATAATCAATTGCCTGAATAGAAAGTTCTAATGATTTTATTCTTCTTTCTAAAAGCGTTCTTTGAGGACTCCCAAGCTTTGACTTAACGTAAATCTTTTCAATTGATGGAAGCAAACCAATTAGAACATTACGAGCTTCTGCTAAATCTTCCTGAGTATAATGATGAGTTTCTTGCTTCCAAACACTTTCTAACATAGCTAAGCCGATACTAGCTGCTTTGAGTCTTTTTTTCACTAAAGTAGTATTTGATCCTTTTTGAGTCATCTGTGATAAGGCATTTTCAAGTTTACTAATTGTTGAATGTAAAGATTTTATTGATTCTACTTTATCTATATTTGATACGTTTTTCATGTTAATGTTATCCCTTCTACGTTGCTAACTTGTTTTGTTTAATGTTTAATGAAATCCTTAAAAGCTTGATTTCACTCGAAATATTTTAACATAAATAACTAACTGTATTCGAGTTGGACAATAACTTAAAGTAAAACAGCTATTCCTCTCTCCTCCCCTGTATCATTCTATTATCTTTACTTCTTTCTTCTCATTAGAATTCCTATATAAACTAGTTGTTAATATTGAATGTTTTATGAACAAAAAAACGTACAAGTAATGTAACCTGTACGTTTTCGCTTTTATTCAATAAGGTAATAAAGTAATAGCTTCCTGGTCTTCTCATAACTTATGAAATCTCTATACAAAATGGGATAATTCACAATTTCTGTTTCTAGAAAACGATATTGCGGAAACCACTCAAAAAACGATTTTCTTAACCACTTTATTTGTTGAAACGTAATGTTCTGTTCGTTTCCATTTAGTATAGAATTTAAAGTAGCTGCTGTATGCATCCAATAATGATTAAAATCAGCGTTTATACAGTCATCTTCGGTAAATTTACTTTTTAAGTCTCGCTGCAATTTTGCTGTAGCACGATAAGGAAACGGTTTATGAAGTGGACTATGCATTTTCTGCAATTCCTTAAAAATAATTCGTTTTCCTAACTTCAACTTTCTCCTCCTTTATTTCTCTATCCAATTTAATAAGTTTTCATAATGATATTGAGCATCGATATACCCAAGATTATATAGATTAACAAGCTTTTCCTTATTTCTTTCTATTCCGCTTATAGGAAGCTGTACACTTGGCTGAATTACATAAAAATTATCTTTTTGTTCTTCTTGATTCATATAAGATATCGTCTCATTATAAAAACGATAATGGTTTACTAAATTCTCTGCGATTTTCGGATATTTTCTATATAAAATTTTAGCCAGGCCTGAAAATTTATTTCGCTGCTTCTCATATCCTTCTGGCTTTGTCATAATTACAACGTTCTTTTCATAACCATCCTTTTGGGCTTTCAAAACAGGTATAGGGTCTATAATCCCTCCATCTAATAATTTTCGATTATTATATTCTACAGCAGGTGCTATAAACGGTACAGAGCTTGAGGCGCGAATGATTTTTAAAATATCATTTCCGTGTTCTGCTTTATTATAATAAATGGCTTGTCCTGATTCGCAATCAGTCGTCCCTATGACAAACTGTTCATTACATTTTAAGAAAGTTTGAAAATCAAATGGTACAATTTTATTAGGTACTTCATCAAATAAAAAATCCATTCCGAATAATTCACGTTTTCGAATTAAGTTTCGATAAGATACATACCTGTAATCTGATACTAGCTCTGTATTTACTTTCTTATTTCTACCTTTTTGACGTGACAAATAGGTTGCTCCCATACAGGCTCCAGCTGATACGCCGACTACATACGGAAAGAATAAGTTCTTTTCCATGAAATATTCGAGTACACCTGCAGTATATAAACCTTTCATTCCTCCGCCCTCTAATACTAAACCAATATTCTTCATGCTATATCCCTCTGCTTCTTTTTTCTTAATTTCATATTAGCATAAGATTTTAAGATGAGGTTATATAAACTAATTACAACAATAACCAGAAACTACTAAAGTAATGTCATAATATCTTTGTGAGTAACATGTTACAATATAAGTAATTCATTCCACATATATTAAAGGAGGAATTTAATATGGGTTTATTTAGCGGTATTTTAGGAAATGCATCAAATACGAGTTCTGAAAGTGTAGAACGTGATTTAGAGAAGATTATGCTAGACGATGAAAAAGTAGAGCATGCTTATAAATTAATTCGTGATCTAATCGTATTTACAAATCGTCGTCTTATTTTAGTAGATAAACAAGGAGTAACTGGCAAAAAAACAGAATACCATTCTATTCCTTATAAAAGTATTACACAATATAGCATCGAAACGGCTGGGCATTTTGATTTAGATGCAGAACTTAAAATTTGGGTGTCTAGTATGGAGGATCCAATTACGAAAGAATTTAAAGGTGACGATAGTATTTTAAGCATTCAAAAAGCGTTAGTAACCTTTACGACTAAGTAGTGGTTTTTGTATTTTTATTCATTTTTAAAATTACTAACCCGAGTATTTTGGAAGAACATACATTATTTTTGTATATTTAATCTAAAATAACATAAAAAGGTAAAGCGTATTTTATATGCTTTACCTTTCTTTTTTGTAATAAATAAGTGTAGTTCATCATTTAATTTCTTTATAACTTCTGTTCTTTTATAACCCATCTTTTCGTATAAAAAGCAATTTTTCTCTTCTTCTAAAATAGTAGCAAGTTCCCAGCTCGTTGCTTCAGGAAACATTTCCTCAATTAATGTAAGTACCTTTTGGGCAATTCCTTTTCCTTGATAACTCGGGTGAATAAACATTGGACTCAAAATTTAGAGGGTGTTTCTTTTGGTGAAATGCATATCGCTCCAACAAGATTCATTGCCACTATTATTTTATAGAAGCCACCGTCTACATGATTTATTCTACAAATAGTTTTTTCGATAGTTTCATTTGCTGGATTTGTTTCATAGTCTTTATATTTATGTAATAAAGGGCTAAATGAGTCTATTTGCATTTGAAATATAACTTCTGCATCAGTTTCTGTCGCCTTCTCTAATATAATATCCATGTTACCAATTCAGCCGCTTTCTTAAAGAAGTAATATGAGCGGTATGATGACGACCATGCCATGCGTATAGTCCTATTGCAACAGCAAGTTTTGTTTCACCAGTTTCAGGATGGTTAAATGTCTTTTCTAAATCTTCAATTTCTAGAGAATATAAAAGGTTAACCCATCTTTTATGTAATGAATCTAGCATTACTAGTGAAACATCTACCGGTAATTTTGAATCGGGTAACTCTGCCCACTTCTCTTCTTTATACGGCTTAATAGTGGGATTCTTTTCTGTCAGTGCTAATTTAAAGCGTATGTAGCTATTCATATGACTATCAACGACGTGATGAACTACTTGACGTACAGTCCAACCTCCAACGCGATATGGTGTATCTAACTGCTTCTGATCTAAATCTTTAATTGCCTTTGTTAGTTCATTTGGTAAATCTTCAATTTCTTGAATCCATGTATCAATCATTTCTTCAGTTATAGGACGTTTGTATGTAAATTGGCCAATTGGATAACGTAAATCATTCATGAATAAGTCCTCCTTATTATAAGCGTGAAGTATTTCTCCAAATATAGTGTACAAACTTCACATGTTCTCCATTTAATTCTACAGAAGTTGTATCTGATTCGTTTTGATAAGAAGAAAATCCGCTTTTTTCTAGTACAATTTGTGATGCGAGATTATTAGTCGTTGTTTTAGCATGAACTTCAGTAATTTCATTATTTTTCGCTACATCTAAAATTAATTTTACGGCTGCTGTTGCAACTCCTTTTTTAGTAAATTTTTCTCCGACCCGATACCCGAGCGAACTAATTCGAGTTTCCATATCTATATCTACTAAATTAATTCGCCCTACAATTTCTTTTTCTTCATTACGAATTAAATAAAAATAAGAATCTCCATCTGCTTGTTCTATTAATAAATCGTCTAGTAGTTTTTGGAAATATTCAAATTCAAAATATTTTGAGCCACGATTTGGTACCATTGTTTCAAAAAAAGATTTATTCGTAAGTTCAAACGTAAATAAATCCTTAGCATCTTGTTTCTTTAGTTGCTCTATGTATATTTCCATCCCGTATTCTCCTTCTAGATTTACTAACTGTTATACATTCTTTTTTAATCAATTATATTCCTGCTATTACTTTCGATTAAGTAATACAGATAGTAGCACTTTCGGATGAAAAAGATGAAATGGACTACGAATTAAATTCATAACTCGTACTAACCGAATATAAACATCAGAATTACTTGCGGATAGTCGATATATTTGTTTCGTATACCATAGCTGAAATTTTTGTTTTGTAGTTAATTCTCTCTTTAGTTGCGGATGACGTGATATTTCCGTTGTTGTCATATCCCATGGGGTTTCTATTATAGTAGCTGCCTTTTTATAAAATTGTTGTGTAAATGTTTTATCAAGTTGTTTTCTACCTTGCAGAAGTAATTGCAACTGGTGAGCCTCCATAGCAGCAACTGATACGCCTTGGCCGAAAACGGGATCAAAACGACATTGCGCATCTCCAACAACTAATAAGCCTTCTGGTACATTATTCACTAAATCAAATCGCCGGCGTACTTGATAGGGAATTTTGTATGTCTTTATATCAGTAATTCCCTCAGCCTTGTTTAGGAAGTCTGTAACATTAGAAATTGATAGGTTTTCAGCAAAATCATAAAACTCATCATCTGTTTGTGGTGCTTTCTCGTTTGCGTATCCACTGAAAGTAACAAAATAACGATTATCTTCTATCGTTTGAATAAGAACGCCATAAGGGTTATCAGGGAAACTCGGAGACATTAACATATTACAACAGTCTAATTTCTCATTTTCTTTAAGTTTGAACATTTTCGTTGCGTAAAATAAATCAATACGAACTTTCTCTTCTTGTACTTCAATTTCGTATTCTCGTAACCACTCTATACTTTTTGAGCCAAATCCACTCGCATCAACTACAAGGTCTGCATGAACTTCTTCTTGTATGTCTGTCTCTAAATATTTAACTTTTACTCCACACACTTTGTTAAGCTTTTCATCTACCAATAACCCTTTAACCAATGTTTCATATTTAATAGTAATATTTGAAATTTGATGTATTCGTTTTTGAATATGCCATTCTAGCAAAGGACGACTTTGTTGAATCATATGTACTTCCCCTATGAATGGCTGTTTCCATAAACCAAATTGATGCCATTTTAAATCACGAGTAAAGTTATTTACGATACTACCTGCTTCTATTAATTCATTCGTAATATTAGGAAACAATTCTTCAATTGCGTTTTCTCCACCTTTTAATAACACGTGAGGATGATTACTTTGTGGAACTCTTTTTCTCGAAGACTTTCCATCCCACCTTTCACCAGCTTCTATAATGATTACTTCTTTAAAAGAAGTTGATAATGCTTTTGCTGCAAACTTTCCTGCCATACTTCCACCAATAACGATAGCCTTATTAAACATATTTTCCCCCTTAATAAAAAGAGATCCTGCCTTGTATGAATGAAACAGGATCTTAAACTAATTAACTTCTTTATCATTATACTTAAAATACATCAGTAAATTGCAACATTAAAATTAAAATACCTAATCCCCATACGTAATACGCGAATACTTTTAAAGAGTGACGTTTTAAATATTGAATCATCCATGAAACGGCTATGTATCCAAAAAATGCTGCTGATAACGTTCCGACAATTAAAGATGTACTAGAAATAGATTCTGCTTTCCCTTGAAAAACGTCTACAAATTGCAAAATGATAGCTCCAACAATGGCTGGTGTCGAAAGTAAAAAAGAAAAGTAAGCAGCTGTTTCACGATCTAATTTTCTCCATAATGCAGCGACAATTGTCATTCCAGAACGAGAAATGGCTGGAAAAATAGCAGCAGCTTGAAATGAACCGATAATTAATGCGTCTTTATATGTTATGTCATCCATTTTTTTACGACCATTCTTTTGTTTATCTGCCATGTAGAGAAAGAATCCGGTCACTAAAAACTCCCAACCGATCGTGATTCCTGTTTTTGAAATATCTTCAAAGAAGTCTTTAAACAATAAACCAATTACAACTGCAGGTATCGTCCCAACGATAAGTAATAACATGAGCTTTGAAAATGGGTTTTTAATTAAATATATAAATTCTTTTTTGTAATAAATAAAAACCGCAAGTAAAGTCCCAATATGCAGCATCGTATCTAAAAATAAGCCAGCCTCACCTAATCGGAACAAATGCCTTCCTAAATAAAGATGTCCGGTACTACTGATTGGTAAAAATTCTGTTAAACCTTGAATTATACCTAGTATGAAAGCTTCTAACCAATTCATGATGGTCTCCTTTCTCTTTTGCTTGTACCAATATATGAGGGTTAAATTTTCGATATGAAAAAAACTATATTTCTCTATGAATTTACTTTTCATTTATGGATATATATGTAAAGAGGGTTAAGGAGGGTTATTATGTGGAAGCACACAAAATTCGGTAATGTATTACTTTGGGTGGGCCCTATCCTTGTATTTTTAGGACTATGTATGACAAAGGTTATTTCAGATATTCCTTTCTTTGAGGGAAAACATAAAACGGTTGGTATTGTACTTATATTTATAGGTGTAATCTGTTTTGTTGCTGCTAATCATTTGAAAAAAGGAGAAAGATATGAAGAATAAATCTAAATAAAAAACAATCCTGGCATATTAGCTAGGATTGTTTTTTATTAATGTTGATTATTTGTAGAATACTTTATCAACGTTATATTTCGCTTTGTATTCATTAATGATATATGTTTCGTAAATTTCTCTTTCTGTTGGATCTTCTACGATACATGCATCAATGCGGTATACTTCATCACGGTGATTTTTAATTGGTGAAACATTATCTTCAAAATGCTTCTTAATACGTTGTCTAATTTTACGAGCTTTACCTACGAAAAGAAGTTCGTCATTAATATTGTAAAACATAAAAATGCCGCCTTTATCTCTAGGGAACAAGTGGAAATCGATAAATCCATTAATTGGAGTAATGATTGGCTCGTCTCCTTTAATAACTTGTTTACGTTCAGTAATTGAAACATCAGCTTCAGGAATATTAATTTTAATCAAGTTCATTCACGTCCTCTTTTATTATAAAGATAAATAATAGCATACATAAGTAAGAAAAGCTATGTTCAGAGGCATATTTCATTTTATAATTCAAATATTATAGGTGTATCATGTAAACTTTTCTTCCAAATCATATGATCGCTGGATTCTCCCCAGTAATCTTTCAATACATAGCTAGGTTTTCCAAACTTTTTCGTCCATATACTTTGCGCATTTTTATATCCACTATCTAAACAATATTCTGTTATCCCTCTGCTAAGTAATGTAAGAAACATTGTATGTAGTAATAAACTCCCTATTCCCTTTCTCTGATACTCCGGAAGTATGAATACAGTTCCTATTTCATACAAATTTTTAAGTACACCACCTGTACAACTATTAATCAATGTACTTGCTGGACCGATTTCGATTGTTCCAATGATTTTATCGTTACTTGTATCAATTGCTAATAAAAAGTAACGACCTTCTCCGTTACTATCAAAATCACTTTTCAAATACTGCTTTTTTGAGTTAATTTCATTTTCTATGTCATCCAATGATTGTGACAATCCTTCATTTTTGTATGTATTCGTAATAACGATACGGAAAAATAAATATAGTTCATCTACATCATTCAAATTCGGTCTTCTAACTGCAACGTTAATCATGAATTCAATCTCCAATCCTCATTATGCCATTGTTAATACAACACTTTATATAATCTATTCATCATTATTCTGCCAAAACCTGCATAAATCCAACAGTATAGAAAGCTCATTATAGATATTGATAAAATAATTTTTATATCCATAGTTGTATGAACAGCAGGACCAAGTACCGGAAAACGGAAAACATCGAGAACGATCATAATACCAATAAGTAGACAAGTTGCTGAAAAGGAAACAATCCAAATTCTCCTCTTTAATTTTAAAAAAGATACTCCTAAGGCTAGACCTAATAAGCCTGTAGTAAAAGGAAAGACAATTAGTTCACTGGGCTCAATAATAAATAATAGAAAAATAGTAAGAATATAAGAAAGTATTCCCTCACGAATAGAATAGAAAATAGCAAAAAAAATCGGTAATGTCGAAAATGGACTAATGAGCAAACCTATACCAGGAACTAAGTTTCCTGCTGCTTGAAACATGGTGGCCAATGTACTCATCAAAGCTGTAAGTACTAACTTATTCGCAAGGGACAATTTTCTTTTATGAACAAAACTCGTATCATGTTCTATCATCAGTTGATACCAATAACGTACAAACCGATTCATCAATATCTCCCCCTAAAGATGCCTCATTCATTACTTTCTATTTTATTCATACACTAGTGGTTTATGAGCTGCTTTCTACTTGTTATGAATTACTATATAATAAAAGAAAAGGCTTTTAGGGGGATAAATTGTGCGTTTTGAAACAAAATAAATTCCTTGGATTATTAAACTACGAGTGTGTATCGTATCAGGGAATAATTTCAAAAATGGTACCTTTATTAAAATCAGTTACTTTCATAGAACCGTAAACTCCTAAATATAATTTAGTTTGATTCAAATTTGTTCCTAAACTCATATAATAAGCTGCTTGCGTACCAAAATCATAATTGGTTTCAATAGCATGAAAGTCAGCGTGTTTACCGTCTGTACCTGCTCTAGTATAGGCTAAAACACCCTTAATTGGAGACTGAGATTCTCCTTTCTTGGCAAGGTCAGTAAAAACAACGCTACCTGTTAAATTTGGAATTGCATTTCCCATATATGGCTGAACTCCTGTAAGTGAAGTTCCTCCAAACTTATCTGTTCTAGAATCTTTATGAAAATAACTAAGTAGAGGCAGAATACGCTTGACTGAAGTTTGTATTGTTTCATCATAATAAACCATTGTTCTCTCATCCAAAGTCTGATTCTCAGAACAATGTCGTATAAAAGAAGTAGGTAAATCCCCTTCCCATCCTCGCCACCCAAAATTGATAACCCCATCTTGATTGGGAGTTAACCTCATAAAATGCATTTGAACAAGTTCTGTAACCGGTATAGGTTTATATTGAATAAATGAAAAAATAGACTCTACAATATCTTGTCCGACATTTCCGGCGTATTTGATATATTGATTATAAAACCTTTGAAATGAAATGCCGGTTATATTACGTACTCCTTTTGCAATTACTGTAAGTGTTTTTTGTATAGATAAAGGAAGTTCATTAAAGCGTGTAACTACAGGAGGGTTATTTATAAATGTATTTTTACTTACATCGATTTCAATTATTTTACCTGCTATTTCTAAATCATCTTGGCTTAAATTAAATGGATCATAACCTGACCCGCCATCTCCATTTGTAAAAACAAGTTTTCCAGTCTCAGGTGAAAAGTTTAAACTATTGACTCCGTTATGATTAAAAAATGGTCTTCTTACATTCAGTAATGTTCGTCGCTTTTGAGCTTGACCATTAGATTGTAAAGTCCATTCTTCTACTGTATCAATGTGATCATATTGCGTATTTCTATTAACCCACTTTAAATTTAGCGTTTTAGGGTCACAAGGATTCGGTTTAAATTGCTCAGAAAATGCACCTGGCCCTTGAGTTCCAGCTACTGAATAATGAAGATAAAATAACCCATTTTGATAAAATTGTGGATGGAACGCAAGTCCAAGCAATCCTCGTTCATCATAACCGCTACTAGAAACACCTTCTTCAAATGTACCTAATTTAATAATTAGGTGACGAATATCTAAAAATGTCTTTATAACTCCGTCCCCTATGTAAAAAATCTCTCCTAATTGAGTTGCGATAAATAGTCTTTCGGTCGATTCACCTGGAAGTATCGTTGTTTTCAATACAGTTGGTAAATTTACGTTATGAACAATGGGTCGTAAACTAACTTTAACTTTTGGCAATTAACTGTACACCCCTTTTTCTTCTTTTTTATAGAAGAATATGATTAGAGTAGTTCTGTTAGTATCAAATAAGTTATATTCCTTTTTATTACAATTTTGTATATAATATAATTATAAATAATCTGGGGGACGAACTATGATAATCGTACTACAAATCATCTTACCACTAATTTTCGCAGTCTATTTATTTACCCTCTATCGTAAAGGGACGCATGGATCAGCTTCATTCCTTTTCGCAGTCATGATAGGAATTTTCGGTTTAGAGAATATTTTTCAGCATGCTAGTCTAACAGATCATGCTATTTATCCATATTGGGGCAGTTTGAAGGCTGTTGTTATCGTTTTCGCAGTCGTATTTCTATTTAAAAAAGGTGGTTTAACAGGAAAATATTGATTTTTAATGCGTTACATATTTTCTTGTTAAATTGCTTTTATTTTACAAAAGAAAATATGTTTATGTAAAAACAAAAAGGAAGGTGTTAATATGTCCATAAATATTATCTCGATAGTATCTATAATAATTTGGATTGTGTTGATTACAGAACTAATAAAACCTTCAAAAGAACAGAATGGACGAAAAATAGTAATGTTATTAACTGCTGGTTGCGCATCAACATTTATTTTAACAGTTTCATTTATTCAAAATATCTCGTTTTGGAATTGATAGTGATATAACTAACAAAAATATGTATAAATAAAAAGATTAGGATTCACTCCTAATCTTTTTATTTTTTAAGGTAACACCACATGCCCAGCAAGCTAAGGTCTTGGAGTAGCCCCTAAACAAAATTTGAAATTTTTCTAAAGTTATTTATGTGAATTTAACTCGTTTTCAGGAACATATGTGGTCCTTTTACAATTTGAATTTCTTTTTAAGCTTCTTATATTTTCTGTACGAACGTCTAACAATGTTTAACATAAAATACGGTACTTTAATAGGGAAAGGAAATTTATATATGAAAGGAAAATAAAAGGTGAAATATGCCTTTTCTAGGTCTCTCCACTTACTATCTTCTTTTGTTTTTAAGAAATCAGATACATCGACTACATATCCCCTTCCTTTTTCCATCATCACATTTTTCCCGTGAACATCACAAGGAGTTAACCCTTGTTCCCTCGCATACTCTAAAGCCTCATTAATATCAAGTATTACTTGCTTAGGAATTTTAATCCCCTTATGAATAGCATCGTATAAGGTAATTTCTTTTAAACGTTTCAATACTATGAAATTTTCTCCTTTATATATAAGCTTTGAATAAGAAGGATGATCTCCAATTCTTTGGTATACTTCTGACTCTTTTTCAATTCCTTCTCCTTCTCGCACGTAAACTTTCACTACCCAATCTTTGTATTCTTTGTGCATGAATACTGCGGCATAATTACCTGTTCCTAAACACTTCCAAAGTCTAGGAATATCTTTAACTACTACAGGCTCGAATTCATCCTCACTTCTGATACTTACCTCTTTTAATAATTCGTCATTTATCAATCCCACAAAACTATTTATACTCATCATTCCCACTCCGCTTTTGCTAAAAGGGGGCCCACCCACATTTTAACGAAAATATACACTAAGCGAATTTTAGCATAAAACGAGTCATCTTTCTTCTTAAAATAAAAAGCTAACTCGTTTTATTTAAACTGTTAAATACTTAATATTTATTCCGTTATTCATAGCCAAAAACCGTACGATATAAAAATATTTCTAATTATTTTCATTTTTTCAGAGTCAACTGTATAGGGCTTTTCTTAGTACAAATTCTCTTCATTCATTACCCATGCCAAATCTATAAAACATTGTTTAGAAGTGTAGCAAAGGTTTGTTAATGGTTCAATTCTTGTTCTACTACTATCTTTGTTAGCTAAAACTTTTATTGTTTTAATAGTCTTTTGTTTAATTCCCACAATGCTGTTTTGTTGCTATCCCATTTCAAAAACGTTACTGCTTCCTCAAAGCATAACCATTTATAATTGAAGTGTTCTTTAGATAATGATATGTTTTTTGTAGGGACTTTAACTCCAAAAGAAAATTCTTTTATTACATAAACCTCTTCTCCCCAAAGGAATCCTCCAACTACATCTTCTACTGATAGTGAAGACACAGAATCTAATTGTATATATGGACATTCTCTTGTAATACGAGCCTCTTCAAACGCTTCCCGTTTTGCTGATTCAATAGGAATCTCACCGTCTTCTCCGCCACCAGCTATTCCTTGCCAATAACCATAATCACTTCGGTTAAAAATGGCATATTGAATAGAATCGGCAGTTTTTATATAAGGAAATATCAATACTTGATATGGCGCTCTCATTACTTAACCTCCTCTCGAAAATAAGTTTTAAATCAATATGAATAAAGAGCCGCCATCACAATTCTACATTATTAATGCAGGTTTATAATGTCGGCCCTCTATTTTTAAATAATTTTATTTTTCATAAACAGGCTTACTCTTAACAGAGGAAAAACTACTTATTCTCTGTCGAATTTGTTTAGCATGGTTTTTCCTAAATGTTAGCAGTACCCTATATTATTCAATTGCGCCAGCAACATCATAATCATTTAAATCTAATTCAATCGTTTGTCCGAGCGCTAGTTTAGCAAGTTCCGCTCCTAGATATGGACCAGCTGTTAAACCCGAAGCTCCTAATCCATTCGCAACGAGAATTCCTTCAAAGTTAGGTAGCGGTCCGATAACAGGTAAGAATCCTGGTGTAAATGGTCTGAATCCAACTCTCGTTTCAAGCATTGTAGCATTTTCTAAGCCAGGTGCAACTGTTAATGCCTTATGAAATACTTCATGTAAACCACCTGCTGTTACACGATGATCGAAACCAGTATCATTCTCATGTGTTGCACCAATCACGACATGCCCATTGTCAAACGTTAAAATATATTGATCGTTCGGTGGCATAACAACTGGCATATTTTCTGTTGCTGTATTCTCGATTTGCAGATGAACAATTTGTCCTTTTTGGAATGTAACTAAGAAATTAATTCCTAATGGTTTCAAGATTTCATTCGCCCATGCGCCTGCAGTTACAATAACCTTTTCCGCTAAAATTGTTTCATCGTTTACTGTAACTCCCGTAATATGATTTCCTTCACGGACTAATATAGCATCGCCTTTTATGAAAGTTGCACCATGTTTTTTCGCAGCACTTATTAATGCATTGCGTAATAATCTTCCATTTACTCGTGCAGCACCACTAATATGAACAGAACTATATTCGTCTGATAATGCTGGGAATAATTTTTTTGTTTCTTCAGCTGATAAGCGAGTTATTTCACCAATCTCCGGGGCATCTTCACGTCGTTTATAAGCTCGCTCTTCCATTTGATCTAACTTTTTCTCGTCAGTATGTAAACTAATTGCACCTACACAATTATATCCTGTGTCAGTTTCACCGTCTTCTTCTAATTGCTGAATTAACGAAGAATAGTAACGTGCACCGCCTTTAACGATTTTATACCATGCTTTATTACGGCGCTGTGATAGCCATGGACATACAATACCTGCTCCTGCATCGGTTGCTTGCCCTAATTGTTGGCGATCCACGATAGTAACATTCGCACCTGCCTTAGCAAGATGATAAGCAGTAGACGCTCCTAAAATTCCTGATCCAACTACAATATACGATTTCATTTCAAACACCTTTTCTCTTTTGCTAATTATATAAATATAAGAACATTCCTTAGTATAATGGAAGGAATGCTTTTTTCAATGTACTCATCACAATTAATTGTTGCAGCATTGTGACTTCCTTAATCATTATTTTTTCTTCTTACGGAATAATTCAATTGTTTTGTAGCCTTGTGAAAGGATTTCTATCATTTTCTCTAGACGTTTTTCACGTGTTTTTTCTTGTTTCACAGAAAAAAGATTACGTGCCCAATCTTTTTGGTATCCAGGCGTTAAACTTTGATAAAACTTAAGTTCATTCGGATGATTAGCTAATAATGCTTCAACATCTTTAATTCGATCTGCATAATCGGCAACACATTGACTCATAGCAGATGTTTTTGTTGTTTTTTTCTTTTCACGTTTTAAACCAACAACAGTAAAGACTTCATCCATACTTACCATTCGTGCAAATTTAATATCGCTTTCTCCCACATAACCATCTTCTCCAACGTTTAATGCCGGAAACATCTCATCACGGTGAATAAACGTACTATAACGAGCATTACCTTTTTTCGGATATGCGAAGAATACGTAACCTTTTTCAATTAGTAATTCTTCATTACTAATAATAAAATTCGTTTGTTTCACCATTTCATCAAGCGTTTCTACAAATATAAAGATAGCATCGTGTTCTTTTGAGAATGCAGTTTCTTTACCTGTAAAAATGTCATAATCACTTGGTTCGTTAATAACGACCATATTTGTATACTTATTAAGTTTCAATTTATCAATAACTGACATAATAATCTTCCTTTACATTCAAAATTCATTGTACATACTTTTTCGTACTGTTCTAGTGTATTATATGTATTAAGAAAATCAAACTTTAAATCGTATTATTCTGCTGCAAAAGAACATAATTCTTTACTAGATGGGGTGGTTTTATGCCATATGTAATCCGAGATGAAGGGCTAGTTTTACAAGGGGATGATGGAAAAGAACCAATTTTTCATACATATGAAGAAGCTGAGGAAACATTAAAAACATTAACTATACCGCAGTTTCCGAAACATATTAGAAGAAAACCATTTACACCAAAAATAATAAAGATAGCCGCTTCTGAATAAGAACCGGCTATCTTTATTATTCATAACTTAATAGCAAATAAAGTATATAAAAACTCTTTATATTGATCTTCTGTAATTTCACGCTTAGTTTTTTCCCCATGAATAATTTCGGTTAAACTTGTATTCGTTAATGAAATATGGCCAGAGTTCGTCAACTTTACTGCAATTGGTCCTTTATTAAAAATAGACTTCTCATCTTCTATCACTCTTCTTTGAACATCATTTACTACTATCTCATCAATAATATGTTTATAAAAAGCATGACAAACTTTCCATTCTCCAGCAGCATCTATTCTTTCTAAAACATAATTTCCTTTATTCGTATCTTTCCGTCTCACCCGGTACGAACCATTTTTTGAAGAAACCGACTCGCCAGTAAAAGGTACAGGAACAAGAGGTACTAACGAAGCTATACCTATATCAATTAAATACTGTACATTATCATAAGTTAAAATAATTGTTATATGGCCATCCTCAAGTGCCCATGCATTTATATCGTTTTTATACACCGTACCTAATGCCAGTTGTACATCATAGCCACAGTCTCTTAAGAAATAGTAAAAAAGAGTATTTAATTCGTAGCAAAGTCCACCACGGGAACTAGTTAAAATTTTCTTTCGTAAGTTTTCCAGAGAGATTTGATTCGTATTTCGTGCTATAACATCTAAATTCTCAAATGGTATAGTATGCGCAAACGAAAAGAGTATGGTAGGTAATTCTTCAAACGTTACATCATTACGTTTTTTAAGATTTAATCTTGTGAAAAGCTGATCTTGTAAACTTGTCATATTTAGCACCCCTTAAAAATTTATAAGTTTAAATAATATATGCTGATTGTAAATTTTAAGGGGCACTGTAACAATGTACATTTCATTTAACTGTACCGGTACAAAAATTACGATTCACGAGGTAAATTAATAGAAGGCGTCATTACAAATGTCTTTTCTGTAATTGCTTCTTTTTGTGGCAAATCAAAAGCTACGAATATAAATTTAATAGTTTATCTATAGGCAAATTATTACTATCACTTAAATCAACAAAATATTGAAGTTGCCACGTTTGGCTCTTTTTAGCTTGATTACTAACAGTGGTATCCCAAACAGGATAAATCCTCATTGCCATTTTCCCTGTTTGACTTTGTGTTCTCAATATTTTTTCTTTAAGAAGAATCTCTTTAGGAAAAATGAATTGCCCTAGTTTATTATCAGCAATACAAGTGATTACTAATAAATCAGGAGCAGCTTCATAAGAGAAAGCTCTATTTCGCATATTTTCATCTTTCTCCCAAAAAGAAACAAATTGACCAATTTTATTAGGTGTAACTTTTGATTTTCTAAAACGAATGGTTTTGTTATTTAAGTGGAATAAACATCCGGCATATTCTGCGTTTTGCTTTTCTTCTTTTAGATTCGTAATCATTAAGTTGTTAGGTTTGTAAACTATATTATTTAAATTTTGGATTATATTATTAAAATTGTTCAAAAAAACTCCCCCTTTATTCATCTCTTAGTTTACCACAAACATCAGTTCTTCTATATCGTATATAATTATGAACTAAGTGAAATGGGGGAATTTAGCAGGATATAATTATTACTTTAATGTACTTAGTTTTTCAATTGCTTGTTGTTCAGTTGCTAAGTAAAAAATGTCATTTCCTTTATTACATTCATAAATAAAATCTTTTAAGCTTTTACTAGTATACATAGAGAAATCTCCAACAATAGCAATCTTTACCTTATAGTTTATAAACTTTTGAAGGATATCACCCGCAACCCGTGTTTTTAGGTCAAAGAAATCTTCACTTATTAAAGATTTATGGATAATAATATGTTTCGCATCTACCTCATTTTGAACTGTTGCCATAGTATCTAATGCAGACTGAACATCCGATATTAATACCTTATCGTTTCTAATGACCGCAATATTGATTCCATCGATTACTACTTTCTTTATTTCCATAGTCCTCCCCCTTTATAATTTACACAGTATGAGTAAAATTGTTTTACAAAACTTCGTATTAATCATAGATTAAATTAGCCACAGCTATTAAAATGGCCTCTATTTTTTGTTGTAAATATCTATTTTTTATTACTAATACGGTCAATGAAATTAATGATAGTTTCTCTTTTTTTGTATTTTTAAATATATATATATGGAATTACTTTTACTTGTTATAAAAATATTGTGGAGTAACATAACTTAACAAACTATCCAAAGTGTTAATCTCGGCATACGGTTGTATTTTGGTAGTATTCTTGATCTTCTGAGGGTTAAACCACACACCTTTTATATTTACATTTTGAGGACCAGCAATATCCTTTTCTAAGTCATCCCCAACAAATAAAGTATTTTCCGGTTGTAAATTTAACTTATTTAATGCTAGTTCGAATATACGTTTATCAGGTTTACTAAATCCCACTTCTTCAGAAATAATGATTGTTTCAAAATACCTATTTAAATTCGTGTTAAATATTTTAGCTTTTTGCCTCTGAGTTGAGCCATTTGTTATAATTCCAACTTTAAAGTGCTTCTTTATTTGATTTAAGAAATGAATAGTATTTTGGTCTATTGAAAAACATCTAGGGAAATTATTATTCCAAAAATCTTGGATGTAATTGCGTGGCAATCTATACTTCGGCGTGAATTCATCAAACAATGATTCTAAAACTGTCGTTTTATTACTTATGCCATATTCTCTTTTATCGTATTCTTTGAATTTCTGTAACATGTTGCTTTTAGCCGCACCATCTACATTTTCATAACACTTTTCTAAAACAATTAAAAATAATGCCTCTACTGCTTTATCCCTATCAAGTAATGTATCATCTAAATCAAACAGCATCGCTTTATAACCCATCAAATCATTTCACAACCTTTCTAAATCTCTCCAAGTTTGTACCTTTAAACTTTTGGTTTAGCAAGAACATTGTTATGTAGTGATTAACGATTAAATAGAAACTAGATGAAAGAAATCCAAAGTTCTCGGCGCACACTCTAGTATTACGGTAGCTTCTTCTATATTGAAATTCCTTTTCCTCTTTTGGTAAAGAAGCAAAAGTATATTTTCGCGAATTTTAAGAAACTACATACAATTCACGTTATTATACATTAGTTTTTCGTAAATATTAATCGTACATCAATTCATACGATAAGTTTTTTAAAACAATTATTTCTCCATAAAAAAGTAATATAGCTAATAATATTTTTTAGTAGTAAACGTCCTATGAAGTTTACTACTGTATCTCCACATAAACTCCAGATAGTACGGCTATAATGACTACCAGAGGTGATATTATGAAAAACTATCATATTCTCGTGGTAGAGGACGATCAAGAAATTCAGGAATTAATTAAACAATTTTTAATGACACAGCATTATACAGTGGTAGTCGCTTCAGATGGACTAGAGGGTATGACACAATTTAATAAGCAATCATTTGATTTAATTCTTCTAGATGTCATGATGCCCAATCTTAATGGGTTTGAAGTTTCTAAAATGATTCGAAGTCAGTCAAACGTACCAATTATTATGCTAACTGCGTTGGAAGAAGAGGAAGATCAAATGAAAGGATTCGACCTTGGGATCGATGATTATATAACAAAGCCCTTTTCATTTCATGTTTTGATTAGACGAGTCGAAGCTGTACTTAGAAGAAGTTATGATAAAAATGTAAATAATCATTTGATATTTAAAGAAGTGCGTATCGATGTGGATGCATATAGAGTATATGTAAATGACGTTGAAATTATATTAACGACAAAAGAGTTTGAAATTCTACAACTACTATTTCAAAATGAGAGAAAAGTACTTACAAGAGAAAATATCGTAGAGAAGGTTTGGGGGTACGATTATTTTGGAGAAACACGAATAATTGATACACATATTAAAAATCTACGTAAAAAATTAGCTATCCCTTATATTAAAACAATAAAGGGTATTGGTTATAAAATTGATGAATAGTATTGTGAAACTCATGAAGATGAAGCAAATTACTTACAAACTCTTTATGACTACATCTCTCATTTTGTTATCCTTTGCAGTATTGATTTATTTAACTTTATACTTCTTTCTCCCTACGTTTTATGAGCAATATAAAACAGATCAACTTCAAACAGGGATAAACGAAATCATTGATAAATCTAAAAATCTTACGTTTCAAGATGCGATACCACTTTTTGATGAATACGCAAAAAAAAATAATGCGATGCTTTATCTTCAAAATAAAGAAGGAGTAATTATTTACTCTCCTTCATTTTCTTTTATTCAAAGTGGTACGCAAAAAACAGTAGTTACTAAAGCAACACGATTCGAGAATGCAAGTACCCTTAGCAATTCATATAACGCTACGAAACCAATTCAATTTCAAGATGGTAGTTTAACGCTTGTAGTGTTTGCTACATTTCAACCGATTGATGAAGCTTCACAGGTTTTAGTACGCTTTCTCCCCTATATTAGTATCATTGTGCTCGTTATTGGTATAGGGAGTGCTTATTTTTATTCCAGGTTTATTACAAAGCCACTTATTTATATTAATGAAGGTGCACAAAAGATGGCAAATTTAGATTTCTCCGAAAAAATTGAGGTTCGCTCTACAGATGAGTTAGGAGAATTATCTAATAGTTTGAATGACATGTCTATTAACTTGCAACAAGCTATGTTTGATTTAAAAAAAGCAAATGAACAATTAAAAAATGATATTGAAAAAGAAAGAGAAATAGAAACAAAACGCAGAGAGTTTTTTGCGATTGTAGCACATGAATTAAAGTCCCCTCTTACTGTAATGAAAGGATACTTAGAAGGAATGATATACAATATTGGCCCTTATCAAAATCGCGATCAATATTTAAAGAAGAATCATCAAATTATTGAAAGTATGGAACAATTAGTTCGTGAAATTTTAAGCGTATCGAAATTAGAACAACACACCTTCAAACTAAAAGTAGAGAAAGTTAATCTTTCAAAATTAATAGGGACAATTACAAAAGATCTCGAATTTTTTGCTTCTCAAAAAAACATCGAAATAATAAAAGAAATTGATTTTGGCCTTGCTATTTATACAGATTGTGCCCTTTTAGAAAAAGCATGTAAAAATATTGTCCATAATGCGGTTATGTATTCACCACATAATGAAAAAGTCTATATAAAGTTAAGTGAGGATTCTAAACAAAGTCAAATCGAAATGCAAATTATAAATACAGGTGTCAATATTAAAGATGAAGAGATACAACAAATTTTCAAACCATTTTATCGAATTGAAAAATCAAGGAATCGAAATACTGGAGGAAATGGTTTGGGGCTATATATTGTTAAACAAATTCTTGAAACGCTAGATATAAAGTATTCAATAAAAAATATGGAACATAGTGTACAATTTTGCATGAGTATTCCATTATCTAAACACAAAAACAAACAAACTCTCCTTTAAATAGGACGAGTTTGTTTGTTTTTGTGGTAAGTATAAACTTATTAACAGGTTTTTCGTTTAATGATATATATTGCTTCTTAAATGGTAATTATCATAAGTGGTGACAAACTGTATTCAATTTACATATTTATCTTTTACTATAACAGCAAAAACGAAATTCCGCTTAGCAGCAAATTAGATTCTCTTATTTGAGATGCATTTCATCTATGAAACTGAAAAGGAAGATGAAAAATGCATATTTCCCTCCATTTTTCAGATTAATTTAAAATTCTTTTATGGTAAGCTATATGTAAAGATTAAACTTAAAACATAAAGGATGATTCGTATGCAAATAAGGCCACAAGTAAGTGAATATAACTCCTATTATGCAACGTATACCAACTTGGTATCAGACGGAAATATCATACATATTCTAGAACAACAAATGAAGGAAACGAATCTCTTATTAAAGGAAATTTCTGATAGTGAGGGACTTTTCCGGTATGCTCCTACTAAATGGAGTATAAAAGAAGTAATGGGTCATATAGCAGATACAGAACGGATTATGGCGTATCGATTGCTATCTATCGCTCGAGGCGAGACAGCAGAACTTCCAGGCTATAATGATGATATGTATGTTCTTAGAGCTGCTTTTGATAAGCAATCTATGCAAGATCTTCTTGAGAATTTAATAGTTGTTCGCCAATCTACCCTGTATTTACTTAGAAGCTTAGATAAAGAAGCTTGGTCACAAAGAGGAAATGCGAATAATTCTGAAGTTACAGTTCGTGCATTAGCATACATCATTGCTGGTCATGAGCTTCATCATCTTCAAATTATAAAAGAACGTTACCTTGGTTCTGATGTATATCCAGCAACTTAATATTTGAAGAAAAAGAGTCCTATTTATGTAGGGCTCTTTTTCAGAATTTATAACGGATTAGCGCTTAGAACCATGGCAATTAAATGTCTTTATTTATAAAATTCACCACATAATATATATGTTATCCCCTCTTATTCTGTACATAATTTTATTTAGGCTGATATACTATAAACACAATAGTTCTGGAAAGGTGATGATATTATGTATGAACAACAAAATAATAGAGATAGAGATCAAAAAATGATGTTTTCTATGCAAGGAGTTCCCACAAATAAAATTAACATGAATCAATTACCTAAATGGATTAGTATTTTTGGCTATTGTGCCTTTGGTTGGATGATAGTATTTAGTTTAATTATGATTGTAGGTTTGATTCTACAATAACTATACAGATACACAGGTAAATGGGACAGCATTTAGATTATATATCTAGGTATTGTCCCGTTTTTTATGTGTAATTATCCCATGATAGGTAACCAATTATAATAAAAAGAACTTGTAGAATATCCTACAAGTTCTTTTAAAAATATTATTAAAACGGGAACGACAAACTATTTTAACATTCAGTACAGGGAGACCATTTTGATTATGGCTTGATTTTATTATAAATCAAATATAAGCTTTTGAAAGGTCTAGTTTTTGAAAAATATGTGAATTAAACAGCTACGATGTTTATATTAGATTTCATTTATGACTAACTTCTTCTTACTTAAATACACTGCACGATCTGATTTTTTAGCAACCTCCTGTGAGTGAGTCACAACAATAATGCATTTATTCTCTTTATGTGCAAGTTCTTGAAACAGTTCTATTATATCCATTGCGGTTTCCTCGTCGAGGTTTCCTGTCGGCTCATCTGCAATCAGTAAATCAACATTACAAGATAGTGCTCGAGCAATTGCTACACGCTGTTGTTGTCCACCGCTTAGTTGCAATACGTTTCGTTTCGCTTCAAGTTCTGTGAGTCCTACCCTCTTTAATAATTCTAATGCTCTTGCTGTTTTATTTTGCACTTTAACACCTGTAATTTCCATTGCTGTTAAGACATTTTGAAGAGCGGTCATATAGGTAATTAAGTTATAAGATTGGAAAATTACAGATACATTTTGATTACGGTATCGATCCAAACCAATTTTTCTAATATCTTTGCCATTATACAGTACATAACCATTTTTAGGGACATCCAGTCCACAACCTAAGCTCAGAGTTGTGGTTTTACCAGATCCAGATGGTCCTAAAATCGTGTAGAAATGTCCTTTTTGAAAAGAAAAGTTAACATTATCTAGTATCGCTACATTTTTCCCATTACTTTCATAATAATAATCCAAATTTTTAAACTGTAAAATCGTCTCCATATCGAGCCTCCTCATTCATCTTTTAAAAGAATTTGTTTTGGGTTTAAACGTAGAATAGATAATGCTGGAAGAAGCGTTGCTATTATAGCAATACCTAGTCCAATCCCCCCCATTTTCCCTACATCTTCTCCTGTTACACTTACATCAATTTTATCAATTGGATCTTCTTTTTGATTTTGTAGAGTACCACCAGGTCCAGCCATCATTACAGTACCATGTTGCGAGGTATCTGTTTCTTCGCTCGCAGTAGCAATTTCATTCGAAAGTAAATTATCCCCGATATATTGAGAAACTTTAGCTCCTGTTGTTATGGATAATCCAAATGCTAAAATAGCGACACATACTACTTCTACTACGAACTGTGCCATCAGTTTCCACTTTTTCTCTCCAATGGACAATAGAATTCCCATTTCTTTACGACGTCCTTTAATTGATAGCATAATGATTAATCCTAAAATAATCGCACCTGCAATCGATACAATATAAATAATCATTTGAGAAGTCGAAGAGATATTTTCGATAGGACCAATCATTTGCTTGTACAATGAATCATGCGCATCTAATTTATAATAATTAAAATCAATATTAGATTTTTTTGCTTCTTTTTTAAATGCATCAATATATTGTGGGTCATTCAAGAAATACACGACTTGAACACTACTTATACCTTGATCCACTTCTAATTTTTTCATAGTTGAATGTGGCATATATAGTTTATTAGCCGGATCCATTATAGGAGGAGCCTGTTGACTCATTGCTTGCTCATTGGTTTCGTAAATACCGATAATTTCAACCTCAAGGGTTTCCTTCTTATCCCCTGATTGTACTTTAACTTTGTCTCCTACTTTCAAATTGTTTAATTCCGCTAATCGTTTTTCCATTAAAGCTACATTCTGATCCTTCATTTGCTCTGTAATTGGTTTTCCATCAATGATTTTACTTTTTCCGTTTTTAAAGCTTTCTTGTAATGCAGTCTTGCGAACTCCCTCAATCATAAAAGAAGCATTCATATCTATTTCTGTACCAGAGCTTGAACCGCCTCGCACAGCCGCCATTCCCGCTTTACCTTCTTCTTTTCCTTCTGAAGCTCCTACTAGTTTAAGTCCATCAGAAATACCGAAAGTGTTAGCTATGTAATTATAGTCTTTTACATACTTGTACTTTGCTAATTGATCTGTTTCTTTTGTATCGAGCTGCGGCGGATTTGGCATTTCTCCAGTTTCCTTAGCTTTTTGACCTAATTTGTCGAAATCAAGACCTAAAGTAACATCTGCACCAAGTTTTTTTCTTGCAGCATCCGCTGCTTTTTTTGATGCATTTTGGATTGTGAAACCTGAAAGAACCAAATTTGTAACAATCAGAAAAACTGCCATCAAAATTAATGATGTTCCTATCCTTTTTTTCATACTGAGAATTGCTCGTTTCATAAAATTCATTTTTTCTTACCTCCTTGATATCTTGTATTCTATATAGGTTATCTAGAGTTTATATGGAGCTAATCGGTAGTTTAACTAGAGATATAAGGAGTTTATGTGTAGTTATTTACCTGTTTCAGAAAAGCTAGAACACAAATTCAAAAACGCAGCCGTTTTTGAATATTGGTAAGGAGTTATTCCGTTTAATAAATTTATATAAAAGAAAAGGTTAAGATTCATTTAATGTATGTAGCACAAAAAATATTTACTGTGTAATTTCTATACAATAAATATAGAGAAACCTATTTGGATATCTATAATAGGGATTTTAATATAGTTACTGTATCTCATACAAATCACGTCACTTTAAAAGGTGCATCTTTTAATACGAAAATAAGCAATTTAATATTCTCTTATATGAATAAGAATATTAAATTGCTTTTTAGATTTTAGTATAATTTATTTATAGTTTTATTTTATTGCAAGCTTTATAATATGATATGCAAATTTATCACCTACTATTAGGAAAAGAGAATATTTTATAATTAATTTACACCATAAATTTTGTCCATGTTTTAAACAATATGTATTTTGGAGGAGGTTAATTTGATTTTTTCAAAACTCATTGATCGGTACGCCTTATATGATTTACACAAAAAAAGAAGTGTAGCCTTTCAGTATACTTCCCTTTCTAACACTTCATTAAATATAAAGGACATAGAATCTTTTTATAAAGTAAAACCATCACATATTCATTTTGACATTAAGCATTCAAAACAGGAAAAGGAATACATGGCTGGGCAATTCAAATATAAAAGCTCAGTTCAATCCGGTGATTCACGCAACGACTCTGTAACTGGGGAATTATTCTTACATAAAAATGAAAATGCACCTCATATTATCTTTGTTCACGGTTGGAGAATGGATTCTAACGAACGTGTAAAAAAAATATTCCACGACCATATGACCAACCTGAAGTGGAATATGTATTATTTCACTCTACCCTATCATTTTGAAAGAAAACCCGATCAATCCTTATTCAGTGGAGAGTATATGGTAAGTGCAAATATTGAACGAACAGTACAAGCAACTAGACAAGCGATAGCTGATTTACGAGCTTTGATTAAATGGATTAAAGCAAATAAAAATGGTCCCCTGATTCTAATAGGGATTAGTTTAGGCGGATTTATTACTAACTTAACCTCTCTTGTTGAAGAAGAAATTGATGTGTTAGCATCCATTTTCTATGCAAATCGACTTTCTTATTCTATTTGGAATACAATTCCGGGTAAATTTATTAGAGAAGACTTGGAACATCATGGTGTTACGTATGATGATTTAATAGATTATTGGAAAATCACTGAACCGAGTCAAGCATTGCCAAAAGTAAAAAAAGAAAATATTTTATTAATTTCAGGTAAGCATGATCTATATGTGCATTCTGAGGATACAGACTACTTGTGGGAATCTTGGGAAAGACCTCCACGATATATTTATACATGCGGGCATGCCGGGATCGTTCTTAAACGTAAAAAAATTGCAACTGATACTATTGATTTTATTCAAAATCGATTGAACTCCCCACACTTATCAATGTCATGCCTTAAATCGCGAGATTACTAAGTACAAAATCTTATACTTGTATTGTTATATTTTTTACTAGTCACCTTTGTAAATCTTAGCCCCAAGCCTTACACGATTGAAAATAAAATAAATAACTAAGGAACTAATTTACCATATGGAAAAACATTGCTCAGCATTTTCACCAGTGGTCCCTGTATATGAAATATTACATACAAAAATCTTTATGTATTACGTTATTAATTTAAAAATAAATTATTCATCCATTAATCTATACCATCCATATTTACAGTTATGGATACCCTAATTACATATGAAAAAGAGAGAAGAACATTGGTTAGTTCTTCTCTCTTTGTTTATTTTTAAGATAACCATCTATAAAATTTTGCTTTTCATAATTCTTCATGAGTCTAGAAAAGAAATTTTTCTAATGTACATAATTACAACGACATTAAACCTCTTTGCTCTTAAATCCACTACTTGTATTATTGATTGCATGAAACTCCTTCTTGAGAAAGGTTTTAATTTCCGAATATTCTGTTGACCGTTATAACATATCCAATTTACAATTTAATTGTGGTGTTCTTTCACAATTAAACTACTTAGAATACACTTCATTTATTTGAAAACAATTACAAATAGAGGTGCTAAAATGAAAACTAGAGTAAATCCAGAATTATTACAAGGGTTAGAGATGTTTCCGGATCTCGATTTACGCCCAGAAAATTTGCAATCAATCAGAGAAGGAATAGCTCAAATGAGACCACCTACCGTTGTTGATGACTCTCTTTCTTTAACAGATAAAGTCATTGTTGGGCCTGATGATAATCTGTTACCATTACGAATTTATCGTCCAAAATCAAATCATGAATCTTTACCTGTCTTATTATGGATACATGGTGGAGGTTATATCTTAGGGTCTATAGATGATAACGATGATACTTGTATGAGGTTTGCAAAAGAAGCTAGCTGTGTGGTCGTGTCTGTAGACTACCGCTTAGCACCTGAACACCCTTACCCAGCACCAATTGAGGATTGTTATTCAGCTTTAAAATGGATTGCTGATAATGCAAAGTCATTAAACATTGATTCGAATCGAATTGGGGTTGCAGGAGTAAGCGCTGGCGGTGGACTAACAGCAGCATTATCATTATTAGCACGAGATCGAAAATATCCTTCAATTTGTTTACAAATGCCACTATATCCAATGATTGATGACAGAAATGATACACCTTCAGCGAATGAAATTAAAGAGGGATTTGTTTGGAACCAAAAGGCAAATGAAGCTGGCTGGAAAATGTATTTAGGAGAAATGTATGGAACGGATCAAATCCCTGCCTATGCAGCACCTTCTCGAGCTGAGGATTATAGTGACTTACCGTATACTTACACATTTGTTGGTCAATTAGATCCATTCCGCAGCGAAACATTAACCTATGTAAGCAAACTAGCACAAGCTGGTGTTGATGTGGAGTTTCATTTATATCCAAATGCCTATCACTGGTTTGAAGGGTTAAATCCAAATGCCGATGTATCTATTTATGCTGTGAACGAAATAGTACAAGCAATAAAGACTGGTTTCAAACGAGTATCCAAGGTTGAGGCTTAATCCCATTACAAGAGAAACACTTATAAATAGTATATATGTATTTATCATTTAAATATAATAGCCGATTCTAAATAAGAATCGGCTATTAATATGTAAAATCCGCCTAATATATCAAGGTTGAGAAACAGATATAAGATGTTTAGGCGATGTGTTTATTTCCTCTGCTAATGCTTTTATGTTCATCATGATTTGAAGTATTTCTTCTTTTGTTGTTCTTGGGTTGATAGAGCAAAGTCGAATTACTACTTTTTCTTTTAATTTAGTCGTACTTAGCATAGCAAATCCTCTTTGATTAATTTCTTCCACCAATTTTTTGTTTATTTCATGAATTGTATCTGTAGATGTTAGCTCACATGGAATATAACGAAAAGTAACAATTCCTAATTGGGCAGGTGTTACTACTTCCCAATCTTTTTCTTTCCTTAAAAACTCTTCAACTTGTTCAGCTAGCATAATGCCATGATCAATTGCCTCACGAAAAGCTGTAACTCCGAATGCTTTAAAAGAAAGCCATACCTTTAATGCTCTAAATCTACGAGAAAGTTCAATTCCACGCTCCCCAAAATTCACTTTTTCTTCTATATTAGTTTCTGTATCCTTAATATACTCTGGGATCATACGGAATGTTTCACTTAAATATTGGCTATTTCGAATAAGTACACAACCAACATCATAAGGCTGAAAAAGCCATTTATGCGGGTCTAACGTTAAAGAATCGGCACGATGAATTCCACTTAATAACTCCCTTCCTTTTTCACTGAGAATTGCTGCAGCCCCATAAGCCCCATCCACGTGTAGCCATATATCTTCATCACCACATACATCAGCCAATTCATCGAGGGAGTCCACCGCTCCGCAATTCGTTGTCCCTGCATTAGCAATAACACAGAATGGTTTTTTCCCTTTTAATCGATCTTCTTTTATTTGTTTTCTTAAAGTACTAACTGAAATTTTTAAGTCTTCATCTGTCTCAATTCGGCAAATTTGATGCTGTTTAAAACCTAATACTTTAAGTGCTCGATCTACAGAAAAATGAGTTTGGTTAGAAAAATAAACAATCGCATTTTCTATGTCATTATTTAGCTTGACCTGTCTCGCTACAGTAAGTGCAGTCAAATTAGCCATGGAACCACCACTGACAAATAATCCTTCAGCTGAATCAGGGAATCCTAGCATTGATTTTAACCAGTTAATTGTCGTTAATTCAATTTGTTCGGCACCTGCACCTACTATCCAAGCTGTAGGAAATACATTAAACCCACTTGCTAAAAAATCTGCTAATACACCAACATAATTATTAGGACCTGGCACAAAAGCCATAAAATGAGGATGATCCACATGAGTAATTTGATTAAACACATTGTTATTAAGAAAATGAAGTAATTCTTTTGGATTAGATCCGTTTTCCGGAATCGTTTCAATTAGCTTGTCTCTAAAAATATTACTATCAATCGTTTCTGAAACTGGTTTACTTTTTAAATGATTCATATGATCAACAATTAAGTCAACCGCTTGATATCCTAACTGACGCATTTCTTCGGCTGATAACTGTAATTTTTTTGTCATTTGATTTACTCCTATTCTATTTAAAAAGGCGAGTTCTTGCTCGCCTTTTCATTTTTTATAATTTGTAATCACAAATTGTTTGTATTGGATTTTGAAGAATCGTGTTGATTAACCCCTGGATGTGATTTAATATTTCCTGTATTTTCTCTGTTTCATATACCGTTTGATCATATCCAAACTTTATTGTAAGTCTTTCTTCAGGGAAGCACATAATTCCATACTTTACATGTGGCTCATCAACAACTTCGTAATCCGTGATAGCAAAATGTCTGTTTTCATTTGAAGAAAAGATTGCTGGATTAGTTGGATAGTTTTCAAAAACCCAAAGATGGTCAGTCAACTCAGTTTTTAATTCACTTTGCTTTTGTATATCAACAAATGAATAGTATGCATACTCATTACATTTCAATGTCTCTAGTTGTACCTTTTGCAGGAAGTCCACAAAAGATTGCGTTTCTGTCCATGCTAATCGGATAGGCAAAACATTTGTGAACAGACCGAACATATTTTCAATTCCTTCTACTTCGGGAGGTCTGACTGATACTAGGTTAGGCAATACTACTTCTCTCGTTCCGTTGAATTTGCCAAGCAATATTCCCCATACAGCTAGTAATGCCGTATTCATAGTTATATTATTTTTAGTTACAAATGTTTGTAACTGATCAGTCAAATCCTTGTCTAATGTTAAATCCATAAAAGTGAAGTTTAACCCTTCACTTTTAGATGGGACTTTCTTTTTAGGAATACTAATTTTCTGATTGTATCCTGATAAATAATCTCGCCAAAAATGACGTGCTTTCTCATGATCTTGTGCCAAAGTCCAATCTATAAATGTTTCAAAAGGTTTTACCATGGGTAACCCCGCCGTAGTTCCGGCATTTGTAGTTTCGTAGAGCTGGAATAATTCGTCTATCAAAATGCTGACGCTCCAACCATCACATAATAGATGATGGGAACTCCAAATTACTTTATGCTCGTTATTACCTAGTTGGAATATACAGAGACGTGTCATAAGTTCATCATTTTTAAATCCTCGACTTAAATTTTCATTCATCCACTGTTTTAGGAATTCTTGCTGTTCTTGTTTCGTCATCTCAATCAAGTTTTTTATTTCTGAATTTATTTGAACATCATATAGAACAGCTTGCCAAGGTTTTGCTTGTTCATCTTGCACAATTATTGTTCTTAAAGAATCATGACGATCAACTAATTGTTGGAAACACTGAATAAAGAGTTTAATATCCAGCTCCCCCTCAAGTGCCCAAATTGTTTGTTCAAAATATGCATTTGTATCAGGTTCATTCGTAGCATGCTCATAAATAACTTCCTGGAAAGGTGCTAACGGGTAAATACGTTCTATTTTTATATCCGGCATTTTTTCTTGTATTTTGTTAAGTGTATGTTGATTAAGTTGTTTATCTTTAACATTTAGTAATGTAGCTTTATTATCGTTCATTATGTTTACATCATTTGTTTGTGAACTTGAAAACTGGTCTAGCTTTTTAACAAATTGAACCATGTCCCTTAATATAGGAAATGAAAATATATTTTTTGGTTCAAGCTCGAATCCTTGTCGATACAGTCTGACGGACACTTGAATCGCTTTTATCGAATCTCCACCTAAGGCGAAGAAATGATCATTTACTCCAACTTGATCTATTTTGAGTACTTCTTGCCAAATACTAGTTAATATTTTTTCCATTTCAGTTTTTGGGGCAATAAATACTTCATTTTTTTGTTTCTCCGGAGTAGGGAGCGCTTTTCTATCTAATTTCCCGTTTGGAGTCAGGGGTAATTGGTCCAAATAAACAAAATAAGAAGGAATCATATAATCTGGCAAGTGATCTTGCAAATGCTTTCGTAGTTCTGTTGTACTAATATTTTGCTCAGTTACCACATATGCAACTAAAAATTTTATTCCGTTCTCATCTGTTTGATCAATTACGACAGCATGTTCGACTTGTTTATAAGTTAGAAGACAATGAGAGATTTCTTCTAACTCTACTCGATATCCCTGAATTTTCACTTGGTAATCTTGGCGGCCTAAAAATTCAATATATCCCTCAGAATGCATTTTTCCACAATCCCCTGTTTTATATATAAGACCAAAATCAGGATGTGACACAAACGCTTCATTTGTTTTCTTTTCATCATTTAAATATCCTTTAGCAAGGCCCACTCCCCCGATATATAAATCTCCAATTACACCAACAGGGCACATTTTCTTTTCATAGTTCAACACATAATACGTTTGGTTTGCCAAGGGCATCCCGTATGGAATACTATTCCAATGTGATTCCACCTGTTTGACCGGATAATAAATTGACCAAATCGATGCTTCTGTTGCCCCTCCTAGTGAGACTACTTCTGCAATCGGAAAATGTCGTTTTATTTTTTCTGGTAAAGAAAGCGGAATCCAATCTCCACTATGTAAAACTAAACGTAAAGAAGGATATTCAAAATGAGAACCTACTTGCTCCAATGCCAAATCCATGATTGCAGGCACTGTATTCCAAATTGTAATCCCTCTACGTTCGACAGTGCGGATTAATTCTTGCATGTCTCTCGGATCACGAATCATTACTAACATTGCACCTGTGCTTAAAGCTCCGAAAATATCGTATACAGATAGGTCAAAACACATGGAAGAGATACCAATAATACGATCATCTTCATTCACCTCATATTTTTGATTTATGTCTTGAATAGTATTTGTAACCGCTTGGTGAGTAATAATTACTCCTTTTGGTTTTCCTGTACTTCCTGAAGTGTATATAATATAGGCAATATCTTCTGGACCAGCAATAGCGGGCATATCTTCTGTTGTATAAAATGACAAATGATTTTCTTCATAAAGACTAGGTTCTAATAAAAGCTTGCATGAGCTATTTTTTAAAATATATGTTTGGCGATCTAAAGGATGATCGGGATCAATCGGAACATAAGCGGCACCTGATTTTAAAACACCTAACATATTAACAATTGTGTCAACTCGCCTTTTTGCTAAAAGACCCACTTTGTCACCTAGACCAATACCTTGCTCTTTTAAGAAGTGGGCAATTTGATTAGAACGTTTATGAAGTTCCGAGTATGTTAACCATTCTTGTTCAAATACCACTGCTACTTGATCCGGTGTACGTTTTACTTGGTCTGTAAATAATTGATACAGAGTAGTTGAAGGTATTTTTTCTGTTGTTTCATTGTATTGCTTAATTAAAGTTTGATCCGATTCTTTCATCTGCAAAGATGTTATATCGCTTTGTTTCACCAATTGTTCCAATAAGTCAACAAATTGGGAAAACATTGCTTCTATTACATCAACATCAAACAACTCTTCAACATAGTTCCAGCTAATTAATAACTCTCCATTTTTTTCAATTACTACATTATCCAAATACACTTGTGGAGTCCGAGCATGAATATAGCGAAGAGAACCAAGTTGTTCCCAAGAGAAAGCACCTGCACCTGCTAACATCGAGGTGAAAACGATTGGCATAACTGCTTTTGGCGTCATTTGATGATATCGAGTAAAATCTCGAATAAAGTTAACTCCATCGTAATGACGATGTTCAAGGCCATCTAATAAAGTAGCTTGCGTTTCTTTTACTCTAGTAAAGAAAGTTTGCTCTGGTTTTACATCAACATCCAATAAAATAAGTGATGTGAAATCTCCAACAATCTGTTCTACTTCATCATGAACAGGATAACGGTTAAATACAGTCAAGTTAATTGCTAATCGACGTTGATTACTCCAATGTGCCAACACATCACCATATATTGTACAAAGTAGAGCGGAAGGCGTTACCTCTTTCTCTTGTGCTAACTTTCGTAGCTTTGTCCATTTTTTATTATCCAGGATTTTTGTAAGTGATTGGAATTTAGGAGTAGCAATCTCTGCTGGATCCTTTTTTAACAGCAAAGATGGTGCAAACGGAAAGTCAGGAAGCTTACTTGTCCAATAATCTTTTGCTGTTTTATATTCTTCGCTTTGTTCCATTTCATCATAGATAAACATATAATCTTGAAAATCAAAAGATAAAGATTCTAATTTTTGATTTGGTTTATAATAATAATGCAACAAATCCTGTCCAACAATGTTCATGCTTGCTCCGTCCATTAATAAAGCATCGTATCGAAAACATAATAAATACGTGTCTTCTTTTAAAAGAAAAGCTTTCAATTCAAACAAAGGCCATTGCCCCAAAGGGAATACATGGTTAGTCATTCGAGAACGCTCTTCTTGTAAGCGAGCATGTTGATTCCTATCATCTAAATCTATGAGACTCACTATTTCAATCTCGTAATCAGGAACGCTTTGTAATATTTGCTGTTTTCCCTCTGGTAAAATTACAGCTCGCAACATTGGATGACGATGAATTACCTTTTGAAAACTTTTTGAAAGACGATTGATATCCAAAGCTGTTTCATATTCAAAATATGTTTGAGGGGAAATACCACTTAATTCAAACTGTGAATTCCGTCCTATCATATACGCTGTCTGAACTTCTGTTAAGGAAAATGGCTTAGACAAATCTTTAACATGAGTTGGTCTACTTTCAAAGTTTTCCTCTTTATGCTCTAGCTTTACACAAGAACTCAGTTGAGCGATTGTGGGGTGCTTAAAAAAATCTGTTGTACTTATTTTTAAGCCGTCTTTTCTTAATAAATTAATTACCTGAAGTGCTTTAATAGATTCTCCTTTTAATGCAAAAAAATTATCATGAATACCGATTCCCTCGATCTCCATAACTTTTTCCCATGCACGCACTAATTTTTGTTCAATTTCATTGCGCGGAGCAAGGTATGGAATTGATACATAATCCGTTTGTGTTATATCCAACAATCTTTTTCTATCCACTTTTCCATTTGGATTCAATGGAATCTCTTCTAACTGAATCATTTTTTCAGGAATCATAAACTCAGGTAATTTATCACTTAAATATTTTCTGATTTCATCAAAAGACACCTTGTTATCCGATACATAGTAGGCAGCTAATAATTTCCTATTTCCATACACTTGATCAACAACGATAGCCTGGTTTATTTCTGGATATTCCCTTAATTGAGTTTCGATTTCTCTTAATTCAATCCGATACCCCCGAATTTTCACTTGATGATCCATTCTACCTAAATATTCAAGTTCTCCATTAGGCAACCAACGAACGAGATCACCTGTATGATACATCATTTCCCCTGCCGCAAAAGGACTCGGTACAAACTTTTCATCTGTCAGTTTATTTTTACCAAGATACCCTCGTGCTACCGCTACGCCAGCAATGCAGAGTTCACCGGGAATTCCAAATGGTTTTAATTGGCCATACTTATTCAATATATAGGAATGATAATTCGGGTTAGGTTTGCCAATCGTAACTTCTTTGGAAGTGCTCAAGTCTTTTACTGTTGCGCAAATGGTTGTTTCTGTGGGACCATAAATATTTAAAATTGTTGCTTCACTGATACAACGAATTTTTTCAACCAAATCAATGGAAAATGATTCTCCTGCTAATAAAATAGATTTTAAATCTTTTAGAAAAATCGCCCCTTCTGGATCACTCAAAATCACTTCCATTCGCGATGGCGTTGATTCCCATAAATCCACCTTATGTTTTTTGACCAAATGAGCCAATTCTTTTGTTGCAAACTGGTCCTCTGTAGCAATTACTACTTTTGAACCTTGCGTTAAAGGAAGACATATTTCTAACAAGGAAATATCAAAAGATACACTAGCAAGAAACAAGAATGATTGATTAGCTTTTACTTTTTCTCTCATTACATTTAAAAAATGAACTAGCGATTTTTGTTCTATCATTACCCCTTTTGGATTTCCTGTCGATCCTGATGTGTAAATAACATAAGCTAAATCATTAGGATTATGTTCTCGTACTAAATTACTTTCTTCACCTTGAAAAAGATATTCTTTATCAAGATACAGTACTTCACCTGCAAATTGTGGCAATACTTCCTCTGTTCGCTTACTAAGTAAATATTTTGCTTGACTATCTTGTAACATATATTCAATTCGTTCAGTTGGGTAGTTAGGGTCGATTGGTAAATACGCTGCTCCTGCTTTTAAAATCCCCATCATACCAATAATCATTTCTAATGACCGATCTACCATAACGCCAATAATACTTTCTTTTGAAACACCTTTACTTTGAAGAATCGAAGCCAATTGATTCGCTTTCTTATTCAATTCTCTATATGTCAAAGATTGATCATTACAAACAACAGCAATTTGATCTGGAGTTTTTAATACTTGCGCTTCAAACAAATCTTGAAATGATTGAAACAAGTCTATGCCCGTTTGAAAAGTATTCAATCCTTCTAACAACTCTTTTTCTTCTTCTGCAATAATACAAATATCTTTCAATGCCAAATTCGGATTTTGTGAAACTTGCTTTAAAACATAACAATACGAATTGGCAAACTGTTGCAAAGAAGAGAATGAACGGGACTTGCAAGAAATTTGAAATTCACATTCATTATGTATTTCATTCCATTTTCTTCGTATCCATAGGGCTAAATTATTCTCTGCGTATTCTTCTAGCGAATTTTCATTATGTAATCCTTCCATCCCGATTACAATTTGAAAAGGAGTTAAATTGTGTTTAACTAATAATTCAGAGAGCGGATACTCCTGATTTTCATACCCGAATAAAGTCGTTTGTTCAATCTCATTTACTAATTGTTTAAAGGTGTGATGCGGCTGGATTTCACTTCCTAAAGGAATCAACTTATTAAGATTCTCACTTTGTTCAAGATTCTTTTCAATTATAGGAATACCAATAGTAATTCTTTCTTGATCTGTATAATGTGCCAAACAAACCCTTAAAGCGGCTTGAAACCAGCTAAATAATAATAAATCTTGAGACTTACTTATTTTTTGTATACTTTTACTAAATTCTACATTCACTATGACTTGAACGTATTCACAAGGTGTTTCTTTATTTAGTCGGTAATCGCTATTAAATTTAAATACAGAAAAATCGAGAATCTCGGAAGATAATTGCTCCTTCCAAAACGCTTCTACTTCTTTATTTTCATGAATCGAACTTCGATCTTTAATTTGCATTTTTATCTTTATCCCCCTAATATTCATTTCTTCTACTCGTTAATTTTCAAGCCAACTTCAAGCCCATGGAGAAACACTTGATGATTATCCAAACATAAAAATTGCTGAATCTCTTCAAATTTCATATGACCGACTGAACAAACCCCTAAATTTAATGTCTCAGCAACCATATTTAAGGTAGCAGTGATAATGCCTGACTCAATACAAGCAAATAAATATCCATCTGAACCGTATTTCGGGATGGAAGCGTTCGCATTATAAACCAAATAAACTGAGAAGGCAGATTGAGTAAATAAATCCTGATTAATTAACTCATGATCACTTTTGATTACTTGATCAATGTTGTTTACAATCACAAGACTATTTTTTGATGGGTTATAATAATAAAATCCAGCTTTCATATCCTCTATACGTTTTGGTTTTACATAAACAAAGATATCAATGGGATAGAGCCCGCCTGCACTTGCGTAATGATAGTATATTTTTTCTTCCCTAACCTGTTTTAGAGTTGATAAGAATCGGGAAAATTCCGAAAAACTAATATGTTTTTCCATATCAAATTGACGACAAGACCTACGTTCCTTGATTATAGTAGGTAGCTCATTTGTTGTTTCAAGTTGAATTTCGGTCGACCGTGCAGCAACGTGCGTGCGATTTAATTGTTTACTCATATACTTATCTAACTTTTCTTTAGAAAAGCGAATCTGGTTGCTATATGGATTTGAAAAAATCTTTTCTTGTGAAGAAAATACTTCTCTTGGGTGTAATATATTACTTACTAACACACGATTTTTTATCATGAGCTCTATGTTTTTTTGTGTCTCTTCTACATTTCCTAACGAAAAGCGCTCTACTAGTTCACTAATTTTCACACCTTTTTGAGCCATAAAATAAAAATCTGGAAACCACTCAGACAGAATACCTGTAAATCTCATTTCCCCTATCAAAACTTCATTATGCAACTTCTCCCAATGCTTAATCGGAGACCAGTAATAAATTTTCTCGCTCATATAACCCTCCATAAACGTTTAACTTATTTTTGAAATGCAATTTTCTAATTTACAAAAATTTTTTCGGATTCTGCTCCTTGTCTCATAGTGATTATAAATACATGCACTTTAACGAAAATTGAAAATAATGAAATAACTTTTTCTTCATTAAAATTTTTTATTTCATCATAAAAAATGATTTCTTTTTGGATATTTCACATCCTTTCCCATAGTAATCCTATAAGGTATAAACCATTTATAACATTGAGAATATTCATGTATTTCCAATGTGAAATTATTGTAATGGATTGGAGAGCGGTTGAATATAGTTATTAAATCAAATAATGTTGAGAAAGTTTTATTTATTATATCGATAAAATTTTATGATGTAATTTATTACAAATAGATTAAGAAAAGAGTTTTAAATTTTTCTTAATCAGTTAGTGTGAAAATATCACATACTATTACATACAATCGAGTTACTTACATTTCATATTCAAAATAGAGAAAAGACACCTTGAATGGTGTCTTTTCTCTATTTTAATTCCATATACTTTTTACGCCTTTGTTATTTTTAAACGATTTGTAGGAGTTAATACAACTCGAACATCTAGTTCGTTATATGTTCGAATATATAATAAACATTATATGAATTACGAATGTATTTCAGGTAATTTTATAAATAAACTCAAAGATATCTTCTCCTCCTACTGTCATAAAAGAAATAATCTATTGCTTATTTCTTTTATTAAATTGTAATATAATTACAGTATGTGAAATTATATTACATTAACTTTAAAAGCGAAGTGAGAATAATCTTCACTTCGCTTTTTTCATTTGCAATCCTTACTAACTTTGCTCAATTCAGTATTTATTTCCACACTCTTCGCTTTTATTTAATTGGTTTTTCTGATTTTAAAACAATGGAACTTAATGCAGGAACTTTAATTTTATTGTCATGGACAACATAAAGTGGTTTACTTCCCGCCTGCTTGCCATCTACTAGTACTTTCCAAGGCCCTTTCGATAGAAGTGTTATTTCAACAGCTTCTCTATTTGCATTGTGAGCCACTGTAAAGTATTCATGTTTATTCCCCTCTATTATATAAGCTACAGTATTTTTGGGAGCATCAATAAATGATACGTGTGTTTTTATTTGCTCTGCAGATGTCATTCGAAAAGCTGAGTACTTTTTGCGTAATTCTATTAAACCCTTCATATAATCTACTTCATTATTAAACGTTGCACGGCGCAGCCAATCCATCTGGTTAATTGAGTCTGGAGATTTGTAACTATTATGATCACCGTATTTCGTCCGCATAAACTCTTGCCCTGCATGTAAAAATGGAATTCCTTGTGATGTTAATAAAATCGAAGAAGACAATTTGTGCATTTGTGTTCGCACTTCATCGCTGTCACCTGGATTAGTTAACTCAAGTTTATCCCATAATGTATGATTGTCATGTGCTTCCACATAAGTTAGCACCTGTTCCGGATCTTGATAGGTAGACGAATTTGTATCGTAGTCAATACCTGCCGTAATACCTTTTTTAATACGATCTTCCATATTTTCCTTTCCATTTATAAAACCATTTTCTTTTTCCTCAAATACACTACCTTTTAACCCATCACGTATATTATCGTTAAAATGAGCAATCCCTTTCATTTTCTCTGCATTTTTTTGATTTGCTTTCAGCTCAGCTGCAAGAGGTGTATTTAAATCCCATCCTTCTCCGTGTAGTATAATAGAAGGGTCAATTTGATTAACAGCTTTACGTATTTCATTCATCGTTTCATAATCATGAATACCCATTAAATCAAAACGGAATCCATCTAAATTGTATTCTTTTGCCCAATATGTGACGGAATCTATCATAAATTTCCTCATCATTTTTCTTTCTGAAGCAGTATCATTTCCTACTCCAGTTCCATTTGCAAATGTTCCATCTTCATTGTAACGATAATAATAACCTGGAACTAACTTATGGAAATTAGATTCAGCAGCGTTATACATATGGTTATATACTACATCCATCACCACTCGAAGATTATTATCATGTAGTGTTTGAACCATTTGCTTTAATTCAGTTATTCGCACAGTTGGCTCATAAGGATTTGTAGAATAGGAGCCTTCTGGAACGTTGAAATTTTTAGGATCATATCCCCAGTTATATTGCGGTTCATTTAAAGTCTCTTCATTTACAGAAGCATAATCAAATATCGGTAAAAACTGAACGTGAGTAACACCGAGATCCTTTATATGATCAAGTCCTGTTTTTACACCTTCTGGCCCTTTTGTTCCTTTTTCTGTTACACCTAAATACTTCCCTTTCTGTTTAATACCACTTTCAGGTTGAATGGAAAGATCGCGTACATGTAACTCATAAATAATAGCATCTTCCGGATTTTTAAATTTTGGCTTTTTGTTTGCTTTCCATTTTTTCGGATTTGTTTCTTCTAAATTAACGACTGCACCTTTATCCCCATTTACAGAAGCAGCACGCACATATGGATCAACCGCTTCAGTCCACTTATCACCAATTTTGACCTTATACGTATAAAAGAGCCCTGTTTGGTTCCCCTTTAGTTCTGATGTCCAAGTTCCCTTTTCACCTTGTTGCATGTTTATTTCAGCACCTATTTTATCGCTCCATTTTTTATATGTAACTAACTTCGCTTCGCTTGCAGTAGGAGCCCATAAACGGAACTTTGTATGTTGCGGAGTATATGTATTTCCTAAATCGTTACCACCATAATAAAATAAATTATCAAATTCTTCGCTACGAATGACTTTACCAATTTCAGTATTCGTATCAGCTAAGTTTTCTATTTTAACTTTGTATGTTTGTTTTAAATCAATTTTCTGTTCCGTAATTATTTTGACCTTATTAGTAATATCGCCACTGTTTATATCATAAGGAGTAATATTCTTAATTTTAATGCCTTCAATTTCAATTTTCTTTTCCTTAATATTAAACGGGACATTAGTCGTTACAGTAATTTCATGGAAACTATCAATAGTTGCTTTTTGAATTGAGAGATCCGATGAAGGCTTAGAGTTATATACTTTTTCATCACCCGAAAGGATCCATACTTCAGCACGACCGTCCTTTATATTTTCAATCCAACGATCCCCACCATCTTTTTCCCATTCATTTGTTCGAACTATAAATCCTACACGATTATAGTCACCGTCTATTTTTATCTTAGCGTATTTTCCAAATTCATCTTCACCAGTAAATTGATAAGATGTACCATTTGCATTTTCTCCCCATAACCAAAGATTCCAGTCTTTTGTATTTCCAAGCTTTTCTTTGTAATGAATGATAATTTCAGTTGTTTTCGAATTTGAAACTGCCTTCACACTCTGAAAGGAGAAAACAGATGATAACATAACGATTAAAGTAAGTAATAAAACTGTTTTGTTAATTAATCTTTTTGTAATTTGCATCACATACACCCTTTCTTCAAATATTACTAACGATTTATTATGCTTACACTGAATAACACTGCTTAAATTAATCTAGAAATCTCTTTTACTTCACCTCCATATCGGCTATTTTCACGTATGTATTTCAATGACCTTTTAATACGAAAACGTTTGCATTAGTACTTAAAAAAATAGATTTGTTTATGCCTTCATATATTTGTAAATACTAAAAGATCAGGGAAAACATTTTAAAGCAATCGTTTGTTATCGCTTTCATTTTATAGACTTTCTATCAAGAGGTCAATATATTATTAATTTTCTGTTTTTATATATTTTAAACCTTATTTATTTGTCACAACTTCTTACAGATAAAGTGCCTCATTATTGCTTAGTCAGTTTATTTTCAACGATACATTGCCACGTAAAAAACAGCTAATATCCTTAAAATGACATTAGCTGTTTTTCATAATGTATTAATATATGAATGATAACTATATTTCTAAATTACTTAATTTTTGCTGCATCAAATGCTTTTTGAACTGCTTGAACTTCAGCTGTATTCGCACCATATTTATTAGTTGCCACTCGAATACATGCTGATCTCAATTCTTTGAAATTAGAAGTCATGTTTAACTCATCTGTATTTGCATAATAGAAAATATCAAACATTTTATCTTCACCAATTCCTTTAACAGTTACTCCGTTATGAGTTCCGCCTTTTGCAATCAGATACGCAACTTTATTAATAATACTTGAATTAAAATGAACACCGCCTTGATCCCATCCATTAAAATCGTTAAATTCACTGTAATCATCTGGATAAGGCACTCCAAGTGAAGATGGAACAGAAGCTGGGTTTTCCATATCACGGAAAACAGATCCCGTTTGTTCTCCCATTGTCCAGTTAAAGTTTCCATTATTTACGTATTTCTCAATAGATGTTCCCATAATATCAGATAGCGCCTCATTAATCGCACCGGATTCCCCGTAATATTCAAGATTAGATTCGCTAGAAGTAACAGCATGTGTAAATTCATGTCCAGCTACGTCATATGCTTTAACAATAGGATCGCCATATACAAGCATACTTCCATTATTAGCACTTAATGCATTCTGCCAATTTTTCGGATCATTCGTCTCTTCAGAATCCCAAGCGTGTACAACTGAAACTACCTTTTGTCCCTTATTATCAAAGCTATTACGCTTGTATTTATCTTTATAAAAATCAAATACTTTTGTTGCTAAGTAATGAGCACTTACTGCTTTTGGATCGTTAAATGTTGCCGAAGTACTTGTCGCTAATGTACCAGGATAATAGCTTTCTTCTTTAGTAATATCTCTGTAATTCACATCATATGTTTCAATGCCTTGCCCTCTTGTATAATCAGCAAGAGCATATTTGCCATTACTTTGTTTAGAGATACCAAATGAACGATTAATACCTAAATCATCTTTTCCTGTTCCGGTTAATGATGTAAGACTGCTTTGTTTACTTTTCTTTAAAGCTCCAACTAGTTTGTCACTGGCCTTTAAGTTAGATTCTTGTACCATATTTTTTAACATATCACCATTTTGTGCATTTACTAAATAAGTACCAGAAACATAGTTTGGTGTTGCAGCTTCGAAGGTAACTTGGTATGCATTGCTAGCTTGTCCATTATTTTCATCAACAAAAATAACCTCTTTAACTTCTGGCTCAGAAATAAACTTGATATCGTTCCCGTATTTCGTATAAATATATTGTTTTGCTTCATCTTTTGATAGATTAATAGGTTTTTTCAATTCTTCTTGTTTTAAATTTTGCGCGCTATCACCTGAAACACTTTTAATAACACCCTTATTATCTACGTGTGCAGTTAATTGATGTCCATATACTTCTTTTCCTTCGTATGTTTGCTGCATACGCACAAGTGTAGTTCCATCATACGAACCACGTTTTTGAAGGACTTTATAATCTACTCCTGCTTCTCCATTGACTTGTTTTTGGGACAGAGCTTGTTCTGTTTTCTCCTTAAGTGCATCCTTTACTACATTTTCTGGTGCCTTTTGTGACGGCTGTGTAAGTTCACCCGAACGGAACGATTCCTCCTGAATTTGAACTTGTAGTTGATCTGTTTCCTCTGCATGACCTACCCCATATGGTGCCACAGCTGTTAAAGCTAATCCTGTTGTTAATGCTACCTTAGTTAATGTCTTTTTGTTTTTCATTATTTCACCTCGTATAATTTTTGAAATAGAAAGCTTGTACAAAGTATACTGTCTATTAATGTCTAAAAAAAGAGAAAATACACAATTTACGTAACATTATGCAAAATTACATAAATTGTAGTCAATATTATAAATAATGAACGGAACACATATGTACATTAATTTGAATAAAAGAGAGTCCTTATAGGTGCTCACCCAATTGGTTAGTTATTAATTATCTATATTCATTGTAATAAAAGTATACTTACCTCTAAATAACAACATAAAAACCCACTCTTTACTATTGTAAGAGTGGGTTTAATGTTATTAAAATAACAATTACTATAAGAAATTTTATAATTTATATTCTTTTAGTAATCCTACTAAGTTTTTTGTAAAATTCACCTTTTGTCTTTACATGATTAAACTGATTTGGATTAATATTTGCTTTTTGTGAGAGTAATATAATCTCTTCTTTTGAAATTGAGTCTTTCGTATTTATAGATGCTATATTTGTGTATTTTCCGTCTTCTGTTTTTGGAATTTCTAAAATCCCTTTATTCACAAGATCAACTACCGCCTTATGCTCTGAAGAATGTAAATCTACACCAGTAATTTTCCAATTATGCATAACTTTTGGTGTGTATACACCGTTCTTTACCTCTTTTAAATATGTAATAGCAAGGTTACGAATGGTTCCGCCTGTTTCTCCAAATGCATTCTCTTGTTTAGATGACCAAATTTGTTCAAACTTACGCCCCTCTAAAGCTCCACCTTTTGCCTGAAGAGCCTCCATTCTATATGCATTCATTCCCAACGTCATAACATCGCTCATTTTGATTGGTTTGTTTGTACGAATAGAGCGTAAATTTGTAATTCTGCTTCCATATGGTTTTGTTAAGTCAATTTCGTATTTTACGCCTCCAAAGAAATCGTTCGTACTGTATTTAGATGCACGGCGGGTTTTATCAAAGCTAACGGTTACATCTCCGGCACGAGATGAGTTAAAATATCCTGCTGCCCATTCCATATAGTCTTTTAAATCTTTTCCAGAAATCTTATATACTGTAATTTCTCCCAAGGCATATTGGTAATTGTACGCAATATCTTTTTTCTTAATAGGGCCTGTATCTAAACGGGCATAATCATTATCAATTTGATGGGCTACTACATCTGCTTTACTGTAGTAGAGCATAACTTCATGAAAGAAATCTGATAAAGGTGTTTCTTGAATCTGAACACTTGGAATACCCTTTATTTCATTTTCAGGAACAAGATTTCTACCCTTTAATTGAGCGACTACAACATTTGCATCTCCTCTCGCATATTCGTGAAAAGGTGTTAATGTTTCTTCAAGTGTAGGATCGGATAATATCGTTGTCCCATCAGCATTTTTTACAGGTATAGCGGTAGCAGTTTTATTTTTTAAAGCCAACTTCCCATCTTGCTTTGTAAAAGTAAGGTCAATACGTGAAATATGTGTTCCATATTTATCTGGTTCTGTAATAATTACGCCATTTACAACTTCTTTTTTTACAAGTTTATGCATATGAGCCGCAAAAATAGCACTTAGTTCCGGACAAGCATTTGCAATATCTTGAACACCAGTACCAGGGATACCATTCTCATTTTCTAGTCCCATATGCATAACTCCTACCATTACATCTACTTTACCTTCTAATTCCTTAATTGCCTTTTTCGTCTCTTCTACCGGATTTTTCACCACTAAACCATTTAAGTGATCTGTCCCTTTTTCAAAATCACTAATCATTGGTGTATTCATACCAATAATCCCAACTTTAATTCCACCTTTTTCTACAATTGTATATGCAGGAAGAAAGCGCTCTCCATTTTCCTTATAAATATTTCCTGCTAACGTTTTTCCCTTATATTGCTCACTAACTTTTTTCAATGTATCTAATCCAAAGTTGAATTCATGATTTCCAAATGCCCAGGCATCATATCCCATTGTATTCATCGCTACCATCATTGGCGATTGTGGCTTATCGTTGAATAATTCTACTGAGTTTCCTTGAATTGTATCCCCGGCATCTACTAATATGGTATTTGGATTTTCTTGACGGACCTTCTTTATAACCGTATAAAGCTGCGTCAAACTTCCACTCATATTTGCTCCATCAAGCGCATAATCCCAAGGCATAAATCTACCATGAATATCTGCAGTACCTAACAATGTAATATTAACTTCAGATTCCTCAGCCTTAGAGATAGATGGTTTGACTATTACTGCCGTTCCAAGCAGTAATAAAATTACAAAGTAACATACATAGTTCTTCCATTTCATTTTTTGCATAATAATAATATTTCTCCCCTTTTTGTACTTTCATAAAGTTGCTTGAACTTTAAAAATGTAACTTATTATTCAGGAAACTTCAACTACAAAAGATAATTTTGAAGGTGGTTCTGTTGCAAAAATAAAGAGAATAAATTGCATACATCCCCTAACAGAATGGTATTTTATCATTTCCTGACAGAATACACCTTCCTTAAGGATGTGAAGTGTACTTTCAAAATAAGGACATATCATTCATCACCATTTCAATTTATTAAAACGGGCATATACAATATGTTATGATGATTATTTTTTGAATTTTGTTGCTGATTTATTTCCTTCTAAATAAAAACACTTTCAAAAAAAAATAACCCCGCTCTTCATTTAAGACGGGGTTACACTTATACAGAAAATCGGGTAGTTTCATATTTTCTTAAGTTTATTGGTTACTTTCAACTAATTTCATTCTACTTTTGTTTTCTTCTGAATCAATATGAATCAACCGTTTCCCCTGTTTATAATACGTATCAATAAATAGGGAATAATTTTTACTTTTCAATTTCACAAAGCAATTTTATCTCTTTTATTTGTGAAATATGACGCTGTTCATGTAAATAGATCAATTCTATCCACTGATCAAGGGATAATTCTCCAAGAGCTGGATGCATCACTGATTTTTTCGCTAATATAGACTCATCTTCTATTGTACTCAGGAAACGCATCAATTCTTTTCTTGATTCGTTTAGCATATTGAGCATTTGCTCCACTTCAAATGGTTCTATACTTGGTTCAATCATTTCTGGAGCTATAAACTTTTTCGTTCTATCTAATAAAATAGTGTGAATTTCTTTACGCTCATTTTGGGTACTATCTAACTTTTTTAACCCTGAGGAAATAACTGTTATCACTCTCTCATCTAATAAAACTAAATGATGACAAACTTGTGCAATACTCCATTTATCCTTATCTGGTTTCCTATTAAATTGAGCATCACTCAACAAAGTAATTTCCTCAAATAATTGATCTCTCGTTTCATAAAACTTGTCATTTACAAATGTATCCATGTGGATTCTCCTTTCATTGCAACCTACATACTTAAATTTCTACGCTAGAGATATTATCTTCAAAAAAAGTTTTTCTTTCACTACTATTCCAATTTTATTTTAAAGCCACAAATGAACTTATTTGTTTTTTTATATCTTTTTAATTGGCACAAATAAATCAACCTTTAACTTTCCGTCTAGATCTTCAGCAACATTATTTAAGCAAAACTCTAAATTATCTCTATCATAATCTGCATCATACTCACTATTTGGTAGCCACTCTACATACATGTATTGATACGCTTCACTTAATTTATGAGGTTCATCATAGAACTGGTATAGACCATATGTACCTCCATCTAATTTTTTAAATTGCACATCATGATACTTTTCTTTATCGAAGTTTTCAGGAATCGTAACACATGCATCATGCCGGCACTTATGACTTGCAACAAGTTCAGGATTATCCAATGATATTCCGATAAATGATTGCTCTGGTGGATACAGTTTATTTTCAATTGACCAATTCAGTAACTTTCCCCAGTGATCTTGCGGTTCAAAGTAGCTACCAGTTCGTCTTATATACGCTACTTCTAATGGTGGTAATTTTTTTATAACAACTTTCATTTATATCTTCTCCCCTATAAATATGTACACTGTTTAATTAGCTTTCTTTAACATTTATTCCTTCTTAAATAAAAAGAATTCTCTAATCATATAAAGTGAAACTTTAATCAGCGGGAGATGAATTTGAATTGAAATATAATTGATTACTATTACTACTAAAGTAGTATGTACTTTCATACTTTTATTTGATTTTACATTCTTTTTAAATCGATATATTAATTGTAAGAAAATAAAAAGGTGGAGGATTTTAATTGATTAAAGGAATATACGAAGCGCATTTACCATTGAGTAATTTACAACAATCTATCGAATTTTATGAAAAACTAGGGTTGAAGTTAGCCTGGAGCGATGAATCAACAGCATTCTTTTGGATTGAGGAAGGGAAAAGTTGGCTAGGATTATGGGCGGGCTCTGAATACGAAACAAAATATCATCCTTCTTTACGTCATATTGCATTTAGAGTTTCCTATGAGGATTTAAAAGAATCATTACATTGGTTACACTCACTTCAAATTAAAGCTGTTCCGTTTGGGAGTAATGAATCTATTGAACCCTTTGTCCGTCCACATCAAGGTAATGCATCTGTTTATTTTATTGATCCAGATGGTAATAGCTTAGAACTTATTTGTCATATTGTTGTACCTAACGCACTAAAACATATAACTGATAAATTATCCTTTAAAGATTGGGAGACGCTATTAGCTGACACATTTGAATGAATATTAGTTATAAATCATAATGGCTCGCTTTTATTTTTATAACATGTATAACAATCTTGAATAATAATGTCCTATCAATTTATCATTAAATAAATGTAAAAAATGACCCTATTTATTCATTTTTAATGCGTATGTATGTACATTTGTTAATTTATTCGATATATTATGGGTATTGAATGATTACGTAAAGTGTATAGGTCGCTTATATAACACCTTATATTTTTATATCCGTGAAAACTACAAAGTGTATGAAAATCCATTTGTCAAATGAATTTAGTGCGGAAGGAGGTTTGTGGTTACTTCATAGGGTATAATAATCAGTTTTTTACTGATAAAAATATAGGAGGCGACATAATGTTTCGTACGATTTCAAATTTCATGAGAGTAGCTGAGATAAGAAGGAAAATCCTTTTTACACTAGCGATGTTAATCGTTTTTCGAATTGGCACGTTTATTCCAGTTCCTCATACTAACGCAGAGGTATTAAAAGTACAAGATCAAGCTAACGTTCTAGGTATGTTAAACGTATTTGGTGGAGGAGCATTGCAACATTTCTCAATCTTTGCTGTAGGTATTACACCATATATTACAGCTTCCATCATAGTACAATTACTACAAATGGATGTTATACCTAAGTTTTCGGAATGGGCAAAGCAAGGAGAAATGGGCCGTAAGAAATCAGCTCAATTCACTCGATACTTTACAATCATTCTCGCATTCATACAGGCCATCGGAATGTCTTATGGCTTTAATAATATAGCAGGTGGACAATTAATAACAGATCAAAGCTGGACTACATACTTATTTATTGCGACAGTTTTAACTGCAGGTACTGCATTTTTACTTTGGTTAGGCGAACAAATTACCGCTAACGGAGTTGGTAATGGTATTTCGATGATTATCTTCGCAGGTCTCGTTGCCGCGATTCCAAATGTTGCAAATCAAATTTATTTACAACAATTCCAAAATGCTGGCGATCAGCTATTTATGCACATAATAAAAATTGTTTTAATTGGACTCGTAATTTTAGCGATAGTTGTTGGTGTTATTTACATTCAACAAGCTGTACGTAAAATACCGATCCAATATGCAAAAGCTGTTTCAGGAAACAATCAATATCAAGGAGCAAAAAACACTCATTTACCGCTTAAAGTAAATAGTGCTGGTGTTATACCAGTTATCTTTGCTTCTGCATTTTTAATGACGCCGCGTACAATTGCGCAGCTCTTCCCTGATTCAAGCGTATCAAAATGGTTAGTTGCAAATCTTGATTTCGCACATCCAATTGGAATGACACTTTATGTCGGTCTTATCGTTGCTTTCACATACTTCTACGCATTTATTCAAGTAAATCCTGAACAAATGGCTGAGAATTTGAAAAAGCAAAATGGATATGTTCCTGGTATTCGTCCTGGTAAAGCAACTGAACAATATGTAACTAAAATTTTATACCGTTTAACATTTATTGGTGCAATTTTCTTAGGTGCAATTTCTATATTACCGCTCGTATTCACGAAAATTGCTACGTTACCACCTTCTGCTCAAATTGGTGGTACAAGCTTACTTATCATTGTCGGTGTAGCACTAGAAACTATGAAGACGTTAGAAAGCCAGCTTGTAAAACGTCATTATAAAGGCTTTATTAAAAAAGTGAATTAATTATCAAAAACACAGTTGGTTATTTTTCCAACTGTGTTTTTGATTTTATCAGTCCTGTAATATACAGGGCTGTTGCTTTATTAAACTACATCTCCTTCTCTAATAACCGCCCTTTTTTGAAATAAGTCCGTAGTGTTGAACGATTGGCCAAAAATACACCAATCAATATAAGACAAGCCCCCATTCCCATTGTAGGATTTAAAGGCTCTCCTAAAATGATATATCCCACAATTATTGCAATTAATGGTGATACATATAACCACGTCGATGGAAATACTGGATTTGTTTTTGATAAGAGCCAGTAATATAATCCGTGTCCACCAATCGATCCGATAAATATGAGATATAAAATAGGCCATTGCACACTCCATGAAGTTAATACGGTTACATTTGGTTGTTCTACAATAATAGATGCGATGAGTAGTAAAATCCCTCCATAAAACATTTGAATACCGTTAATAAGAAATGGTGATACATTTGATAAATCTGACAGTATTTCTTTTGAACGAATAGAGCCTATTCCGTAAAATAGCTCCCCTATAACTAAAACAATACAAGCAATACTCCATATGAAACTTACTTGTTGATGCATTCCTGGTAAAGAAACAAATATAACACCTATTAGTGCAATAACTAAAGCAACGAGTTGTTCCTTTTGTAATTTCTCCCTATTCCTCTTTGCTTGTATTAATAAAATCATCATTGGTCCCGTAGCAGAAAGAACAGCAGCTAATCCCGAAGAAATATATTGTTCTGACCAATATAAACTTGCGAATGTCATAAATGTTAAACAAAATCCAGCATACATAATACGTTTTGAAAATATATGTGGCATAATTTCTTTTCGCTTTAATTTAAAAATAATCATAAGGATTATACCCGCTAAAAAGAAACGAATTCCTGCTGAAAACAACGGTGGCGCTCCTGCTTCAATTCCAATTTTAATCGTTAAAAATGTTGTCCCGAAAATAATACATACTAAAATGTAATTAAAAATGACCATTTTACTTCCTCCTTTTTACTCTTAAAATGAGTATAGAGGCTATGGTGTATAACAGTGTATCGGTACATATAACAGTTACTTCAAGTTGTAGTTGATTCCCTATATATTTTTCGCTTTAATTAAATTAAAAAGAGAAATAGGTGAACCTATGAAGATTGTATTGCGTAAAGAATCAAACATACCGTATTACAAGCAAATATATATGCAAATTGTTGAAAGAGTACAAAGTGGTATGCTTTCACATGGTGAATCCCTTCCTTCTTTACGTTGTATGGCCACAGATTTACAAATCAATGTATTAACTGTTCGTAAAGCTTATAAACAGTTAGAAACGAAAGGGTATATACGCATCGAACAAGGAAAAGGTGCTTACATATATAAACGTGTAAAGAAAGATTTCAAACCGATACCGTATAAATGGCAACAATCAAGATCTATTAATGTTATGCGTTCTCAATATGCAATGAATAAACACCGTAAATATTATGATTTTTCACAAGCAATTCTGTATCCCCGTCTGTTACCAAATCCATTTTTGGCAGACGAAATGCATAAATTGCTGGATAAAAATCCGATGTTGTTAGCAACTTATGGGCCAGTTCAAGGCGATTATGAATTGCGAGTTGAAATAGCAAATTACTTAAATGAACACCAGAAATTAGTGACGGACCCATCTCAATTATTAATTACAAGCGGAGCACAACAAGGAATTGATTTAATTGCTCAAACATTATTAAAACCTGGAGATACTGTATTAGTAGAAAGTCCGTGTTACAGTGCCGCGCTTGATGTTTTCATCAATAAAGGTGTTCAAATCATTCCTGTTTCTCTTGATAATCATGGAGTTCGCTCCGACTTAATTGATGATATTTGTCAAAGTAAAAATCCCGTTTTATTGTATACGAATCCGACCTTCCAAAACCCGACAGGTACAGTAATGAGTAAAGAACGAAGAATGGAACTTATAGAACTAGCGGGGCTATATCAATTTTTTATCATTGAAGATGATTCTTTCGGAGAAATATATTTTGAAGATGCTATAATCCCGCCCCCAATCAAAAGTTTTGATAAGGATGGCCACGTAATATATATAAAAGGATTTAGTAAAACGTTAGCACCAGGACTGCGTATCGCGGCGCTTATTGCCGATGGTCCTATTTTTGAATGGCTATATGCAGTAAAAGGTTCAATGGATATCGGTAGTCCTTTATTAACACAAAAGGCACTTCTACCGTTTTTACGTGCAGAACGTATGAAAAACCATTTAGAAAAATTACGTACAGCTTTACAAATGAGACGTGATTTAACAATTGATATATTATCGCCATTAAAAGAACTACACTTTGAAATACCAAATGGAGGTTTTAATTTATGGGTGACACTACCTGATTCGATAGATCCCTTTACCTTATTACAAAAAGCAAATGAAGTAGATGTCTCTTTTTTACCAGGAACAGCTTGTCTATTAAACTACGAAACAAATGATAACCAATTAAGAATTAGCTATTCAATGTTAAACGAGAAAGATATGGAAATTGGATTAGAGAAATTACATGATACAATACGAAAAAGTATTTGTTAGAAGCAATATCACATTAGCCAACAATAAATAATGCCCGCAAATGAAAATGTATAGTATGGGATATTATCTATTGTTGAGCTTTTTCGTTATTCAAATCTAGTTACTCTATAAGCTGTAATCTTTATTATCATTCCACTTTAACTACAATCTTTCCTCTAACATGTTGTCCTTCACTCAAAATATGAGCTTCTCGAACTCCTGCTTCATTAAATGGCACCACTTTACTTATGATTGGTTTGATTTTTCCGTTTACAATTAAAGCTGATAATTCTTCTAATTGTTTTCCATTTGGTTTTAGCCATAAAAATCCTGATTTTATTCCTTCTACTTTTTGTAGTGGTTCATGAACAATGGAAACTAGAACACCACCAGGTTTAATAATTCGAAAACTTTTTTCTTGCACTTCGCCACCTATTGTATCTAACACAATATCAAAATCTGATACTAGTTCTTCAAATTTATCTTTTTTATAATCAATAACGAGATCCGCTCCTAAAGACTGTAAAAATTCTTTATTTTTACTACTAGCAGTCGTGGCAACAAAAGCTCCAAATGATTTTGCGATTTGGATTGCCAAACTTCCAACGCCACCAGCTCCAGCATGAATGAATACACGGTCATTCTCTTTTATTTTTGCGTAATCTACAAGACTTTGCCACGCTGTAAGTCCTGCAAGAGGAATAGAAGCTGCTTCTTCGTAACTAATATTATTAGGCATATGTGATACTAAATCTAATTGTACTGCAATGAATTCAGCATAAGAGCCGCTTCCTATATTTTCAGGTTTCGTAAACACTTTATCTCCTATATTGAAACACTCTACATCTTCTCCAACTTCTTCAATAACTCCAGCTACATCTAATCCTAAAGTGATTGGAAATGAAAAGCGTAACTGTTCTTGTAAGTCACCTTTTCTTATTTTCCAATCAACTGGATTAACAGATGTTGCATAAATACGTATTAATACCTCATTATTCTTAACAACCGGTTTTAAAACTTGTCTTTCTTTTAATTCTTCAACACTGCCATATCGATCAATAACGATTGCTTTCATTTCCTCTCCTCCTTGCTGTTTATTTTAATAACATACAATTATTTCTCAAAATTTTTTGCCTTGAATTACCATATACTTATTTTTGGGGGTAATTATGCAAAAAGCATTATAAAGTGAAACTTTAATCATTCCTCACCCCAATCGGGCTCTTACTGCCCGGCAAATAGCGGGATGAATTTCAAAAAGAATCTTACACACATCTTAGAATTATTCAAAACTGTATTATTAATTAAATTCAAAAGAAATGGGGCTAACGTTATGAGTGAAAAGATATTTAAAATAAACGGTATTGATATATGTACAGAAAGCTTCGGTAACTCTAATGATCCCGCTATTTTATTAATTATGGGAGCTACTTGTTCAATGATATATTGGGATGAAGAATTTTGTGAACAGTTGGCGAACACAGGAAAATTTGTTATTCGCTTTGATAATCGCGATGTTGGACGCTCTGTTACATATGAACCTGGCACTTCAAATTATTCAGTAACAGATATGGCTGAAGATGCAATCGGAGTATTAGACGCTTATCATATTGATAAAGCCCATCTTTTTGGTATGTCATTAGGTGGTATGATTGCTCAAATTGCCGCTGTAAAACATCCCGAAAGAATTTTGACGCTAACTTTACTAGCGACTAGTGTAATAGGATCTGATAATAATACTCGCGATTTACCCCCAATGGATGAAAGGATTTTAACACATCATGTAAAGAGCGCAAGTATAGATTGGACAAATAAAAATGATGTGGCAGAATATTTAGTTTCAGGATCTCGTCTATTATGTGGATCAGAACGAATATTTGATGAAAATAGAGTTTATACACAAGTAAAACAAGAAATAGAACGCGCAAACAATTTATTAAGTATGTTTAATCACGCTTTACTTCAAGGTGATGATGCATATGAAGGTGTACTTCACTCCATACAAGCACCAACATTGGTTATTCACGGAACAGACGATACAGCACTCCCATTTGAACATGGCCTCGCACTAATTGATGAAATTCCAAACTCAGTACTATTAACTCTTAAAGGGGCAGGCCATGAAAACCATCCAGATGACTGGGAAAGCATAATTAACGCTGTTTCTAAATATACATCTAAAATTTAGATAAATAACTAATGGAAGGGGGCACAAATTGTGCCCCCTTCTAGTTACAAACAAAAACCCATCACTGTATTCGTATGTATAGTGATGGGGACTTTTTATATTTTTCTATGTTTAAAAAAATGGACAATCTAATTGATCAACAGATTCCCATAATTTTTTTTTTGCATTTTCGGTGGATGTATTTGTGTCTAGTGTCATGTTTTTAAAAGGGTTTACTTCGACTTTTAATAAGGATGAAGGCTCCACATATAATGAGAAAACATGGCTGCTTGGTAAAGCTTTTGAAACGTCAATATCTCCAACTTGTTTAAATAGTTGCTGCGCAGCAAAAAAGAAGAAATTAGTTGGATTTGATTGTTTATTCAGCCACGCAAGCATTTCAGGTGATACCGATTTATGAATATTGATTTTTACTCGATCACCACGTTTATATCGCCTAGATCGCATACTTCCACCAACTAACTTATCGTTAAGTTTGTAAATCCTAACTCTTTTTGCTTATGCTCTCTATATTTTGGCGAACAAGTATAAACTAATAATCCTCGTGCATTTGTAAATAACGGATTATCTACAAAGATTACATTTTTGAGTCGTCCTTTTTGCTTTAAAATCATTTTTAAACTATTTTTAATAATTACTGCACCCCCGCCATAAATAAACACGTATGGATCGTCTTTCATATCATCAATTTTATTTATAATATCTGTTGCAACACGTGCTGCTAAACCTAATAGCGCTGGCTGTGATTCCTCAACTAATAAGGTATTTCTCGGATGCTTATCATTTAAATAAATTTGATTGAATTCTGTAATACTATCAATCGTTTTAGTTGGATACTTTCGGTTCCATCTCGTAATGATTTGTAGTAACGTCTCTTTTACACCATAAGATAAACCTTTACTTAGTTGCGGACGGAAATTCACCCCTAATGAAACGACTTCTTCTGTCGTCCCTGCACCAATATCAAAAGAGAGTAGAGTTTTATCTACAAAATCAATTTCAGAAACTTGATTTTGCTCACATTCTATTTTATGTTTCACAACATTTCCTTCTTCATCGTATACAATGCCCCACGTACCAGAAGCGCCCTCAGGCAGGCATTTACAATACTCAATTGAAACATTAATTGTCACATCGCGTCCGTTCGGATAATGGAAAATAACCTTATGATTTCCCATATAACGTTTTGCATTTTCAGCAGCTATTTCTTGTGTAATAAGCTGCATAGGAAGAGCGACAGATAAATCATAACGAATATTAATATGGCTAGAAGTTGGACTTTGACGCATAGCGCTTACCGCCAAACCTGATAGTATTGTAATAACCATTAACTCATCCGTTGACTTATTCGATTTCTTCTCTACCTCAGTACCTTTTAATTGATCTTGAATAACTTTTTCTCCAACGATATATCGTACATTATTTAGCATTAACGATGGCGAACTTATAGTCACATCAATGTGGTTTTCTAATTCAGATAATGAAACATCTACCTCATCTAAGAGTCCTGTAGGCTCACCTATATATAAAGAATAAATACTCGGAATAAAAATAGGGTCTTGCCCTTTCACCATTAACTTCAAACCGTTGTTTCCTGCATCTGCACCAGCTTTTAAAAGTATAGACATAACTACCCCCTAAATTAATCTGACATCCCTTCCAAATATATGCGAGCCCATTCTTTTACATTCAAATGTATTGTAATTTTTTATTTATCATAAAAACAAAATATTGCATACTTACATATTGTGTGTAAAAAATATTTGACATGACACTTTTCCAATTTTATACTTATATTTGTAAAGAGTTTTTTACAATCGAGGGGGCAATTATTTATTGAATACTAAAAAAACTATTTTTATAATCATTGTTTTAGCATTAATTGCAATACTAGTACATGGCACATATAAATACATAACTGAAGGTTCTATTTTAGGTGGTACGATTTTTGCTATTTCGTTAATACTTAGTAATTTAATTAATCACATTACTTGGGGAGATCCCCACGGTGTGTCAGAAGAAAGTCAAGATGAGATGGGACAACAAATTACATATAAAAGCTTTAAAATTGCGTATTTTGTGCTTGTAGTTGTAATGTTCCTTTTATTAATCTTCTCCGAAGGATTTTCTATGGGGGCTAATTTAGATGGAGTAAAAAACCTCCCCCTGTTCATCGCAATTTGCTCTTCATTCTTTATTTATCCTATTGTCGAACTCATAGTTGCAAAACAATATAAGTAAAAAGATGAGGTTTTCTACATGTAGAAAACCTCATCTTTTTATATTTACATACTCTCTACAATTGCTTTTAATTTATTCACAGTCCGCCAATTCCTAACTGTAGCTGGTGTATGTAACTTCTGAAACTGGTTCATTAATTTAGAATTTCGAATGCTATTTTTGAAAAATAAATAAACGACCTTCTCATCTATATAGCAATCTTCAAGTTCACTTTTAAATGTAAGCAATTGACTACTCTCTTCTTCAGAAAGTACATTAGCTAAAAAAGCAATATGAACACTTTCTCCTTCTAACAATGAATGAACTTCATATGGACATTGTTTAATAATATTTATAAATTCATCATGTGTTCTTAGCATGACTGGAACATCGAAATCAAATTCTTTTTTTATTTCAGATTGTATTTGGTCCTTTAGAAAGTTTATACCTTCCTCAGATTCGAACACAATATTACCACTTTGTATATATGTTTTCACTTGTTTTAACCCTATTGATTCAAACACTCGTTTTAAATCAGCCATTTTGATTACTTTATGGCCACCGACATTGATTCCTCTTAGTAATGCAATATAAAATGTCATATTATCCCCCCCACAGTAAAATGAACTTATCAATTGAATCGGTTTTCCCACTCATATTTCTCGGATATTTGTTTTAATTCTTCTAACATATCATGAATAGATAATACCTCAAATAAAATAATAGATTCACTTGAAAAATGGTGATGATAATGATTTGGTTTATAATCTTTTAAATCATTTTTATAACTCCAAAATTGCTTGTCTAATTCAGCAATAAGTTTGAAATGTTCCTCATCAATTTCATTACAACGGTTTCTCAATATAGCAATTATAGAATGAATTGTTCGTTGTAATATTTCTCTTTCACTTTGTGACCAGTCACAAGTCTCAATTGATACCCGAGCTAAATTATCTATATGGTAAATGATTTGCTGTAATATATGAAGTTGCTTCTGCATCGTTAAAAAGCTTCTCATTTCCTTCTTTGTATGTTGATGATATTTCCAATCTTTCTGCTCATATTGAACAAATTGTATCGCCTTATGCAATAATAAAGTCAATTTAGATAAATCCTGAGCAGTCTCCTTTTTCACACCTTTTCCTGCAACTAATGCAGTAATCCATTCTTCCATAATATTTGCTGTTTTAGCAAATAGATCCTCTGTACATCCAAAAATCATTTTCGTGTAGTGGGGTGGAAAAATGAAAAAATTCACTAAAGTAGATACTATAATACCAGTAGATGTAGTAGCTAAACGAATTAAAAATGCAGTAAAATAATGATTTGCCGTAATTGGAATCATTGCTACGGCAGTTAAAGTTGCAACTAAAGTTCCCGCATGTAACCTTAGTTTTTGACATGTAACGATCGTAAACATTGCAGCTAATGCATAAGAAATTGCTTGGTGGCGTAGGAAAAATGTGAAAGTCATGGCATATGCCGATCCAATTGTTGAGGCCGAAAAGCGAATAAGTCCTTTTTTTATTGAGTCTGTTGCAGTTGGTTCAATTGTAACAATTGCTGTTATTACAGCAAAAATAGTTGGGATGTTAAAAAAATCACAAACTAACACTGTAAGAAAAACTGCAATTCCAGTTTTAATCACTCTTCCTCCAACGATATTCCATTTTCTATCTTGATTCATTTTTTATATCCTTCATTCCTGTTTCATTTTATATACATATATTATATATTGTTAAAATAAAAAAACCTACTACTTGAATATTCAAGAGTAAGTTTTCTATCTCATTATTTCATTATAGATAAATGCATTATTATTTGTTGGCCAATTGGTCCCATTCTTCTAAAACCTCTATCTTGGAAACCAACTTTTGCATATAAATTTTGTGCAGGAATATTTCTTTCATTCACAGCAAGTACAACTTCATTTTTTATTGGAAAATAACATTTTACAAACTCTTCTAATAATATCAATGACTTTTTAGCGAATCCTTTTCTTTGTCTATTGTGATTAATAGAAAATGACGTTAAAAGTAAAGCATCCTCATTATCTGTGAACTCCTTTACTCTATCTCCCGTTTCCAATGCGAAAAGACCCACCGGTACCCCATTGTGATCTAAAATAACAATCACATTTTTTGTATGATCACTTTTTGCTTTCTCCAGTAATGCGCTTGGATCTGATGTAAACTGAACTTGTTCACTTGGTAAAGTAAATGTTTGTATAACTTCTTTATATTTCTCCTTATACGGAGCTAATTGAATTTCCCCTGTGTGTATGTTCATGCTAAACTCTCCCATTTTTTAGCTTATTAACTTATACCTTGCTGTGCTTTTGAATGCACTCTTCCATCTAAAAAGGTAATTTCAACAAATGAATTTGGATCGTTCCCTTTCCAAGCAAAAATTTGTTTAATTTGTGTAGAATGCTCTACCCCTTCTTCTATAAGTAAATCTCCTTCAAAACCAATTAAATCTTTCACTTCTGTATAAATCATTCCTTCATTTATACTCGAGAAATGATTTATATTGATAGACTCTTTCTGTTGCCTTTCCATCACAGTAGAAGAAGTTGCTGTTTGGTTTTTCACTTCTTTTCTCTGTTCACACGCTGTCATACTGAAACCTAAGCATAAACTAAACAATATACATGCGCTTTTTTTCATCATAACAGTTGTCCCTCCCATGATAATTAAACCATATATTCCCTTAAAAATAAACTGAATATTTAATATTGCATTTAAAAACCTCGTACAATTAAGTACGAGGCTAATTTCAATTATTCAAATGATTATTTGATTGATCATCCTGTTCTTTTCTTAACTCTTGTTCTTCATCTTTTGGTAATTGTTTATCATTATCTTTAATTGGATTCGTTTCTCTATTTTCTATCATATCATTTGGAACTTGTGGCATTACTCGGCCCACAATAGCGGCTAATTCATCTAGTATACCTTCACCTGTTTTTCCTTTTTTAATTTGCTTTCCGATTTGTTTGAGGCGTTCATACGTATCAACATCTGCTACAACGACTGCATTAGCACCGTCAGGGTCATTTTTTAAACTTTCTGCAACAGAGTATTTAATTGATTCAACTCGAGTTCGATCAAGTTTTGCTTTTACATCAATACCTACAATAGCATATTTTCCAACAACGACCGCTGTTGCATCATTCACACCTGGCACACTTGCTGCTAAAGATGCTAAATGATCTGCTGCTTTTTCATTTGGCTTATTTGATTTATTCGTATAATTAACATTTTTCATTGAAACATTTTTTTGTTCCGGCTTTTCGTTTGGATTGTCTTTTTTTCCAATACTGCATCCAGTTATAACGAAGCAAAGCATCAATATATATATTAGAGTTTTCATTATTTTCACCACTTCACTATTAAGGTTTAATCATAAATTTTTTCAACAGCTTGCATTTTCTTTACCTTTTCCTCGGCCCCGCTATTAGCATTAATGAATATTTGGTACGTATCTTTTCCTAAAGTGCCTACAAATTCATAGCAAAGCACTTCATTATGCAAATCATTGACTACTAAAGCTTTACGTTCTTCCATGACTTTTACATCCGGATTGATTTTCTTTCTTGCTTCTGCTGCAGTTAGCTTTGCCGATGGAACTGTTCGCTTTTGATGTGACGCTAAGTATTCTTTTGCGGAGAACCCAACGATAGAACCATCATCTAAAGCAATTTTCATTTGGATTGCTTCTGGATAAATTCGTACTCCATTTTCATTTACTACATACGTAAATACACCAACATTATCATATTGAGAGCTATCATAAAGCTCCATATTATTAAACTTATGGTCCTTTAAAAATTTCAAACCTTTACTACCTGCATCGTTTAAACTAATTTTCTGTTCTTTAATTTCGCGGTTATTCATAACCCAAATTGGATATCCGCCTTTTCCGGTAATATCCATATAGAACTCATTGTTCGTTGCTTCATCTTTAATTTTCACACTATAGAAGGATTCTTTCGCACCTTTTCCGCTTTTCTCAACATCTACTTTTTCATTTCCTTTTAAATTCAAAAACGATTTGGCAATTTTCGCCGCTTCATCTTTAGAAATTGCCTTTCCTTCCGCTTCAAATCCACCTTTTTTATTTTTTTGCGCACTTGTAAAGGTCGGTCCGAAGTTTGTAGAAGAATATGATGTTACGTTTTTCTCTACAGTTTTCAATCCATCAATAATTGTGTTATCTGCTGGATCGCGATTTGATGCAAGTGCCATTTCTACATCCATCCAGCGTAAATTATTTTTCAAAACAAGATGTTGTACTTTTCTTAGTTCATCTTGTATATTTCCTGCATTTGAATATAAAGTTTGTAGCGTTTTATATTCTTGCTCATTTAACGGCTCTTTTTCTAAATCACGAATGGCTGCACGGTAACTGAAATCACCGATATTCGCTAAAAATTCTTCCGTTTTATTAAATGGCATTAATGTTAAAGGTAGTTGTCCTACATCTGAGCGAGCTTCAGATGTTAGACGCCATACATCCGCTAATGCAGGTGATAAAGATGATCGTGAATTCATCGCAAGTGTTGTGCCAATTTTATCGTGTAATAAATCGACTTCGTATGCTAAATCATGGAATGCACGTTGATAGCTATTTTCCGCTCGAATTAAAACCGCATTTTTCTCTTGGTGCTCTTTATAGCCCCAATAGCCTGTTCCTACTACACCGACTGTTAATAATACAATGATAATACCTCGTAACATTGTCCCACCTCCGCTCTATTTACAGAAAATATGTTTACCGATTTTTTTAATTTGTGGACGAGTCCAAATCCATTTACTAGTCGCAGTATCTGGATTGAAATAATATAAAGCATTTCCTGTTGGATCCCATCCGTTAATCGCATCTAAAACTGCTTTTTTTGCTGTTTCATTTGGTGTTAAATATATTTGTCCATCGGCTACCGCTGTAAATGCTCTAGGTTCAAAGATTACACCTGAAACAGTATTTGGGAATGACGCACTTGTAACACGGTTCAAAATAACAGCAGCTACTGCAACTTGTCCTAAATACGGTTCACCACGTGATTCTCCGTATACTGCGTTTGCCATCAGCTGAATATCATTTTGAGAATAACCGTTCGGAACATTTGTCCCTTTATTTTGAGGTGGTTTATTCTCTTGTGCAGTGCCACCACTATTTCCTTTATTCGTTGTCGTTCCTTTATTAGCAGTTGATTTGTCATACTTCGTTGCCTTCACGAGCATTTGCTTCGTTTTAGCTCCAGCTAAACCATCAACGGGTAATCCAAATTTCTCTTGAAAATTCCGAAGTGCCCAATATGTACCCCATCCGAAAACACCATCTACTTTTCCCGTATAAAATCCGTTATATTTTAAACGAGATTGCAGTTCAATGACATCTTCGCCCGATGCTCCTCTTTGAATGACTTGATTAGAAAATGCTTCTACATTCTTTAGTTGTATACTACTGACCATTAAAGACAGTCCTATGAACGCAAGTAAAACCGCTATTTTAAACATAGCTTTTTGGCGCATAATTTTCCCTCCTTAATTATGTAAATGATTTCTTGGTTATGTTTTGTAAAAGCCTCGCTTTTATGTAAAGAAGACAAAAAAATCCAAACTAATATCGTAGAAAGAAAATGTAAACAATATAAAAAAAGGATAAAAGGAGTTCATCATGAAGAATTTGTTAAAGCGTGTCGCACTCGTCCTTCTGTTCCTAACAACATGTTCAAATGTATATACAGGCTCATCAATTGTTCATGCGCAGCCGCCGTATGCAAAATGGGGTAAGCTTGCTGTAGAGAAAACGAAAGAACAGTACCCAAAAGCAGAGATTATTGATTACCTTCATATAGGTAGAAAACCAAAAACCGTTCAAATAACAGTTGAAAAATTCAAATTGTGGCTACGTGAAGACGGAAAAGAATATGGTGTTTTTGTTGATGTGGAATTTGAAACCAAGACGGAGAAATTTATTAAAATGTCGTTTCAGAAGACGAGTAGATAAAATGAAAGAAACCCGGCTATTTAGATTCATAACAGCCGGGTTTCTTTCATTTCTAAAATTCTTTTCTAAAATATCGATTCCCTAAAAATCTTACCAATATACAAATAGTGCCAATTACAACTGCTATCCCTATACTGTATAAAAGTACTCTACCATATCCACCTATTCTCGGATCTAAAAATGGATAAGGATACCAATTCACGATTGGACCACGAATTAAGCTATATACAACGTAAAAAAACGGGAATAAGAGCCAACTTGAAGCTTGTTTCCAAGTGATTTTCTTATTTGGTGGATTTAATATCCAATCTAAAAGCATAGCAATTGGCATGATATAATGTAACACCGTATTTACCCATGGTATTGCCGTTTGAAGTGATTCTTCTAACCCTCTTAATAATAAAAAATAAATGAGTCCAGTCGTAAGTATGTATACCGTTGCTGCACCACGAAGTATACTAAACTGTTCTGATCGACCAAATGTAGCTGTTCCGATACTACTTAAAAGGAGAATACATGCAACTAAAATGTTACTTTCGATCGTGAAGAAACTAAAAAAGTTAACTGGATTGAACGGTTTCACTTGTGCCCGTATTATAAATTGCGTAATGATTGCACTAAATGCTAGAAGGCTTAAACATAGTCTAAATAAAGATAAAATTTTTTCATCCTTCATACATTCCCTCCTTTTCTTATATATAATTAGAATTTCCCTGTACATGCTCAATAAATAATTTTAACGGAACGAGCCCACGTTTTGGCATATGACTACTTATAATAGATACTACTTCTAATTGAGGAATGATAACGATGTATTGTCCGCCGTATCCCATAGCGAAATATATACAATACGGTATGTGAAATCTTTCGTTATGTAATACCCACCAGTGATATCCATATGCGCCGACATGTTCATATGTTTCAAATTGCGCCCTACTTGACTCTTTTAACCATTTCGCTGATACAATTTCTTTTCCATTCCAATATCCATTTTGCAAACATAATTTTCCTAATTTTAATAAATCGGTAGATTTCATTTTCATACCGAAGCCACCTACATATATACCCTGCGGATCTTGTTGCCACTCGTATTCGTTAATTTTCAATGGATCAAATAAATATTTCTTTGCAAACCACTCTGTCGACATTCCAGTAGCTTCTTGAATAATATAGCTCAGTAAATGAGAAGAACCTGAATTATAATTCATTTTTGTAGCAGGTTCTTCAATTATTGGCTTTTCTAATATGTACTGTACCCAGTTCTCTGATTCTACAAAGTCATTTGGGAATACTACTCCATTCCCAAACTCTTTCCAGTCCTCACCAGTAGTCATTGTTAATAAGTGATATAGCGTTAAATCATGTTTTTCCCCAGGTACATTTTCAATCCACTCTGTAATTGATGTATGTATATCATTTATATAGCCCTTATCAATTGCAATACCAATTAATAAAGATACGATACTTTTTGTAATCGAATTTATTTTATATAAGTTATTTGCACATTCGGGTGTTTTATAATACTCAGTTGTTAATTCCCCTTTTTGATAAACAAGAAATGTATTCACTTTTTTCTTTTCGAATTTATTTTCTAGTTGCTTGAAATCCAAAAACTTTACCTCCATTTAAATAGTTACTCCATTTATTATATCTTGTTCCTTCATTTTAAACATAATTGTGCTCAAATAAAAATAAACCTGTCAGCCATAATGAACTGACAGGTTTATTTTTATAATTTCGTACGAACATTCCAAAGCTCTGGGAAGAATTGTTGATCAAGTACTCGCTTTAAATAAGAAACACCGGAGGATCCACCTGTACCCATTTTATGTCCAATAATTCTTTCTACTGTTTTCATATGACGGAAACGCCATTGTTGTAGCCAGTCTTCAATATCAATCAATTTTTCAGCAAGCTGATATAAATTCCAATATTTTTTCACATCCGCATACACTTCCAACCATGCTGCTTCTACTGTTGCATCTTCTTCATAAGGCTGCGTAATATCACGGTTTAATACATCTTTATGAATAGGGAATCCTTCTTTTACTAATGCTTGAATCGCGACATCATATAGACTTGGTGCATGTAGCGCTTTATGAAGTCGTGCATGTAATTCTGGATCCTTTTCATAAATTTTTAATGCGTGTGGCGTTTTATAGCCAAGTGCATACTCAATCATACGATATTGATACGATTGAAAACCTGAAGCTTGACCGAGTGAATCACGAAACTCAATATATTCTGATGGTGTTAATGTCGCAAGAATATCCCAAGATTGAATAATTTGAGACTGAATTTTTGATACACGTGCTAACATTTTAAAAGCTGGTTGTAATTTATCTTGTTTAATAGATTCAATCGCCGCATTTAGCTCATGTAAAATGAGCTTCATCCAAAGCTCACTTGCTTGGTGAATAACGATAAATAACATTTCATCATGATGGTCCGATAATCTTTTTTGAGAAGATAGTAAACTATCTAATTGTAAATACTCCCCATACGTCATATTCTCTTTAAAATCCGTATGAATCCCTTTTTCCATAATTACTTTTTCATTTTCTTTCATATTAGCCAAACGCCCCTTTTATATGATTCTACTTATATTGGTCTAATAACGGCTCGAACTGGACTTCCATCTGCATCAGTTAATGCAAGTGGTAATGCAATAAGTTCATAATCACCGTCTGCTACATGATCTAGTACGACATTTTCTAAAATATGAATTCCATGTTTAAATAATTGATGATGCGCTGCTAATTCTTTATCATCTAGCGGATCAACTGATGGTACATCTACTCCGATTAAACGAATACCTTTCTCTGAAAGAAACGACGCTATGTCTGCACGTAAATGAGGGATCACCTCTGGAAATTCTTCAGCTTTCCCATGTGAAGATGTACGTAATAATAATCGTTCTACACCTTCTAAATGAAAGCTTTCTAATTCCTTTTTCCCGATGCTTTCAAGATTAGAAACGTCAATAATCCGTGCTGGGCCAACATAAACTTGAACATCTAAATCCAATACTTTCTTTCCATCATTATCAAAATGAAATGGTGCATCAATATGAGTGCCTGTATGAATACTCATCGTTAACTTTCCGACATTTACTGAGCCACTTTCTTCTTTTGACCATGAAACTTCATACGAGAACGGTGTGTCTCCTGGCCACGTTGCAATATTATTATTTAGCGGTTGTGAAATATCAATCCACTCTGATGTTTTCATATTTATGCCACAACCTCTCGCTTATTTTCAAACTGCTTATACTCTTCATTTTTCATAATTTTCTTTAATATTTGTACAGATTTCCACACTTCTTCGTATGTGTTATATAAAGCGACCGGCGCCAGTCTCACCCCATTTGGCGCTCTAAAATCTGGAATTACTCCATTTGCTTTTAGTGCTTTACATATACGTGCTGCTTCTGCATGCTCTAAATAAATGTGTCCGCCTCGTTTTTCATCCTCTAATGGATTTCCAATTGTAAATTCGAAATCTTTTAATTCATGTCCAATTAAATTCAGCATGTATCTCGTAATATGTAAAGATTTCTCACGTAAACGTTCAATACCAGCATCTTTGAAAATTTCAAGTGAACCAATTAATGGTGCTGTACTTAAAACGTGCGGTGTACCAATTTGATAAGCACCTGCATGATCAGCAGCTGTTAATGTATGCTCCATATCAAACTGCTTATCTTTTCTAGAACTAAACCATCCAGACAACCCTGGTAGTCTATTAAAATGTTTATTATTCACATAAATTCCTGCAACGCCACCCGGTCCTGCATTTAAATATTTATAATTGCACCAAACAGCAAAATCGACATCCCAATCTTTGAAATGATGCGGAATAGATCCTATTGAATGGCATAAATCAAATCCAATGTGAATGCCGCGTTTATGAGCTTCCGTTGTTAAACGTTTCATATCAAGAATTTGACCACTTCTATATAAAACAGAAGGTAATAAAATTAAAGCGATATCATCTTCCATCGCATAAATAATATCTTCTTCAGAAAGTGTTCTACCATCTCGGCTTTTCACTCTTACTAAATGCTCCTCTGGATCTAATCCTTTTAAACGAATTTGACTTTGAAGTGCATAAATATCTGATGGGAAAGTTAATTCATCCGCAAGTATTTTTGTACGTATTCCTTTTGGTTCGTAAAACGTCGCAATAACTTGGTGTATATTTGTAGTTGTAGAACCGGTTACAATAGTTTCTTCCGGTAAAGCACCAATAAGAGGGGCTGTAAGTTTACCTAATTTCTCTGAAAGGAAAAACCACGGGTGCTCACCTTCTGTCCAGCCGTCAATGCCATACTCTTTCCACGAATCTAGCAACGTAAGTAATGATTTCTCTGCTCTTTTTGAAAGTAGCCCTAATGAGTTTCCATCTAAATATATAGTACCTTCTTTTTTATAGAATTCAGTTTGAAAATCTTTCAGTTCATCATGTTTATCACATTCAAGCGCATACTCATAAGTTGGTTGAAATGGTTCTTTATACATGGTGTCACCTTCTCTTAATTTTCTTTTTATTCTAACTAATTGAAATATATCACCTTAATTGATACAACGTCAATGATATTATGTCAGTTGACTTTATATATGAACTTCTTTTACAATACAGTTATATTTTCAGATATTTCAGTATAAAGAGGTGATTCTTTGAAAAACTCTACTCTTTCATCAAGAAAACACCGCTCCTTAGAAACGAAGAAGAAACTATTACACTCTGGTTACACTATTTTTATAAATAATGGATTTCAAAAAACGACAATTACACAAATTATTAAACATGCAGAAACTGGTTATGGAACAGCATATGTATACTTCAAAAACAAAGATGATCTCCTAATTAGTTTAATGGAAGATGTTATGAATCAATTTTATAATATTGCTGAGCGCTCTTTTTCTCCACAAACAAAAGAGGAAGCACGTATAATGATCCAAAATCAAGTTAGAGCATTCCTGCAATTAGCAGATGCAGAACGCGCTATTTTGCAAGTTGTAGAGGAAGCGATAGGATTATCAAGAGAAATACGGCAAAAATGGGATGAGATTCGGGAACGTTTTATAACAAGTATTAAACAGGATATTACTTACTCTCAAGAAAGTGGATTAGCACAACCTAATTTAAATAAAGAGATTGTAGCACGCGGTTGGTTCGCGATGAATGAATCGTTTCTTTGGACTATTACGCAAAATGATAAAAAGATTAACTTAGAGGAAATTGTGTATACGTTAACGAAGATGTATACGACCGGGTTATATAAATAACACACCTTCAATAAGTAAGGTGTGTTATTTTACATCTATAAAAATATATTATCTGGGTATGGTAGCGCTAAAGTAGGCTTTTCAGAAAATGAGAAATATTGTAGTTTTAAAGATTCACCATCTATCGATTTCAGTTTTCCACTAGTAATTTCACATTCAAACACAACAACAATATATTCTACTTGATCGCCATTCGGATATATATGACGGAACCTTTCCCCTCCAAATACCCCTTTTTGTTTTTTCACTTGCACTTTCAAACCCGTTTCTTCCCACACTTCACGAACTACCGCTTCTTCTGGAGTTTCTCCAGGCTCAATTGCTCCAGCTGGCAAACTCCAGTATTCCCCGCCAGGATATTGAAACAAAATATCTCCCTGCCCATTCTTTATAACAGCAGCTACACTCGGTATTAGAATTAGTTCATGGCCTAATTGCTCACGGATTTTTTTATAATATAGCGACATCGACATATAATTCTCTCCCACTCCAATAATAAACAACTGTATTTTCTGACACCTATTGTATAATAATACCAATAGCAATTTCTATATATAAAGGATAAGAAAATTACTCCCCTTTATATCTGCTACACTAGATAATTTATACAGTTCTAAACCTTGCGTTTTCCATTCTTGTGAATCTTGTTTAATTATCTTTTTAAAATATTTTAGTAGTGGCCATAAAGCATACTCCTTATGATCTACATAACTAACAACATCCCATTTTAACTTTTCATTAATTTCACTCATAAGTTCGGGTATTACTACTTCACCATATTTTTTAAAACATTCATGAGTTTCTTCGTAATTTTAAAATAAAGTTTGATTAAAAATATCGTGTTAACCCGTATTCTATGGTAAATAAAAAGAATCCATTTTGAAAAAGATTGATCAAAATGGATTCTTATCCAGCAGGTTTATGTTTTGGTTTTATAAAAAAGTTTGATCATTTTCTATCAATGAAAACAATTAATTGACTATTTTTATTATGAAAAGGTCGGAGCAGGAAATTCATCAATTTTGATACGAAGTAAACTATAAGGTTTCTGTCGTAAGTCTTTTCCATAATGAAATCTAGGCTGTCGATGTAATTGGTTCACAATGACATACAAATATTGATCCGGACCAATTGAAAAAGTATCCGGCCACAAAATTCTCGGATCATGTGCGATAGTTTCCATTATGCCATTTGGCAATATCTTACGGATACTGTTGTTTTCATAATCTCCAGCATAAACAGTTCCCTTTGCATCAGTGATCATTCCATCAGACGCACCTTTTTCTCCCCAATACTCCACATGATAAGGTAAATTCATGTCCGGTATCGTTCTGTTTCTCAGGGCTTCTGTTGAGATCGAGAACAAATGCCGACTGGTTAGTGGAGCAAAAAATAATATCTTTCCATCGGGAGAAATCGCAAGACTATCAGACGCCAACCTAAATGGAGAAGTTGAACCGTCTTTGTTTCGATTCATTAAAATTTGACCTTCTACTTTCGGTAAAAAATAGGGATCGGGTGAAGTTGAATTTGCTCCATTTAACCGTCTAAACGCGTTTCCATTTGATAAATCTACGATGATAATAGCTCCTGGTCCTCTCGAAGAAGAATCCGTTATATAGGCATAACCTGCTTTTCCAACACGAAAATCAAAACGGACATCATTCAGATAAGTTGTAGGCAGGACAACATCTTCTGTAAAGGTATATACTTTTCTTATTGTATTGGTTTCTAAATCAACAGCGACTAATTTTGCTCCCCCTTTAATAGGTTCAGAAAAATTGGGTGCCGCTGTATCTAATATCCAAAGCGTTCCCCTTCCATCAGCAACTACACTTTGGACACTGATGAAAGTCATTGGGATATTCTCGGGGTTAGCCAAATTGGTTTGTAAATTAGGATAAGGCTGCAATTTATCCTCAAAAATTTCCGCCACCGTAAATTTAACATCGTCTCCCCATTTCGGAAAGCAAATGAAAATACGACCGGTTTCTGAAACAGTAACACCTGTAGGCATAGCCCCATAAAATGCATAAACTAGTTCTAAATTACCGAAATATTTTTCACTAGGTAACATAGGTTTCATAATATCCTCCTCAAGCGTTCAAACGGGATATCTCCTATATATGATTTATATTTTTTCTAGTGCATGTTTCTTAATAAGTTTTTCTATACGAAAAGATGATTGAATTGATTGTTTTCGAAATTTAATAAGTCTGTCAGAAGAAAGGAAGCATTTTAATTTAAAGGTCTCCAGATGAAGTAGAATTCAATTAGCAGGTAGCGAAGTTCAATATTCCCGAATCAACGTTAAGCTGGTATAAAAAATGGGGAAATTTCCCCATTTAAATTTGTGAAAAAATGTACTTAAGCTAAACTGCCCGTTAGTTTAAGTGTAACACTTCACAAGCAATATTTTGAGTATTCTTATTATTACTGTTTCCTCAACAATCTGGCCCTTTAATTGAACAATACAACTGAAATTTAAGGGGCAAAAGAAAAACCTTATATTAATACAGGGTTTTATTATAAATTATCAAACTTTATTTTAAATCAATACCACACTTTATTCCATGTTCCATGAGTGACTAACGGGGGCTTTGAACAATAAAATAAAGGTGAGTACATATTATACATGACTAATATGCGCTCACCTTTATTTTTTTAGGATTTTTAGCTTTTAGGTCTTGATAATAATTTTTAGTGGTTTTATTAACAATTTATATTTAGTAAAATTACTTTTTATGAGTTTGATATAAGTCAATAGAATTTCCTGGCCAATATAACTATGTATGTTAGCACACTTTTTCTTTATTCAGTCTACTTACAATTCCAACTATAAATTTATATTCAATCCTCTTCTTCTTAATCTTTTTAAATCCTTCTTTCGTATCAAAAATTAAACACGTTTTCCGAAACCACATTCGTACATATAGTGACTCAAAATAAATAGGTTTTATAATTCCTCGTTCTTCAAATTCAGTTCCATCTTTATTTTCGGTTTCTGTTCGAACGAACCACCTATTTCCGAAGCCAATTTCAATATACTTCACATAAGTCCCCCTTCCGGGAATTATTTTCTAACAATTCTATTATTTCCCCGGTAAGCGCACATTCCGACAGAACATGAGCCCACAAAGAAAAAGTAGATTACAAAAATCTACTTTATAGCTTATATTTCTGCATTCGTTTATAAAATGTACTTCGAGGAACATTTAACAGTTTTGCGGCTAACGAAACATTTCCGTTCGTCTTTTCTAACGCTTCAATCATGCTATCACGCTGTATTTTTTCGCGAAAATTCAATGTATGTTCTGTTTTATTTTCAACTTGTAACTCAAGTTGTTGTTGATTTCCCATCATTGTTTGTATCAAAAAAGCGACTTGTTTTTCGCATATTTCCCGTCCTTGCGACAAAATGTAAATGCGTTCTAATGCATTTACTAGTTCTCGAATATTTCCGGGCCATGTATGTTGTAAAAATTGATTACAAATACTCTTCGGAAATACAACATTCCAATTCTTCCGTTCGCAAAAGTGTTGTATAAAATATGGAATATCCTCTTTTCTTTCTATTAACGATGGAACATATAGTGGATAAACATGTAAACGATAATATAAATCTTGACGGAATTTCCCTTCTTCTACTAACCTTAGTAAATCTTTATGTGTGGCAGTAATAATACGAATATTTACTGGTACCTCTTTTGAACTTCCTATTGGAGTTATTGTGCGTTCTTGTAAAACACGCAATAAGGCTACTTGCATCTCTGGTGGTACTTCACCAATTTCATCTAAAAATAATGTTCCTCCATTCGCTTGTTCAAATTTCCCTTTATACCCTTGACGTCGCGCACCTGTAAACGCACCTTCAGCATAACCGAACAATTCACTTTCCATTAATTCTTTAGGCAAAGAACCACAATTAACAGCTATAAAGGGCCCGTCTTTTCTTGGACTATTTTCATGAATCGCTCTCGCGACATATTCCTTTCCTACTCCTGTCTCACCACATACATACACACTAGCATCAGTCGGTGAAACAAGCTTAATTTCTTCTAGTGTGTGTTGAAATGCTTTGCTTGTCCCGGTAACTCCTGGAAAAGTAATTCCTTTTATAAATGTGAAAGCAGAATATGTATTCATTTGTTTGTTTTCCTTTAAATACATACATTTCCCAATCATTCTTTCATTACTATATACCGGTATCTCTAATTTAGTTTCCAATCCATGGTGCACTAAATCTTCAAGTTTCATTCTTGACCAATTAGTTACTCGTTCCCGAACGCTCTTACTCGCAGAAACGATAACATCACGATGATTACAAATAACTACTTGTTCATCACTATCAATGACATCTAAAAAACGATGGATTAAGTGTAATTCATTTTGATGAACTCTTATGCTACATTCACGTTCAATCGCATGTGCAATTGAAGTTACCATACCGAGCATATATGGATGTGAACATTCAATTGGACAGGAGAAATCTAGAATACCAATTAATTTCCCGTCATCGTTATGAATGGGAGCAGCCGCACAACTCCAGCTATGAGATGCCACGGAGTAATGTTCAGTACCACTTATCATAATAGCTTCTTCAATTTCTAGCGCTGTTCCTATTGCGTTTGTCCCCACAGCTGCTTCCGTCCATTTTACACCTTCAATAAAATTAATATGTTTCGCTCGCTTTAACGTTTGTTTATTTCCACTTAAGGATAGAACATAACCATCTGGATCGATTAATAATGCCATCATTTGTAGTTCATCAATGTTTTTTCTCAAATTTTGTATTTGGGGTAATGCTATATCAAGGAAAATTTCACTCTTTTTCTTTTGTTCTCGAAAAATATTAGAAGACAAAACTTTCTGACCTTTATTCATGTGAGGATTAACATTAGCCTGTTTACATCGATGCCACGATTCTGAAATTCTTTGATTTATGCGATTTGAATCAAGAACACCTTCATTAACAAACTTTTTCCATGCATGTAAGTAAAACGGTGAAGCTAACATTGTATCATCTCCCTTTTAATTGTTTTGGAGATTTATAAAACATACTTTTATTATAAAACTGAATAAAAGCGTTTTCAATACAACTAGCAATACGACACAAATATGTTAATAATTTGAATATCCTAATGCACTTCTTTATTCTTTTTTAGTAGCACTATATTTTGTATAATGGACGCAAACAAAATACATAACCAAAACCACTTTTGTGGATTACCATTTATAAAGAAAACAATCACGGCTATTGCAAATAAAATAGCGGATGCTAAACTAAAATATAATTTTGTTTTAATTTCTATTATCCCTCACCCCTCTGTTACTTTACAGTACATACTAACTCTTTATTTTTCATCTCTACTATGTACTCCTGTAAAACATATTCTTTCCCGCCATGGTTTTCATACCATTCATGTATTCCTTTAATATGCCTCTCGTCACTTCTAATTTTCGATTCTATTTCATTATACTGTTCATAACTATCATATTCCCATATGGCAAATACTTCAGACGTACCATTCTTATTATCTTTCATCCAGCGTCCTATTAGCCTAGAACCATGCTTTAATTGATTAGGTAAGTTCGTATTATTGAAATGATCATTAAATACTTCTATGAATTCATTTTTCACTACATAGTACTTCCTTCTGTAAAACATACTTCTTCACCTCTTTCATGAAAAGTATTAGTAAATCTTCCCATCAATACCGTATTATAATACTTTCCATCCGATAGTCTTTTGTCATTTTTCAAAATGCCTTCTACTTCAAAACCTAATTTTTTATACAGATGAATAGCTTTCTCGTTTGTCTCTAATACTTGTAAAGATATTTTATTTACTGCATTTTCGTCAGCCCATTTAATAGATTGTTGTAATAGGCTCTTCCCCATTCTATATCCCCAAAACTCTTTTAAAATGCAAACGCCAAACTCCACTTTATGAGATAATCTCTTAAAATTTGATCCTTCACATCTTGAAAATCCAACGATTCGATTGTGCACTTCTGCAACTAAAAAGAGATTCTTAGTCTCTTCACTATCTGTTTTTATTATTTTTTGAAACCCTAGGTCATCTATAAATCCCTCTCCAGCATCTCTATCCATATTTTCAGTTTCTCCATCAATCTGAACTCTAATTTTCGATAACTGCTCAGCATCTTTCTCAGCTGCAGAACGAATTGTATAAGTTAATCCATTTATATAAAACTCTTGCTCTTTTACAATCATGTCAAACTCCTTTCAAATGAATATAATGGTGCTATTACAACTTGTTTACCTTGTTTCTCAAAGTCCTGAACAGTTTCTTTACTAGCCTCTTCGTCAGTTATAATAATATCAATTTCTTTTAGAGACTCTCCTCTTATAAAACAATCTATTCCAAGTTTATTATGCGGAACTAAACAAATATTTCTTCTAGCAATTTCACTTACTCTTTTACTAAAATAAGCAACTTCAGGTGTTGCAGTACTAATACCTTGTAATGAAATGACTCCACCTGTAGAGAAATACAGATCAATAGAAAATCTACTTATCAATTCAGAGGCAAGTGTATCAGTAATATTCCCTGAAGGTTTTACTTTTCCGCCAATTAAATACGTATCAATATTCTTATATTCTCGTAGATAACCAGCTATTTCTATAGAATTCGTAATAACCGTAAATGATACTTCCGGTAAATATTTCAGCATCGCATTATGAACGGGAGCCCCGCCAATAAAAATTGAATCACCTTCTTGTATATAAGATACCGCAACTCTTGCAATTGTGTCCTCATATATTGAGCTATCACTATAACGTTTAGTTGGTTCCGCAGCTAAGTTTCTCACTCGCGTAAGTTCAATTGCACCTCCGTGCGTTCTTTTTAATAAACCATCCTTTTCCATAATAGACAAATCTCTTCTTATAGAATCAATAGACATATCAAATCTTTCCGCAAGATCCTTTGCTATTACTCTTCCATCTGTATTAAGTCGTTCTAAAATTTTCTCTCGACGTTCTTCAGTAAACATGTTATCACCACCGTTATTGAAGGTTCAGAAACTTAAACTTTATTTTAATTATATGTATGCCTCTTCCGTTTTACAATATTTTCAATTCTTATTTATTCCGTTTTATACAGTCTTCTCCCTCTTTCTATCCTGTTAACTTGACAACCAAATAAATGTATATCTGTATATTACGCAAAAATACTTCCATTTACCTTCCTGTTGATGTAAAATTATTCCTATGTTTTACTTTTTAATACAGAAAGGGATTACTATGAAATCATTAATCAAAACGACATGTACAGCATTATTATTTACTGGAATATTAACAGGATGTAATAGCAATACTACATCAAAACAAGAAAAGAGCGCTCTCGAAAAGAATGCAATGCACTATGGAGAAATAGTTAAAAACGAATACTATAGAGCGACAGTTGAGAATGCAAAGTTTGAAAAAATAGACAAAGAGCGGCGCCTTACTACTCGTGTTATGATTAATAATGTTCGAGACGATGGACAAACTATTGATCTTTCGGAAATAAAATATTTCATACAAGATGAAAAAACTGGTGAGAAATATGAAGGTGAAGCTCATCCGATAGATGACGAGCACTATAAAAATGTTCCACACGAGTTCTCTTTAACTACTGACGTTGTATTTGAACTGAAAACTTCACCAAAAGATTTAAATAATATGTATTTATACATAGATAGCAAAGCAGCGCCGTTAACAGATACATATTGGAAGCTTGATAATTTAGTATCTAAATAGAAAGACCAGTCTTACATGACTGGTCTTTTACATTCATACATTTAACTTTCATTAACACTTATATTCATTTTCTAATAACAACTTGAATAACATCAGCTAAACCAGTGTGCCCTTTCCCTTCAATTCGCTCTTGTTCGCCATTAAAGAAATGAATTACCTTATGTTCTTCACACCAAGTAAGGATATCAATTGGATCATACAGCATATCAACATCTTTTGGTCCACCAGTACCATAGTTTATTTGTTTTTTTGAGTAAACTTCAAACATAATTAAACCACCAGGCTTTATCGTTTGTATCATTTTACCTAATATCATTTTTTTATAATCATCATGAAAATGTCCAAATACCATAATTGCTGCATCATATTCATTTTCTGGCAAACTATCAGCTAATAAATCTACTTTTTTTGTATGCACGTTTACGTTATGCTTCTCTGCCAATTTTTTTGTCTTCTCTAATCCATCTTCCGAATAATCAATAGCTGTTACTTCGTTCCCTTGTCTTGCTAGAAATACAGCATTTCTACCTTCTCCCTCCGCGAAAGCTATTACTTTATTGTGATTTGCTAAACGAAATGCTTGTTCTTTAATAAATGTATTAGGTTCTTCCCCGTAAAAATATTCATCTGATTTATATCGATCATTCCAAAATTTAGTCATCATCTTCTCTCCTTCTTCATATCATTTTCTAACTACAATTAAAGATATTAAAGAGTCTTTTTATCCTTAATTAATTTAAAAATAAAAGCAGATTAAAAATCCACTTTTATTTTTTTCGCAAGATCTACGATTTTTTGATTTCGTAACTCTTCTTCCATTTTCTCTTCTGCTGCAAGCATTACTTCATTAATTAAACATCCCGGTTTGTCATGTAAACAACATTCAAATAATGATGTTTTACCTTCAATTGCATGTATAATATCTAAAAATGAAATATCTTCCCAATTCTTACTAAGCGAGTAACCGCCTTTTGGACCAGATGATGAGTGTATCATCCCTTCCTTCGTCAACTTAGTTAGTATTTTAGACAAGTACGTTGGTGAAACATTTTGCATTTCTGCCAATTGGTGAACACTAACTAACTTATTTGGTGTGGCCTTTGCCAGAAAAAGCATTGTATGAAGAGCATAATTTGTAGCTTTAGAATATTTCATAGTACAGCTCCTATTGTAGACTTCATATATCTACAATAACTTTATTTTTTTATTATGTCAAACGTTTGTAATGCTCCATACAACATTATTTCTTCACAAGTAATACATTTGCTGCGCAAATCGTCACTTCTCTAAACGGAGAGTCAAATAAAACGCCTAGTTCAAAACCATCTTCAGTAAGAGCTATTTCATGATATAACCACCAAGCATTTTCAAAGTTTTCCGGCATAGAACACTGTGTTACTCCTATAAAGGTTACTTCAAGTTTATCAAATTCACTAAAAGTACCACTGCAATCTAATACGATAGACAAAGTATCTTCTGATTCTCTCTTTATTACTTTAATTACACTATCGTGTAGTGATGTCTTGTGTAACTGAGCGACATTTGACGGAAGTTTTTTCTCAATGGAATTAAAATATTCTACGTATGATTGATCTAATTGTGCCATTCTTTTCTCATAATCTGTTGTCCACTCTTGCATAAGTTTTTTCAGTTCACCTGATGGGTATTCTGAATTAATTGTTATGTTTTGTATAATTGAGTATATCGATTCAGGAAGGAATTTTAATAAATCTATTTTCCTTTCCTCTATTTCTTCCTTTAAACTTTGTATATCCATTTCCGACCATTCTTTTATAGACTCTATAAAACTTACAAATTCTAAAACTTGCATTTTTTTATACCATTCTCTTGTAAAATATTTCAATGACACCTCTCCTAAAATATCTTTACATCCAGTAAAAGCAATACATCCACTTATTATATCATTCCAATAACCATTTTTTCTAAAGAAATAATGTAAAAATGTAAATATTCCGCCTATTATTTCTAAAACTTCAGAATATTTACAAAAGTATAAAATTAGAATACATTTTATCTGTACAAGATTCACCTGTACAAAAATTCAAACAAAAAGGGATGGTTATATGTTGAAGAAATTAGTAGCAGGGACATTAGTAGCGGGTTTTGCATTAACTGGAGGACTAGGTGCAGTAAGTGCTGAGGAAAAAAGTAACACAATTAAGTCATTTGATTATTTAAAAGTGGATGAACAAAATGTTAATTCATTTGCAAAATTAAGTGATCAGGATAAGAAAGATATCCAAATTACTATGGTATTACCAGAGCAAAATGAAAATGGAGATTGGCTAGCTTATGGTTTTACTAGCCGTGAAACATTGGATGCGTATATTGCAAAGGATAAAAAAGCAATTAAAAATAATATTAATCCTTTAGGTAGCGGTGCTGGTAGTACTGATTTTTACGAACATAAAGATAAAGGTGGTCAATATATTTACTGGAGCAGCGGCTTTAAAAACTTACCATCTAGCTGGAATGACAGAATTTCTTCTGTAAGTACAGCTGCACCTTCTGCAAGTTATTCAACGACACTTTGGGAGCACACTTCAACACAAGGATATGGAAAAGGTGTTATATTTAAACACGCTGATTGGTATGGTAAAACTGCTAATTTAGCTCCTGATTGGAACGATATTACTTCAGCGATTGAAATTAAAAAATAATAAGATATTCTATTAATAAAAAATCAAACCACTATTCTCTTATTTGTTTAGAGAATAGTGGTTTATTATATTTCCATTTAAGCATGTACAGCATGTCCTACCGCTTGCATTAACGCTTCATGAATTGCTTCTGATAAAGTAGGGTGTGCTGCAATATAATCTCTCATTATATCAGCGGTAACTTCTGTATGAATCATTACGGTTCCTTGACCAATAAGTTCAGTTGCATGAGGACCGATAATAGAAATCCCTACAATTTCTTGGTATTTAGGTTCTACAATGACTTTTACTTTACCTACTTGTTCTCCTAAAATAAGAGCTTTTCCGTTCGCTGTAAAAGGAAATTCTCCGATGAGAATATCACCATATTGTTCTCTTGCACCTTTTTCACTTAACCCGACACTAGCTATTTCTGGAGCTGTGTATATACAACGGGGCACAGCGTGATAATTTACTTTCACGTCTTCTCCGCTTGCGTGTAATGCTGCTGTCGTTCCTTCATGGAAGGCAACGTGAGCAAGCTGAATTCCACCAATCACATCACCAGCTGCGTAAATATGCGATACGTTCGTTTGCATATGTTCATTCACAGCAATCCCTTTATTTGAAAACTGAACCCCTGCCTTTTCTAATCCTAATTGTTGCACTCGTGGTTTTCTTCCTACAGAAACAAGAACAAATTCTGGAGTTACTTCGTGAGTAATTCCCTCGTATTCAAATGAAGCTTGCTTCTTATAGTTATTTAAACCTTTTAAAACTGCTCCCGTAAAAATTTTCACCCCATCTTTTTCTAATTTCTCTCTTAAAGTATTCGCGATATCTTCATCTTCACCAGGTATTAATTGCGGTGCCATTTCAACTATCGATACTTTTGTGCCAAGTCTACTATAAATGCTTGCAAACTCGCATCCTATTACACCACCACCAACGATTAACAATGAAGATGGTACACTCTCAAGAGACATGGCATGGCTACTATTTAAAATCCATTTTCCATCAAACGGAGCGAATGGTAATTCTGTAGGTTCGGAACCAGCTGCGATAATAAAGCTCTCTCCATCAACTACTTCTTCTTTATTTCCTTGTACAACTCGCATACGATGATCCGTTTCGAATTTCGCTTTTCCTTTTACAACTTTAATTTTATTTTTCTTCATTAAATATTGTATTCCTTGGACGAGTTGCATTACGATTTGTGATTTCCTCGCCTGTATTTGATCCCAATCAATTGATATACTTCCTGTATTAAGCGTAACCCCATAATCATTCGCTTTTCTCACAATGTCAAGTACTTCAGCACTTTCTAACAGTGATTTCGTCGGCATACACCCAACATTTAAACATGTTCCGCCAAGGTCAGCTTCATCAATAAGAGTGACATCTTTGCCATTTTGAGCCGCGGTAATTGCTGCTACATAGCCAGCAGGTCCGCCCCCAATAACAACTAATTTACTCATTCTCTCACCTTCTCTTTATAAAAGAATTGTTATAGGTTCTTCTAAATAATGTTTAATTGTGCGTAAAAATGCAGCTGCTGGTGCACCGTCTAATACACGATGATCGAATGTTAAACTTAAAGGTAACATACTTCCTTTTCTTAATTTTTTCCCTTTAAATACAGGAACATGTTCAATTGCACCTACACCTAAAATACCAGTTTCAGGTGTATTTAATACCGGTGTGAAATATTCAATACCAAAGCTACCTAAATTACTAATTGTAAATGTCGTTCCGTGCATATCATCACTACTTAAGCTACCTGCTCGTGCCTTTTGTGCCACATTCTTAATCTCTTTAGACAACTCTACTAAAGATAAATTATTTGCAAAGCGAATAGCTGGAACGACTAACCCTTTTTCTAATGCGACTGCCATGCCTAAATGCACATGTTCAAATTGATGAATTGCATCATCTATATAAGCGCTGTTCATTTCTTTATGCTCTCCAAGTGCTAATACAACAGCATGCGAGACGAAATCCGTAATAGTTAATTTATTATCATCTCTTTTTTGTACAACTTGCGCTATTTCTTTATGTAAAGCAACTAAATCTGTTACATCTACTTTCATCGTTAACGTTAATTGTGCGCTATTTTGTAAGCTTGCGTGCATACGATTTGCGATTGCTTTACGCATACCAGTAACAGGAATCGCTTTACTTTCTTCTCGTTCAGATATTTCCGGAACGTTTACTCTTACCTCAAGTACTTTTAATACATCTGCCTTTGTAATCCTTCCGCCAGGACCTGTACCAACTAATGCCTTGATATCCAGATTTTCAGACTTTGCAATTTTCTTGGCTACAGGTGAAATTTTAATTCTTTGCTTCGATACTTCTTTCCCATTTGCTTCTTGATTTTGTACATTTTGTACTTCTATATTAGATGTTTTTTCTTCTACAACATGTGTGCTTTCCTGCATTTCTACCTTTTCATTCGGTTTACCGATGTAGCAAATTACAGTACCAGGCGGCACTCCTTCATCTTCACTTACAGCTATATCAAGTACTGTACCATCAGCTGGCGCTTCAATTTCCGTTTCAATTTTTTCTGAATTAATACTAGCAATTAGTTCTCCTTTTGCTACATTATCGCCTGCTTTAATATTCCAGCTCGTAATAATACCTTCTTTCATCGCCATACCTAACTTCGGCATTACAACTTCTACAGCCATGTCTCTCTCTCCCTTCTCATCGTTTTATTACACATGTAATAAAGATTGGTCTCCGATCATTTCTGATACAGTTTCAATTACTTTTTCTGGTGTTGGCAAATACAACTTTTCAAGTGGTGGTGAGAACGGAACGGGTGTATGTGGTGCTGTAATTCGTTTAATAGGTGCATCTAACAAATCAAAACCTTTATCCGCTACAATTGCCGCAATATCTGTTGCAATACTACATCTAGGATTCGCTTCGTCAATGACGATAAGACGATTTGTTTTTTCAACAGATGATAAAATAGTATCTTCATCAAGTGGTGATAAAGATCGTGGATCAATTACTTCTACTTCAAGCCCCTTTTTCGATAATTGCTTTGCAGCTGCAAGCGCTGTATGAACTTGCTTTCCGATTGCGACAATTGTTACATCAGAACCTTCCCGTTTAATATCTGCTTTTCCTAATGGAATTGTATAGTATCCTTCTGGCACTTCACCTTTCATATTGTAAAGTGTTTTATCCTCAAAGAAGATTACTGGATCATCATCTTCAATTGCCGCTAATAATAAGCCTTTTGCATCATACGGTGTGGAAGGAACAACAACTTTAATACCTGGTATGCTCGTAAATAATGCGTACAAACTTTGTGAATGTTGAGCTGCTGCACTAAAACCAGCGCCATGCATCGTACGTACTGTAACGGGTACTTTTGCTTTACCTCCAAACATATAGCGGAATTTCGCACCTTGGTTTAATACTTGGTCAAGACAACTACCGATAAAATCATTAAACATTAACTCAGCTATCGGACGTAACCCAGTTGCAGCAGCTGCCATCGCAGCTCCCATATAACCCGCTTCAGAAATTGGTGTATCCAATATACGATTTCGGCCAAACTCTTGTACAAGTCCTTTCGTAACACCAAGAACACCACCCCAAGCTTCATCATCTTGCAGGTGATCAACTTGTGCACCGCCTGCAACATCTTCACCTATTAAAATTACATTTTCATCACGACGCATTGAGATTTTCATCGCTTCATTAATTGCAGTTGACATACTTACTGTTCTAGTCATAATTTTTCACCCTCCTCTTATTTGTAAGAAACGTATACATCTTTTAATAATTCTTCATCGTCTGGGTATGGACTATTTTCACTAAATTCAATGGATCTTTGTACTGCATCATCTACTGCTTTTTCCATATCAACAAGTTCAGATTCTGTTAATAAACCTTCATGAATTAAATGCTTACGGAAATTCACAATTGCATCTTTTTCGTTTAAATGTTCTTCTTTTTCTTCTGATGTTTTATATGTTTGCGCTTCACCTTCGAAATGACCATAATTACGATATGTCATACATTCAATAATTGTTGGACCATCACCATTACGCGCACGTTCAACTGCTTCTGCAGCAGCTTTATATACAGCTAGAAGATCTTTTCCATCTACTTGAACACCTGGAATATTATAAGCTTTTGCGCGATCAGCGATAGAATCACAACTTGAAGCATATTCAAATGTAGTTGCTTCACCGTAACCGTTATTTTCTGCAATAAAAATAACTGGTAACTTCCAGATCGCCGCTAAATTAACCCCTTCATGGAATGTTCCTTCATTATTTGCTCCGTCACCGAAGAAGCAAACACTTACATCTTTTGTTCCTTTATATTTAGCTGTTAATGCTGAACCGCAAGCAAGTGGGAAACCCCCGCCTACAATGCCATTCGCACCAAGCATTCCTTTATCTAAATCGGCAATATGCATGGAACCGCCTTTACCTTTACATAATCCTGTCGCTTTTCCGAAAAGTTCAGCCATCATACCATTTAAATCACAACCTTTTGCGATACAATGTCCATGACCTCTATGTGTACTTGTAATACTGTCACTATCCGTTAAGTGGGCACATACACCAACTGCTACCGCTTCTTCACCTGCGTATAAATGAACGAAACCTGGCAAAACGCCTTGCGCGAACAATTCATGCACCTTATCTTCAAACTTACGAATTTCTAACATTTTTTCGTACATCCAACGAGCTTGTTCTTTCGTAATTTCATTCCCTTTACTTTCAGTTGTTTTTAACATGTCCAGCCCTCCTATTTTCTTGTTCGTCCTTTATATTGCAAGTATTGTGCCAATTTCGAATCCTTGTTTTAATAGGTTTTCTCTATCTTTTAACAATAAAAAAGTGGACAAAATGAGACGTTTGTCTCGTTTTGTCCACCTTTGTTCCCTTAATAAGAGAATTGTTACTTTATTCATTATCAAAGTTCTTCTGTAATTTTCGGATGTAAATAATTTGACCAATATGATATGCATTATGAGTTGTTACATTCGCTAGCACTTCCCACCACTTTGCAGAAACAGGAAATCCCACTACATCACTTTCAACCTTTTCTTCATTTATGAGATTTTGCCATTGTAACAGTTTTTCTAGTAGTTTTTCCCGTAATTCATCGAAAGTTTGATTATCTGAGAGCATAAAACTTTTGTTATTATCTCCTATAGCGGGTACTGCATTCACATTTGATTCTTTATACCTAGTTTGCCACGTAGAGTTCCAATACAGTAAATGTTGTACGATTTCAGCTATACTATTACTCTCTTCATTCGGTTTCCAGAAAGCTTCCCTCTCAGATAAATCCTTAACTGCATCTGAAAATGGCATATACCAACTGGGATCATTTGCATTCGCTAATAGCTGATCTGCTAATACAGCTTTTACATGGACCATTTTTCTTCCCTCATTTCATTATCATATTAATATACACTACTCTATATACGCTGATTCCCTATAATCCCCTTTTTTTACATACAAATTGATTTCATAATGAATGTAAGAATAATAGATTTTCTTATCATAACTCGTTATGATAAAAGAAAAAGAAAGCTGGCGAAAAATGAATAAAAAAATCGCAATAATTACTGGAGCCTCAAGTGGATTTGGACTATTAACTACACTCGAACTCGCAAAAAAAGATTATTTAGTTATCGCTACAATGCGAAACCTTGAAAAACAAGGAACCTTACTATCCCAAGTTACTCAACTTAACTTACAACAAAATATAAAAGTTCAACAATTAGATGTAACAGATCAAAATTCTATACATAATTTCCAATTATTTTTAAAAGAAATACAAAAAGTAGACCTTCTTGTTAATAATGCAGGATATGCAAATGGCGGCTTTGTAGAAGAAATTCCAGTAGAGGAATACCGTAAACAATTTGAAACGAACCTATTTGGAGCTATATCAATTACCCAGCTTGTCTTACCGTATATGAGAAAACAAAGAAGTGGAAAAATCATTAATATAAGCAGCATTAGCGGCCAAGTTGGATTCCCTGGTTTATCTCCTTATGTATCTTCAAAATATGCATTAGAAGGCTGGAGTGAATCGCTTCGCTTAGAAGTAAAACCTTTCGAAATAGATGTCGCTTTAATTGAACCAGGTTCTTATAACACAAACATATGGGAAGTTGGGAAACAACTAGCTGAAAACCAATCTGATACAACATCTCCTTACAAAGAGTATATGGATAAAATACAAAAACATATTAATAGCGGTAGTGATACATTTGGTAATCCGATAGATGTTGCTAATAAAATTGTAGAAATTGCTGAATCTAAGCGTACAAATTTACGATATCCAATCGGTAAAGGTGTGAAATTTATGATCTTCGCCAAGAAGATTCTTCCTTGGAAATTGTGGGAATACCTTGTTTTGAGAAGCTTTAAGAAGATGTAAATATAAAGAGTAACTATCAAGATAAATAATGGTAGCTACTCTTTTTAAATATTCATCATGAAAAACCAAAACGACATTAGTATGTAGAAAGAGGATCAAAATAAAGTAACATTGAAACCATAAAAACAAATGCAAAGAATCCAATTATAGAAAGAATATATTCCTTTGTCTCTCTGTTATACTTCCATTCCATCCATACGCGTAATAAGGAAATTGCTCCAAAATAAGTAAGTACAGCAATTCCTATATTAGCATTTTCTACTTTGAACAGATAAATAAAACTTACTATAAGATATACGATAAAAAGACCTATTTCTAATTTTACATGTAAACTATTTACATGCTTATATATCCAAGCATTGCCCTTTGGCATATTTAGTTTTTTTCTTAAAAACTTTTCTAAAAAATATCCTCCAATTATCATAATAATAACTATAATCCAAATAGTAGAGTTGCCCATTGCATTCCCTCCTATTAAATTAATTATGTTTTCGTAACAAAATGTATTATATATTTTTAATATATAGATAATGTATTCATTTTCTTTATCTTCTTTAGTAGTAGTTTTATCAAGACATGTTTTATGTATTGTATAACAACAATCTATTTCCCATCCCTTTTGTTTCGGGATGTTTAATCCTTTTTCTTTCTATTTTTTCAAAAACGAATATAGATAGTACCGATAAAATTAATAGAGTTATTTTTATAATTGACAGAAAACCCTATCCTTTTATTTTCTTACTTGCATTTTCTCCGGCTGATCACTCGGATACGTGGCATTCCTTTTATTTTCTATGTCCCAACTAATAATTGTCGCACTATCACGTCCCAACTGATGATGCACGTGTTCTAAAACATTGTGAATATTTTCTTTAAGTGTTTTATCATTTCTGTTCATAGCATTATACAAATTTACAGGTGTTTCATATCGGCGTTCCCCGCATTCTAATACTCCATCTGTCACCATTACAATTCGGTTCTTTCCAGTACGTAATTCACGAATACCTGATGAATAACAAGGAACAGGTAAATCAAATGTGTTTACATTTCCAATCCATTCGTAAAAATGACGTTGATTTAATGCATATTGTCCTAACTTATGTAACTCTTCATGAAATACATACACTAAACAATCACCAATAGAAATCCACCATATATAATTTTCTTTTCTTACACATAGTAAGCAAGCTGTTTCACCTTGTATTCTTTTGCACTTTTCCTTAAATGAAGATGACTGAAAAATTGTAAGTATATGATTTTCAACATACTGAAATACTGTATCAATTGGTTCATTCAAAATTACGCTTATATTTTCATATTCTTTTTCGATTGTATTTACTACTAAATCAACACTTTCTGCACTATTATGTCCATCTAATATAGCTGCAAATTCCCATTCACCATTTGACCAAACTAATGCACCATCTTCGTTCTTTTTTGCTCCGGCACTAATATTCCCACCATATGCACCGAGCACGATATCACCATATTGCTTTACCGAAATTTCGTCTAAACACATTTCTCTACTTCCAACCCATGAATGTTGTCTATTATTTTTTGTATGCATATTCACTCACCATATACTCTCGTATTCTTTCGCATAGTTTTTTGATTTTCGCTGCGTCACCATATGGTGCGCCAGTCCATTTCGCTATCTCGCTTGGTGACCAAAACTCTTTTGGTGTATTCGGATAACGCGGAATAATGTGCATATGCATATGTGGTACACCATTTCCTGAAACAAAAGTGTAAATATGCTCTGCACCTTCGCTTTCTTTTAGCGCTTTACCTACTCTACTTGTTATAAGTCCGAACGCTTTCGCTTCTTCATCTGTTAGTTCAGCAAGTCCAGGTACATGTCTTTTTATATCTATCATTACATAACCCAGGTATGTTTCTTCACTATCCCAGTGGACATGTCCAACGTAAACGAGTTCATCTTCGTAAATAGCTCCACCTGGAACTATAATATTTCCTTTATGTTTTTCGCAAATGAAACAGTTTTGTTCTATTTGATTGTTTGTTGACATATCCATCACCTTCCTTTTCATATATAATAGCACAAAAAAAGGAAAAACAGGTTTCGTATTCCGAATTTTCATTCTTTTGATACAACAATTTTTGAAATGAATTTACATCTCATTATTTCTTCAAAAACGCAATCCCAATTATAATCCCAATCACAATTCCGATTACTAAATTATTTGTAAAGTGCCCTTGAAATACACCGATTACAACCCCTATACCGACACCTATTGCCAAAGCATCATTTCTTTTTTTATTTTTAGCCAAAATTGCATCTCCTCCCATCATTTCTCCCTAAACAACATGCATTCACTTAAATGTATTAATATACGCACTATCTCGCTTGAATCTTTTCAAAAAATGTACTTTAACTTCATATATAATATTTTCCATTTTCTGTACATACTCCTTTTATAATGAAAAAATTTCAAGTAACCATTAAATATATATAGGCATTTACTATAAGAAAGATCCGTAATTTATTGAAGGGGGAACGATTCAAATGCATCCTCATTGGAATCCAAATATAAATCAACAGTATGTTTATTCCCCCCATCCTGTAAGGAATACATTGCATCATGATTCACAATATATGATGCAATGTATCGCAAGTCTTGAAAATCAATTAACTAAATTAATCTCATTAATCGAGGAAAATAATCAATTCATCAAATCAATGGAACAACAACAAAACCAAGTTTGCGCACCAGCTGGAGGTTCTGTTATCGTTCGTATGTGATCTGGATGCAATAAAAAACACACTTTGTATTATAAAAGTGTGTCTTTTGGTCATTATTTTCTTTTCGTATGGAACCCTTGTGTAATACGGTCTAATATAATTGCGATTACTACGATAGCTAATCCAGCTTCAAAGCCCATTCCGATATTAACTTGTGTTACAGAGCGATATACATCAACTCCAAGTCCTGGAGCTCCTACAAGTGATGCTGTTACAACCATCGATAACGAAAGCATAATGCTTTGGTTCACACCAGCCATAATCGTTCCGGTTGCAAGTGGTAATTGTACTTTAAATAGTTTTTGTGATGCAGTGGATCCAAATGCATTCGCTGCTTCAATTAAATCTTCTGGAACTTGTCTAATTCCTAAGTCCGTAAAACGAATTGTCGGTGGCATTGCAAAGATTACTGATGCAATAATTCCAGGTACTACACCTACTCCGAAAAATGTGATCGCTGGAATAAGGTATACGAATGCAGGCATTGTTTGCATAAAATCTAGTGTTGGTTTTAAAAATTTTGAGAAACGTTCATTTTGAGATGCTAATATACCAATTGGAATTCCGACAATAATTGAAATAATAACAGACGTAAGTACGAGTGCTAATGTTTGCATCGTTTGTGCCCAGTAGTTAATATTCAAAATGAATAATAATCCAATAAGCGTAAAAATGACTAAAGATAATTTCCTCGTTGTGTACCAAATGAAGAAACACAAGATAATAATCATCAATATGGCTGGTATTATTGTTAAAAAATTAGTGAGTAAATCAACGAATCCACCAATAATATAAGAGAATCCTCGGAATAAGCCTTCAAAGTGCTCATATAAACTTGCAACAAATGAGTCGACCCATTCCCCTAATGGAATACGTGGTATACTATTCATCGTCTTTCACCTCTTCCTCAATGTTTCCTGCAAGAGCTTGAATGACACTTTCACGTTTAATAATTCCTCTTAGCCTTTTCTTCTCATCGATTACTGGTAAGGGATATTTCATCTCTGCCATTTTTGCATATGTCTCTTCCAGTAAAGTATCCAAATACACATGCGGAATATCATTAAGTAATAAATCAGCAATCGGCCACTGTTTTTGTACTGCTTTACTCGCATCATCCGCAGTTAATATACCTAAAAACTCATACTTTTTGTTTACAACATATACAGTTGAGACGCCTGCATTCCTCATAATTTGAAGAGCCACACGAGGTCCACGATCAATTAATAAAGTTTCTGGTCGTTTTAAAATAGACTCAGCCGTAATTACTTTTCCTAAATTCACGTCCGCAACAAACTTTTCTACAAATTCATTTGCGGGGCTCATCATAATTTCTTCTGGCGTTCCAATTTGGACGATTTCTCCATCTTTCATTAATGCAATACGATCTCCAATTCGAAGCGCTTCATCTAAATCATGCGTAATAAATATAATCGTTTTTTCCATTTTATCTTGTAACTCTAACAATTCATCTTGCATTTCTTTTCGAATAAGTGGATCTAATGCACTAAATGACTCGTCCATTAGTAATACATCTGGATTATTCGTTAGTGCCCTTGCGATTCCAACGCGCTGCTGCATACCACCACTAAGTTGACTTGGATAATTATCTTTATGATGATCGAGTCCTACTAACTGTAGCGATTCTAACGCTTTTTTCTCTCGCTCTTCAACCGGAACTCCTTGTATTTCTAAACCATATGCAACATTTTGTATAACTGTACGATGCGGAAATAGAGCAAATTTCTGAAATACCATACTCATTTTCGTTCTTCTTACTCTCCGTAACTCTTCTTTTCCCATCGTTGCGATGTCTTCACCATCTATGTATATATGACCTGCAGTTGGTTTAATCAATTGATTTAACATACGAACTAGCGTAGATTTCCCGCTGCCAGACAAACCCATAATAACGAAAATCTCTCCAGAGTAAACTTCAAACGTTGCCTTTTTCACACCAACGTTCATTCCTGTCTCTTTCAAAATTTCTGATTTACTTTTTCCTTCTTTTAATAAGGAAAGGGCTCTTTGCGGGTGTTTCCCGAATACTTTTGTTACGTTTTCAACACGCACCTTTGTATTATCCATGTCACTACTCCTTTTCTACCCATCTATTCACATAGTGTTGCGATTTTACAAAGAAATATTACATAAAAATGACATTCATAAGAATTCTTTAAAATTCTCGTTTCCGTTCATAATAAGAATGCTTACTTATACATTTATTTAAAGAGGCAAACGTTTCTTAGGAGGTTTTCGATGCGAAAGAAAATTTGGTTTATATGCCTTGCATTATTTATTACTATGATTTTCACTTCATGTAATGCAACAAATGCAAATTCGAAAGGAAAAATTAAACTTGGTGTAACAAGTTGGAAAGAAAATATTGCAACTGCGAACATGTGGAAAGTTCTATTAGAACAAAAAGGCTATAAAGTTGAGCTCATGTATTTAGAAAAAGCGGCAATTTGGACTGGTGTCGCTCGCGGTGATGTTGATGCGAATTTAGAAGTATGGCTACCCGTTACGGATAAACCGCTAAACGATCGTTATAAAGATGATATTGTCTTAAAGTCAAAATGGTATGAAGGTACCGGACTCGGCCTTGTCGTACCTTCTTATATGAAAAACATAAACAGTATCGAGGATTTAAATGCGCATAAAGATGAACTAGATAACAAAATTGTCGGTATAGAACCCGGAAGTAGTCTTATGAATTTAACGAATAAAGCAATGAAAGAATATGATATAAAACTAAAACTTGTCCAATCTTCTGAAGCTGCGATGATGAGTGAATTAAAGAAAGCATATACGAAAAAGAAACCAATCGCTGTTACGCTTTGGAATCCGCATTGGGGTTTTTCAGAATTTGACTTAAAATATTTAAAAGACCCTAAGAAAGTATATGGTGAAAAAGATGACATTTATTACTCTGTTCGTAAAGGTTTCGAAAAAGATCATCCGGATATCATAAAATACTTTGATAAATGGAAAATGAACGATGAACAGCTTGGTACATTAATGGTCGAGTTAAATAAAACGAAAGATCCCGAAGAAGCGGCGCGAAAATGGATTAAGAACAATCAAGCGCTAGTTGATGAATGGGTAAAAGATTAATAAAAATAGGCTAGAGGGTTCGCATATCCTCTAGCCTGTTTTTAACTTATTTTTTCGTAACAACATCATCTACAATCCCATATGCCTTTGCTTCTTCTGCGGTCATAAAATAATCTCTTTCTGTATCATGTGCTACTCTTTCAATCGGTTGCCCCGTTTTTTCTGCAATCATTTTATTAATATCATGCTTTAACTTTAATATTCTCTTCGCAGTTATTTCAATTTCTGTTGCTTGCCCTTGTGCACCACCAAGCGGCTGATGAATCATAATTTCACTATTTGGGAGTGCAAATCGTTTTCCTTTTGCACCTGATAATAATAACAATGCACCAAATGATGCTGCAAAGCCCATGCACAGCGTTTGCACATCTGGTTTAATTAAATTCATCGTATCTAATATTGCAAAACCTGCTGTCGTTGAACCGCCGGGGCTATTGATGTATAAGAATATATCTTTCTCTGCATCTTCTGCTTCTAAAAATAATAATTGCGCTACGACACTACTCGCTACTTGATCGTTAATTTCTGAGCCGATAATAATAATACGGTCTTTTAATAACCTTGAATATATATCATAGGAACGTTCTCCTAATTTTGTTTGTTCTACTACATATGGAATTGCATTCATTTTAAATCCCTCCAATACTTGTTATGCTGCGCAAAGCATACAACTGTAGGAAGAAGGTTTTTTCACATTAAATAATAACACTGGCTGTTTAGATGGTAACTTAGTAAAATCTATTGTCGGAAGAAGTTTCGTTAACAATTCTGGTCTTTCCTCACGAATAGATGTTACAACAACTTCAATATCCTCTGTGAATTCGACTATCTCAATCCCTTCTTCACTTACAGTTTTCAGCCTATTTCTACTCCGAAATAAAGAAGCCTTTACTGCACCTTCTGATACAGAACACACTTTAGCAATATCAGCGATACTATATTGAAAAACATCTTTTAATAATAAAATTGCGGATTGCTGTACATTTAATGAAGACAATACTTTCCCTACCATTTCATGCAAATCTGCAATGTTCTCATGTGGTTCTTCAAAAGTGATTTGTTCTCTTATTTTTTCATGAACAGACTTAGACTTTATCTGATCTAACCAACGATTTCTTGCTATTTTATAGACGAGTGTCATACAAATATCTTTATTTCTATATTTTTGAAGCACTTTACACACTGTTTCTTGGGCGAGATCTTCCCCATCCCATTTGTTTTTCGTTAAAAAAGTACAGTATCTTTTTAACTCTCCATATTGTTCAATTAAAAAGTTTATATTTGAATGATTCATATCGATATGGTTCTTTAAAACATGAGTTACTTTTGTGCACAAAATAACCACTCCTTTTCAGCGCTTACTTAATAAACGATTCAACATTAAAAAAAGTTACGGGGATATAAAAAAATAATGTTTATGTTCAATAATTCGCGGTCATAAATATGTTATGTACAATTTTACGTGAGGAGGAACAAATTTGCCAAAATTAACAATTGAAGGTGCGGGAACATTTGATGTAAAAGAAGGAACGAAGTTAGTATTAGCAATTGAAGATAGCGGTGTCAACATTCTTCATCGTTGCGGCGGGAATGCACGTTGCACAACTTGTAGAGTAGAAATACTAGCAGGTGATTTCTGTGAAGCGAGTGCGAATGAGAAACATGCAATGACGGAAAAAGGAATTGAAGATCATTTACGATTATCTTGTCAAATGCGTGTACATAAAGATATAGTCGTTCGTCCGGTACTTACAGTTGAAAATTCAGGTCTTGATGCTGGGCCACGTCCGGCGGAGTAAAGCGATGAATTTAAAACAGCTCGCTGGCGAATATGCTGCTAACTTTGTAAACGATGGCATGAAAATTGGGCTTGGTACAGGTTCTACTGTATATTGGACAATACAAAAATTAGGTGAGCGTGTAAAAGAAGGATTATCATTTCAAGCTGTACCAACATCAAAGGAAACTGAAGCATTAGCACAGCAACTAAATATCCCCCTAATTTCGTTAAACGACGTACAAAGTCTTGATCTTACAATTGATGGAGCGGATGAAATTGATTCAAATTTACAACTTATAAAAGGCGGTGGCGGTGCATTACTTCGTGAAAAAATCGTTGCCTCTTCCTCTAAAAAACTAATTATCATTGCTGATGAATCGAAACTTGTAACACATTTAGGTACTTTTCCATTACCTATTGAAATCATCCCTTTTTCATGGAAACAAACCGAAAATAAAATTCAGTCTTTTGGATGTCAAACAACATTACGTTTGAAAAACAATGAAACCTATATAACCGATAACAATAACATGATTATCGATTGTATATTCCCTAATCATATTTCTAATCCTGTCCATTTACACACCCAATTAAAAATGATTACTGGTGTAGTTGAAACAGGGTTGTTTATAAGTATGACGAGTACAGCAATTATTGGTACTAAAAATGGGATAAAGAAATTGTAATAAAAGCTAACTTTTTAAAGTTGGCTTTTTAGTATGTTCTTCTTCTCTTAATAGTGCTTTATTATGATATACTAGGAAAACGCAAACAGATTACACTAGAAAGGACTGAACATTTTGCAATCCAAACTTATAACAGAACTTACTGATTTAGAAACTGCCTTTCATATTCGAAAAGAAGTATTTGTAAAAGAACAAGGTGTTCCTCTTACAGATGAATTCGATACATTCGATGAAATCGGAGAGCAATGTAAACATATTTTAGTTTATTATCATGAGCTTCCTGTAGGTACAGGGCGTATACGATTTGTTGATGGCGTCGGAAAATTAGAACGTATTTGCATTTTAAAAGATTATCGTACATACGGATTAGGTAAAGTCATCATTCAAACGTTAGAAGAAATTGCTCGTAACGAACAAGCTACAAAAGTGAAACTACACGGGCAAACACAAGCTGAAGGATTTTATAAAAAATTAGGTTATGAAACTTCTTCTGATATATTTATGGAAGATGGCATTCCGCATATACTTATGACGAAAATGTTATCATAATAAAAAGGGTAGTATATGAATCTTATGTATTCATACACTACCCTTTTTTATAAATAGAAAAGTGAATTCTCCAGATTCTCTTTTGAAATCAAAGCCCATCATCTCTTAGTTCATATCTAGGTAAAGCTTACACTGTTTTCCATAATGATAATGCATAAATCCAGTTCGGATCACCATTTCCTTGATAACTCTGGACTGCTTCATATACTTTTCCTTCGTGTAGAACTCTATCTCCCTTTTTATATGCTTTTTTTGCATCCCACGCTTCATATGAAGCGCTTTCGTTTTTTGTAGTAATTGTGAATATATCACTCTGTACGGATTCATTTCCAGCTACATCAACAGCTTTTACTACATATTTATAAGTAGTATTAGCGAGCAGATTTTTATCCATATAAGAAGTTGTATTGGATGTTGCAATCTTTTTCATTGATCCTTCTGTTTCTCTATAAATATCGTAATGGTCTACACCAATATTATCGTCAGATGGACTCCACATTAAATCCACACTTGACGCTGTCGTTCCCATACTATGTAATCCTTTTGGTTGTGTTGGTGCTTCTGTATCTGGAATCTCAACTGTTGTTTTTACTGTAAGCGCTGTACTTTCCTTCGATACATTGCCAGCTGCGTCAATTGCTTTTACAGTATAAGAGTATTCTGTGCTTGGTTGTAATTTCTTATCAATAAAATGAGTGCCTATTACTGTATCAATCATCTCTCCGTTACGGAAGATTTGATATCCTTTTACCCCTACATTATCCGTAGAAGCGTTCCATGTTAGTTCTACACTATTTGCTGTTACTTTTTGCGTCTGAAGTCCATTTGGAATACTTGGCGCTTCTATGTCTGGTTTCACATCATTAATAAGATTAACATCAATTACATTATAGAATGCATTTGCTGTATCAGCTACATCCCATACTGCTAAAATCACATGATATCCACTACGATCAGTAGGTACATTGATTTTATGAGTTAAATTATTTGAAGCTGCAGAACCATCATGTTGTACAGTTCCAATTGGTTCAAAATCTGCTCTTGTTAGCGCTTTATTTGGATTCCATCCTTTTTTAGTAATATAGTAATGCCACTTACTCGTTAAGTGAGGCGCAGTATACTTCCAAGTAAATGTATTTTCCCCACCAGTGATTGTATTTTTAAACCAACGATTTGCTGTTTGTTGATCTAAAATACCACCAAATTTTCCGCCTGCTGAAGCAATTTGTCCATCTACTGGACCACCTTGTGGGAAACCTTTTGGAGCTTCTAAACTTTGTGGTTCATACATAACACTTCCACAGTTTACATTTAGCGCACCATAAGTTGAACTACATAAAGCGGATCGGCTACCGGGCTTTTCAACAAAACCGTGCGCATAAGCATTTTGAGGAATAAGTGTCGTACTAATAATTCCAGCTGTTAATGCTACAGCTCCTAAACTTTTTTTGTTCATTTTCATATTTTGTAGTTGTTTTAAAAATCGATTATTCATGTTCATGTCTCCTTCTTGTTATACTTTGTAGTGGAATGTGGGCTTTGATGTAAAAGAATAACAAGAGACAAACTTGTACCGATGTATGTGTTAATTATGCATACACCGCAGTGAAATTATATTTTTCTTGTGAAATATTTCACTTTATGAATATATCATGACATAGAAATTACCTGAGTATGTGCAGAAGTTGTGCAGAAACAGTGAAATTATTACTAACATGTAAAACTAAGTCCTAACATTTTAAAATAAAATTCGAATATATTTATCTATCATCTTTACTTCATAATTGACAATACATTTAACTGGTTAACTTTTATTCTTATACTTATATCTCTCAGTGCCTTAGTTTTAACCATACTAGATATTAAAAATAAGAATTATAAAGTTAAATAAAAAGCATCCTATTTAGATGCTTTTCTAATGTATAATTTCATTTTTTCACTGACCTACAAATATAAAAATTTCATCAACAGCTTCCTTATATCCACCTGATTTTTGGAAAGATTTCTTCAAATTCAAAGCAACTTCTTTAAATGACGGATTATTTAATACCATTTCTACACTTTCACTTAGTTGATCCGCAGTTAATCCTTGCATTTGTAATTTTATTCCTGCTCCAAGACTCTCCACTTGCTTTGCGACTACTGGCTGATCTGCACTTTGCGGTATTACAACGAGCGGAACCCCGTTATACAGTCCTTCATGCGCACTGTTCATCCCGCCGTGTGTAATAAATAGTTTCGTATATGTAAGCAGCTCAGTTTGGGGTACATAGTTTTTCACAATGAAGTTTTTAGGAATTTCGCCTAGATCACTTATTTTTGTTTTACTACCAATAGACATAACAATTGTATGCTCACTATTCTCAAAGGCCTTCATACACAGTTTATAAAAGTCAATCGCTTCATTAAAAACAGTACCTAATGAAATATAAAGCGGACTTTTTTCTTCAATTAAAGTAAAATCAACGTCTCTGTTTTTCATTTGTGCAGAGATAGATGGTCCTACAAATTTATATGTTTCATCAAACGTATCACCAAAAGGCTGGAACTCCTTAATTGTATATACAATAGTAAGGGGTGCAGGATTACAGAAAACTTCATACGATGATTTTATTTCAACACCATATTTTTCAGCAATTCCCTTCGTTAAGTTTTGAAAATCATTCTGTATTTTATCATAAATTTCTACTGGGATATTTTTTGATAGATGACCTAACATTTGCTCAAAGGATTTTTCATCCTGCGCAAAAGATGTGCATGAATTTATGGCTGGAAGTTTAAGGATTTGAGCAATTAAATGGCCACAGCCAAACATAGAATCATGAATTATGTAATCAAAATGTTCACCTTCAATTTGTTCTAGAACGCTAGGTATGACAATATCCGCTGTATGTAGAAGGCCATTTATTCTTTCCTGTAAATAATTTCTGCCTCCAGATAGAAACGCTTTTATAAATTTTTGATCATCAATCGTTCGTACAGTAGCACCTGTCTTCTCAATCCGCTCCCTGAAAGCTTCTATTGAAAAATAAACGACCTCTTCACCACGCGAAATCAATTCATCTACAACTTGTAAAGTTGGATTTATATGTCCTTCTGATCCAGCATTAATAAATAAAACACGCGCCATAATAAACACTCCTTACGTTAAATCATTTCTATGTTGGCAAGAGTACGGATTCTCTCCATACTCTTTTCCTAGCTGTTCGTATCATGTTCCTACTAAATTGACCTAGCAAGTCTAAAACCGAGATCATCTATATGAAATGTAGGATGGCTTCGACGACGACAAGTAGCGCCGCACCCTCTCGCTGTTTCAGCCCAACTACCACCACGAAAAATGCGGTATGATCCGTACACTGTTTCATCATACAAATCATAACACCATTCCCAAACGTTCCCTAGCATATCATAAAGTCCCCATGCATTCGGTTCTTTTTGGCCAACGTCATGAATCTCTCCATTTGAATTTTCATTATACCACGCTATATCATGAAGTTTCCCGTATGTATATCCGGTTGTACTTGCTTTACATGCATATTGCCACTCCGCCTCAGATGGTAATCGGTAGCCATTTGAATCTAAATTACATTTCACAATTTGACCACCATCACTAATAGAATAATATTCTTTTAATCCCGCTTTTTTTGAAAGTACATTACAAAACGCAATGGCATCTTTCCATGAAATATTGACAACTGGTTTATGATTTTTATCAAAATTATTTAATGTACTATTTGTAATAGCATCATATAGTTCCATTGTTACAGCATACTTTGCAAGAAGAAATGGTTGAATTTGTACTAGCCATTCTTTTTTTATTCGATCATCTCTTAATACTACCTCTCCAGCTGGAATATTGACCATTAATGAATCGATTAGTTGAATTAAATCGTTAGTCATTTTCTATTCCTCCAAACGTTCATTTTATATGAAATTAAAGTCATATACTCATTACAAAATACAATTTTCAAAAAGCGTTAAATTTTTCATAATAAAAAACGATTAGTTTTATTAAACTAATCGGTAAGATTCACAAAGAATTTTTGTGTTACATTCTATAATTATATGTGCTCTAAAAATTTCCGAACCTCATTTGGAGATTTTAAAACAATAACCTTTTTCTCTTCCGGCAATTGCTCTAACTCTTTTAAAATTGTAGGTCGTTTAGCATTAGGATATTCCCATATCCATTTAAAAAATTGCAAATCAAATCTTTCTTCACATCCTGCGCCCATATCTGGTCTTGTTTTATTCTGGTATTTTACAATTCTTTTAAAAGCCCTATAAACACAAATTGTTCTATGAATATCAAGGAAGATAATTGTATCAGCTGCATTCAGTCTTATACCCATCGTCCCGCCGTAATTCCCATCAATAATCGATTTCTCATCTTTAATTAAGTTATTTTGAACTGTTATTTGTTCTTCTCTCGGAACACCTTCCCAATTCGGTTTCCAAAATAATGCATCAAGATGATACACCTTAATATTTAATTTATTTCCTAACTGCCTTGCTAATATAGATTTTCCTGAACCACCAGAACCAATTAATATTATTTTTTTCATACCTTTACGATACCTTCTATAACTTCTTCAATAGTTTCCTTATTAGCGAAAATCCAGAAGAACATTTCTTCATTTAACTTTAATGAATCTGGTAACTGGACAAAATAAGCAATAAAGATAATTTGAATTGAAAGCATAACATACCAAATGGCTTGTAGTTCTTCTTTCGTTAAATCATTTTGTTTATAATAACCTTCAAAGACTTTGCTAACGATATGTAACCATTTCCCTCTTAATCTTTCATCACTAAATAGCTCGCTTAATATACTTGTACAGCAATAACATAAATCAAATATTTTTACATTATTTTCTAAAATCTCAAAATCTATAAACCCTTCCAGTTTATCATCTTTAAAGATTACATTTGATAGATGCATATCACGATGAATAATTTGTCTCGGTAATGGATGGACTGTTTCCTTGAAAGCTGCGTGCATTCGCTCCATCTTTTGAATTACCTCTCGATGAACATACTCATTCTTTTCTAAAATCGGTATAGCCCATTCAAATACCATCTTATATAAATCTCTTTTTATTAACTCATGGTCACTATTCACCGAATGTAATGCTTTGTGCAGATTAGCTATTTCTTCTCCAATTGTACTTGCTAGCCTTTCCAGCTTATTCGTATCTTTTATTTCTAAAACACTTCCGGCAACATACTCATATAAGCAATAATATTTTTCTTTATATAATACATATTGTTCATCATTTTCTGTCTTTACTACTCTCTGTACTTTAATTCCCTTTTCATACAGTTGCTTCAAAACATCGAATTCAACTAGAAGTTGCTTTATTGATCCTGTTTTCTTTAAAATATACTCTTTATTCTTGCATATAACCTTCGCTACTTTTTGTTGAATTACAGTAGCTGTGACATGTTCATTTTGAAACCAAAACTTTGCAATTTCCAGTGCTTGTTCCATTTACCAATACCCCTTTTACAATTCTTATGTCTTCCGAAAAATAACCTCACACAGTACTCCCACTCCAACACCAATTGTATAGGCCACTAAATCACTCCACAAAAAACCGTATCCCAACACGAGTCCGCCCAAAGTCGTTGCACGCATGCTATCTATCCATTCCGCATGATACAATTGGCTCGCTTCAATCCCGTAGCAAAACATTAAACTAATAAAAGCCAACTTCTTCGTCTCTGTTTTAGGAAACAAAAATCCAAAGCCAGTGAAAATCATTAATGCCCATAAAGCATCGCCTAAGTAATCATTTAATAGATGTGGTAGTGCAAAAGAAAACTTTCTTGAGCTAAGACCTAAAATAATAACAACTATAGTAAATAGTGCATATACTACTCTATTTCGTTTCGTATTCATTTTAAAGTCCCCTAATATGTAATGTAAAACTGTAAATAGCTAGTAAAACAAAGTTATTTTACTAGCTATTTATTAGTTGCTTTAATGATAAGAAAATGTGGATTCGTATTTAGATAATAATATGATTTTTCGTCTACTTCTTTCATTTTTTCAATTGCCTTCGGTTCTACTATCTCTTCTAATACAAAATAATTTGTAGTTTCATTTAGTATGTCTTGTAATGATCTTCTAAAAAACTTGACTTCAATAGTAATATTCGGTTTAACCCAAGTATCTATTAATAACTGTTTTTCAAAATAATTTTCACATGGAAACTTTGTGAAATCCATAAAAGGATGATGAATAGAATATATAAGTTCTCCACCTGGCTTCAATACACGACGAAATTCTTGAAATACTTGATTCCAATTTTCTATATAATGAAGAGTTAATGAACTTACAATCACATCATATGTATTATCTTTAAATGGCAATGTTTCTTGCAGATCATGACAAAGGAACGTTGCTTCTTCTCCTATATTTTCTTTTGCTGCTTTTACCATTTCAGGACTTACATCAATTGCTGTAACATTTGCTCCTCTTTTTATGAATTGAGAAGTATACCATCCAGCTGCACATCCAGCATCTAGTATCTTTTTTCCTTCTAGTTCCTTTGGAATAAGCTCCATCATCGCCGGTCTTTCATAATAACTGTTATATGGATTTGCGAAATCTAGATTTTCTTTATATGTACTCGCTAATTTATCATACGTATCTTTAATCGAATCTTTCATTACACACACTCCTAATACATATTAATCCATTAACTCCTGCTGCTTTTTCTTTGAAAATGATTGTAGTACTAAATCATACGACCAATCAATCATTTTATTAATTTGCTCCTGCACTATATCCTTATGAATATAAACAGTATTCCAATGTTTTTTATTCATATGATACCCTGGAATAATGGTTTCTGGATAATCTTCTCTTATTCTTAATGCGACTTCTGGATCACACTTCAATGTAATCGCAGCTTTTTCGCCTTCTTCATGATTTACTATCGCAAATATTTTATTATTAAGCCTCATACATGTTGCACTCCAACCATCTGGAGAATCTTCTGTCGCCTTTCTTTTCGATAAACAGTACGCTCTTGTTGCATTCATTTTAATTGGCACCTCTTATTCTTTCCCTGTTTGATTACGATGCATCACAATTTGCTTCGTTGCTTGAAATTGCTGCTCACCGTAAAACTTTATTAGCTTCTCTCCGCAAAATAGACTCACAATATGAATATGAGATATTTCCTCGAGTAACATTGTAAGCATCTTCTCTCCAATACCTTTATTTCTTACACTCTCATGTACGACAACATCTTCAATGTATGCTCGAAAAATACCATCAGAAACGACTCTAGCAAATCCAACTAATTCATTTTCTTCCCATACTCCAATGGCTATACTATTCTTTAACATTTTTTCAATATCGACTTCTTTTCTTTCTGGCCACCAACCGACAGAATCATAAAGCTTCTTTATTTTTTCTGCACAGATTGGTTGTTCTTGTTGCAATTTATACGTGTACATATGCTTCCCTCCATCAATCAGTATACATAATATTATTATAATCTCTTTTCAAAAAAGTGCTGACTATGACCTTTCGGATGATCTTCAACGACACCATACTCCCTGTAACCGTGCTTTTTATAAAATTCTGGTGCTTGAAAACTAAATGAATCTAGCAATATTAATCTACACCCTTTCTCCTTCGCAATCCCTTCAATTTCATGTAAAAGTTGGCTGCCATAACCGTCATGACGAACTGATTCATCAACCCATAAAAAGTCGATATGAAGGTGATAAAAATACATCGTACCTGTTACGCCACCAAAAATTTTTCCTTCTTCATTTTTTACTACGAGGCGTACTTCTTCCATCGTCTGTCTTGCCTCATCTGTTAAGATGGACATATTATATTGAATAACTTTATTTTTAATATATTCTCCTTCAGTACGTGTACCGTTCTTTATATGTTTCATTTATATTGCTTCCTTTCAGCTTAGTAATCTACATTTTATTTTTTCTCTTTAAAATACTAATACATACGAATCCACCATATGTAACAAAGCATGAAAAGCTAATTATACCTGGTACAGAGACATATCCTACCCTTATGTAACTTATAACCGCAAAACAAACGATAGACAATAAAATAGATGGCCAAAATATAAGAGCTGTTTTTCTTCTTCCTCGTTGCGATGTACTTTCTTTCTCTCCAGAAACACGTGTGCCAAAAAGCAATACAATACAAATAAGGATCGCTGCAAAGTAAATTGTATCTAATGACAAATTGTGATCATATAGTGCGATTCCAACTTCAAGAGCAATAATCGTTAAAATTAAAATAATGATTGTTGAAGTCTTTAAGTTTCTTTTCAATCGCTCACTCCTAGCATGCTTTCACTATATTCTTTGTATATGTACTTTAAAACTGCTGCAAAAGCTTCATCTACCTCTTTATTTTCACGTCGATTCGGTAAATCTTTTCCCCCCATCACATAAAGAAGCGGAAATTCGTTAAACATTCCTATAATACCAATATTTATTGTAGCTGTGAGTAATCCACCTGTCATATGAGCTAAATGATAATATGGGATTTCTTCATACTCTCCTTGCTGTCTTACCATGCCGCTAATAATTGGTTCCCATAATTCTGGTTCTGATTTATAACCTTGAAAGGTTTGTATGAAAAGGGCAAGAACTTCACTTAATTCTCCAACATTTTTCTCATCTCTAGCATTCTCTTGTATATAAATTTTTGAAAAGTACGTTTGTGCGTACATTTTCACAGCATCCCATCCACCATAGTGCATTACAACTGACTGTGCAACGCAACTATCATGACAAGCAATCATTACCTCTACCGCTTGACTAAGTGTTAAAGAAGTTCTTCCTTGTAAATGCGGATATAACTGCGCACTATCTTCATGCGGATTAAATTTAATGTGATGAAGTATATCATTCCAATTATGTTTATTTTCCTTCACCATTTGCGTTACTACAAATCCAATGACTAATTTTGCTGCTGATGCTAACGGAATATTTAATTCATTATTATATGAAGCAACTATCCGATTATCTTTTGTAGAATAAATTGCCATTCCCACATAATTAGATTGTACCTCTTTTATTTTATTTATAACAGTTTCCATTTCCATCCCTCTTTTTATATCGTTATATTAACTTCTAATATTTCAACATTGAATGTAAAAAAACTTTTCATTAGCTATTAAAATAAGAAAAAGGTAGCATGAATTTTTTCTTGCTACCGAAAAATATTTATTCTTCTATAGGATTTTCAGGACCGTTAAGTTCCAGCTGATAAAAAGCTAAATCTAGCCATTTATTAAACTTATAACCAGCTTTTTTTATTGTTCCTGCATGAATAAATTCATAGTTTTGATGCAAGGCAATACTTTTCTCATTCTCTGCATTAATTCCAGCAATTAAGGTCATATACTCTCTTTCCTTTGCAATTTTGATTAATTCTTTCATTAATGAAGACCCAATGCCATTTTTTCTATATGCCTTATCTACATACACAGAATGTTCAACTGAATATTTATAAGCAGGCCACGCTCTAAATGGGCCGAATGTCGCAAATCCTACTACTTTATTATCTAATTCATATACGAAAATTGGATACCCTTCAGCCTTTTTTTGTTCATACCAATCTATTCTATTTTCAAGGGTTACAGGTTTATACGCATATACAGCTGTTGTATAAAGTATCGCATCGTTATAAATATCTAAAATGTATGCTAAATCTCTTTTCGTTGCTTCCCTTATCATTGTTTTCTTCCTTTCATCATGTTCATCTTATTTCACTATCTTTTCAATAGTTTTATTTTATCGAAATTTCCGATTTTTATCTACATACGAATACTAGCTTTTCGGAAACCATCAAGTATATTTATTGCAGCAGATAACATGTAGAAGAAAATTCCTCCCCCAATGAGCCACGTTTTAAACTCCTCTGGGGAAATAGTAAATGCATTTGCCAAATACGTAATAAATCCTGCGTTTAATAAATGTGGATTTACTACAATTACAATGAATATGATTGTTCCGACTACTTGAAGAATAGCATTTCCAATTGCCAACCTTTTCGTCCATTGTCCCTGTACTAACTTATAAAGTGATATAGCTACTTCGAAAACGATCATAACCAAAATTAGGGGCCAATATTGAAGCAAAACATCTTGATTAAACGTTGGCGCGACAAACTTCAATCCGTTTTCTGTACCATGATATACGCCTACAAGATGATTCGCATAAAAGTAAAGTGTAGCCCATATTGCTGTCCACATTAAACCTCCAAAAACTTCAAACTTTGAAATCGCCTTTTTCTTCGGGATATACGAAACATTTTTCAAGTCATCTGGTGTCCATTTTTTTAAGCTTGTTGTTAATGGGTGTGGATCCTTTTCTTTATCAGTTCTTTCTAAAATAGCAAATACAAGTGTTAACCAGAAAAATACATGGAGACCCACTTCAAAAATTTCCCCTATACCTTTACCTATCAATTGTAAAATAACATTTAATACCGCTTGATCACCATTATAGCCTATAAAATTTTCTGCAACTATTGAAATGAGCGCAATAACAGCTGCAATTGGTATAATCATTTTTAATAGCGTCGTATATACATCAAAATAACGTGGTCCAATTAAATGCATTGGTCTATCCAAGTACCCATTAGCCAATGAAACTGGACTTCCCAATTTTTCGAGTATACTCTTCACATCTTCCTCATTATAATCGTCTGGTAACATATCCTCTATTGTTGACCGTAGTTCAAGTGTAATATCTTCACGATTTTGTTCAGGCAATCTCTTCTCAACTTCATGGACATACATATCAATCAAACTCATTTTCGTCCTCCTCCTTTAATAAGTTATAAAGTTCTTTCGAATCCTTTACCCACTGCTTTTTTAATTGTAAAAATATCTCTAATCCATATTCACTTAAAACATAATACTTACGAGGTCTACTCTCTGTTTTATCCCAACTACTCGTCACTAACTCCTGCTTTTCTAATCGGCGAAGTAGTGGATATAAAGTACTTTGATCAATTGTAATCCCTGATTGCTCCAATAACTGGACAAGTGAATATCCGTACTGCGGCGTTCTTAATTGACTTAAAACAGCTAACGTTAATGTCCCTCTTCTTAACTCAGTAATTAACGAGTTTAATAAAGTATCCATTCACTCACCTCATTTCCATTACTATATGTCATACAGTATGTGTTTTATACTATGTATCGTACAGTATTAATGTGACAAAAACTATAATCATTTACCAAAAAACGGATAATAAAAAGCGCAAATTATATGATTTTTGCTTTTTAGCTAAGTTATATATATCTATAGCACTCTAAAAGGTAGCAACCTTAACTACTAATTTTGAAGTTCCAGTAATGCTATATTAAGTTACAAATATCGTATACATATGATGTGAACATAACATTTCACTATAGGAAGCTATAAAAATGGCGAATTACCATGCTTGAATGATTCCCGTTTTCAGCACCTAATCAACGTTATTTCCTTCATAAACTTCATCTTGTTCAAAATCTTTATTTTTGTTTGGTTTATTAGAGAAAAATAAAAAAACAATTAAATTAGGTTAATTGTTTTTCAAATGCAAAATCTTTATTTTTTTAAATAATCTATGATATTCGAAAAGACAAACTCTCCAAATGCAAGTGGTATATAAATAAACCATAACTTTAATATTGCCTTTGTTTCTTTGTGATCAGAATCCCCCATTAAAACCAACCCTATCCTTTTTCTTCTAATATTTTCATTTTAATTCCAATAACAAGGAAATTATACCATTTATTAATGTTGTAGTCTATGTTTTCTAAAAATTAAATAAATACTAATATTGCATTACCTTAATATCCAGATAAACATAATAACTTTTTTTTACGTTTCATCTTCAAAGTCTATAATGAGTCCTGTTAGAACTGCTACATTACCAATCATTTGGATCCCGCGACCAATAAAATCCATCTTAAATTCTTCCCACTTTAATTTATGTAATGATATAATAACACTAAATTTTCAACACGTGCTTAATAGATTGGGGACTTATAATGGATAAACCTCTCACTGCATTACAAACTATTATTATACATATGAATACAAATGAACATTGGCATGATTTTATTTGTTACTGTCAGCATCGCGAAGCGGGACTTCGAAAATTAGCTTATAAACATTTAGAGACATTTATTTCAAATGCAAAGAAATGGGAATCAAAAGATCAAGAAGAGTTTTCCATTTCGTTGTTTACTATTTTAGATGCATTAAACGAAAAAGATGAGGTCTTAACTTTCTCACTAAATAGTTTTCTAATTGACATTCTATATAGATGGACAGAAAACAACCCGATTGATTCAAGACCTTTTAGATGGATAGGAATTTATATGGACTCTAGCAATAAAGATGACGATTTAGAAAAATTCCTTCGAAAAGCGATTGAATTAGGTGGTGATACCGAACAAGAAGCTATGATATACCTAGTTTCTAATTACATCCATACTTTAGAATTTGGTACACATGAATTCCCTTCAGGTTATTGCGGAGATTTAAGCGAATGTATAGAAAAACTTCCCTATATGCTTCAATTAATTAATAGAATTCAGAATAAGAACATAAAGGAGCAAAACATTGGTCAAATACAAGAACAACTACACTTAATTCTAGATTGGTTAAAACATACACAAATTCCAGTAGATGCTGTTCGTACATGGGAAAAAGAACAAACTAAGGAATTAGAAAAAAGCATCGTATATCATTTAAACAACAGCTCAAGTCATTAATTCGTCTACCATTTTAATATAAAAAAGAGGATCTTCATACTGTACTAGAAAATCCTCTTTTTATATTTATCCCACATTAGCTTGCAGTAAAACTCCCCACTGATTATAGTTCCACTTTATTTTAATCCTTTAATTAAAGGTGACGCTTCCCCACTATGGAAAATCCATAAGTCATGAAGTGATCTCGTACATCCGACATATAGTAATTTTGCATCATGTTTTGTGTTTTTGTAATGTTCTTCATCCACATCAATTAAAAGCACCGCATCAAATTCTAAACCTTTCGCTAAATAGACAGGTACTACTGATATACCACCTTCATATTTACTTTGGTTTGCTTCAATTACGTTGACCGTTAATCCTGCATTTGTTAATTTCACATATATATCACGGCATTCATCTTCTGTTCTTCCGATTACCGCAATTGTTTTCACATCTGCATTTTGCAAATGTTTTACCGTCTTCACAATTTCAGTAAATTGATTTTCTGCATGAATTACTTTCACATCTTCTCCACTGCGGAAGACTGGTGTTGCGAGTCCTACTGGGATTTCTGCATTTTTAATTATTTCATTTGCAAATTCAATAATTTCTTTTGTAGAACGATAACTTCTTGTCAATTCATAATAACCGGTTTCTTGGAATACTTCCTTAAAAGCATTCCAATCTTCAATTCCTTGGTAATCATAAATCGCTTGCGATAAATCACCTAATATAGTGAAAGAATTACCTAATGTAATTTCTTTTAATACATAAACTTGGAAAGGCGAAAAATCTTGCGCTTCATCAATAACAACGTGATGAAACTTCTGCCCGATTTCAATCCCTGTTATACGATGATGTATGTATATTAAAGCTGGTAAATCTTCTACATACACTTCTTTTTTACGACAACTCTTTTCTGTTTCTTTAACAAGTTCTTCAGGTAATGCCTCAAGTATTTCTTTACTTTTTACTATTGAACTATACAGTGAAAGAGCACTCATTTTCGGCCAAAACTTCATATATGCGTTCAGTCTCTTAGTCGCTTCTTTTTTTAGTAATTTTTTCTCGTTTGTTTCCCCGAATTTTTTAAGCTCAATTTCAATCCAGCGCTTCATTCGTCCTACTAATCGTTCTCTTCTTTTCTGTAAAGGATAATGTTTATATTCAACTTGCATCCATTTTTTAATATCTTCTACTGGAATAATCGCTCTATCCCACGCCTCAAAATCTTTTGTCGGAACTAACTCATTTTCAAATTGGATCATTCTCTCTTCAATAAACGTCTTAAATTCCAACGTACCCTTTAATTTACCTAGCATTACCTTCTTTTCATCACGATTAATTGAAAATGCTTCTTTCAATTTTTCTTCTGTCTGCTTTAGTTTCACTGAATCATCTAACGTACGTAATGCCCAATCCGGAAACGTTGTTTGATTAATATTCCCTACACCTAATTCAGGAAGTACACTCGAAATATAGTCTAAAAACAGACTATTCGGCGCAAATACGATCATTCTTTCTGCTTCTAGTTGTTCACGATATTCATAAATTAAAAAAGCAAGGCGATGTAAAGCAATTGTTGTCTTTCCACTCCCTGCAACCCCTTGAATAAGTAATGGTAAATTTCTTTCCGCTCGAATAATATCATTTTGTTCCGATTGAATCGTTGAAACAATATCCTTTAGCTTATTATCTTTATTCTCACCTAATCGATATAGAAGAAAATCATCGGCATGCGATACATCTTCATTTCCTTTTACATATGTATCAACAACACGTTCAAGTTCTCTTTTTCGAATGGAAATGTTTCGTTTTAAATACACATCACCTTCTACTAACCCATCTGGTGATTGATAAAATGCTAATTCGTCTCCACCGGTAAATGAATAAAACATACTTGCGACAGGTGCCCGCCAATCGATAATGATTGGCTTCATCGTGTCCATATCCGAAACCCCTACTTTTCCGATATAAATCGGCATAACTTCTTCTTTTCCATCTTCCTGAAAATCTAACCTTCCAAAGTACGGCTCTTGCACACCAATACGTAAGTTTTGTCTATTAGACTCCCTCATACTTTCAAGAATTTGCTCTTTAAAATCTTCTCCATAATAAACTGGGATTTTTTCAAGCTTATCCAATTGCTCATCCATCATATGTAAAGTATCCTTCATTTTTTGTAACTCATCTTCAAATATGTTGCTCATTTCGACGATTCCCTCCTGTCCGTTCTAATTTTTCAGTCGAAGTATCATTGTATTAAAAATCCAATCATAAAGTCAATAGTTTCTATTTAAATTTTCCGAAAAAACTTACTTTTCATCTTTCTAATTTAAAAAGAATATGCAACATCTAAATCACACAAATACACATATAGTATAATGATGCATGCAAAAGATACTACTTTCTATTTGTCTCCTATTTAATTTATCTATTAAAAAACATTGTAAAAATTAAAGAATTTAATCAATGGGCGTTTTACTGCCCATAAATAGTAGGATAAATAAAAGTAAAGGAGGCTCTTCAAATGAATATTTTGAATCTATCTCAAGATTAAATATGCTTTTATCTGGCTGTATCCTTATGGTTTGTTGGTCAATTATGTATGTTGAAATATATAGACTTACAAAATCCGTCTGGCCATGCGTTATCATGCATGCGATTGAGGATGCTGTTCCTACTGTTTTAGTTACCCTAACAGGGATTATTACCCTTACAAACAGTAGTGATTTTTGGTTAAATCCTATTAGCGGGGTCGCTGCTACTGTTTTATTTCTCGGAATTGGAATCGTACTAAGAACTATAAGAATAAAAAGAGAACGACAATTATTCACACAATAAAAAGCAGATAATGAATTCGTCATTATCTGCTTTCCAATTTTTAAAACTACCTTATTATATTTTTTGATACATAAGCCAGTCACCAGAGTCTATCACTTTCTTTAACATCTTTTTATCTTGAGCGATATACACATATGCCTCAATTTCCCTATCAGCAACATATACTGTTTGCGTGATTCGATCATATAAATCAGTCTCCGCATTACCTGTATATTCTTCTAGTTCATCTAACTTACACAATATCTCATCATTTACTACATAAACTTCTCCATACACCTGTTCTTCAATCGAATAAGTCATGGCCGGATATCCTTCGTTCGTATCAAATAATTTGCCATATGTCCAAGCTCTGTCTGCGATGCATGTTGCACCTAGCATATAATGAGCATTCGTTTGTCCTCTTCTTAACGTGCCATAAACGAAAACATGATACATAAATTCTTATCCCCTTTATATGCCTCTACTTTCTTATTTGTAAATAAGCACGAATCATAAAGTAACTCACTTCATTCGGAAGCTGTTCTTTAATAGATTTCAGACCACCATCTGCATTTTGAACGGCAGTTTCAATAAGAGATTCATACTCTGCTGGAACAAAGCTTTTCCAATCTACTTCCATTCCATCCTCATAGCAGCGAATTAAATGGTTTTCGATTGTTTGTCTTGATAAGTTACGTTCTTTTGCAATCTCATTCAAATCAATACCTTGTTTATACATTTCATACGTTTCTAAATGAGAATTTGCGGACGCTTTTCCTGACTTTTTACGCTCTGAAACTACTTCTGTCTTAATCGTTTCAGCATAATTTGGATTTTCCTCAATAAAATGCTGAACTGCTTGTAAGAAGTGCGAGCCATATTTCACAAGTTTGTGTTCTCCGATACCTTTTACCGTCAACAATTCGGAATCACTTTGCGGCATTTTCACACACATATCTTTTAATGTTTGGTCAGAGAAAATAACGAACGGAGGTACACCTTCTCCTTGTGCAATTTCTTTACGTACTTCACGAAGCACTTCAAATAAAGAATGGTCTTGAACAATTTGTCTTGTCTCTACTCGTTCTTTTCGTAAAACATTCTCTTTACCAAGTAATACTTCTTTCCCTTTTTCAGTTACTTTTAACGTCGGATAAGTGCCATGCTCAACTGCAATTAACTCGTCTGAAATTAAAAACTCAATAAACTCACTGACCTCTTTTACACTACGGTTCGATAAAAGCCCATACGTTGGTAAAGTATGAAAATTAAATTCAATAACTTTCTTATTCTTCGACCCAGTTAATACTTGCGCTATCATTTGCTTTCCAAAGCGTTGGTTCGTTCTAATCATGCATGATAAAACCATTTGTGATTCCCTTGTCACATCGATGCTCTCGCGATTGTCTGTACAATTACCACAGCGTCCACAATCTTCTTTCGGTTCTTCTCCAAAGTATTGCAAAATGAATGATTGTAAACATTGTTCTGTATGACAGTAATCGGTCATATTTTGCAATTTTTCAAGTTCATTTGAAAAACGTGATTCTCCAGTTGATTGATCAATTAAAAAACGCTGTACTTGTACATCTTGAGAAGAATATAACAATATACATGTACTATCTAATCCGTCACGACCAGCACGTCCTGCTTCTTGATAGTAACTTTCCATATTTTTTGGAAGCTGATAATGAATTACGTAACGAATATTCGATTTATCAATACCCATCCCGAATGCAGATGTTGCTACCATTACACTTACTTCATCTCGTAAAAAGAGTTCTTGTTGCTCATTTCGATCAATATCACTCATACCAGCGTGATATTTTGATACAGAAACTCCTGCCTTCATTAAATCTTCATATAACTGATCGACTACTTTTCTAGTAGCTGCATATATAATCCCAGATTCCTTTTGATTTTGACGAATATAATCCGCCAAATATGCATTTCGATCTTGCCCTTTAATAACAGAAAACGATAAGTTCTCACGCTCAAACGTTGTCATAATTGTATTTTCTTGATTAATTTCAAGTGTATTACAAATATCATCACGTACTTGCGGTGTTGCTGTTGCTGTTAATGCTAATACGAGCGGCTTTTCTGGAAGATAATCTAATATGCGATGTATATGTAAATAACTTGGACGGAAATCATGTCCCCACTGTGAAATACAGTGTGCTTCATCAATCGCAATCATAGGGATTTTCATATCGATAAGTTGGTCAACAAACTCCATCGAATCAAGACGCTCAGGCGCGACATAAAGTAATTTGTAATGTCCTTGTTTCGCTAATTGAATTCGCTGATTCGCTTCCGCAATCGAAATAGAACTATTAATATAGGTAGCTGAAATACCGTTTTGTACTAATGTATCTACTTGGTCTTTCATAAGTGATATTAAAGGCGATATAACTAACGTTGTTCCTTCAAATACTAATGCGGGAATTTGATAACAAATTGACTTACCACCACCTGTAGGCATAATACAGACAGTGTCTTTTCCATCTAATACATTTTTAATTGTTTCATCTTGTCCTCTTCGGAATGACGAATAACCGAAATAAGACGCTAAAAGTTCTTGTGCTTTTGTAAACAAAAAAGAGTCACCTGCTTTTCTTTATCTTTCATCTACTCCTATTATATCATCTCTTATGCATCATGAAAGTGATGAATACATGACTAACAGCCTGCTTTTTCATTATTTTATGCTTCTTTACGTTTTTGAGAATGATTAGCAATTATAACGAATTTCAAAATAAATACACATTTTATTAATTCTCCTTGAATACTACTAATCGTATACATATAAATTCAGGAGGTTACTATATGAAGCATCGTAATATGAGTTCCATCACAGCGAAAACGAAAACGAAAACACAAAAACTCCAATTCTCTAATAATGATGCGTGGAAATATGAATCATACTATAAGTATCAACCATTATTCTCTTATAAAAAGCTTTTACATTTTCTTTCTCAACTTTTTCGACGTTAATATATGCGCAAAAAATATATCATTCACAGAATTTTTCTCAATATTAAATGTATAGACTTACTACAATTCAGTTGTTACCATATATAATAATCTGTTGGATAAACCCCTTAAGTTGACCTGCTTATATTAGCAGGTCTTTTTCATGATTACATACTTCTGTGTACCTCGATCTCACTTCCAAATCTTTTCTCCATTTTATAACCATATTTAACTCCCAACAATTCATGATAATCATGAATTGTTGGGAGTTAAATTGTTCACATATAATTATGCAATTCTTCTTTCTCAATACACAAAAGACATTTTACTTGTTACTATAAAAGTACTCCAGATGAGTTTTTTGCTCATCGACATTATCTAGTTATTGGGGCCTGCCGCGGGAAGCAGGTCCCTTTGACTGTATGAAGGTCCTAATTTCATTTGGACACATTTACCAGGGTTTTTCAAAAGAATTTTATGATAACATTACGTAGTCGAGTCCGACATCTCGGCAATACCCTTTTGAGGGTCTGCAACTTCCCTTGCAGACCCTCTTTTACTTTATATTCAATTTATTCATATATACCACAACACCATTCATTGAATTTCTCCATTTCAAATTCCCTAAAAATAATCTAGGACACGTAACTAAAAATAAATCTTCATCATACTTTGAGTTATACATGTTCAAAGGAGTGTTACTATTTATGTATTCTTATTGGCAATCGTATTACTCCCCCTACCATAACCCTTATGTAAACTATGATTTATCCGTACGGAACTACCGAATTAGTAAAAATGAGAATTTTTTAAAAGGGTATATGCGTTCTTTATGGGAACAACACGTCGCTTGGACGAGATTGGCTATTATAAGTATAGTCTTTAATTTACCAGATGTTAACGTTACTGTTGGACGACTTCTACAAAACGCAACACATATGGGACTATCACTTGAACCATTTTACGGTGAGGATGCAGTGAAAAAATATAGTGCATTAATTAAAGATCACTTAGTAATTGCAGCGGATCTTGTTAAAGCCGCAAAAGCTGGTAATCAAAATGCAGCGGCCGCTATAGAGAAAAAATGGTACGCTAATGGTGATGAAATTATTGAATTTCTTAACAGTATCAACCCATATATAGATAAAGAAGAATTTAGAAAAATGTTTTATGAACATTTAGCACTAACGAAAGCAGAAGCACTTGCCTTCCTAAATAAAGATTATGAAGCAGGAGTAAAACTTTACGATAAAATTGAAAAAGAAGCATTAGAAATGGCCGACATGATAACAAACGCAATCGTAAAACAATTCCCGCAAGTATTTCAATAAAGTGAAACTTTAATCAGAGTAGGTATTACTACTAAGTAATACTTGATAAAAATAAGTCGGTTTCCAAACATAAATCGGCTTATTTAGTTTTCTCTCCATGATATTTCACCTCTCCTCTTTACATTTAGCTTATATCGATATATTTTATTAATATCCGTTTTTTATAGGAGGAAATAGTTTGATTAACGCGATTGGTCTCGTTTTTATACTTACAAATAAACACGAGAAAAAAAAGAAAGTTTACTTAAATGAAAAATTTGCACTAATAGATATTATTGATTCTAAAGAAGTATTTGATGATGAAGGGAATCCTTTAGTAGAACTAACATGTAAATACAGTATATATTTAGATGAAAAATATTACTGTAAATCTCTCGATGATTATACCGGACAAGTATTTCCTTTCTTAAGTGCAAAAATAGGAAAAGGTCTTCTAAGAAACTTAAACTACTACTTTTCTTACGTTGATGCCTATGATAAGAAACCACCAGTTAAAGAAATAAGACCACTTATGAAACAAGTAACGAACAGATAGCCAAAAATACAAAAAAAGAAAGCATCTAACTCTGGATGTTTTCTTTTTTATTGAAAACTCATTAACTTTCATCCTCTTCTAAAAGTATGTATCCAAGCATATTTTAAATTAAAAACATTGGAGGATTAGAGTGAATGAAATACTCAGAAACAATTATAAGCAAACGACTTCGAATACTTAAAATGACGGGTATGTTTTTCATGCTAGTGTTAATAGCATGGATTGGCTATACAAAATTACTTTATGAAAACGGCTTTCTTCAAGAAAAAAAGAATTCAGTAGAAGTAATGAACACTAGCATTACAGGAGAAATAGAGCAGCTTTTTCATATAAACTTGCAAGGTTATCGAAAAACAAGCCTTGATGCTGTTATAGAAGCAAGCAAAACCGATCCAAGTGAACTATCCCTAATTGAACTGGTCAACAAATCCTGCTCGCGAGATTGCATAGGCGAACCAGTAACATATGTAAACTCAAACAATGGATATATCTTTTATAAGGAATCTAATGGAACTAATGTAGCTATAACGGTTAAAAAGAAAGACACATGGGTAATTGTAAAGAAATCTGTTCAAGATGGAATATAATCACCCAAAAAAAGAGTACGTATCGTACTCTTTTTTATTATTAATACCCTTCCTCTTCATGAATACAATGGCATTTCGGTTTTGTTTTACAATGACATTTTTCACACTCACATTTCGGTTTCTCTTTGCAACAACATTCGTGAAAATCATTGCGTTTACATCTACATCTCCCAAACATTAAATTATCCCAAAATGTATTACAATTTCGGGAATGCCCACAATGACAAGTATTCCCCATGAATCTGCTTCCTCCTTAATAGAATTCATCATATTCTATGTTTAAAAGTATACAAAGGCTTGTTTATTAGTCTATTTTCTCCATATTATAAGTAGAGTTAAAAGATTACATAAAAATAAAAAACCGTCACATGACGGCTTTTTATTTAGCAAACTACTCTTTTGTATAAAAATATTTAATTCCTTTCGTATCTAACCAAGCAGTTGCTTTGTCCAGTTCGTTCCCTTGACGATAATCTGTTTCGAAATACACAAGCCCTTGGTTATCTCCACGAGATATTATTTTAGAAGTATATCCAAGCTTATCCATCATTTGAATCATGTCAGGAACTAAATTTACACCAAATTCATAAGTAACTACTTTGTTATATTTATTCACTATAATTCCAACCCCTTCTTGTTTTTTTATCGGCTCAACAATTTGATTTGTAAACCAAGCTAACGGCTTATTTCCAATCAGCTTATTTAAATCACACTTGCCGATACCAGCCACATTGCCTGTTTCTGTGTATTGCCAAATATCACATGGATATGCTGGTTTGTTACCACCATAACGAGGAATCCATACAAAATCAGAATTGACATTTGCCATTCCAAATGGAGCATACATATGATGAGCAATATATAAACCAGCCTTCTTAGCTCCTAATCTGCGTAATTCATCAATAAAAGCTTGTGTACCCGCTCTCATATCGTTCATTGTTCTTACTTCTACGTCAGCTACCCAAACTGTTGCATTTTTATCACCACGGTTCCAAAAGTCTCTTGCTTCTATCCGTGCATCCTCTACTGAAACGAAACGACAGAACGCATAATTACCAAACGGAATATTTCTTGCTTTCATTGCTTGTACATAATTTTTATATAAAGGATCTACATAATTTGAACCATCTTGCACACGTGCAATTACAAAATCTAATTGTGGTGCTGCGATATCCCAGTTAATGTCGCCATTCCATTTCGAAATATCTACAATATAACCCATTATTTAACATCTCCTTTTTCATTATTATATTCAAAGCTTGTTTTTTTGCTATTATCAACTAATAAATAGTATGAGAGGTATTATATTATTGGGTAATAATTTAAAATTCGGCTTATGTATTGAGAAAACAAAATATTATTACGGGTTGAATAAGTAAAGGTTTACAAAACTCTAAACTATATAAAGTGAAACTATAATTAGTAGGAGGCTACGAGCAGTGGAATTCCCACCTAATTTCTTAGCTTCATCCGAATTTTGAGGTGAGAATTTTACTACCCACAAATAGCTTGATAAATAAAACCACCTTTCTGACAGGTGGTTTTGTGTACTAATTTACATATAAATTGTCCATATTTTTATAGTTACATAATTATTGGTTACTTAATATACTTGTTAACTAAAAATAAGACAATTTTTAGTTTTTAATCAAACTAATTTTCATTTTATCTCACGTACTCATAGTACCATTTTCGTGCATCTAACCAAGCTGTAAATTTATCGATATTTCCAGACGGATAGCCATTCGTTATAGCATAACCAATGCCATCTTTCTGAACGACAATTTGTCCATCAATACCCGCATCTACCATAGCTTGAGCCAAAGCTTGTAAATTACTAAATGCTACACCACCAGTTTTTACTTTGAGCAAATCCGCTGCACCTCCTCCAGTTTGTCCTGTAAGAGCAAATACAACAGAATTAGCGATTTTATCAACATTCCATTTTGCCATATCAGATTCATTGTCAATAAATCCTAATTCTATAAGAATAGCAGGTGCTTTCGTCCCATTTAATACCGCTAAATCTGTACGCTGTTTCGCACCTCGATCACGCCATCCAATATCTTTTGCTAGTTGAGCTGAGATTTTAGCCGCCAAATCTTTCTGATCATAATACAAAACCTCAACACCCTGTCCATTTCCATCACTTGCATTAAGATGAAAAGAAATAACTAAATCCACAGCATGGGAATTGCTATTCCGAATGATATTATTTAAATTTTGTGATTGAGTTGCCCCTACCTCGTCCGTATCGTCATAAACCGTATGTCCTAGGGATCTTAACTTAGCCGCCACAGCATCTTTAACTTGCCTATCTAAAACGTGTTCTTTCCGATTCCCAAAATTAGCACCTTGAACAATACTATTGTGTCCTCCGTGCAAACTATATCTGGCCATTATTTATCAACATCTCCTTTCTTAATATCCTATTCAAAACTTGTCTTATTGCTATTCCCACTTACAATCTTAACTGTACCCATATGTCCTACATTTCCTAGAAGTGAAGCAATTTGTTATCGATATAAAAAAGCTATCGCTTCATAAATCGAATGATTTATTCTCTAAATTACTTTTACATGAATGACGACACGAACAAAAAAAAGCATCACCCTTTCGGCGATGCCTAAAAACTCTATTTTACTTTTCAGCTCTCTAAATAAATAGAGTTTAAAATCACTGAAACTACACCTATATTTCCTCCCCTTCCTTCACAGCTTCTTTCAACCTCTGCAACATATATCCAATCCCTTTACACCCCTCTAGCGGATATGTAATCATTTCTTCTGGATATAACTTTGTCACTACTTTTTTATGCTTCTTCCCTGCTAGTAAGACGATTTCGTCAAACTGTAATAAACTTTTATCTACCATCTGTTTTTGTAATTGCTCTATATTTATTACCTCATCGCTTTTTGAATCAAATGCAAGATCATAGTTTTCTAATACAATATCATTTGGTCTTAAAAATCCATGTTTCGCCGATAATATAACCCAGTTTTCGAAAAACATAGTTGCGTACGCCTGACATGCTTTTCCGAACGGACTAATATACACATCTTTTGCTTCCATCGGTCCGTAGTCTGAATGTTTATCCCAAATTTTCTTTTTTCCACATGGAATTATACATATCCTTTTCATATATATTTCTACTCCCTTTACTTTGGTAAATAAAATTCATTATTTTGTACATTTTTCTCTCAAAATACTATATAATAATTCTGAAAAGTTTAAATTACACATTTTACCATATATGTACTATGGATCACTCTCATTGCAAATATTATAATACCATAAAAATTTTTGCATTTTTTTCTTCAAATTTTTTATAATTAAATTTAAATATTATGATTTATAAATTAAATTAGGAAGGAGGTCCATAAAAATGAAAAATATTATCCCTGCACTATTAGTCTATTTTATTGTTTGCGTTATTTCCGTTATCATCCCAGCATCTGAAGGCTATAATTATGTCGGCTGGAAGTTATTTGTTGGGCAAGTGTATGCGATACCTATTTTCTTCATTACTGCTATAATTACATTTTATATAAACAAGAAAAAATCTTACGAATAAACGATTATAAGGATAGCTAACGCTATCCTTATTTTAATTCGTTAATCAAATTTAGAATGACCCTTGCAGTACTTTATATCCTTTCTTCTAAAAAGTCAAACGCAACTTCTGTATTTCAGCGTTTAAACGTAGCTCCTCCGAGAGCCAGCTCTCTAATTCTGAAACCGACGTAATATTTCGTTCTAAAAGTGACTGTAATTTACTCTCCAAATCATTAAACATACACAATCCTCCCGTTTTTAATTTTCTGTTTTTTAGAGATAAAAAAGGACAAGTAGCCAATCTGACTACTTGTCCTTACTGTTCATCTGTACGCAATACGATTAAGCTTGGAATGCTTCTGTTAATACTGGTACGATTTGTTTTTTACGAGATACAACACCTTTTAAAGTAGCTGTGTTGTTTTCTAGTGATACGTTGTATGCTTTCTCAACAACGTTTGCTGCTTTACCGATCGCAAGACCGACAGAATCATTAGTTAAGATATCAGTTACAACGAATAAGAATAGGTCTAAACCTTTTTCTTCTACTACTGCAGAGATTACTTTTTCAAGTTCCGCTTGGTGTACAAGAACGTCGTTTGTATCAACAGCGTTTACTTGTGCGATTTCAACTTTCGCATTACCCATTTGGAATTCTTTAGCGTCAAGAGAGATTAATTGCTCCATTGTTTTTCCGCTTAAGTCAGCACCAGCTTTTAACATTTCTAAGCCGTAGTTATCTGCATCTACACCAGCGATTTGCGCTAATTCACGAGCAGCTGCTACGTCTTGTTCTGTGCAAGTTGGAGATTTGAATAGTAAAGAATCTGAAATGATTGCAGATAACATTAAACCTGCAACTTCTTTACGAATTGTTACGCCATTTTCTTTGTACATTTTGTTTAAGATTGTAGCTGTACAGCCAACTGGCTCACAACGATAGTATATAGGATCGCTTGTTTCAAAGTTAGCAATACGGTGATGGTCAATAACTTCTAACACACGAACTGATTCGATATCGTTAGCACTTTGTTGACGCTCGTTATGGTCAACTAAAATAACGTTGTCCACTTCGCTTGCTACTGTCTCAACAAAACGCGGTCCTTCTACTTTAAAATAGTCTAACGCAAATTGAGTTTCACCGCTGATTTCGCCTAAACGTACAGGCTCAGCATTCATTCCTAATTCTTTTTTCAATTCTGCATAAGCAATTGCAGAACAAATTGCATCTGTATCTGGGTTTTTATGCCCGAAAACTAGTACTTTTTCCATGTTTTCCACCTCTTCATGAAAAGGATATCTTAAAGAAGCAAATATGACAATATTTAAAGCATATTTTTTTATAAATAATTGCACTTTCTTCTATATTTTTCATCATTTTCATAAAAAAAATCATCTAAAATGAATTAGATGATCGAAATGTATGTTTCAATTAAAATAGTGTAGGAGCTTGCACTACATTGTTAAAAGCGAAATTTGAGGATAAGCCATTATTCAAAAGGTTTACATCTATAACTTGATAAAACGCATTTCCAGTGTCTGCAATTTCCCAAACAGCTAAAATAAGATGGTATCCACTACGGTCAGTTGGTACATTTGCTTCGTGCGTTACTGTTGTCCCTGGTCTAGCTCCACCGTCATTTTTCACATAGAATGGCACTAAATCTAAATCTGATCGCGTTAAAGGTTTATTTGGATTCCAACCTTTTTTCGTAATATAATATTTCCACTCTTTTGTACTATGAGGAGCCGTTAGTTTCCACTTGAATGTATTCGTCCCGCCATTTAACGTAACTTTCTTCCACCTATCTACAGTTTGAACATCTAAAGCGGGAAAATGACCAGCCCCTGCAATTTGTCCATCAGAAGGTCCTAGTTGCGGAAATCCACCTATCCCTTCTACGCTTTGTGGTTCATATTGAATCGGTCCACAATTTACATTTACCCCTTGCTTACATAAATAAGATCGGCTCGCTGGTGATTCTACATATCCATGAGCTGAAGCCTTTTCTGAAAATCCAAATGTTAATAATCCCGTAAGTAATACTCCACCACTTAAAATAACTTTCTTCATCTTTTGTAAACTATTCTTTTTCATACTTTCATCCCCTTCCGATAATAAAGCGAAAATAACTATAGTTGGCTAGTCATCTTCTCTACATTTATTATAAGACGAGAATCATTACTAAAAGAACCCTCTAAAAACTTTCTCAAATTCATTTAGTGCGTTAATTAGATTATAATTAACTATTTTAACACCGCCAGAAAAATATAGACGGTGTTAAAAATAGTCGTTTATTATTCACTTACTAATAATTAAGCACTCTCCCCGTTTGATTATACCTTAAATGTTTTTATAATAAATAACCGTAGCATCTAACTTACCATTCGGAGAAATTGCATACCCTGGTATTGTTCCAACTTCTTGGTAGTCTAGTGATTTGTACAGTTTATTGGAAGGATCTCCTTCTCTAGTATCTAATACTAAAAGAGACCTGTTTTCTTGCTTTGCTCGTTCCTCTGCTTTTTGCATAAGCGATCGTCCAATACCGTTACGTCTAAAGTTTGGATGAGTCATTAATTTGCAAATCTCGGCTCTATGAATTCCGTTAGGCTTAGTAACTAATTGTAATTGAATACTCCCTGCTACTTCGTTGTTTATTTTAGCCACATACAATATCACTTCTGGCGCTAATACTGTTTGCCAATACTTTGTTGCGTCTTTTTGTTCCAGTGGAGGCAAAAAACCAATTGATGCCCCATCATTTACAACCATTTTCAAAAGTTTCGAAAGTTCTTCCATATCATTTTCTAGTTGCTTTATTTCTTCAATTACTAAATTTCGCATTACTTTTCCCCCTTTTGTTTCATTGTAACAATTTTTAAAGAAGGAATAATGAAATAATAAGATGAATTTATAGAAAGATATGATTTTTTGTGAAAGGATAACGATATGAAATATATATTAGATAGAACGTACGCAAAAGAATTACTCGAATGGGCATATGAACAAAACCCGGGCCCTTGGTTTGAACATTCACTACATGTTGCTCATGCAACTGAAAACATAATTATAGAACTTATTAAAAATGGGTATAACTTAGATGCTGACATAGCATATAACGCTGCCCTTTTGCATGATATCGGAAGATACAAAGGTTTTACCAAATCGGTCATTCATTCCTATGATGGTTATATGTATATGAATGATTTAGGGTATACAGGAAACGCTGTTATTTGTGTGACACACTCATTCCCATGCAAAAATGAACATATAGATATCGCAGCGGAATGGAGTCTCGTTCCTGACCATATGAGAAGCCGGTTAGTTGAAATATTAAATGAACATTGTAACTACGACTTATACAATAAAGTAATTACTCTTTGTGACGCTCTTGCTGATGCGGGTGGCTTTACTACGCTGGAAAGAAGATTAATTTCTGTTGGTTTGCGTCATGGTACAACATCTCATACATCTTTACATTGGAAAGGGTTTTATGCGATTAAGAAAGAATTAGAAGCTTTAATGGGTAAGAGTATATACACAGTTCTTCCTGATGTAGAAAAATCTATTTATGAAGATATAGCATATTAAATTGAATACAAATTTAATTTCAAATAAAAAACGTTTTAAACATAAAGTTTAAAACGTTTTTTTATTCAATGCTTTTGATTTTTCAGTTCTGTTAAACACTCTTGCACTAAAGTTACCGCTTGACTCATCGCAGCTCCGCCAGCAAATGCTGCTGAAACACCACATGCTTCCAGAATCTCTTTATCTGAACATCCTTGATCAAGACAACCTTTTGTATGATAAATTGTACAATACTCATCTTGCGTTGCTAAACTAATTCCTAATGCAATAAGTTGCTTTTCTCTTTTTGTTAAAGCACCCTCTTGAAAACAAGCTTGCGTGAACGCATTATATGTCTCAGCGATTTCAGGAATTTGATTTGTAAAACTACCTATACCTTCTTTATAATGATGTAGAATATCATTTATCGAACTATGTTGCTCATGTTCCATCTTATTCCCTCCAGTCATATTATCCATACCTATTGTAGTATGTGATGAAATGGAGACAATATACCTTCTTTTAAATTAAGAATTTTCAGTTAATTTACGTTATAATTTTAAATTATCATCTACAATAACTTTTTCTCTAGAACTTTTTCTTTCAACCTCTTTACTTCTTTCTTCCCAAAATGTTAATCCTTCAATCCCCACATTTTTAGGATTAAATACTGGATCTTTCCCTTCTTTTTTCTGCCTTTCATAGTCTTTTAACACTTTTAATGCGATTTTACTTAATAATAGAATCGCGATTAAGTTTAACCATGCCATACTACCGATTCCTAAATCTCCGAGATTCCATAAAAGCGACGCTGATTCAACACTACCGATGTAAACCATAATTAAAAATCCAAATTTTAAAACTGGTTTTAACCAGCCATACTTCAATTGACGATCTAAATAAGTAAGTGTCGTTTCAGCGATATAGTAATAAGCGAGTAACGTTGTAAATGCAAAAAAGAAAATCGCAATTGAAATAAATATTGGACCAAACCCTGTTATCACAGTTTCAACTGCTTGTTGTGTATAAATTGGACCAGCTTCCACATTTCCTATATTTTGTACAATAGCGGTTTTCCCTTCAGGTATAACATTATACATACCTGTTATTAAAATCATAAGAGCTGTCGCTGTACATACGACAATTGTATCGATATATACGGAAAACGCTTGAACTAATCCTTGTTTTGCAGGATGCGATACTTCAGCAGCCGCCGAACTATACGTCGCTTCTCCGACACCAGCAACGTTTGAAAATACAGCGCGTTTTACGCCCCATGCAATAGCTGCACCAACAATTCCACCAAACATTTCATTTACACCAAATGCACTAGAGAAAATTAAAGCAAACATACTTGGAATCTCCGTTACATTCGCAATTAATATGATACATGTAACAATTACATAACCAATTGCCATAAATGGCACAAGCATTTGAGAAACACCGGCAATTCTCTTTACACCACCAAAAATAATTGCTGCTAGTAACACGACTAAAAATATACCAGTTATATATTTGCTAATACCATTAGAGCTTTCGAATCCAACTGCGATACTACTAGATTGAATACCTGGTAATAACACGCCATATGAAAGTGTTACAACTACCGCTACAATGACTGCAAACCATTTCATTTTTAAACCTCTCTCAATGAAATATGGAGTACCGCCGCGATATTCATTCCCTACTTTACTTTTGTATACTTGAGATAATGTTGATTCTACAAACGCGCTCGCTGCCCCTAACAAAGCCATTACCCACATCCAAAATACAGCTCCAGGCCCGCCGAAAGCAATTGCTGTCGCTACCCCTGCAATATTACCAATTCCCACTCTTCCCGATAAGGCTAAACAAAATGCCTGAAAAGATGATATTCCCGTCTCTGAACTCTTTCCTTCAAATAATAGTTTAATCATCTCTTTAAAATAACGAATTTGCAAAAAGCGTGTTGCAATCGTGAAATATACGCCTGCCCCTAATGCAAAAACAACTAAACCGATACTCCACACTTGCCCTACTAACCATTCTACTAAATTCTCCATCCAAATCCCCCTTATCATTCTTTGGAAAAGCAATTTTGTATATAAGAAAACGGACAACTATTATCAAACTTTCTAGTTGTCCGCATCTTTCATTATTTCATCCCTCAATTTTTGTCAGTAAAACACCCTATTACTTTATATTTACCCAAACACTTTTCACTTCTGTATAATTATCAAGCGCATATGAACCTAATTCGCGGCCAATACCAGATTGTTTGTATCCACCAAATGGTGCAGCTGCATTTTCTAAGTTATAATCATTAATCCACACTGTTCCTGCTTTTAATTTATTTGCCACTTGATGACCCGTTTTGATATTTTGCGTCCATACACCCGCAGCAAGGCCATAGGATGAGTTGTTCGCTCGTTCAATTACTTCTTCTGTCGAATCAAATGGCAGAACAACAACAACTGGTCCAAATATTTCTTCCTTAACGATTGTCATATCGTCTGTAACATCTGTGAATACAGTTGGCTTAACGAAATAACCCTTTTCAAGTGCACGTTCACCACCAGCCGCAACTGTAGCGCCTTCTTTCTTCCCTTGCTCAATGTAATGTAACACACGCTCTTGTTGTTTCTTAGATACGAGTGGACCCATTTCCGTTCCTTTCTCCATACCTGCTCCAAGTTTTACGTTGTTCGCCATTTTCACAAGTGCATCTACTACAGTTTCATAATGTTTACGATGAACAAATACACGTGATCCTGCGCTACAATTTTGACCGTGATTATACATAATACCTTGGAATGCACCATTAATTGCTTCTTCCAAGTCCGCATCTTCTAAAATGATATTTGGTGATTTGCCGCCAAGCTCTAACGTTACATGCTTAATCATTTCTGCAGACTGACGCATAATATACTTTCCTGTAACAGTAGATCCTGTAAAAGCAACTTTATCAATGTCATGATGATTTACAATTGCTGCTCCTGCTTCAGGACCAAAGCCTGGTACAAAGTTTACAACACCGTTTGGAAATCCAGCCTCTTTAAAAAGTTTTGCTGTATATAGTAAAGATAAAGGCGTTTGCTCTGCTGGCTTTAATACGATCGTACAACCTGTCGCCAGTGCAGCTCCCATTTTCCAAGAAGACATAACGAGCGGAAAATTCCACGGAATAATCTGACCTACAACACCTACAGGTTCATGTCTCGTGTAATTTAAGTAATCTTTTGAAATTGGGATTGTTTGCCCAATAATTTTTGTAGCCCATCCTGCGTAATAACGATAATTTTCTACAGTTGCTGAAATATCATCATCAAGTGCTACTTGATATGGCTTTCCATTATCTAAAGCTTCTAGTTGCGCTAATTCTTCTCTATGTTCTTCAATTAAATCTGCTAATTTATAAATAAGATGCGCTCTTTCAGCAGTAGTCATTTCTGCCCACGGACCGGATTCAAATGCAGATCTTGCCGCTTTTACTGCAGCATCAATATCCTCTTCTTGCGCTTCACATACGACAGCTAGAACATCTTCTGTAGCTGAATTATACGTTTCAAACGTCTTTCCCCCAATAGCAGCAACAAATTCGCCATTAATAAACATTTTAATTTCTTCATTTAAAAACGCTTCCACTTTTGGTTTCAGCTCAATATTTGTCTTTAACATTATGTTCTCCTCCTTATTTAAACAGCTACATGAGCTGCAATATTTGATAAAATCGTTTGAAGCTTTTGATCTTCGTCAACAGTTAATCCTAGTCTTGGATAGCGAGAAGGTCCTCCCGCTTGCCCATGTAATTCCATGGAACGTTTAACGATTTGAACATATTTCCCTGATCCTTCAAGAAACTCGCAAAGTGGTAAAATAGCATCGTTTATTTCCCACGCCTTTTCTAATTCACCATTTTGAAAATGCTCATACATTTTTGTAACGAGACCGGGAACGATATTTCCTGCTACTGAAACCCATCCCGAAGCACCAACTAAATATGATTCCATAACTAAATCTTCAGAACCACAGAAGACTTGGAAAGCCCCTTCACTTTGTCTTACTAAATCTCTCGCTTTTCGAATATCTCCGCTAGATTCTTTAATATGTGTAACATTTTCACACTCTTTTCCAATACGGAGCATTAGCTTTGTACTCATATCAACACCAGAAGTAAATGGGTTATTGTATAGCATAATTGGTATATTTACAGAATTTGAGATTTCTTTAAAATGAAAATAAATCTCCTCTTCCTTCGGTTTACAATAGTAAGAGTTTATAATTAATGCACAATCCGCTCCGTGCGCTTCTGCATGTTTCGTATATTCAATTGTTTCTTTCGTCGTCTCTGCTGCAGTTCCAACAATGACTGGAATACGGCCATCAATTTCTTTCAACACGGTTTCTACCATTTTAAATCGTTCTTCTTTTGATAAACTTACAAACTCTCCTGTACTTCCATTAATGATGACACCTGCAACCTTTTGTTCGATAAAGTAATTTACATTTTGTTTTACCCCATCCCAATTAATTTCCTGAAATTCATCCATCGGTGTTATTAATACTGGAAATGCCCCTTTAATTTTTTGCATATTTATCTCTCCTTATCACATTTTATTTTAATAAGAAACCTGCCGGAAATGGATCCGTAGGGTCTAATAGAAACGTCTGCATTCCTGTAATAAATCCTCTACTTTCAAAACGGAAAATGTATCCTAGTTCCTCCTTCTTCACTTTTTCCACAGTTATAAAACTATTAAATATACTTTCATTTTTAAAAGGTTTATCCGCCATATAATCATTTTTAAATAACGCATGAACATAGGAAACGATAGTAGAAACAAAACCTGGCGAACGTACGATAAAGTTATCTTCATGAAATGTAATCGACTTTATATGGTTCTTTTCTTTTTGCGAAGGATCTACTAAAATAAGCCTTTTTATTAGCGACTGTTTTTGTATAGCCTGCAGTGTAGCTTCTCCCCATCTTTTCAATTCTGAAATGTTTTCAACACGAATTTCTGGCGAATACGCACCTTTTTCTACAACTGCATATACTTTATCTGCTTGTATGAGAGAATAACTTACATTACCAACCTGTAAATTTTCCTCAATCAAATAGCATAGTTTGCTTTCAAACGAAACCGATATAACTTCATCATTCTCTACATACGCATGAACTAAAAATATTCCAGATAACGTTTCAATTTTGTATTGATTGGACTCTCTCTTTTTTAAATACCCACTTTCGAGTAACATCGTTATTACTGCAACAATGCCTCCATAATGAAGCGGAATCGAACCTTCATGATTAAAAAATAATACAGCTGCATCCACTTCATTATGGATAGATGGAACGACAATACACCCATTCAAACCGATAAAACCACGTGGTTCATTTAATAAAAGCTTCATCTCTTCTGCTAATTCACCTGAAAATTGTTCATTTAATTGCTCCAAACTGTAGTAGTATTTGCATGGTACGTCTTTCATTACACGAAATGCCTCGCCATTTACATGTACGTCTACTGCTGTATACATTTTTTGAATGTTCATTTTATATCCTCCGTTTCATGTTCCATCGGCGGAATTAGCAAAAATCCTTCTTTAAGTGGATCCATTTCATTGTAAAAAAATCTATGCATACCCATAAGCCAAGCTGATCCCGTAATTTTCGTTATGACAGCTTCAATATTTTCAACATGTGTCGTATTCATGACATATCCTTTAAATAAAGAACCAACGATACTCTCATGAATGAACTCTTCACCAATTTCAATTTCTTTCTGAGCGTATAATACAGCTAGCTTCGCAGATGTTCCTGTACCGCATGGAGATCGATCTATTCCGCCTGGTGGTACAACAACTGTATTTTTCACATGCGCACATTCATGAGTAGGATCTGTATAAAATTCAACATGTGTTAATCCTCTTATAAACGAATACTCTGGATGAGTGATTTCAAACTTCTCATTAATTGTGTTTCTTATATGAATCGCCTTATCGATGATTGTAGATGCATTTTCTGGTACTAATTCTAGATCTACTGATTTCGCATCAATAATGGCATAAAAATTCCCTCCATACGCAATATCAGCTTCTATAGTTCCAATGTCTTTCACTTGTACAGTAATATTTTTTAATAAAAAAGCTGGTATGTTACAGAAAGATACTTCTTTTGCTTTTCCATCTTGAACAGCAATATCTACTTCAACTAAGCCAGCCGGTGTATCTAGTTTTAAAGAAGTAATTGGTTCAACTACCGGAATTAAACCTGATTCAACTAACGCTGTACATACACCGATTGTATCGTGACCACACATCGGTAAATATCCACCTGTCTCTATGTATATAACACCTATATCAGCCTCAGGATGACACGGGTCTGTTAATAATGCCCCTGACATTACATCATGACCACGCGGTTCATTCATTAACAATTTTCGAATCCAATCATACTCCTTTTTCATATGTAACATCTTCTCTGCCATCGTCTCTCCAATCAACTTTGGAAGTCCACTAATTAATGTCCTCGTTGGATTCCCACCCGTATGTGTATCAATTGTCGTAAAGACTCTTTGTGACTTCATCCGTTTAACACCCTTTCTGTAAAACGACTCAAACGAAGTGGTTCAATAGGAATAATTGTCTCTTTTTCATTTAATAACTCTTCAATTACTTTCCCAGTAACTGCTGCAAGACTAATCCCATCCCCTTCATGCCCAGCGGCAATGAAATAATTTGGAATATGTTCCACTCGTGAAATAATCGGTAAATGATCTTCTGTCCACGGACGTAAACCAGCGTAAGAACGAATTACCATCATATCTGCCATTTTCGGATAAAAGCGAATCGCTCTATTTGCAATACATTTAATGACTTCATTGTTTATTCTCGTATGAAACCCTACAAATTCACGGCTACTTCCAATTAAGAAATTTTGACTTTCAGTAGGCTCAAATACGAGCGCAACCCCGTATTTTTCAGTTAAAGCATCTACTTTTCGTTTTCCGCCAAATTTAGAAATTAAATAACCGAATTCCATTACTTTACGGCACCCTACGTGTTGTTGTCTTGATGCTACAATAATATGCCCTTTTCTCGGTTCAATTGGTATATTTACATTTAACATCTGACCAATCTTAGGAGCCCACACACCCGCTGCATTTACAACTTGTTGTGCTGTAAAAGTTCCATTCGTAGTTTCTACAACAAATGAACCATTCGTATCTATGTTTATACTCTTTACTTCGGTCTGTTTAAAAGCTTTTGTGCCAAACTTTTGTGCCTCTGACAGAAGCGAGAATGCAAGGAGATATGGATTCACAGTTGAATCCGTCGCACATTCTAAACCGCCTAATAAATCATCAGCAAAAAAAGGCGACTCTTCTCTTATATCTTGCCTATCAAGCATTCGAAACGGTAATCCAGCTTCTTTTTGCCGATTTACCCATTGCTGCGCAGCTTCCATCTCTTCGTCTGACTCACATACGAGAATACTTCCTGGTGCCCTATATTCAAATGAATGCTCTAATTCTTCACTTAAATCAGTTACTAATTTTTGACTTACTAAAGACATTTGACTATCAAACCCTGGGTCTTTATCAATGGCCAAAATATTCCCATCACACCGTGAAGACGTCCCGCTGACAAATTCTCCTTTTTCAATGATTGTTACGTCTCTTCCGTATTTTGAAGTGTAATAAGCGATAGAACACCCTATTATTCCACCACCTATAATTAAAACGTCGCAGTGCCTCACACTATACTCCTCCTTTCCCTAAACCTCTCACTTTCTTTTATGCAATTGACGTGCCAATTCTGTACATATACAATTTTTATAAATAATATTTTTATTTGTAAAAATATTTTAAATTTATAGTAAATAGGTGTATTATTTTTTTATCACTGTCAAAATTTTTATACATAACAGGAGGACATTATGGCATTTTCATTTCCGACTATACAAGAATTTTTGGAAAGCGCTTTAATCAATCATACATGTAGCCTTGATCGCATTAAGAAAATAAACGAAAGGTTTTATTATCTCCCTTCTACTACAGAAGAATATAATTGCGCAATTATTTATGTAGATGACTCATTCACTGCATTAATTGACGCTTTTTCTTATGAATTAGCTGTTATCATCCTTAACGAAAACGATGAGCCGCTATGCTGTATAACTTCTCAGCAAATGATTCCATTTCTTTATAAGTCCTACAATGAACTACAGTCATTTTATGACACTGTAATACAAACAACTGACTCTTCTGTTACAGTCATTGATAGTAAAGAATACGTTCGAACTTGGACAGATGGCGCTGAAAAAATATTTTCAGTCAATCATAATGAGATTATTGGGCAACCGATTACTCGTTTTTTTGATTATAAAGACTTGGAAATTTTACAATCTTTACATGATGGAAAAAGCATAGTCGCTCAGTTCCATCAGCCTCGTCCCGATTTATTCGTATTAATTAATTCAAATCCAGTTTATTGTAATGATGAAATTATAGGAGCAGTCGTTTCAGAAACAGATGTTACAAATCAAGTCGCTTTAAATGAAAAACTATTTAATATGTCACATGAAATGCACCGTTTAGAACAAGAAGTGGCAAAGTATAAAGATGAATCCGATCCATTCCTTGCGATGAATGGGAAAAGTCCTGTTATACAAAGAACGATACAATTAGCTAGAAAAGTTTGTTCGGTAAAATCAACTGTTTTAATACTTGGGGAAAGCGGAGTTGGAAAAGAAGTATTTGCGAAAGCAATTCATGAAGCAAGTGAGGCAGCGAAGGCGCCTTTCATTTCGATTAACTGCGGGGCAATTCCAGAAGCGTTATTTGAAAGTGAATTATTTGGTTACGAGCGTGGGGCGTTTTCTGGAGCAAATAGTAAAGGAAAAAAAGGGAAAATTGAACTCGCGCAAGGCGGTACTTTATTTCTTGATGAAATAGGTGAAATGCCACTTGATATGCAAGTAAAACTGTTACGTGTACTGCAAGAGCGAAAGTATTACCGAGTTGGTGGTGAAAAAGAAATTAATATTGATTTCCGCATTATCGCTGCTACAAATCGTGATTTACAAGAAGAAATGAGAAAAGGAACTTTCCGAGAAGATTTATATTACCGCTTAAATGTAGTTAGCTTGCATATTCCACCGCTGCGCGAAAGACGCGAGGATATTATTGAATTAACTTATTCTTTCTTAAATGATTTTTCAATCAACTATAACCGACCAATTCGTGACCTACCTTCAAGCATTATGCATGAACTGCTTCATTACAATTGGCCAGGTAATATTCGCGAACTTCGAAACGTTGTTGAACGGCTTGTGGTATTCGCAACAGACGGAATTATAAAACAAGAATATCTACCATTTCATACGACTGAAACTTTAGACAACCATACAGCTCATTCCCTATTACTCAGCAACAATAATACAATCCTTTCTTTACAAGAAGAGATGGATGAGCATGAGAAAAAAGTTATTGAAAGGGCTTTACGAATTTTAAATGGGAATAAATTAGAATGCGCAAAACAACTTGGCGTAACAAGGGCTACTTTATATAACCGTTTAAAGAAACTTGGACTTCAATAAAGAATCATTATGCACCAATCAGGCGTTTACAGGTAGCCATCTCCTCTCTATATTGGCATGATTTTTGCATATATAATTTGTGAAAATCGAACTAGAGGAGGAATACACATGACAAATAAAAACAACTTAATCGTTTGTCGTTGTGAAGAGGTTACATATGGGCAACTTCAATCGACAATTGCTGAATATAACTGCTCGGCAAGAGAATTAAAACTAAGAACACGTGCTGGCATGGGATTTTGCGGTGGGCGCACATGCAGAATAATGATAGATCGAATGATTGAAAATGCGAATCCTGACGTAACTCTTAATGAACTACCGTTAAAATATCAACCACCAATACGTGCAGTTACTTTTGGATCAGTAGGTGAAAGTAAATGAGTAGAATTACACATCACCCTATTTTAGGTACTTTACAAAGTAGTGAGCGTATTACCTTTCAATTTAACGGTCATCAATACGAAGCATATGAACATGAAACGATAGCTGCTGCCCTGTTAGCAAATGGAATACGGACATTAAGAGTTCATGAAGATAGCGGAACACCGCGAGGTATTTATTGTAATATCGGGCACTGTTCCGAATGCCGCGTGACAGTAAATAATCAAACAAATGTACGCGCATGCTTAACTGTTGTAGAAGAAAACATGGTTGTTGAAAGCGGGAAACAGCATCCGAATATCGTGAGAGAGATGGTGAAAAAGCGATGAGTGATGTAATTATTATAGGTGCAGGGCCAGCGGGATTATCTGCTTCTATCTCTTGTGCTCGTTTCGGACTAAAAGTGCTCGTTATTGATGAATTTATGAAGCCGGGCGGGAGATTGTTAGGACAGTTGCATCAAGAGCCTACTGGAGAATGGTGGAACGGAATAGAAGAATCGAAGCGACTTCATGAAGAAGCAGAATCACTTTCAGTACATATCAGGTGCGGTGTTTCGGTCTATAATTTAGATAGAGATGAAAACAATTGGTTTGTACATACTAATATCGGTACGTTAGAAACACCTTTCGTACTACTTGCTACTGGAGCTGCGGAATATTCTATTCCCCTTCCTGGCTGGACACTTCCAGGAGTGATGTCAATTGGAGCAGCTCAAGTTATGACAAATGTTCATCGCGTGCAAGTTGGAAAAAAAGGAATTATTATTGGTGCTAACATTTTGTCTTTCGCCATTTTAAGTGAATTGCAATTAGCGGGAATTACAGTGGATCATATTGTACTCCCTGAGAAAAGCGAGTTAAGTCAAAAAGCTGGTGAACCTGAAGAAGTTTTAAACTCTCTTTTAAATGTAGCTCACCTCGCTCCTTCTGCTTTCTTGCGAATAGGTAGCCACTTTATGAAATTTGATTGGATTCGAAAAGCTGGATTAACATTCTATCCAAACAACGGAATGAAAATAAACGGAACGCCACTTCACCTTCGGAAAGCAGCTCTTGAAATTATCGGAACAGATCAAGTTGAAGGTGTACGTATTGCTAATATTGACTCTAAAGGAAATGTTATTAATGGAACAGAGAAAATATATGAAGCAGATTTTGTATGTATTGCCGGGGGATTATACCCACTTGCCGAACTTGCAGCTGTAGCCGGTTGTCCCTTCCATTACATTTCAGAATTAGGCGGACACGTTCCTCTCCATTCCGAAACAATGGAAACTCCTCTTCCTGGTTTATTTGTAGCTGGCAATATTACAGGCATTGAAAGCGGAAAAATTGCGATGGCGCAAGGAACAGTTGCAGGTCTATCTATCGCAAAATATGCAAGTAAAAAACGTGATATAGTCGACCAACAATTATCTCACGCCATGCAAAACGTTCACTTTGTTCGTCAGAAAGCTGCAATTCAGTTTAATCCGATGGTAGATATCGGTAGACGAAAAATGAATGAAATTTGGCGTGATTATTCTTCTACATATGCACATACTAAAAAGAACTGCTGAGATTATTCTCAACAGCTCTTTTCTCTACTCATCTGAGTTATTAAATTTCGCTAATGCGTAAATTCCTTCTTCATCATCTAATTCAAGTTGCAATCTCGCTGCGAATGGATTGACATTATATTCTCTGTCAAGCAATAAGCGTAAAGCTTCGATTAAGTTTGCTTGAATTAAAATTTGCTGGCGACCATTTACCTCTACTTCCGCAGAGAAACCGTAGTCATCATCATACATAAGTTCAACTAATACTTCTTCTGGACCCACTTGTCTTTTTTCAGCGATATATATACAAAGCGCATTTATAAGCTCTTGTTCAGAAATTTTTATTGTTTCCATGCTACTTCATCTGCCTTCTTCTTACGTTGGTCTTTGAAGTATTTAAATGCACGAACTGCTAACATTACGATACCAGCCATTACTAACATATTTACCATAAACGCTAATACAGAACCAAGAGCTCCCATATTTGCAAATAAGCTACCCATTAGTAAACCACCAAGACCACCTAGTAATAAACCTTTCATAAAGCTTCCTTTATTACTTTTTGGTGCTGTATTTGTTGCTTTCGTTTTTGAATCTGGAGTCGTTTTTTGAGAATTTACATTTGAGTCTTTTTTGTTTAAATCAACTTTTGACTTTTGACCTGAACTTGGTGTAAATGATTTTTTACCAGATTTGTAACTTTTCGCTGCCGCATGATCTACGAACATAAAGCTGCTAGCCCCAAAGATAACCATGAATGCTGTCATTACTGCTACAAGTTTTTTCAACATATTATATCCATTCTCCTTTTATATAGATATATGTGAAATCTATCTTTCTAGTAAATTCAGAATGATAGATTTGTTTTTAAGAACATTTTAAAGGTTCTTATGAACTTATTATATGAACTTTTGTCGAAATATGCAAGTATTATTTACTTTCAACAGTTTGGTCACAAAGGAAAAATTAAGCAAAACAGAATTGACTTTAAATGAAACAAAACATATTATAAGTTCATAAGAACTTTTTATTATTTTGGAGGTGAAAAGATGGAAACATTTCATCTCACACGAAACGAAATGGCTACCCTTCTTCTATCACTAAGAGGATGGAATACGAAAAAGCCTCTCGGTATTTTACAAGAAGCTTGGGCAAAGTCACATAAAAAAGATATTGAAAGCGGACAAAGCGTTACAGCTTTTATTACTACCGCACTTTCACCTATTTTTGAAAAGCTGATTAAAATTGACGATACTGATGTCGGTTTTTCTTTAAATGAAATAGTTGCGCTTGGCAATCAGATTGAAAACACAAGTTTCTCTGTAACTGCTATGCAAAACTGGGTGAAACGAGATATAAAAGAAATGATTGGCTCTCCTCAAAAGGGGAAAAAATATTCAATTGAACAAGCAGCCTTACTATTTATTGTCGAAGATTTAAAAACAGCACTTGATTTTGAATCCATTCGTAAGCTATTACGCCTTATTGTAAATGACCCAGCCGATCGAAGTGATGATTTAATCAATCCTGTTCATTTATATGTAGCATACTCTTCTCTATTTGAAGAACTCAATCAAGGGAATTGCTTACAATTAAATGCAACAGATACCGTTCATACAATTGAAAACATCGTAAAAGAAAAAGCTGATAAAATCGCAAGCAAGTTCGATCAAATTAATAACGAACAACGCGAAGCAATTCGTAACGCTATTATTATTGCGACCCTTTCTGTACATACCGCATATGTACAAATGTTAGCAAAACGTTACGTAACAGCAACTTTATTTTTACAGAACTTAGATGTGAAGCCTTAAAAAATAGGAGCAGAAATGCTTCTATTTTTTATGAGAAATTTTTAATAATCTTTTCATTAACCCTTCATGAAAACGCGGCTTATATCTTTTACTATAATAATTATGAGAGACATAAAAGAATTGAAATAGCAATCCCCTATGTAAATAAGGTATAATCTACATATAGTGAACCTTTTACGTCATTAAATAAAAGGTTCTTATACTCAAAAATTCATAAACTAGAAGGTGCAACAATGTTAAGTAGTTTTATTCATTCAGTATTAACGTTTTTTGAAGGATTAGGTTATTGGGGCATTATGCTTGGACTTATGATTGAAATTATCCCAAGTGAAATTGTCCTTGCTTATGCAGGATACTTAGTATTCAATGGAAGTATCTCATTTATAGGCGCTGTTGTATTCGGTACAATTGGCGGTGTTATTGCTCAAATCTTTATTTATTGGCTTGGACGATACGGCGGACGCCCTATATTAGAACGTTACGGAAAATATATTTTCATACATAAAAAACAAATAGATGCTGCAGAAGATTGGTTTAATCGTTACGGAACTGGCGTCATTTTTACAGCACGCTTCATTCCAGTAGTGCGTCATGCGATTTCAATTCCTGCTGGTATTACAAAAATGCCATTACTACGTTTCACTACATTAACAGCACTTGCGATTATCCCTTGGTCTATTATTTTCATTTATTTAGGTGAAAAACTAGGTGAAAATTGGGAGAATATAAATGATATTGCTGGTCCGTATGTGAAATCATTCGCAATTGGTGGCGTCGTACTTATACTTTTATACTTCGTTATAAAAAAATGGACAAAAAAGCGTAAAAATCTCGCTTAAGAATATAATAAAAACCGCTATAAATTCATTCGGAATTATAGCGGTTTTTTATTTATATATGAATTAATCTTCAGGAATTATATAATACCTTTCCATCTACATTTACATGGATAAGCAACCATTTGATCATTTCTTTCGTATATTATCTCAAAAAGGAGTGATTCCCCTATGCATTGGCAGCAAAAAATACCGTACTTAATCGGACGCCCTATCGGCATTTCCTTCATAAATGGGCAAGGAACTTCTGGTGTATTATGTTCAGCGCATGATGGTCAATTATATGTGTATGAATACCTTTATCAAGCTCAGTTTGCAATGAAACATTATGATTATAGACAGATTCAAGATATACATGCATTCCCAAATTGTCCTCACCAAAATCCTCTATACTAAAAAAATCGGAACGGCTCATAGCCATTCCGATTTCTATACTTTATTTCTCAGAATAAAATTTCTGCACTGCTTCATCAAAATAAATCCAACCTTTCCAGCCCAAATGAATCGTATCTTTTAAGAAATACTTATCATATTCATGACCAGAGAAATCAATTACTGGATATCCTGCTTTCTCAACCTGTTCTCGAACTTTTTTATAATACACTTCACGGCGTTCTTTCGGGAAGCCAGTATAATCATACCAAGGCCCATTTACAGGTACAGAAATAAAGAGTGGTTTGACATTTTTCTCTTTAAATAACTCTAAAATAATTTGTAAATCATCGTATTCTGGTGATTCATCATATGTTTCATTTGCTCTAAAGTTTTTTAAACCTTTTAGTTTTTTCTTCAGATTATTCTTATAATAATACGGATTTTCAATTCCGAATGTATTTGTAGTAGACTCAGCTTTCCCTTCTTGTTCTGCGTGTTTACGTGCGTCTTCCCAAGAAATTGAACGAAGTCCGATATTTGTTTTCTCCTTCATCGGTTCGATTTTAAATAAAGAGTTAAATATATCTCTATGATCTAAAATATTTCGATGCATATAAGCAAGTGGTTTAACTAAACCTGCTTTTATGTTATGTTTCGTATCATTATATACAATACCTTCTAATGAATTTTTTAATATATCATCTTCTTGAACAACTTTATAATCTAATAGCCGTTTCGCGATTTGCTTTTTCATTTCTGGATTTATCTCATCATTAAAAATAAAATGATATGCTTGTTGTTTGGAGAAATTATTAGTGAAATCCCCTTGTGAGACACCAGTCTTTGTAAACCATTGTGGTGAAAGAACAAAGACTACTTTTTTACCTTCTAATTCATCCATAGTAGATGTCATATTTAAAATATGAGCTAAACTTTGTGTACCGCCAGTTCCAATTAAAAACGGTGTAAAACCAGCTGGATTTACTTTGAAATAATTAGACGGATGATATGCATCCATTCGTAAAAATTCTGATGAACCGTACATCGGTAAATACTGTGAATTCTCTAACATTTTTTGCTGTAAGAAAACACTTTGTAATTTCTCTTTTTGTAAAGAAGTTGCCGCATCTTCTACCTTCTTATCACTAATAAGTGATACTAAACTTTTCGATGGGATTAGAATGATAATGAAAAAAAGCACACATGCTAAAATTATAGGACCAAAAGCATGCTTCATTTTCATCTTCTGTCCCTCTTTCTATCGTTATTAAATTGTAACCCTTGTTTTTGACACGTCATCTTTTCTCTCCTTTGTCTCTATACATGTTCCATTCTATTTATCTATTATATACATGTATGTATTTCCTTCCTTGTTCTATTAAGCCCTATATAAATAGCGCAAGAAAATGTTTCCATAGAAACATGTTAATTATACAAGATTCTACATAAATTTCACACTGGAATTTTAGTAATAATTTTATTTTTTAACAATAAAAAAACATATGAAATGTCTAGAATTCTTCGGATGATGTATGAAGTTCAAAATATGATAATAAACGCCCGCTATGATTAACTTCATGAGTATATATAAACCCGAACTTTCGTAAAAGTTTTTTCGAGCTCTCATTTGCTACTTTAACTCTAGCAATTATTCTTGTTACATTCAAAGTCTCTATTGCATATTTAATGGAAGCCTCTGCTGCTTCTAATGCATACCCATTCCTCCAATGTTCTGGGTCAAGGAGATACATAATTTCTATTGCACCTGTTTCATCTACCTTTCTTAAACCACAATGTCCTAAAAGCTTTCCTGTTTCACTATTAAATAACAACCATACCCCGAAGTCATACTGTTCCCAATGTAAGATAAGTTGCCCAATATAATCATTTGTTTCTTCCTTCGACATTCCTCTTGATTTAGCCAACCATTTGCCAACAGTATCTTTTTTTAATATGTTATAAAACTGATTAATATCTTCTACAATTGGTTTCCTCATAAATAATCTTTTTGTATAAATTACTTTCTCTTCTTCAAACATAGACATCATTTCCCCTCCAAATACTGTTTACAGACTAATAAATTATACCATGAACTATTTTTCTAACTTTAAATAAGAAAAACAGACTATCACATACATGAAGTCTGTTTCTCCATTCTTTTATTTTTGTACATCTGCCCATTTTAAACTTGTAGCTGGACCAAATTGATGTACATATAAATCTTTCACATATGGTTTTTGTAAGTAAGATAATCCACGCTGGAATACCGGTGCAATTACTGCATCATCAAGTAGCATTTTTTCAGCATCTTGCATTGCTTTCCAGCGAGCCTTTTCATCATTACCTAATTCTGTTTTAATCTTCTTAATTAACGCATCATATTCTGGGTTTGCATATTCTGTATTATTAACACTGCTTCCAGAAAGGAATACTTCTAAGTAAGTCATTGGATCTGGATAATCCGGTAACCAGCGTGATAACGACATTTCATATTCTTTCTTCTTCTCAAGTGCTAATTTTTGCGTATGTGGTTGTAATTTCACATTCACTTTTAATCCTGGTAAGTTTTTCTCAAGCTGCTCTTTAATGTACTCTCCAACTTTTTTAAAGTTTTCCAAGTCATAATTTAATAGTTCTAACGTCACTTCATCTGTACCTGTTTCTTGCTTTGCCTTTTCCCAATATTCTTTCGCTTTTTTTACATCAGTTTTATTAAACTCACCTGCCGTACTTCTAAAATCTTTTTTATCTGGCCCCTTTAAAAATCCTTTTGGTACGTAATAGTTTGCTGCAACCGATCCATCATTTAAAAATGAATCTGCGAGTCCCTTCTTATCAAAAACTGTACTTAGCGCAAGACGTGCATTTTTATTTTTAAGAATCGGTACATTTTCATTAAATCGGAAGAAGTACATAACTGGATCTGTATATTGTTTTAGCTCTTTATTATTTTTATATTTATCTACGAATTCTGTAGAAATAACAGCTCTATCAACTTTATCTGTTTCATATAAATTTACCGCAGTTGAAATTTCTTTTACAATTTGATAGTTTACTTCATCTAAATTCACTTCTTTTTTATCCCAATACTTATCGTTTTTCTTCATTGTAAAGCTAGCTTCATGCTTCCACTCTGATAATGTAAACGGTCCATTATATACCGCTTTATTTGCTTCTAATCCATATTTATCACCTTGCTCTTTCGCATATTTTTCGTTAATTGGATAGAAGGATGGTAAAATTAATAATTTCGTAAAATACGGTACAGGATGTTCTAGCTCTACGACGAATGTTTTATCATCCTTCGCTTTTACTCCTAATTCATCTAGACCTAGTTGTTTTTTATTTATCTTCTCAGCATTTTTTACATCGTACGCAATGTATGCATATTGAGAAGCAGTATCTGGATTTATCAATTGCTTCCAAGCGTATACGTAATCATGAGCGGTTACTGGCTCTCCGTTAGACCATTTCGCATCACGCAATTGGAATGTATATGTTTTTCCATCTTTACTCACTTCATATTTTTGTGCGCCGGCTTCAATTATTTCATCATTTTTCGATAGACGGAATAGTCCTTCCATTACGTTATTCAAAACGTTAAACGAGACTGCATCTGTTACTTTCCCTGAATTTAACGACGGAATTTCACCTGTTTCTAGTAACTGTAATACTTTCTTCTCATCTTTCGGCTTTGTTGCAGTTTTTTCTTTTGCGCAACCAACTAAAAATGAAGAAACTAATAGAGTACTAACTAATGAGTAACGAATAACTTTTTTCATTTAAAAACCCCCTTCTATTTTTAAGGTAAGTAACGACGAGCACCAGCGTATTCTTCTATATATCCTGGTGTATTTAGCGGTATAATCTCTACCGACCTTTCAGCTCTTGGTGAGTGAATCATATTGCCATCACCAATATACATTGCAACGTGATGGACACTACCTTTCCCTTGATCATGTGCAAAGAAAATTAAATCTCCTTTTTGTAGATTTTCTTTATCAACTGCAACCCCTGCTCTTGATTGCGGTCCAGAATCTCGCGGAATTGTAATGCCGTGCGATTTATAGATCGTATGTGTGAAGCCAGAGCAATCAAATCCAAAACCACTTGTACCAGCCCATATATACGGTAAGCCTAAAAACATTTTCCCTGTGTTAATTAAATCATTGGCCGCCGGAGTTGGAATATCAGTTTGAGATCGGTAAACTGTTCCATCATTTTTTCGTAGCCATGCTTTCTGACCGTTTGGCAACAATACACGGTATGAAATTGTGTCTTCACTTAATAGCGGCAGTCTTGTATTATAACTGACTTCAAGTGATTTATGTTTTTCAGAAGGATTTATATATAAAATCGCTGTTGGTTTGGTTATTAAGACAAAAGGTTCATTTGTTTTATCTGCAAATTCTTGATTATATGTTAATTGTTTTTCAGGCATCCAGCCCGGATAACCTTCTTCATTTCGTGGTGTTGGCTGTCCATGCACTAATACCTTCACCCATTCACCTTTCTTATCAATAACAGTTACTTCTTGACCGAGTAAAGCTTGTGTTTCTAATTTATTTGCATTTGTTAACCATAGTTTCTCGTCAAGTGTCATTGATTTCGTCCATTTCCATAGATCCACTGGATTTGTTGCACTCGGTGTATCGATTGGTCTTAATGAATCAGGTGCTGTCCATAACGTTGCAGCAGATACATCTATAAATGCTTTATTATCCTTCTTTTCTTCAGCATTTGCCGATGTAAACGATGAAAATATAAATAAAGTTGTTAAAAATGCAGTTCCTACTTTTTTCATATATATCCCCCTTAAAAGATAGTTTACTTGTCTCTTCTCCTAAGATTTACTATTCACTGTCGATTGAAGGTTTACCTTTGATCCAGAATAAGTCATTCCTTCTGGCTCTTCCATTAACCAAAGCGGTGCATCAAGATCAAAATAATGAATATTAGGATGCGCTGCCGCTAAATGCGCAACAGCACTAACGGAAAGTGAAGACTCCATCATGCTGCCCACCATACACTTCACACCAGCTGTTTCTGCGATATCAGCAATACGCCATGCTTCACGTATGCCACCACATTTCATTAATTTAATATTAATGAAGTCTGCATATCTTCCTTGAACGAGCTTTAATGCGTCACTTGCTGAAAATATACTTTCATCGGCCATAATTGGCGTTTGCACACGATCTTTGACGTACTTTAACCCATCCCAATCTTTCGCGTGTACTGGTTGTTCAATAAATTCTATATTTAAATTACGATTTTCCATCTCTTGAATGATAGAAACCGCTTCTTTTGGACTCCAACCTTGATTCGCATCTAAACGTAATGTCGTATTTCTTGGTACCACATTTCGAATTGCCTCAATACGTTCCAAATCTAAATGCGCCTCTTTACCCACTTTAATCTTTAATGTTTGAAATCCTTTTTCTATATGTTTCTTCGCTTCTTTTGCCATTAATACAGGCTCATCCACACTCACTGTAATATCGGTATGAATTTCTTTCTTCCCGCCTAACAATGCATATAACGGCACATTTTGATATTGGCAATATACATCATATAAAGCGATATCTACCGCTGCTTTTGCACTTGAATTTCCAATACAACTCATTTGAATGCGCTGTAGTAACTGCTGAAATTGAATGATATTTTGACCAATTAAACATGAACGCATCGGCCCTAAAATCGCTTCTTCCATTCCGCTGGTGAAATCCCCCGTAATAACTGGCGTTGCGGCTGCAGCCCCCTTACCAATCACTCCTTCGTCTGTATGAATATAAACATCTATACTTTCAATTTCGGTTACAGTACGAAGCGCGGTTTTAAACGGTGTATGCAGTTTTACACGTCTACGATTTACTTTTACATCTGTAATTTTCATTTTGTTCATCCTTTCGTTCTCCAATGAAGTGAAATTTTAATCCACCGGAGATTTATACCCACGGATTATTAGGTAAACCCATTGGGCATTTACTCTCCTATCTCTCTACTTTATTTTCGTTTGCTTTTGATGTAGGACGATAATGTGAAATAAAAAAATCCAGCCATAAGAATGATTCTTACGGCTGGATTTTGTCTATGATTGAGTAGACAAAGCAGCAATCTGATTATATTTTTTCTGTGCATCTTTTAGCGCTACAAGTAACGCTTTTTGAGAAGAACCGAAATATCGGTTCTTTACTTCCATTACTAACGCCGGGTCATTTATATTTTTATGTAGAAATAAATATTTAACAAATTGAGATGTTAATGCAATTGTCGCTGAGCAGTCTGCATCTACAATTTCCCCTGTATCCTTAACAAGTATAAATGCTACGAAATAGCTTTTAAACTTTTCAGTAATGGGATTATTTTGAGGTGCTTTCGCATCCCCTACGATATAAATTGTATTTGAAGCGTACACAGCTATCTTCCTTTCTTATACGAGGATAACGGGTTTCTTAATAGTCATATGAGCGAGGAACTCAACGTTGATTAAAAAATGTATCCGCTTACCTTGTATTATAATATAATTGACAGAATTTTAACAACATTTATTTTAGTGCATATTCCATATTTATGAAAACAGCTTAAACTCTTCATTTCTACAATATGTGATTGTTCCTTGTACCATGACATTCATACATGAAAAACTGCACCCCCAATTGTTAGACGGTGTCTAACAATTGGGGGTGCAGTTCAATGGCTAACTGTTTTTTATTACTTTGGCATCACAAATATAGTTTCATTTGACTTAGAAAATTGATACTCTTTTCTCGCTAACTTCAAAATTTCTTCCTCATCGTCTGTTAAATTTTCTATGTTAGTCTTTAAAGAATCTTTATCTTTCTTTAAAGATACTAATTGCTTCTTTTGATCCGTAATCGTATCTTTCTTTTTATCAATTACTTCTTGTTGTTTCGTTAAAATATATTGAACGTACAGAGTAGTTGTCGCAATAAAAAGGACCATTAAAATAAGTCGCCTTAACTTCTTTTTATTTACCCTACGCTTATCACTAGGTTGTGGTAATTGCTCTGGTATATTAGGAACATTTACTCGTTTGAGTTTCCTCATTCAAATCCCCCTAACCCATATTTTTCACTACCATCGGCACGTTTTCTTACTAAAATAAATTCTATTCTTATAAAATAAACTCCTTCACAAAAATATCCCATAAATTAACCAATTAAAGATAGCATTCGACGACATTTCTACATTTACACCGTTTTTTTTTATACATGCTGCTATAAAATAGTAGTTTCTGTAATTCTTTTTCTACTATTGTAGAAGAGTTTTTTCACACACAAAATTCTTACCCCACATATCCATGTTATAACATGCTTACAAGGAGGAGAAATATGCATTACCGCACATTAGGTAAAACTGGAATAACTGTTTCTGAAATAGGTTTTGGGGCATGGGCAATCGGTGGTGATGAATGGGGACCTGTTAACGATAAACAATCTATAACTGCTATAAAAAAAGCAATTGAGTGTGGTGTGAATTTTATTGATACTGCGGATGTGTATGGTTTAGGACATAGTGAAAAGTTGGTGGCTACCGCGATTAAAGGACATCGTAATGATATTATCCTATCAACGAAAGGTGGTTTAATTGGACACCACTACGACCCTAATGGAGTTCCTGTATATGATACTCCCGAAAAAATCATCGCCGTATTTGAAACAAGTTTACAACGTCTTCAAACAGATTATATTGATCTTTATTTTTGTCATATTTGGTGGCATAATCGTAGAGAAACAGAAGCATTTCTACGTGCATTTGACATATTAAAACGTGATGGAAAAGTAAGGGCAGTCGGTGTTTCGACTCATGATTTACAATACATTCATCATTTCAATAACAACAACGAAATTGATATCGTACAGCTTGATTACAATATATTAAATCGAAAACCAGAAAAAGATATATTACCATTTTTACAAGAGAAAAATTTAGGAGCTGTTATTCGTGGTCCATTAAAAATGGGCATTTTAACTGGAAAATTCACAAATAAAACAATTTTTCCGGATGGAGATTTACGCAAAGATTGGCCAAATGAAACTTGGTTTCAAGAAGACTTACAAACTGTAAAGAAACTTCGGTTGCTCTCAAATAAAAATCAGACCTTAGGGCAACTTGCACTTCGCTATGTACTCTCTCATCCGGCAGTAAGTGTTGTAATTCCTGGTGCCAAAACAGGAATACAAGCACAAGAAAATGCAAATGCATCTGTTCGCCCTATGTTGAGTGATGAAGAGCTTAACTATATTCATTCAATATAAAAAGCCCAATTCGGGCTTTTTAATTTGGGAAACTAATATCATACTCCATTCGCTTCGCTGTGTCCTCCGCAACATGCACACCTAACAAGTTTTTCACAATATGAAATGCCATATTAATTCCAGCTGAAATTCCGGCAGATGTTATAATATGTCCTTCATCTACAAACTTTACATTTTCTATAACTTCAACATTTTGAAACTCATTTTTAAACTTTTCAATACTAGCCCAATGTGTTGTTGCTTTTAAACCTTCCAGTAAACCTGCTTTCGCCAGTAATAGCGCTCCTGTACAAACTGAAGTCATCAGCTTTACTTCTTTCATTTGTTGGCGAATCCATTTTATTACTATTTCATTTTTTATTTCATATTCTCTAGCACCTAGCCCACCCGGAATTATTAAAATATCCACTGGTGGTAAATTTTCAATACTATAATCTGGCTGTACCTTCAATCCGTTCCTTGCTGTAATCATTTCCCCATTCTCGCTAACTGTATAAACAGTAAATGGTTTTTCCTCATTCACCTCAGTTACAGAAAAAACTTCAAATGGCCCTGCAAAGTCTAACACTTCTACTTCATTAAATAAAAATATACCAACACTCCATTTATTCATCATAAGTTCACTTCCTGTTTCAAATGATGTAATAGATGATCATATCCTTTTTCTAATGCAATATCATACGCTGTTTTCCCATCATTTTTCTTTATCATCTTATTAGCTCCATTTTTAAGGAGTAACATAATTATTTCTTCATTCCCTAATAATGCCGCTTCGTGAAGTCCTGTCCAGCCACCACTTTGCATAATATTTACATCTAATCCTTTTTCAATTAAGAAAGCAACAAGTTCACTTTGCTTGTTCGCAATTGCTGCTTGCAAAGGCGTATTTTCATTTTCGTTTTTCGCTCTACTATGTATATCTGCACCACTTTCTAAAAGAAAACTCGCTATTTCTTTCTGTCCAAAATAAGCTGCTAAATGAAGTGGTGTCCATCCATCTTCACTACATTCGTTAACAATACTTGGACTCGCCTTTATAAACTTCACTACTTTTTCCTTATTACCACTTATAACAGCTTGTGCTATTGATTGTAAATGCTCCATAATAATCTCCCATCCTTCAAAATATTTAAGCATCTCCTTCTACATGTTCTATTCATTATTATATTTTCCTTTTAAAACCTTAAGTTTACATAATAATATTATATATCACTTTTTGTGCTTAATGCTGAATAGCAATAATGTTAAAAATACTGCCTTTAAACAATGAAGACCATGATTTCATTAGAATGACTGAAAAAGCAAGCAAAAAACTATACACATAGTTTTCATCATATTTGTTCAGTTGCATGAACTAAAACAGGTAATGTTTATTCTGCTATTTATGCTTTCAACATATCAAATAATATTATTCCAATAAAAAACAATCCATTTTAAAAATGGATTGTTTTTTTATTTTTGTTTTATGCGGTTTATTTTATTTTTGTATTTTCAATGATAGAATAATTATATTTACAAAAATGAAACACTACTATCTTAGCCCCTCTTATAGTAAGTTTTTCGTTCGAAAACAAAAATACAATTTCACCTTACAATTGAAAAAACATATGTAAAAGTTTCTAAAACAGCTGCCTTATCATACTAATCTATAGCAATTCTGTCTTCTTCCCTTACCTGTTTCCTTTAACACATACGATTTTAAAACTAGCGCCGTTAATGAATCTGTTAATGTTTTATATGATAAATTTGATAATGCCAATAGATCGTTCGTATATAACATTCTATGCTTCTCTAATAATAATAGTACTAATCGTTCAGACGGTTTTAATGCCTCGTCACTTTCTAGTATAAAGTCTATATTTTTCATTTCTCTAATTACTACTCCTTATATAAAAAATACTTTAGGTGCTAATTTAATATGAAAATAATACATAACAAAATTATAGATATATTAAAATAGTACCATCTAAAAACACTATTATACTATAACATAGAAGTAGTGTTTCCCCAAATAGGAAATGCTTTTTTATATCGCTGTAAGATTCTTGCAAATGTACATAATATTTTGTACCATTACCCGCCAAGTTTTCTTCTAATTTCGCTGCTCATCCTGATGTATTTGTAATCAATGAAGTTCTTCTAAATTTATAAACAAATAAAAAACGGTTCGTCTATCATGCCCTAAACATGAATGACAACCGTTTTCTAGTTTCTTCTTAATTAACATGCTCTATCTTAAATATTTCTTGCAATATGCGGCTTACTGTAATGACTTGTTCCACCGCCACCTACAACTACTTTACCGCCTTTTTCGAAAATTAATAATTTACTTGAACCATCTGCAAGAAGCACTATTACTTCAGCATTATTACTTGTTGCTATATAAATTACATAACCACTCTTTGATATACAAGTTTCCCAATTCGCATCAAATTCTGATCTTACTACACGATTTGAATACACTTGATTTTCAATTCTATCTTGTTCTACGTTTTCCAAATTTATTCTCCCCTCTTCCCTGCATAGTTATATATATTAAAATAACACCATCTAAAATAGTGACCGATTTTAACATAAATAGTATATGTAATTAGTAGGAGAATGCTTGGACAATAGAAACGAAATAGACTTCGGGAATTTTACAATTGAAACTTCTCTTTAATCATTTCCGCTACTTCTTTTGCACTCAAATACGTGTTATTAATTTTTATATACTCTTCTTTTTCAATTTCACCATGAAGAGAGTTTAATCTATGCATTTTCATCGTTTCTTTCAAATTATTTTCAGACCACTCAATATCTCTTTTTTTCGGTTTATGTTCTAATCTATTCGGGCTTTTATTTCGTTCTAATCTTTCATCTAATTCCGCTTCCAGCTCTACAAAATACACTGTCCCACCTTTTGATTCAAAAATATTTTCTACATGATGTATATAATCCCAATCCTCTTGGAGGTCAAATGCCCATATATACGTAAAAATCATTCCAGATAAATCACTTTTAGATACTTCTTCAAATATTTCATTACGAAATAAACTTACTAGTCTTTTTGCTTCTTTCGTACTGTAATCAAAAATTGGACTTACTAAATCAATTGTCATGTGGTTATGAAAAAGTTTTAAACCGGTTAATGTTGCTAATTCTTGCCCCACTGTCATTTTTCCAACTGCTTGTGGGCCAAATATTAATATAAGTTTCATTTATTTCCCTCCAATCTTTCTCTATAAACCATTACATAAAATAAAAAATAAGACAGCCGATTTTAAAACGATTGCCTTATTTTTTATTCATAGTTTTAGTTCTATTCTTTTCGCACAGCTTCAAAAGTAATCGTTTGATTTGCATTTGACGGTTCTTTTTCATAAACATATTCAGTAGAGCGAGTAATGTTTGAGAAACCTATACTTTCTAAAAGAAGTATAAACTCTTCTATTCCATACCAGCGCAGCGCAAAGCGTTGCAATTCTGTTTGTACTAACTGTCCTTTACTCCACTTTTCATATTTCAAATATGATACAGTAACTTGGTTCAGCCAATCTATTTCAATTGATTTATTTTCTAATGTGATTCCGTCTCCGCTTGGCAAAGAGAAAGTCGATGTATGAATTTCCCCAGTCTTCCATTTATGCGGGAGCATAATATCTACGATTAATCGTCCACCTGGATTAAGATGTTCATAAAAACATTTCAATGCATTTATAGAATCCACACGATTTTCAATTAAACAAAAAGATCCAGTAGGAATGATAATTGCGTCATATTTATGCGGAAGTGAAAATTGTTGCAAGCTTCCTTCATACAAATTAGGATGTAAGCCTCTCTCTTTACAGCGCTTACGGCAAGAATCTAGCATTTCAGGTGAATAATCTATCCCATCCACTTTAAAACCAGCCTCTAGAAGCGGAATGATGACACGCCCTGAACCTACTGCAGCTTCGAGGATTCTTCCTCTACAATCTTTTAAACGTTCTTTGTAATACTCAATATCACCATTTAAAGAATAACCGACTGGTTTTGTGTAATCATACAGTTCCGTACAAAGTGTACTATAAAAACTAAACATTTATTTTCTCCTCCGTTTTTACGTACGGAAGATTTCAATTCAACTAATCTTCCTGTACCTCTAATTTTAATGAGATTTCGAAAGAGCTGACTGTCATAATATATCACTCACTTTCCATAGAATATAATGATATTGTATTACATAACCTTCCAATTTGAAATATAAAAATTAAAAATTCAGACTACAAATTAAAGAGCTTACTTTAGTAAGCTCTTTAGAAAAAATATTTATTTCACAATCGGCAATGTCACTTCACTTAATTTCACAGTAAGTTTTGTACCAGCTTTCGGTCTAATTGTATAATCATAATCACTTGCAATTAAAACCACTCCGATTTGATGCCCCGCTTTAAATACATAATCATCTGGCTGCATGTCCCATGTGAATGTATAATCTTTGCCCGGTTGAATCGCTGTTGAATTTTCTATACTCTTTACGTTTTGTGGGTCCATCCAGCCTCTCGTTACGATTTCCGGCTTCGCTCCTCCATAGTCAACAAGTAACGCTGTTAAATTTGATACAGATCGATCAATATTTCCTGTAATTGAAATCTTTGGTGTACCACTTATACGCGTATCTTTTTGCAGTACAGGCATTGTATATACTAATCGATTTGCTACTTCTAATTCTGAGTTTGCTACTAATTGGTTTGATTTTATTTGTGCATCATCTAAGAATGAGAAAACTTTATTAGCCGATCCCATACTTAGTGGCAAATTGACTGATTTATTGCTTAAATACATACGGATTTTTGAAGGTACAGCCGCTGGATCTGGCCAATTTTTTATCTTTTGCCACATTTTATTTTCTCTTTGCACATCAACCATTGGTTCATCCATAATTCCATTTTCAATTCCGTACAACCAATAATCTAACCATTTATTTTGTGTTTGCTGCCAGTTATTACTTGATGTCCCACCATGACCACCTTGGTGTAGCCACATTTTACGCGGAACATTATTTTCTCCAAGTGCTTCCCACCATTGCGCGAACTGTTTCGTTTTAACATTCCAATCGTTTAAACCATGAACAACAAATACACTCGCTTTTACATTTTTAGCATCTTTTACATAGTTACGTTTATCCCAAAAATCATTATAATTACCTGTTTTTCGGTCTTGTCCAGCCGTTAACTCTTTTATAACTTGTCCGCAAACTTCAGGGGTTTCCCTTGTCAGTACTGCTTCTGCCATATTATCTGTATCTTCTCCTTGATACCCGCCTGGAGCAATGACTGCACCATTTGCACGATAATAATCATACCAACTACTAATTGCTGCGATTGGAATAATTGTTTTTAAACCTTCAACTCCAGTAGTCGCAACAGCATTTGGTAATGTACCATTATAAGAAACTCCAGTCATACCTACATTGCCTGTAGACCAATTTGCCTGAACTTCCTCACCCTGTTCTGTAAATGCTTTCGCGCGACCGTTTACCCAATCAATAACAGATTTTGTCCCGAGTATCTCTTGTTCATCTCCAGTTGTAGGGCATCCATCTGATTTTCCAGTACCGATACTTTCGCCTAAAATAACTGCATAACCTCTTGGCACGTAATAGTTCCCATACGAACCAAGATTAATCGCTCCATACGGTTTTCCTTCATACGCATACAATTCTTCATCTACATTATATACAGGAACATCTTTTAATCCAGATCGATATGGACTCATTTCATAAATAACAGGAACTTTCACATTCGGATCTGTCTTTGGACGCATAACTTTTATCGATACTCTGTCTTTCTTACCGTCTCGATCACTATCAACTTCTGTCTCTACATATAAATTTTCGATAATAGCTTCATCGAGAGAATAAATCGGTTTTGTCATCCCATTTTCTAATTCAATTTTCGTATTTTTAGTCTCTTCCTTCTTCTCTGCATGCACATCCATAGTAAAGCTAGGTATAATTGTTGCAGATAGCATTGCTGACAGTGTAATTGCCATTTTCTTTTTACTCAAAATGTTCCCTCCCCTTATTCGTTCTCTTTTACTATATAACAAAATAACTGAAAATTCAGTTTTATTTTATATAAAAGTTGAGAAACTCAAAGATTTCTTATTAAGTAAAATTTAATGCAGGTATGAAAGTATTTTCCCACTTCCTCCTTCTTTATAACGTGAAACTTTAATCAGCCCTCACCAATTGGGCGTTTACGATCAGCAGGGCCACTTCTTTGCTTTCGCTGAATTTTGAGGTGGGGTCTTACTGCCCTGCAAATAGCGGGATAAATAGAGAAAAAGACAACCGATATTTCTATCGCTTGCCTTACATTCCATTTATTATTTTTCTAGCTCTTTAAAGGTATCTTTCAAGTCTTTATCAGATACCTTTATATCTGCATTTTTAAGCAGTTCTCTAGTAACTTGTTGATGGAATTGAGGATCTTGTATACGTTGCTGTTCTAATTCTTTACGAATATTCTCTTTCTCTTCCTCATACGGTTTAAGCTCTTTTTTATCCGTTAGCTTAATAATATGATATCCGAAAGAAGATTTAACAGGTTCACTCAATTGACCAACTTCTAACTTATACGCAGCATCCTCAAATTCTTTCACCATCATACCAGCTCCAAATTCAGATAGTTCCCCACCTTTTTCTTTAGAACCTGGATCCTCTGAATATTGTTTAGCCAATGCTGCGAAATCTTCGCCACTATTTAATTTTTCTTTAATTTCTTTTGCTGTCTTTTCATCTTTTACTAAAATATGGCTAACTTGAAGCTTTGGCTAATGATCTTTAATATCTTTTTCCGTTACGGTTGCTTTAATAGCTTTTTCAAAAGCAAAAGTAAGCTTTAATTTCTCTTTCAACTGAGCTTCATTTTTCACACCATTGGATTCCATATATGTATTAAAATTATCGCCCATCTTGTCTTTTAATTCTTTTATTTGTTTCGTTACCTCTTCATCCGTAACTTTATATTTATCATTTAATACTTTCTCTACTACCATTTCAGATAAATTCTGTTTACCGTAGTTTTCTTTTAATTTTTTGTTAAAATCACTTTCTGAAATGCTTCCTGATTTTGTCGTTACAATATTATCTGATGAACCACATGCAGATAAAGATAACGTCATACCCATTAAAATGCTACCAATTACTAATTTCTTTCTTTTCAAATCTGAATACCTCACTTCATTAAATTCAAATATAACTATGTAAATATAACGTTTTCCTGTGAACTTCACGTGAATTTAATGAAAGTAGAACATTTGCTAATTCTCCATTTAATACATCAATTTCGAAAATTATGGTGATTCATCCTATATCGCTAATCTCTAAAGCTGCAAAAAGGACTAATATTTTCATTAGTCCTTTTTCACATTTATATAAAATTGAATTTCTCCATCTATAGAGGAAACTCCATATTCAAAACCATGCCTTTCTAAAATACTTTTCACTATCGCTAAACCTAATCCTGTACCTGATTTTTCTTTACTACGAGAAGATTCTAGTACATAAAAAGGCTCCCAAATTTTCTCGATATCCTTAATTTTATCCGTAGGAATGCCATTTTTTATTTGGAAATATATACCTTTATTTCTATCTTCTAATGTAATTATTATGTTTTGATTTGCTGTATATTTTATCGCATTAGAAATTAAATTTTGAAACACCATTCTCATTTTATTTAAATCTGCATAAACGATTGTATTGCCCGCATTACAATTTACTTGCAAGTTAATTTCTTTCGAATCCAGTTCAATCTGATGCTTATCTAATATACTCTGGACCAGTGGTTCAATGGGGAATTCTTCTTTTTGTAAAATATCTCTTTCTAGCTTAGAAAATCGTAATAGTTCTTCAATTAAGTTTGATATTTGATCTGTTTGTTTAATAATTGTATCTACGTAAGTCCCATCATCTAATCCATCTTTAATCCCCATAGAGTATGCTTTTACTAATGCGATCGGTGTCTTTAATTCATGCGTTACATCACCCATAAATCGTTTTAAATGTTCATTACGATCAGTTAAATCTTGATGTGCTTCATGTAGTTTTTCACTCATGATATTAATACTATTGGCCAACTCTCCTATTTCATCATTCGTTTTCACTTTCGTTCTTTTAAACTGCAAATGTGAAATATCCTGAGCCACATCACTTAACTCTTTCAGTGGTGTCGTTATTATTTTTGAAAGTATCCACACAAGTAAAATAATAAGAAGGAGCGAGAAACATAGGATATATAAATAAAATGTATTTAACGTATTTATAATTTCATTTGAATTCGCAATGGAAGTCCCAATTAAAATTATCGTATCATCTTTCGCAATATATTTAGCAAAAAAACTCGCTTTTACCTTTCCTTGATCGTACAGTTTATTCGATTGCCCTTCCGTCTTCACTTTCATAACTTCGTCTTTCGTAATCCAAAGCTTATTTAACGTTACTTTCTTTTTCGTAAGTTGCATGCGTAACGCGTCGTTCATAGCATCTTCTGACTGATTAATTGGCGTATACGCAATTGTAACGTTATTTTCACTTTCAATTGTATGAATAACATCTTCTAAATCATTGACTGGCGCATTTTGTATTTGAGTTGTAAATTCATTTAAGTTTTCACGTGTTTTATAAATATTATATTTCGGCAGGAGAAAGTTAATTAATAATAAAGAAATTGTAAATATAAGAATAACGGTTAAAGAAATGCTGAGAAATAGCTTTTTCCCAAGTTTATTCACTTTGTTCCTCCAAACTATAACCCAGCCCACGATGCGTCTTAATAATATTTTCTCCAATTTTTTTACGCAGCCTTCTTACATGTGTATCAACCGTTCTCTCTTCTCCAAAATAGTCAAATCCCCATACAATGTCTAACAATTTTTTACGAGTTAAAATCGTTCCTTTATGATTTAAAAAGCATTTTATTAATTCGAGCTCTGTTTTTGTAATTTCTAACTCTATATCATTTTTATATACTTTATTTTTGGCAAAATTTATCTTTACATCTTGTACTTGAATAATATCATCATGCTGAATAAGTTTTTTCGCTCGCGTAATTAGTACTCCTGGATGAAATGGTTTTTTCACGTACTCATCTGCCCCACTTTGAAGCGCTGCTAATTCATCTTCACTTTCACTTTTCGCCGTAAGCATTAATACTTTTACGCTTGAATTCTTTTTTATTTCCTGACAGACAGTAATACCACTATGTTTTGGCATCATCCAATCCAAAATAGCTAAATCAATTTTTTCATCATAAAATATTTGAAGTGCTTCCTCCCCGTCTTTTGCTAATAATACTTCAAAGCCTTCTTTTTCAAAATAAGCTTTTAAAATCCTTAACATATCTTGTTCGTCATCTGCAATTAAAACTTTCATATTTTTTCCTCCATTGCTTTTAAACAAAAACCAATTGTATCATACAACATCCTTGTTACATGAATGTGACAGAAAAATATTTAAAGCTTTTGAGGGGATAGTAATGGTGAGGTGTTGTACTATGATAAAAAAAATCGGGGTTATTTCTCTTCTTCTATTTCTATTATCAACAAATGCGTTCGCAAATACAAATCAACAAATTGAAGTATTTGATTGTCAAAAAGAAATGGTCATTCAAAAACAATCTTTAGATCCAGTAATCCAAAAAGAAGCAGTTCAATACGCTAAAGCAATAACTGGTCCATTTAAAAACTTAAATGTCGTTCCAAAAGATGGCTATATGATAAAAATCCCTTTATCTAAGCCGGTTTCTATTACTAATCAATGGTTACACACTACAATAGACGAAGTACTTATACTGCTCCCACTAAATGAAAAGCCTTATATTATGCTTTATGATGATGAAAATAATCCGCATTTTTATTATGTAAAAGGTAAACCAGGATTATTATTGAAACACATGAAGGTTAAGTTATAATGTAAGAAAGATCCCACAAATATGATTTGCGGGATCTTTCTTTATCAATTAACAATTTGATTTTCATTTAAAAAATGAATAACCTGTCTTTTATGATGGTTATCATGATCTACAAATTCTTTAATAATATATATAAGAGAATATGGCGTTCCGGTATGAGGACAATGTGATACTCCATTGGCCGTTAAAGGTTTCTTTAGATTTCCAGCAGATAGTAATCTAAGTTCTTTTACGAGTAACTCTCTTTTAGCTTTTGCTTCTTCAAGAAGTTTCATCTTAGATATACCGGATTTGGCATAACTAGATGCTAGTTTATTATATGTATCAAAATCAGGGAACTCCATTCCCTTCCCATCTCTCACTGATGATAATGTCTCACGTAATAGATAGTCATCCCAGTTCATAATATGAGATATTATTTCGCCAATAGTCCATTTCCCCTCTGATATTGGTGCCACCCACAATTCCTCTTTCATACCTTTCAATGTATTTATCCAAATTGAATATTCATTGAAATCATTAATAATTTTATTTTCTCCCATCATCCAATTCTCCATTCTAATATTAGATTCTTATAAATTATAACATCAATCTACATGAAACAGAACAAAAGTTCTACTGGAGAAGTAAACAATAATTCACTATATCCTTTTATATAAGTTCAAATAATGGCTCACTCCCATATATTTTGTCCCTTTCAGAAATCCACTCGAAGTATAAAATTTGTCACCCTGTACTGTATCTGTATTTAAAACAACAATATTAAAATGTTTTTTCGCATCGTTTATAATTCTCGCTAATAATAACCTCCCTAATCCTTTCCTTCGGTATTTTTTTGCAATATAAAATCTCCTTATCCTACCAATCTTATTGTTTATTGTATATGGATCCTCATTTAACCCTCCTATTCCAATTAACTTTTCCCCTTGAAAAATCCCATATAAGCATTCACCAGTTTTATTAAACGTGTTTATTTTATTTTCATATTCACTTATTAGTTTTATTAGGAAATAAAATCCTTCGTCTTTGCTTTCCTGAACAAGATAATCGTGTTCGTATATCATTAAATCTTCAATTTGTTGAATATGTATATCTTTCAAGTAAATCTCCCCTTACTATGAAAATACATAAAAATGCTCTAGAATTTTTGATTCTGAGCATTTTTATGATTGTTATCTTATTCAATTCGTAGTATGTGTATTCTTCACTTTAGATATAAATCGATAATATAGTTGTTTAATTCTTATTTAACTAAAGCATCTGTTTGTTTAAGTGTATACATTCACATTTATATTTTCTCTCAAATATACTATCAGTTTATATATTCCCCATTCTTCTCTAACAGGTTCAAGATAAATTGTAATTTGTTAATCAATATGTTTGTGTAACCACTGTTCAAATATTTTTAACTGTTCTTCAGTATGAAGGTAATGTTCACCCGTCTCCATAACTTCTAATTCACAACAATGTTTTTTTGTAAAATAGTTAATAGTTTCAAATTCGCACAGTTCATCCTTAGCTCCGTACATAATATATGTATCTGTATTCCATGTACTAATAGGATGCTCTTTTACATAGCATAAATAATCCCAATATAACTTTTGACCAATAGGTGTCTCTATAGTCATTTCTTTTTGTAAAAGCTCCGGTGTTACATTAAACCATTTCATCATATTTTCTATAATTCGTTCCATATTAACTACTGGTGATAAAAATAATGCCTTTTCTATCACATCATTTTGAAAAGCTAAAAGGCTAAAATATGCTCCCATACTACATGCAAACACGTTTATTTCTTTCCAATGTTCTTTTGCGTAGTTCATAATTATAGATAATTCATTAACACAAAACTGTACTTTACAAGGAGTGTTATCATTCTTTCTTTCTCCATGCTCAGGTAAATCAAAGCTTAATACTTGATAACCTTTTCGATCGGCTTCTTCAGCTAATATTTGAATAACTGTATCTTCCTTATTTGACATATTTCCATGTACTGCAATAAAAATTTTTTCACTCTTATCTCCCCACAAAACCGCAGGAATATTACTAATTTTAAAATTATTTTTAAGCATATTCCCCTCCATAAAATAAGACATATAGGACTCGAAAAAAATGCACACACTTTATTTATCTCTGTACAGCAGGCAGTATCCGCTTTAAATCTATTAAATCATCTATTACTATATCAGCCTGAGCAAGTTCATCTTCTTGCGCAAAATCAAAATTGCATCCAATTGCCAGTAAACCGTTGTCTTTCGCTGCATTTATATCAGATAGCCGGTCACCAACTACGGCTGCCTCTTTTATATCATATTTGTTCATAATACTTTTAACTAAGTCACCTTTATTTAGCGATTGTATTTGTTCGATACTAAACGTTTCAGTCACCCACTTGTCTAAAGCATAATAAGTTACGATTGCTCGTAAATATTCTTTCAAACCATTACTAGCAATGTAAATGGAACAATTATTTTCTTTTATATATGTAAATATTTCTTTTACATTTGGATATAAAGCGCCTTTTCCGCTTTTTATGTTTTCAATTAGTCTATCTAAAAAATATGCATCTGTTTGTTCTCTTATTTCAATAGAATGTTCCGGTAATAAAGCTTCCCAAACTTTCGGTAGCGGCACACCCATAATTTCACGGTATTTTTCAATCGGTGTTACCGTATCCCATAATTGAAGTGATCTTAAGTGATCAAAAGTATCATCTAACGATAATTCTAAAATTTTATCTGTTTGAAATAATGTTCCATCCATATCAAAAATTAATGCTTGTAACATTCATATCTCTCCTTTTGGACTATAGTTTTACCAGATATATTTTTAAGAATCTCAATAATAATTTCTGAGCAATAATTTGCAGCAGTTTTCGCGAAATCATCATAAGAAACTTGAGCTTCATCATCTGCACTGTCAGAAATACATCGTATAACAAGAAACGGTATATCATTTATGTAGGCAACATGTCCAATTGCTGCACCTTCCATTTCTGTACAATGAGGTGCGTATTCGTCTATTAATTTTGCCTTTAACTTTGAATCTTCAACAAAACATTCACCACTTACAATTCTTCCTTCGTGAGCTTGAATATTTGAACTATTACTGTTACATGCTTTACGTGCTAACTCTATCAATTCCTTACTTGCAATAAACTCCTCTTGAAACGGGAATAATTTTTTCATTTGATTTTTACTTACATCATGATGGGTAACATTAGTTGAAATAACTACATCACCAACTTTTACATCTGGATGTAATCCACCAGCAACGCCCGTATTGATGATAGAGTCTACATTAAATTTATGAATTAATGTTTGCGCACATGCAGCTGCATTTACTTTCCCTACACCAGAACGTGCAATAATTACTTCTGTTCCCATGAATTCTCCAATATAAAATGGCATTCCCGCTATTGTCTGTTCTTCTTGTATTACTAGCTTTTCTAAAAGTAAATCTATTTCAATTTGCATTGCTCCGATAATGCCGGTTCTGTTCATGTATGTAGTCCCCTTTATTAATTAATCCCTTTAATCCTCTCTGACATAACCGACAATAAAAATTTCGGAAGTACAAGTTGTCTCTTTAATCTTTTCGGCTGTGAGAGTAACCTATACAGCCATTCAGTTCCAGTATCCCTCATTATTTTCGGTGCTCTTTTTACAGTACCAGATATTATATCAATCATTCCTCCGATACCAATAGATAGCGGAACGTTTAATGTTTGTATGTTTTCATAAATGAACTCTTCTTGTTTTGGTGAACCTAGTCCTACAAGTAATAAATGCGGTTTGAATTGCTTAATTTTCATTTTTATTTCTTCTATTTCTTCACCATTTACAAATCCATGCTGTCCTTTAAATTGTGCTCCTGGGAACTGATCATTTAATTTTTCTATTGCCTTTTTATTACTTTCTGGCACAGCTCCAAAAAGAAAGACACGATATTCATTGTCGTTACAATATTTTATTAAATCGTGAGTTAAATCCGCCCCAGTAACACGTTCTTTCAAAGTTCCTTTTAATATTTTCGAGCCAATTATGACACCAATCCCATCCGCTGTTATTAAATCCGCAGATAGTAACATCTTTTTAAACTCCTTTGATTTTTCCGTATTTTCCTTTGCAGACATAACAATTTCAGGATTTGCAGTTACTACAAACCTTGGTTTCTCTTGTTGTTCATGTAGCCAACCTTTTAATAAACTTATAGCTTTTACATATTCTAAAGTTGAAAAAGGTATACCTTTTATAAATTGCTGATCCACTGTACTCTCCCCTTACATAAGCTGCAAATATTCATCAATGTCTTTAGAAATTTGAATAAAAGCTTTATTCCAAAATTCATAATTTCTTATATCTATTTCAAAATGTTTTTTCATAAGCTCCTCTACTGGAGCCTTTCCTGTTTCTCGTAAGAACTCTTTATATTTCAAATGAAAAGTACTTTTACCTTCTTGAGCTATTTCTAACAAGCTAAAACTTACTAAATATCCAAACGTGTATGGATAATTGTAAAAAGGAACATCTGCTATATAAAATTGAATATATTTCATCCATACAAACGGCTGGTATTCACTTAAAGCATTTCCATAAGCTTCTTTTTGTGCAATTATAGATAATTTCTCAATTTCATCAGCACTTAAAGGACCCTCTTTACATTTTTCATAAAATGTTTTTTCAAACTGATACGATGCTCGTATTGCCATTACATAATTAAAACTATTTCTTATTTTCCAGCTAAGTAATGACTTTTTCGTATCTTTACTATCCGTTGTTTCAATTAGATAATTTAAGAGTACCGTTTCAAAGAAAATAGATGCTGATTCAGCCGTACTCATTGGCAAATAATCATCTAAAAAAGATGTAGATTGTTCAAAACTCATATTATAAAAATGCCAAGCATGTCCTAATTCATGAGCGAGCACTCTTACACTATTTATACTCCCATCATAACGAATGGAAATTCGCGATTCTTTCTTACTGAAAAATGGAGCACAAAACCCGCCTGGTGGTTTATTCTCTCTCGGTTCAGCATCTACCCAACCACTTTCTATCGCATTACGTGCAAATTCTGCTAATTCTTCATCAATATTCTTCCATGCATCATAAACGTTTTGTATTGCTACTGAAAAAGGAATCATGACCTCATTACTTTCCTTTACTGTCATAAGTTCATGCCATGTAATCGAAGCTTTCCCTTTCTTATACACGTTTAAAGCACTTACTAATTTATCAAGGTTTTCTTCTGTCGCATTCCACATTTGGAATAATACAGTTTCTGAAATGCCATTCGCATGAAAAGATTGTGTTAAAATCTCTCTATCTTCTATTTCATCACTCTTTGCATTACGCAATCTCCCTACTTGATTTAATACAGTAGCAAAGATTTCTTTTTCCTTATGTAAAGCACATGTTAATGAATCGAATACTTCTAATCTTTCCTTTTCATTATCACTATTCATTGCAATAGTATTTGCTTGTCCAAAGGATAATAGTTTATTATTGTGCTCTATTTCTATCCTATCCCGTAATTGTATGTACATATTTTCCCACGCATTAAGTTCATCTTTTATTAACTTAGTATTATCTGAATTTTCCACTTCATTATGTTTTATTACTTGCTGTAATTCACTTTTTAGTTCCTTCACTTTCACGGTCAATTTAGTAAGGTCAGATGGAACACTTTCTTCAACCGATCGACAGTACAAATAGTATTCTGCTTTTTCAATAGCTTGTATAAGCTTTGAAAGAATCTCTACATCTTTTGTTACAAAATATTGCTCTTTCAACTCCAAAATCGGAAATAGAATATCCTCATTCAAATACAAGCGATTTAAATCCCATCCAGCACTTTCTTGCATTTTTATACCCGCCTCCTATTTTTACAAATAGTTACAGATATTTCTCCCCACACAATTATATATGAAATGGCAAAATTTTGATATCTTCAAATATTTAAATTCCTATAAATATATTCTTATTTATACTCTTTTCTTCTACCATTAAGTATCATTACACATATAAAAAATACTCCCTCTACAAGATTGCATTTGATATAGGAAAACTTCAAAGATTTTATCTTCATTAATACCATGTCGACTGATTATCACAGATTAAAAAATAAAAAAGGATTGATCAAAAGATCAATCCTTTACTCTACTTCATTTAAGAAAAATAACGTTATAACGCCAGGTCCTGTATGTGCACCGATTGCTGCACCAATTGTATTTACGATAAATACTTCACAGCCAAATCTTTCCGTAATTAATGATTTTAATGCTTCCGCTGTTTCTAAATCGTCACCGTGAGTCATACCGATTGTTTGACCTTTAAGGTCTTTACCACGTTCTTCCATAATATCAACAATACGGCTTAATACTTTCTTTTTCCCTCGTACCTTTTCAAGTGGTACAAGTTTTCCTTCTTCCACGTTTAAGATCGGTTTAATGTTTAGTAAACCACCGATAAATCCTGCGACTTTGCTTAAACGTCCACCTCTCACTAAGTACTGTAAGTCAGCTACAGTGAAGATATGTTCCATATGGCTCATTAGAAAATCAACACGCTTTAAAATATCTTCTTTTGATGCGCCGTCTTTTGCCATTTTAGCAGCTTCTAAAACGACAAGACCTTGACCATGCGAAGCACATTTCGTATCAATAATTTCTAAATCTAAGTTAGCATATGTTTCTTTTACTTCCTCTTTAATGACAACTGATGATTGATATGTACCAGACAGTTCAGATGAAAAAGCTAAATATATACAAGGATTACCTTCTTTTGCATAAGAAACAAATTTTTCTTGGAACGTTTCAAGTGAAGGCAATGACGTTCTATAAACAGCGCCTTCTCTCATTTTTTGCAATAATGTAACTGACTCTAATGTTACTCCATCTAAATACTCTGTTTCTGCTTCATCATATACACGGAGTGGAATTAAATCAATATCATATGCTTGCAGCAATTCTACTGGTAAATCCGCCGCACTATCCGTAATGATTTTAACACCCATTTTTAAACCTCTATTCTGTTATAAATATAAAATAATAAAATAAAAATAGTACTTTTAAATTATATACGTAAAACTTAAATGAAGAAAGGAAAACACTTTATATTGTATGCACTATTCTTCAAAACTTGAACTATTAATGAAAATGATTCTATTTTAAACACCTTTTTCTTATTATTTTTCTAAAACACGAATAATTTTATAAGTATTTTGTATCATTATATTTTAATTCTTTATCTTAATATAATCTTTTCAAATTGATACTGTTTAAAATGTAAAAGCCAAATCCAATAAAGGAAATGGCTTTTACATTTTCATAAAATAACCAAACTTTATTTTCCATCAAATTGTTTGTTTACATTCATACTTTGGTGATGTTGAATATTAGTCCAGTTATGATAAATATTTATAGCCTGTACTATAATTAAAACAGTGAATATTCACCTGTAAGAATCACTAGATAAAAACAAGTTAAACATTTTATAAAATATTTAATTTTACTAGTAAAGCTAATAAAATTTGGAGAAGAATTTGAACATTTACTGCTATGTCTGTATCCGTAGTCGTAACTGTAACATTTCTAGAATTTCTAATAACAGTTTCTTGTTTATTAATTTGTTTAATAGATGATTTTTGAAACAATTCTTGTGCTACACGGTCAGCTTTTTCACTATCTGCTATAGAAATACTTATTATAACCACGATAGCTGCTTGTAATGCTGCTTGAATAGATAAAGCAGCTTTTGTATCTGTAGTAGTAACTTCTACATCTGCGGAATCTACAATTGTAATAGATTCTTCAGAAATTTGATACGTTTTACTTTCTTGCGCAGCTGCTTCTGAAACGCTAGCATTTTTAAAAGATGGATGAGGATTTGAGGAATCTAATGCACTCCACTTTTTATTTTCATCTGAATGACATGTTTTGTCCATGTGTTCACCCCCTTTCAATCTAAATAATTATTAACTTGTGATTGTATTTCAGAAACAATACTTTTAATTTGCTGCTTTTTTTCTGGTGATAAATTTTTTAGTTTTTCTTCATTTATCCCATGCCTATTAAAAATATCTGAGAGTAAAAGGTCTATAATTATATTCTTTTGATCCTTATCAAACTTAAAGGAAGAAAATTTATTTAAATCATCCATTTACAATATTCACTCCAATCAATTTTCTATAAAAATTTTAAATATCTACGAGCATTATATGTAATGAAATAAAAATTGCTTGGACAAGTAACTTAATCTTCTATTTTCACTTCTTTTTGCTAATAAAATCAAAAGCTGACTTCTAATAAGAAGACAGCTTTCCTTCACTTCACATAAATATAAGTTTCATTACTGTTAAATCATGTATTTTATCTTTATTTGTAGTTTTCCACACTTGCCTTACCATTAATCTTGAATATTAATTCAGTCATAATAAAAAGTCCAAGCTTGTACCACGTATTACAACAAAAAACATTTACTTAGAGTGAAAACTTATAGCTAAATATCAATAGGATAGACACTTTATAAAATGTTTAGTTTAACTAATAAAGCTAATAAAATTTGAAGAAGAATTTGAATATTCACTGCAATATCTGTATCAGTAGTTGTTACGGTTACGTTTCTAGAATTTTTAATAAATGTTTTTTGTCTATTAATTTGTTTAATAGCTGATTTTTGAAATAATTCTTGTGTTATTTTATCTGCCTTTTCACTATCTGCTATAGAAATACTTACTACAACTACGATAGCTGCTTGTAATGCCGCTTGGATAGATAGCGCAGCTTTTGTATCTGTAGTAGTAACTTGTACATCTGCTGAATCAACTATTTCAATATATTCCTCAGAAATTTGATCGATTTCATCTGTTTGTATAGCTTCCTCTAAAAAATTTGCATTTTTACTAAACGAATAATAATTTAATGATTCGCAATCTTCTTTTTTCGGCTCGCAATCCTCTTTTTTTGGCTCAGGAACTCGTTTTTTCGGCTCAAACTCCCGGTTTAATGGATCCCGATTTTTCTTTCGTCTACAAACTTCACATTCACACATAAAATCACCCCTTTTAGTCTTAAAAATTAGCAATATTAAAATATTGACTAACTAATAGCATTTTATGTATTTTTTTTAAATTTGTTTGGACAAGTAACTTAATCTTCTACTTCTTTTTCTAATAAAAAAAGCTGCCTTCTAATAAGAAGACAACTTTCTTTGTGACTACTCTAGAATAGATTTCATACAATATAATTGTTCCTTCCTTATAACCTGAGTTCGTCACTTTAGTTATAAAAATGTGGGTATATCCTATACCTTTTTTAGGGACCATCCATAATTTATTTCATAAAAAGTGCTTTGTTTTACTGAAAGGTGGTTGCGGAAACAACCGCCTTTTTATTCGGAACAAAATAAAACTTTTATATAAAAGACCCATACTTAAATACACTAAACTTCATATAATATATTGCATCCTTTCTTTTTAGAATAAGTAGTCGTTTACTGAAGGGCACTTTTCGAAGTGCTCTTATCTTTAACCCCCCTCTTTTTCAGGAAGAGTTTTTTTACTAAACCCTAATATGATTTGTATCACTAAGGCTAGGGATTACGACATTTCCTTAATAACTTCAATGAATATAGTAGCTACTAATTAAAATACCCCTATGATCTTCTCTACACTTAAACAATCGTGCATTACCGAACACATGAATTAATTTTTATTTTGACTATGTAACACTAAATTCACAAGATTATTATCCTATGTTTGATGAAGCCATCATTTCAATGCCAGCAACCCCACACTTTTAACTAATAACTTAAACAAATGGGCTACCTCAAGGTTCCTTTGATATAGTATGTTATGTTATGTTCTATATAATGAAGAGAGCGCTAGTATTCCGAAGGAGGATATATATGAGTATTCAATTGGCCACATCTAACGATTTAAAATGGATTAATAGTCAATATGACTCAATAGGATTTGTACGAAGTGATTTAAAGAGAGATAAAGTTGCAATTATTACATATAACAACGAGTATGCAGGTGTTGGCCGATTAGTCCAAATAGATGAAGATACTTTAGAAATGGGCGGGATTTTTATTCTGCCTCAATTTAGAGGGCTTCAATTAGCTGGTGAGCTTGTTTCATTTTTAGTAGAAACTGCGAAAAAATCACAAATACAAGATGTATATTGTCTTCCTTTTGAGGAATTAGAAAACTTTTATAAGAAATATGGATATACTGAAGTCGATACTACGACAGAAGCAGTCCATCCAATTATTCTAAAAAAATATAATTGGTGTTTGGAGAACTACGATAAACACGTTCTACTATTTAAATTGTAAATGTAATAAAGTGAAACTTTAATCAGTGGGAGTTTTAATCAAATCCCTCACCAATCGGGCTTTGATTAAAACTCTATGTTCCGTCAATACTATAGATAAGATGATTGTACTTCTCCATTTCCCCTTGGAGAGGAGCAGTTGGCTTTTGCTAGCTGCTCTTTTATTTTTTCAAAAAGTCACATAAATATCTTTAATTCCAAACATTCAAAAGATAAAATATGATATGATTGTTATGAAGATATTTACCAACTAATAAATGCGCCCTAGACTTACGTACTAGGGCGCATTTATTTTTTAGTATGTAACCCTTCACTCATCTATTATCCACAAAATAAGTATCATATGCCTTATCAAATTCATATCCTAACTTTTCTGCTAGTTTAGCAGATGTAGTATTCGCTGCGTCCCAGTTTGGATACTTTCCATTTTCTAAGCAATCCAATATAAGAGCTGCACTTACTACAGTTGCCAAGCCCTCTCTTCTATGATTGTGATCAGTCGCAACTTCAATTTCAATCCCATCATTATAAATACTATACGAGGATGCACCGCATACAACTTCTCCGTTATATAAAATGCTATAACCTATACCACGGTTTATATAATCTTCTACCGAATGAAATTGACTTGTGAAATCTTCAGATATCTTATGTAATGTAGGGCTATTTGCGATATGCTCGTCTATTCTTCTTAACTCATATTCTTTTGGAAGTGCTGATATAAAAGATTTTAATTTTGAACGATTAAAAACTTCTGGATTTCGTTTGAATTTATAACGTAAAAACTTATCTATTTTTCTTTCATGGAATGTTTCTAAGCGTTGTTTCCACTCTTCACTATTTACGATAACTAAAATTCTTTCTGGAATATTACGTAATAACTCTTCCGTTTCTTTCGTATTTGGGTCTCCAGCGTAAAATGTAAAAATCCCTACCGTAACTTGTGCTACTTTTGGATTTTCAAGATCATTTACCCAAGCAGTACCCATATGCCCTTGTAAATAAGAAAGTAAAACAACGTTATTGAAATCCTCAAACATAGAAACTAGTTTTTTTCTTGTATGTATATTCGCTTCATATATCATTTACATTCCCGCCTTCTTTAGAATCAACTACTCTTAACATTTTCATGAGCGCTCCATAATTCGTATTCATATACATACCCACCTGTTCATCATAAAAGCAATTGACTATTAAATTAAAACTTCGAATATTTATAAAATATCAGTAAACATAAAATGATTATAACATCTACTAACTATGAAATGATCAACATATAAAATAAGTCAACAATAAATATATTTCTTACCCGTTAACAAACGGTTTGAAGGACCAACATAATTAATTATGTAACAACCCTCAACAATAGTTTGAGGGTGCATTTAAATACATGTGTTATAACTCATTTTTATAAATAAAAGATTCCGTCTCACCGTTCTTATATACTTTAGTCAATTTAACAACTGATTTGTACGTGTTAACGTCATCCTCTATCATTTTTTTCATCTCTTCTATTTCGGCATCACCAGTTCCGCCCTCTATTTTTAAACAGTTCGAAATGGAAAGGTATCCGCTTGATGCCAATATAAAAATAAAAATCGTATCAGGAAAATTAATAAATAATAATCCGTAGTTTAAAGGGTCTCCAGCTGGATGTGATAAAAGTAATCGAAAACCTACCAGTTCAGGTACTTGAACAAAATCTCTAGAAACTCTCGCCTCACCTACTATAGTAATTTGCTTTACTACATTCCCGAGATCATCTGTAAATTCAGTACATCTAGGTGGATTAATTGTTGTTGCTTGGAAAGACACATTTAATTCAGGATTGTTAAAATCGAAAAAGATTGTACTCCCCTCCGTTAAACAATGCGGGCAAACATTTCCTAGCAAGCTAAAGTCCTCTTCAATATATTTAACTTTTGTTTTGCAACTACATACTTTCCCTATTCGAATTGCATCAATCTTTGAACAATCGACAAATATAACCTCATAGTCTTCTTGTACGAATGATACGATACCTGTTTTCTTATTAAATGAAAGAAAATAAGATACAGCAATTTCGTTTCCTGCTATTATGATACTTTCAACTTTTGTATACGGTTCTAGACTCTGTAAAAACTCACATATACTATTTTGGCAACACCCACAATCACGTTTCGGTTCACACCCCACTTACACTCCATCCCTTCTCTATATAGAATTGCTACTACATATATATGAGAAGAAAATAAGAAAAGCTTGGACAATATAACGTTAACGTAGCAATATCGTTACCTAATCGTACATTTATATGGAAATCACACCATTTTTGAGTAAGGACACATAATTTTTACTATAAATACATATAACAATTTCATCTTTCATGAAAAAAACGTTATAATAAGGTGTAGCCTCTACGATTACGTTATAAAGGAGATTAAAACAATGGCTAAAATTAAAGTATACCAAGCAAAAGAGGAAAATATGGAAGCAGTAAAAAACATCATTGATGTTGAGGAACAAAACCCAACTGCTGAAAACTTACAAAATCTATACGCATGTGTATTAGATACTGAAGATATGGCATTGCCTGAATCATACATTGAAGAAGATATCTTAATTGATTCTATTGAAGTTATGGTTAACGCTTCTCAAAGCAAAGTAAGAGACTTAGGTGCTTACGATGTAATCGAAGTTCAAAACAAAGGTAAGAAAACACAAATTTTACTATTAGCAGACGAAGAATACGAAATTATCGAAGGCTAATCTAAATCCGTACATACGAAAAAGCTCCTTTCCAATTAGAAAGGAGCTTTTTCATTACGCTTTTGATGTTTCACTCTTTTTATTCGTTTGTTGTTTCTTAATTACCATGCGCTCATTTCCCATAAAGAAAATGAATATGAATGCTAATCCAGCTGGTACCAATGCCCACATGAATGTTTGAACAATTGAACTAGAAAGAGCGTCAATAATCTTATCTAATATTTGCGGAGGGATTTGAGATCTTGCCGATTCTGATAGAATAGCTCTTGAATCCCCTAAAGCGTTTGTATTCATTCCCCCGCTCATCCCTTTAAATGCTTCTTCTAATTGATCTTGGAAACCTGTTCTTTGGATCATTCCGAAGATTGTAATGCCTAGTGTCATTCCTAACGAACGAATGAAGTTACTCGTTGAAGTCGCAGACCCGCGCTGTTCCATACCGAAGTTGTGAATAGCTGCCATACTTAGTACAGAGAATGAGAAACCGACTCCAAATCCGATAATAATCATATAAACTGTTAATAATGCACGACTTGTTTCTGGTGTTAACGTGCTTAATAAGAATAGTCCAATTAGCATAATAACCGCAGAAATAATCATAATGTTTCGGTAGCTAAGTTTAGTTGTTAAAAATCCGCCTAACTGCGCTGTTACGACTGATCCTAACATCATCGGTAAAAGTAATAATCCTGAGTTTGTTGCGGTACCACCGTATACACCTTGAATAAATAACGGAATGTACACAGTTGCTGACATAAATGCAGCACCGTAACATAAAGCAATAATTGTACTCATTCCGAATAAGCGCTGCTTAAACATCTCAAATGAAATAATTGGTTCTTCTACTTTTCGTTCAATAAAAATGAATGCGATGATTAAAATGGCGAATCCACCAAATAAGCTTAAAATAAAGCTAGAATCCCAATCATATTTTTGTCCACCTAGTTCTAAAGCAAACATTAAACAAATTACTGCACCAACTAAAGTAATTGCGCCAAACCAATCAATTTTTTGCTTTCTATGAACGCGTGATTCTTTATAAAAGAATGTAATAAAAATAAGTGCTAAAATGCCAAGTGGTAAGTTAATATAAAATACCCAGTGCCAGCTAATGTAATCGGTAATATATGCGCCAAGTAATGGCCCGAAAATACTAGATAATCCAAATACCGCTCCGAATAAACCACCCATTTTCCCGCGTTTTTCAGGTGGGAAAATATCAAAAACGATAGTAAACGCGATTGGCACTAATGCCCCGCCGCCAATACCTTGAATGGCACGATAAATACCTAACTGTGTAATATTTTCAGCAGTACCACAAAGTGCCGAACCAATCATAAAGACAATTAAACCGAAAATAAAGAATCTCTTTCTACCATACATATCTGATAGCTTACCGAAAATCGGCATGCCTGCCATTTCTGCGACCATATAGGCAGAAACGACCCATACAAAGTTTTCGAGGCCTCCTAAGTCACCAACGATTGTTCCCATCGCCGTTACGACAATGGTATTATCCATCGATGCCGTTAAAATACCTAGCAATAAGCCCGCCACAACAAAGCCGAGCTTATTATTCTTCTCAACCATATCTCTTGCTCTCCCTCATACTACTTATATTTGTTTATGTTCTTTTACGACTGCATTACCTTTTTGATTAAAACTAGTATGATATTCTACAACACTAATTTCACATCCAGGACCAATTGTGACGTTGTTGCCTCTTACAACTTCAGCAATCGTATGTTCTAAATAGATATCATCTCCTTCAACAATCGAAGTTTGGAGGTTTCCAGCATGACTAGTAAAAGGAATAAATCTCGTTTTTTTACGAACAGTAATCTTTTTGCCACCAATTTCTCTTACCTTACTGCCTTCATAACGAAGTGAGATTTGAATATTTTCAGCATTAAGTAATCCAGCACTTTCAAGACCACCAGTTAATGATAAATCTTCTATTTCAATATCTCCCTTCACATTTAAAGCACCTTTTACATCTACGAAATCACCTGAAAACTTTCCTGCAATATCTATCATACCTCTAACTTTTGTTTTTTCAATATGAGCATCACCATGAATTTGTGTATTACCATATACTTTTACATATTCCGCATCTACATTTCCTTGTACTTCGTTATCTCCATACACGACATAGTTTTTCACTTTCACATTACCGCGTACATCACTCGTTCCGTACGTTTTAAACTCATTGCAACTCATATCATTGGTAATTGTTCCTTCACCGCGAATCTTCACTTTATTATAATCTCCGCCTGCTGAATTACCAGAACCATTTACTGTGAGACTATGTGGATGTTCCATACTGATTTCTCCCTTCCGTTAAACCTGCTTAAATTCTTTTACATTTGCATTTTTATCAACAGTAAGAACACCGGTATATTCAATCAGTTCAATCTCACAGTTTGCTCCTACTGTAACATTGTTTCCTCTTACCGTTCTTATGTGAGCATAATCAATATCGATATTGTCACCTTCTAATAGTTCAGCTTCTAACTGCAAGCCAAATACTGTTTTAAATAGCCTACTAAATGTACCTGATCTATGTCTTACTTTAATCGTTTGACCACCAATTTCTTTCGCTCGACATGTACCGTGAATATTTATATTAATTTCATCTGCGCTTAATAAACCACCGATTGTAAATTGTCCTTCTGAAGAAAAAGTATCCACTTCACAATTACCGTCAATTGTAGCTTGACCATTGACTTTAAATTCTTCACCAGTGACATTTCCACCTATCGTACCTTTTCCTGCAATTTTCAAACTGTTTGCTTTTACATTTTGCGTAATTGTTGCTTTTCCATCAATTCGCATCGTTTCAGCATGAACTGTGCCATCAACTTTACCAGATCCGCTAATTCGTGCACTGCTACTTTTCAAATCGCCAGTAACTGCACCGTAACCGTTACATTCAAATTGCTCACATTCAACATTTCCATTCACAGTTCCTTTTCCGTTTAATTGCACTTTATGAAACTCGCCACCATTCGATGAACCGTAACCATTTATAATCAAATTATCTGTACGCATACTTTCTCCTCCACTACAACAATTTAGTTTTTAATGCTTCGGTATATTTCATAATCGCTTCGCGTAAAACGATTTTGGTGCCTTTTTCAAAAATTAAATCGTCCACGTTTGAAACTAATAAACATGTAGAAATACCTAACTTTCGGACAATGATTAAGTCACAAGTTTTATGTTTCATTGCTTCATAATTTTCACGTAAAACTTGCAAGACCATTTTTCCTTCTTCTAAACTAATCTCTCCTGATTGTAGTAATTCTTCTAACATGTACACATAAAGAATGTCTACAAATTGAAACTCTGCTGTTTTATTCGTTTGTTCTATGAAAAATTGTAAAACTGGTTCTGATGCAATCCCCTTGCGTAAAATCTCTTCCTTTGTTAAAAGAATTTCTCTCACACTCGGTGAAAACATGTTCGCTAGTTCATCAAGTGATAAATCCTCTTTCATCGTTTGGATTTTATCGATACGCTCTAATATCTTTTCTTTCGGAAAAAATGTCTCTTGACCTGTAAACGTTGATTTTCGTACAAACCAATCTTCCGGAATTAAATTTTTTCTTTTCCACCTATATAACTGTCCGTATGAAATACCAGTTAGTTCTAATAAATCTTTTTTTGAAATTAAATCTGTACTCAACTGTATAACACTCCTTCCTGATAACAATGTAACATAACACTGTTACGCTGCAAATAGACTTTTATCACAAGTAGCGTAACAATGTGTAAAACAAACCTATTCTCACATACAAAAAGGCTCTTACACATCTTATGAAAATGTGCAAAAGCCCTTATATATCAAGATTTAAACCAAATATTATAAAAATCAATCCAACCTTGTGAATTAATCATTATATTTTGAACTTTTTCATGTGTACTTACCTCTTGTTTATTACGATATAAAGGAATAATATGAATTTGACGTAACAAAGTATCCTCGATATCGCGTAACAGTGTAACTCTTTTCTCTAATTCTTCTTGTCTAAAATAAGGAGACAACTTTTCATGAAAGTCCATGCTGCTTTGTCCATGAATAAAACTATTTTTTGTAAGAAACATATATAATAAACTATCTTCTATTCGTTCACTTATTGTGGCACTATCATGCATCATATCGGCCTTTTGTATCGTACTTACTTCCAATAGCTCTTCTATCTCAAGAAAATTATTTTCTACACGAATCCCGTACTTCGCACACTCTTTTTGTATCCATTGTGCATCTTCAACATGATCTCGTCCTGTAAATGTGTAGAGTTGTAGCACTTCACTATGATAAGTACTCCTTTTAATTAAACTTTCGATATCTTCGTCAATATCTACTATGCTTTCATTTGCTAATATTAGTTTCTTTGCCACTTCTCCACGTTCTCCGCCGAGTTCTTGAACGATTGTATAACCATGAATGATTTGATATAACGCTTTCCGAAATAACGCATCTTGCATTGGTCCTTCTTTCATAAGATTACATGTTATATATGTCACGTTCGACTCAAGCCGAGACAATTCTTTATTATGTTTTTCTTTATCTTTATACTGCGCCTTTACTAAAACATCGTATGTACTTACACCTTGTTCTACATTCCACAACTCAATACGATCTAAAAAAGGTCTTTCACGAAAATATAAAGGATGTCCTTCTAAAATGAACAGATTTTCATTACTTTTATATAATTGAAAAGGCCCTGTTCCAATTAACCCTCCTGCTTCATCTTCATTCACGATAGAACACTGTTCTGCACTTAGCATATGTAAAAACATTCGATTTTCCGTATGTAATTGAATTTCGAAAACGTAGTCATCCACTGAACGGATATTTTCAACGTGTTGTAACATCCATGCGTGTGCATTATTTTCCAGCTTCATAAATCGATTCAACGAGTATATAACATCATGTGCAGTAAGTTGTTTTCCATTATGAAAGTGAACTCCTTTTCGTAAGTAAAACGTCCATATTTTTTCAGCGTCATTATATTCCCAGTGAAATGCAAGTCTTGGCTCTATAATGTTTGTATTACCGTCTACATACACGAGTGTGTCAAATATATGTTTTACCATATGGCATTCTGAACGCATTGTAGCGTATACAGGATCTAATGTGATATCTAAATTCATTTGTACTTGCAACCGGAGTACATCTCTTCTCCCTTCAGATGTCATTTCAACCTTATGACCAAATATTGAATCCACCCAGGAGTGATATTCTCCCTTTACCGATGGAAAATGTGAGCTATAGCGTTCCACAAATATGCTTCCGCTTTTCACATCCCCTTTTTTCGTTATTTCTTTTCCTCTATCTAAAATTAAAGACATCGGGTGCTTTTGAAATATTAACTTAGAACGATTTCCTCTGCCGCGACCTGGAAACCACTTAATCCAATTTAACTCATCTAATTTTTTTATAATTAATTTACTATTACGCTCTGTACAAAATAGTGTTCTAGATATATTTTGCACTGTTACTTCCAATCGTTCTCCCTCTTTTTTCCCTTTTCCATAAGCAATCCATAGTTCAATGTATTGATCTAAAATAAACATCATACTCCCCCTAAAAGGTGAAAAATACTCCCTATTGTTTCTACCCTTTTTCCAACTCTCCTTTCATCTTATCATTTCAATATAGAAAGGAGGAATTAATATTGAATTATCTCTTACTTCGTTACAATAAACCTATTTTTATTAGACTGTGCGGTGAATTATTAACCCGAACGACTGAATCTATGTTAGCTCTCATTATGATTATTTACGTCAATAAAATGTTAAACGGCAATGTAATAATAACTATGCTGATTTTCGGACTGCAGCCACTTTCAGACATTTTATTTACACTTATTGCTGGAGGAATTACTGATAAATATGGCCGAAAAAAGATTATGTTACTCGGATTATTACTACAAGGTGTTGCAATCGGTAGTTTCATTTTCGCTCAATCCGTTTTTATATTTGCACTGTTATATGTCATTAATGGTATTGGCCGTTCCTTATACATTCCAGCTCAGCGTGCACAAATTGCTGATTTAACAAAACAAGAGCAGCAAGCAGAGATTTTTGCTCTCCTACAAACGATGGGAGCAATCGGATCCGTAGTCGGCCCTTTAATCGGTGCAAGTTTTTATAATACTCACCCAGAATATTTATTTATCGTGCAAAGTGTAACTCTTACGATATATGCTGTTGTTGTTTGGACCCAGCTCCCAGAAACTGTTCCACCTATAAGTAAGTCGAAACAAACAGTTGAGGCAAGTTCACCAAAGCAATTTGTTTTTAAACATTACGCCATATTCGGTCTTATGGTTTCTACACTTCCTATTAGCTTTTTTTATGCACAAACTGAGACGAATTATCGTATTTTTGCAGAACATGTATTTCCTAATCTCGTATTCATACTCGCATTTATTTCAACATGCAAAGCCATTTTGGAAATCATTCTACAAATCTTCCTCGTAAAATGGTCTGAACGATTTTCTATGGCGAAAATCATCCTTATTTCTTACGCCTGCTATACAATAGCTGCAGTTGGCTTTAGTTATTCAACGACGATATTGTCGTTATTCTTCACCTTACTCTTTTTAGTCATTGGAGAAAGTATTGCTCTAAACCATTTATTACGATTCGTTTCAGAAATTGCACCTCATGATAAACGTGGTTTATATTTTTCAATTTACGGTATACACTGGGATATATCTCGAACGTGTGGACCAGTTATTGGTGCAGTTATATTAAGTAAGTTAAATGGAAGTATGCTGTTTTATATTTGTGCTAGCTTCTTATTAGTTGGAGGTATTGTTCAAGCGCTATTTGTTCAAAGTTTGAAACGTAAAAAAATCGTGAACCATCCTACACATAATTTATAGGTTACTACTTTTTCAGTAGATCAACATTTCTTATTGGATAAATGCTAAAAAATAAAAGTGAAGTATTTCGCATATGAAGGTATGTTTTATATGACAGGAGACGTTCCTTGTTTACAACTAAAAACACCTCACTTCAAGAAAGTGAGGTGTTTTTGAAATCACTTAATTTCTTATCCTGCCATTTTATTAATACTATCCTCTGGCGAAAATACGGAAATATGATCGACCTTACCAGTCGATTTTGGAATGACAAATTTCAATTCATACTGGTTATTTACTTTGTATACATATATTTTATCTTCACCATTCTCTTTAACTGAAGATGGTTTTCCTAATGCTTTTTCAATTTCTTGTAATGTAATCAATTTTAGTTCTGCATGATATGAGCGTACATCAAAAACTTGTGACCCTTTATTAAATCCGAAAACAACATTTTTATTTGTAAAAGTTGCGTACATTCCATTCCCTGCATATTCGGTTTTATTTGCTTTCCCCCACGCTTTTTCAATTTCTTCAATATCCCCTGTATGGGCTCCAAATGGCACATTAGGTACCTTTCCTTCTTTTGCTAGTTCAAACAAATCTTTAACGTGGTTAATTGATTTTTGATTAAGTGTTCTATCTTTCGAATCTTGCTCAGCTGATGGTTTTGTTGTTTTTTCATTACTTGGTTTTGCTTCAAGATTTTTCTTTTCTTCTGAAGAATTGCTTTGTTCATTTTTATGATTTTTCGAGGCTGGATTTGCTTCCTTTTTTTCGTCTGTCCCTTTACATGCTGCTAATGCAAATGTGCATGTAAAAGCAAGAAATAACATAACTATTTTGAAATATACTTTCATCATTTTTACCCCCTATTGTATTTTATTCATTTCGATAATCAACCGGATGCGAAGTATAGTATTAATTAAGGACTTCTAATTCTAAATCGTCACTTTCCCATAATTTTAAAAAACTTGGAATTATATTGTTAATCATCGTATTCATCTCCTTCTTTAAACCTTCTCTTCTTGATGATAATATCCTCTATCTATAACTTAAAACATGCTGTCACAACAGCTCCTTGAAACAAAAAAACCAGTAGGAAGTGATTACTCTTTTCCTACTGGTTGAAATGAAATTAAACGGTAAATCTTAGCTTCTTAAAAAATGTAGCGATAGTGTTTTTTACTGTTTCAAAATTATAAGCAAACGTGTTATCTCCACTTAATGATGAAATACATGTTAAACCTGCAGCTTTAATAAAAGCTTTTACATCTACAAGCATAGAATTAGCCTCCAAGAATTTAATTACAATCATTATAACAGGTGTTTTACGACGCTAACATGAAAGTAATAAATAAATTTCTATTATTAATTTATCCCGCTATTTGCTGGGTAGTAAGATCCCCACCTCAAAATTCAGCGGAAACAAAGAAGTTAGGTGGGGGCCCTGCTGCCCGTAAAAGCTAAATTGGTGAGGGCTGATAATCAGTGGGAATGAACAAAACCCCCACTGATTAAAATTTCACCTTATTTAGCTTACAGTACACCATTTCAATGTCATATAAAAAAGCTGCCCAAAAAGAGCAGCTTCAAATATGTATATTACACTTCAATTGATTTACCATCTTCAACAATATGATAAAGTAAATGCGCTAAATGATGAATTGGACCGTATTCTTCCTCTTCCTCATCTGTTTCGCCTTGGAATTCAAGATCGTTTAAGTATAGTGCTAAAAATTGATAGTATAGTTTTAAATCAAATCCGTAGCATGCAGTTGGTTCTTCATGATCCCCTTCATATTGTAACATTAAGTATTGATCATTTCCTTCTGCATCTTCTGCATCAAAGAATACGAAGAAGCCAACGTTTGTATCTAAATCAAATAAATGACGAGTACCTTTTTCAGTTGCTTTATTGAAGTCCTCTTCACTTAATTTATGTACTGTTGTCGCTTTTGCATTATCTTCTTGATGGAAATTTACTGTAAATGATTTCAATGCTGACACCTCCTGATTGTATAATACTAGCATAACATATAAAAAGGACTGCTTACAAATGTAAACAGTCCTTACATTCATTTTCGCATTGCTCGTAATAAGAAGCTTACGATGAAAATTAAAATGATCGCACCGATTAAAGCTGGAATAATTGCATATCCGCCAATGACTGGACCAAAACTACCAAGTAATTTCGAACCAACCCAAGAACCGATAATACCAGCAATAATATTACCAATTACACCACCAGGTACGTCCTTTCCAGTAATTAAGCTCGCAAGCCATCCTAATATACCACCGACGATTAAAGACCAAATCATATAATAACCTCCTTTACATTTCACCAATCAAAATATAATTAGAAACAATTGCTTACCATTAGTTATGTGACATTTTTCATAAGTTATTCATGTTGTTCAACTTTAAGATTTTTGAGAATAATACACACAGATTAAACCTTTTTTTGAACTAACGATTTATCCGACTTGTTATTACACACATTAAGAACAATCTGCCTTCAATATTGTTCGCATAAACTCTTCTTTAAAAGCTGCATAGTTAAAACCAACAGCAATTCTTTGAATCGGCCGATCATCAAACCTTGTTGGCTCAGCTATTTTTCTAAAGTCTGCTACACTTTGGCCCCTAGTCACATCATTTGTCGTACTAATCCACACTGCCGATTTTTTATATTCGAAAATACTGTCATTTATAAACGAGATAAACGGTAGTAAATCGTGTATAGGACTTCCACCAATACCCGGATATTCTTTTTTATAGAAATTCTCATAATAAAAATCAATCATTGGTTTAATGAGTTTCGCCTGTCCAGTTCCTTGTTTATCTATTATATTCACCATTTCAGGCGTAATAAGCGCGCCCTGTGTTACATTTAACGGGTATATGCTAGCGTTTTTCGCATATTTCATAACAATATTTGCTGCAATTGGATCACCATAAAAATTCGCTTCAGATACTGGTGTAACATTACCTGGAAATAGGAAAGCGCCGCCCATTATATAATACGAACAAATACGATCCATTATATTTGGATACAATAAAAATAACGTAGCAAGCGTCGTTAGTCTCCCTGTCGCCACAATTATAATATCTTCTGGACAAGGTTCGATTAATTTGATTAATTCACAAAAATTTTCTCGTTTACAAATTCTCATCTCAGGTGGAATAATAGGACCTAAACCGTGATCCCCGTGGATTTCAGGGAAAAACAAAGGCTCTTCAGCTGTCATCGGTCTACTCGCACCTTCAATAATTTTCACTTGTGTAGCATAGTACCTTTCTAAAAAATAAACATTTTCCGTAACGATATCTCGTGATACATTCCCGTACTCAGCAACAATACCTAGAATATCTAATTTACATGTTTTATTTGCATAAATTAACGCTACGGCGTCATCAATACCAAAGTCTCCAAAAAAGATAATTTTCTTATTAACTATTCTCACCCCTCTTAAGCATAATCTACTATTATTATTATGTGAAAAAGACAAGGCGGTGAAACAGCGCAAACTAAAAAAGCCGCCTATTTATTGGCGACTTCAATCTTTTTATAAGACAAATATGCAAGTACATTTTTACTTGAATCGTATTTCGGGTTATTTCCTTTTCTCGGCTCTCTCATATGTGTCTTTTCAAATCCAGGAATGTCCGGCATTTTCTCCATAAATTCAAGCATTTCTTTCTCAGTACCTTCAATACGTACACGAATCATTATATCTATTCCTCAATTCTCAGTTTCTCTGTACTAAGTATATCGTACTTCAGAAAGACTGCAACACATTTATCTTTTTAATGTTGTACTTTTTTTACATATAAACATAGCCATTTCAGTATAGAACGACTCTACCTTATTATTTTTAAATTGAATATTAAAATATTCCTTCATTTCGTTTGGTGCTTTCATCATACATTCTGTTAATTTTTCACGCTTTTGTACAGGAACATCCATCATATTACACCACCAGTCAAAATCAAACTTCTTATCAAAAGTAAGGCATGACTGCATTTGCAAACCGTGTTTTTCTAATAAAGTAAGCCATTCTGTCTTTTTTAGAGCTCGTTCATGACTTGGGTCCCGCTTTTTTTCTATAAAATTATAAAATGTATCATATTCATTATTTTCTGGCGAAACATTATCTATTAAGATGAATAATCCATTATCCTCCAACGTACGATTTACTTCATAAATAAATTGAGCCGGATTCGTAAAATGATGGGCTGCAATCCGGCATGTGATTGTATCAAAAAAATGGTCTGCAAATGGTAAATCCTCTGCGTTTCCTGCTACAAAAGATACATTTTCATGCCCATTCTGCTTTATAAAAATTTTGGCTTTTTCTAACATCTGTTCTGTTAAATCAAGTGCAACTACTTCTTCAAACATAGGTGCTAACATATTTGCCACATGTCCACCACCAGTAGCAACATCAAGAAGACGATTATTATGACGAGACTCAACTTGTTGAACTACATATTGTAAATCCAGTCCTTTAGCATGTATTTTACTATTTACATATTTATCTGCATTACTGCCAAACTGTTTTTTCACAAGCTCTTCTTTACTCATATTATCATCTTCTTTCTATTGTTATTTACATATACGACTCATATAATTATTACAATTCTCTTCATGTATTTTCAAATCCTCTTTTCATCTCACTTCTCATCACGTTCCCTTATAATCAAAATAATATGATTATACGTTTTTCCATTAAACAAAAAAGGCTACGGGAACTTGCCCCCTAACCTGACTAAATATTTACTACATTTTTATTTCTTCATATATATCTATATAATATAAATCCTCTTTCAACTTCATAATAACATCTACTTCGTTATAAGTAGCCTCACGAGCATGTAAACCAAATTGATCCATACCAATCCATATCCACCCAGGTGTAAGATATAAAACATCTATATTAAAATAATCTAACTTAGTAAGCTCCGATGTAATAAATTTATCTTTATTAGCGATTTGTTTATCTATTAAACCATATTCTTTTCCATTTTCAAATAGCGATATAAATTTCCCTACAATCGGATGTTCACGAACAATAAAATGATATTCTTTTCCCTCTATATTTACCACAATCAAACGAGAAACAGATAAATCAGGCCCTGAATTCGACATATTTGTTTATTCACCTCCTTATATAAGCTTCTTAAATATGATAACAAATGAATATTCAAATTAAGTTAATATAATGTAAAAAATAAAAAAGCTGAATCCCCTTTAGAAATCAGCCTTTATAATTCGATCAACTTTATTCTTTTACAAATTATTATAATGTTTCTTTTTCCTCATCATTTCCGGAAACTAAATTTCCTATAGCATCCGCTGTTACTTCTACTACAAATTCACAAATACCTGCTACAACTTCTCCAATTACTTCATCCATCTTTTTACCCCCTTATTTTATGTAACTTATTTGTAGTATAGAAGAAATTAGCGAATGTAAACTATCGAAAAAGGTGACATAAACCTTACAGAATTGTAAGCTCTTTCATCCCTCTGCTTATCCCCTTTGAAACTCCAAGTATTTTTAGCAGACATATAGGCCATCATAAATATGAAGCAAGTAATAATCTAGTGTCAGGAGGCGTTTAATATGTATTACGTAAAATTAATTAAAGGTCAATCTTTCTACGCTTTTGATCATCGTTTCTTGGTGTCTGAAGAAGAAGAGGTTTCAGAGAAAATTTATAATTACTTACGACGTAATGAATTTTTTGAAGTACGTAAAGAAGAATATTCTGCTTAATTACAAAAAGCATTAAGAAAAATATCATCTTATTTTGATATATTCTTGATGCTTTTATGTGAATTTCTTCTTTTCAATAATTGTTGTTGACTCTATTAAATAATCTAGTATTTGTCCAAGCTAATTCTTCACTATTTTCATATTCTAGTATATGAAAATAGTGAAGAATATGACTCATATCATTGATTACCAAGCTACTCAACCTATTAGTAAAACTGGTGAAACAACTTTTGCAATCCCCTCTTCTCCAAATAAAGCAATTCTAGCAAATTTGAAATTGAGAATTTCAAGTAGAGATTCACGTAATAATCGAGTAGAATTAATCGCTACAATTGGTGTAGAAGGAATAACTGGGACTTCACAAGTTTTATTCCGAATTTTCCGTGATAATATTGAAATTTTTAATGCACAAGTAGGTATTGAATCTACAGATTCTGAACAATTTTACTTACAAACATTTCAAGCTATAGATCAAAACGTTAGCAGTGGAACACACGAATATTCATTAACTGTAGAAAACCTTACTAGTGGTGCTAGTGCAGAAGTTGTTGGTCCTCTATCTTTTAGCGCTTTAGCTATTGGAAAAGAGCAAAAATGTTGCTAAGTGAATCTAATATTTAATTTTGTACTTGAGAAAAGCGAGGCGTAGTTATTCGTTCTTGCTTTTATATATATTCTTACTTTCTATTAGCTTTAATCATAAAATTTTTACGTTTGGATTCACTTATTTCAGCACTTAACACATCAAATTTTTGACAAATCAAAAAGATTGAAATCCACTTATGAAACACGTAATATAGACTCTGACTCTAAAAAAGTTCGTATAAAAACACTACATAAATAAGGAGGTTTTATATACGAGTTTTTCATTTTAAAAGACGGAGAGGTTTTAATGTTATGTGGCGTAATAAAAACGTTTGGATTGTTTTAATTGGGGAGTTTATTGCAGGTCTAGGATTATGGCTTGGTATTCTTGGCAACCTTGAATTTATGCAAAAATATGTCCCTTCTGATTTCATGAAATCAGTTATATTATTTATCGGACTATTAGCCGGTGTTCTAGTTGGACCTATGGCTGGCCGTGTCATCGATCAGTATGAAAAGAAAAAAGTTCTTCTTTACGCTGGGTTTGGTCGAGTTTTAAGTGTTATTTTCATGTTTTTTGCTATTCAATTTGAAAGTATCGCATTTATGATTGCATTTATGGTTGCTCTTCAAATTTCAGCAGCATTTTATTTCCCTGCATTACAATCTGTAATTCCACTCATCGTACGTGAGCATGAGTTATTACAAATGAACGGTGTACATATGAATGTTGGTACAATTGCTCGTATTGCAGGTACTTCACTAGGTGGAATTCTTTTAGTTGTGATGAGTTTACAGTACATGTATGCCTTCTCAATGGTAGCATACGCCTTATTATTCCTCTCGACTTTCTTCCTACAATTCGAAGACAAGAAATCAACAACACCAAGTAAACAAGCTGCAAAAGATAATAGCTTTATGGAAGTATTTCGTATTTTAAAAGGAATTCCTATTGCTTTTACAGCACTTATATTAAGTATCATCCCTCTATTATTTATAGCTGGGTTTAATTTAATGGTTATTAACATTAGCGAAATGCAACATGATCCTACGATTAAAGGGTTCATATATACAATTGAAGGTGTCGCATTTATGATAGGTGCCTTCGTAATTAAACGTCTATCTGATCATTTCAAACCTGAAAAATTACTATATTTCTTCGCAGTTTGTACTGCTTTTGCACATCTGTCATTGTTCTTTAGCGATATAAAATGGATGGCTCTTACATCATTTGGGTTGTTTGGGTTTAGTGTTGGCTGCTTCTTCCCTATTATGTCGACGATTTTCCAAACGAAAGTGGAAAAAAGTTATCACGGTCGCCTCTTCTCATTCCGTAATATGTTTGAGAGGGTTATGTTCCAAATCGTCTTACTTGGCACAGGCTTCTTCTTAGATACAATTGGGTTACAATATATGGTTCTCATCTTCGGAGTCGTTTCATTATTGATTATTTCTATTTCCCTCTCTAAGCAGAAACATTATGAAAAACAGCATTCGCAATCTGCGAATTTATAAAATAAACAAAGAAGTATGGATCTAATATTGAATCCATACTTCTTTGTTTTATAATACGCCTATTTATTACGTTTATTGAAATTACCTAAAGGAGTATCCTCCTTTAATTTCGAATAGATTATAAAAAGTACTCTTTATAAAAGGAGTGGTAAAATGTCTGATAGCATCCAAGTATTTATTGTCCTGCTCTTTGCAATTGCGCTGTTTAGCATCCTAAACTTTTTAGCCATTTCCTTATCTGGACATAGTTTTAAAAAAAGAATCGTGGCAGGTTTCATATTTTTACTACTGACTCCCATTATCTTTTTGACTATGGCAACATTTGCTTCTATATTCGATAAAGCAGGATTTGGCGCAGGTACGTTAGCCTTTATGATCGCAAGCGTATATATATTAAATGGAATAGTGATTCTGCTTTCCTCTTTATTTATCCTCAAAAAAGACATAACATAGGCTATGGTACTAGCATGAATCTGACTTTACACTAGATTCATGCTTATTTAATTTCTCCTAAATTTTTATATGAAATTAAATAATTCTTTAAAAAAATTTAAACTTTATTTATTATAATATCCCTATCGTATTCGCACGTTTATTCAAATTTAAAAGAAAGGAGCACAAAATGAAAAAGGTTCTACTTACAATTCCTATACTAATCATCCTACTTAGTGGATGCAGCAATAACGATATATACGGTTCTTGGGAAGTCGTTGACAATAAAAATGGTGAATGCCCTGTATATTATAAATTTGAAACAGTTGTCAAAAAAGAAAATAAAGAGGAAATTGTGCAAAATTTAGTAGAAATGCAAACAACAAAGAATAAAGACGATTTATATAAAGGCTCATTTGTCAAAAATTCTAATGTATATCACATTGATTATGGTAATTCATTTACATCAGAGCAAACTTTAAAAGTTGCCGACGATACATTAAATGTATACTTTTTGACAGCTGAAAAATTATGCACGTATAAAAAGAAATGATTACATTTCAGAGGAAACGCAGAAAATATTTTCTGCGTTATTTCACTTTAGAAATCTTCCACAAATACTTAATAAAAACTATAAAATAACTTAAGTTATATAAAATGAATCCTATAATAGACATTTCAATTAACACGTCTACGCTATTTACATCGATACTTTTTCAAAATAGGCTAATCCTTCCTCTAAATTTATCAATCGTTTTAATTTTCATAAAAAAATGATAAAATATAAACATGTGTTTTCAGAATAATTAAAAATGCAGAATGAAAGCACTGTTTTAGGAGGGGTTTTGATGACTTACACGTTAGCAACTAGAATGAAAGCATTCCAATCTTCTATATTTAGTGAATTAGGAGCCTATAAAAAAGAAAAAATTGCAGCAGGTCATAACATGATTGATTTGAGCATCGGAAATCCTGATATGCCGCCCGCTGATTTTGTAAGAGAAACAATGGTACATACAGCGAGTGAGAAAGAGAGCTACGGGTATACATTATCAGGTATTCAAGAATTTCACGAAGCTGTAACTGAATATTACAACAATACTCATAACGTTTTATTAAATGCGGATAAAGAAGTTTTATTATTAATGGGTTCACAAGACGGGCTCGTTCATTTACCTATGGTTTATGCAAATCCAGGTGATATTATATTAGTTCCTGATCCAGGATATACAGCTTATGAAACAGGTATTCAAATGGCTGGTGCAACATCTTACTATATGCCTTTAAAGAAAGAGAATGGTTTCTTACCAGACTTAGAAGTCATCCCTGAAGAAATTGCCGATCAAGCGAAGATGATGATTTTAAACTTCCCAGGGAATCCCGTTCCAGCAATGGCTCATGAAGATTTCTTTAAAGAAGTAATCGCATTCGCGAAAAAGCATAATATTATCGTTGTCCATGATTTTGCTTATGCTGAATTTTATTTCGATGGTAATAAGCCAATTAGCTTCCTCTCTGTACCTGGTGCTAAAGAAGTTGGTGTAGAAATCAATTCTTTGTCAAAAAGTTATAGTTTAGCAGGTAGCCGTATTGGATATATGATTGGAAACGAAGAAATTGTTCGTGCACTTACTCAATTTAAATCTAATACCGATTACGGTGTATTTTTACCAATTCAAAAAGCGGCATCTGCAGCACTAAGAAATGGCGCTGCATTTTGTGAGAAAAACCGCAATATTTATCAAGAACGGAGAGATACTTTAGTCGATGGATTCCGAACATTTGGCTGGAATGTCGATAAGCCAGCTGGTAGTATGTTTGTCTGGGCAGAAATTCCACAAGGATGGACTTCTCTAGACTTCGCTTATGCATTAATGGATCGTGCGAATGTCGTTGTTACACCTGGTCATGCATTTGGACCTCACGGAGAAGGCTTCGTACGTATTGCACTCGTTCAAGATAAAGAAGTGTTGCAACAAGTTGTTGAAAACATTAGAAATAGCGGCATTTTCGTCCTTGAAAAAGTAAATGAATTAGTTAAAAATTAATTCCGGCTCCCCTGCTTAACTTTAGCAGGGGTATTATTAATTGGAGGTACTTTCATATGCATATTAAAGACACACTTCCCCATCGTTATCCATTTTTAATGATTGATAAAGTAACAAATGTAAAACAAGATGAATTCGTTACAGGATATAAACTCATTACAAATAACGAATGGTTTATAAATGATAGTCACAAACATATGCCTCATATGTTAATTGTAGAAGCACTTGCTCAGCTTAGTGCATTTGTACATACAAGTGATTCTGAAGGACTAGGATTCCTCTCCTCTTTAGATGGAGTTGAATTCCACGGAAAAGCATATCCCGGTGATAAACTTGATTTACATTATGAGCTAACGCGCAATCGCCGAGGTTTTGTTCTTGGTAAAGGTATTGCAACTGTAAACGACCAGCCTATTGTAACTATAGAAAAACTATTAATATATCAAGCAGATTAAAGTGTTCCTTATATCAGTTGGAAATATCTATTCTCAACCGATTAAGTAAATAGGAAAACATATTACGTAGTTAGGAGCAGGAAAATGGAACGTACTATCGGTATCGATGCTGGAGGCACATTAACGAAAATAGCTTATTTTAACAAAAAAAAGCTATTAACTTTTGAAAAATTTTATTCGCATGAACAACATAAAATAATAGATTGGATTAAAAACAACAATGGCATAAAACAAATATGTATTACGGGTGGTAAATCGAAACTATTACAGCAACTGCTTACAGGTTCATATAAAATAATAGAGCTAAGCGAATTTGAAGCTACTCTTGCAGGTGTCCAATTCATATTAAAAGAAGAACAACATACTATAAACAATTTTATTTTAACCAATATCGGTACAGGTACTTCTATCCATTATGTTTATAATGAACAATATATTCGCGCTGGTGGAACCGGAGTTGGCGGTGGGACTATTATGGGACTCTCAAAATTGTTAACAAATATAGATCATTTTGAAGATATAATACCTCTAACAAAAGTAGGATCTAGAAAAGAGCTAGATATTACGGTTGGAGATATTTATGGTGGTATTCTTTCCCCTATCGATAATAACTTAACTGCTAGTAACTTCGGAAAAGCAGCCATTACAGAATCAAATAATAGTAGCTCCGATATACTAGCTACTGTACAAGGACTTGTCGGTGAAGTCGTTACTGCATTAAGCCTTCAATTCGCTGAAACAAAAAACATTGAACATATTATTTATATTGGTTCGACTTTATGTAATAACGTACAACTTCAACATATTATTAGTAGCTACACCGAATATCAAAATAAAACACCAATCTTTTTGCAAGATGGTGGTAATAGCGGTGCAATTGGTGCATTACTTCATGCTACGAAATAAAAAGCTGACTTTTGTCAGCTTTTTAGAAATGGCACTTCAAATTCAATAATTGATTCCCCGTTCTCTCCAATTCGCTCCACGCTTATTCTATCAATCACACAATTTAACTTCCCATGAAAACTAGGAATCTCCTTCACTACTTCAGCAGCTAATTCGGCACTTTCTTTTCTTCCGACTGTTACATGCGGGATGTACGGAATGTCTTCTTTCAAAAATTGTAATAAAGGTCCTGTATATAGAATATTATGTAGTTCCTCTATTTGTTCTTTCCCCTTTTCAACTCGTAAAAACAAATATTCTCTTTCACTTGTAATTTGATTCGTAAATTCAATTTCTATATTCTGTATCGGTTTTGATACATTTATAATATGTAATTTCAGCTCATCATTTGAAATCGAACTTTCAAATGGGAATACAATTGTAATATGCGGTGAAATTAATCCAAATAAAGGATCATGTTTTTGCCTAATGTCCTCGATTTCGCTAATGAACATGTCGTTTAGAAAAAGTAAAATTGTACGCATTTTTATCCCCTCAACTTTTCCTCATTATAATATGTATCATATTCTATGACAGCCTGCCCTTCAACAACTTGTTTTGCTTACCTGTAAAAATAAAAAAACTTCTCAAATGAGAAGTTTTCATATAGCATGATTATTATTTTCCCGCCAAACTTTTCTAAACTTATACTTTGAACTGTTCCACCACCAGGTAAATGATTAATAATTGCAACCACATCTGAATTATTACCAACGTATGTCCCAGTATATTTCTTAAAATCATCTGACCTAACATCATATATATCTTTTATTCTTTCTCCGTTAGAACAAGCCGCAATGAATAAAAAAATTGTTAGCATAACGATCATGTTATGATGCATATATTTCATTTAGCATCCCCCATTTTTATCGATATTTCGTTAATTACAATATTTACTTTCAAATCCCTTTTTAAATATACGCATTTTAATCAAAATTAAAAATTTTCATTTTTTATGTTTACAATTATCCATTAATTGTATATACTTACTAACGTAAGAAAAAAATTCTAAAAGGAGGTCGAAGGAAATGATGAAATTACAATTACATGCATTAACTTTAGCGTTAACTGCACCTGTGTTTTCTGGACAATTAAATATGAATTCGACCACCCTAATGGAGAATTGAAAATCGTACTTTATTTCATTTAATTCATAAATTCGCCACAGGAGGTCGTATACTTTCCTGTGGCTTTTTCACGCCCAGCCATAGGAGAACTGTATCTTCCTGTGGTTTTTTTGCGCGATTTTTTAGTCTCTTACATTATTTTTCTAAGAAAGGAGCAACATTCAATGACTATTAGCGTATTGTTTTTAAGTATTACGATTCAAAGAAATACAATTTCTAAAGATGAAATTCTTCATAATGAGCAAATTGAAAAAGCTATGAATGATGTTAAGGAGCGCCAAGCACTTTACTGTGATCACCTGTAATTCCTTTTCGAAAGGAGGAATTCATTTATGACTTTTCATATTTTCTTTTTTACGACTGTACTTCAAAAACATACTTTATCTGAAACTGAAATCAATCGTAAACAACAGTTAAAACAACTGACTGATAAAATAACTGACATTAAAAGTTCATACTACACTCAAATGTATTAAAAATATATTTTAAAGGGGTAATATATTCATGAAATTTAAAGCATTCTTTTTAACAATCACCATTCAAAAACGTAAGCTTTCACAGAAAGAGATTTTACGTGAACAACACATTCAAAACATTATGGACGAAGTAAAAGAGCGCCAATCTTCTTATTACACTCGTCTTTTCTAAATCACTTATAAAGGGGTAATTATTTTATGAAATTTAAAGTATTCTTTTTAACCATTACCATTCAAAAAAATAAATTTTCCGAGTCTGAAATGCTTCATGAGCGACAAATTAATCAGGCTATGGATTCTGTAAAAGAAAGACAAAGTCATTACTGTAGTCACCTGTAATTTCTTATTACACTCGTTTTTTCTAAATCACTTATAAAGGGGCAATTATTTTATGAAATTTAAAGTATTCTTTTTAACCATTACCATTCAAAAAAATAAATTTTCTGAGTCTGAAATGCTTCATGAACGTCAAATTAATCAGGCTATGAATTCTGTAAAAGAAAGACAAAGTCATTACTGTAGTCATCTGTAATTCCAATTCGAAAGGAGGAATTCACATATGAAGTTTCACCTTTTCTTTTTAACGATTACGATTCAAAAAGAAACAATATCTCAAAATGAATTAAAACAAGAAAGACAATATAAACAAGTTATTAATGAAATTCGAGATCGTAGAAGCAAATACTACACTCACCTTTAATCGTTTAACTATATGGAATTGAAAGGAGTCGATTATGATGTTGATAGCACGCTGTAAGGAAATGATTTGGATAGTTCAGAGGGATTCCACATAGTTTTATAGAGCTTATACCACACAAGTTTATCACTGAATTTGATGTATAAAAAATATATAATAAAATCAAATCAACCCACTTTTAATTATTTATAAACAAAAGAGATACACCACTTAAAAAGCGGTGTATCTTCCTCAGTTTTTACTATTTTCGGTTACTTCTCTTCGTCTTAAACAATCTCACTAAGTTCGAAACAACTGTTTTTGTTACTGCATAAACTGGTACTGCTAAAATCATTCCGATAATTCCCGCAAAGTTACCTACCCCTAAAATTAAAATAATAATTGTTAGTGGATGAATATTTAATTTCGAGCTCATAATACGTGGTGAAATAATATTACTTTCAAACTGTTGTACAATTGTTACGATAATAATTACGTATAAGGCTTGCATCGGAGATACGAACAGTCCTACAATAACAGCTGGTGCTGCCCCGATAAATGGACCTAAGTTAGGAATGATGTTTGTAAATGCTGCGATAATTCCTAAAACGAAAGCGTACGGTAAATCAATAATTAAATAACCGATAAAAGTAAACGCACCTACAAATATACAAACGAGCGCTTGCCCTTGAATATATGCAGATAATGTTTCGTTCGTTTCCTTAATGATACGAAGCCCCTCTTCACGGTAAGATTCTGGTAATAAACTTACCGCTTTTCCTGGAAAGGCATGTCCATCTTTAAACATGTAAAATAAAATGAACGGTACAGTAAATACAACTAATGCAACGTTCGTGATAATACCAAATAAAGCCGTTGCACTCGACGTAATTGTATTTGGTATATCTTTTAAGTATTCAATCGCATTTTTTTCAATTGTTTCAATGGAAACGTAGTTTTGTGTAGATAACCATTCAAACAACCTATGATGTGATAATTCTTGTATGTATACTTTTCCCTCTTTTATGTAGCCTGGCATATTTTTTACTAAGTCCATTAGCTGTTGTGAAATCGTAGGAACAACTACTCCAACGCCAACCGCAGTTAATGTTATGATAAAAAGATATAACAGCAATATCGCTAAATTTCTAGGTACTTTTTTATTCTCCAAAAAGATTAATACAGGATTAAATATGAAGTATAAAAAAAGCGCGATTAAGATTGGGAAAAATAATGTTGATATGAAGATACCAATCGGTTGAAATAAAAATGATATTTTTGTGCAAATAAATATGATTCCTACAACCATTAGCACTTCTAATGTCCAAAAGTGCACTTTTGATTTCAAAAAAATGGCCTCCTTTAAACTAGCACTTCTCTTCATTGTACCAAAATAAGTATGAATTTCACATAATATTTTCCTTTACAATATTCCAAAATACCAATAAATACACTACAATGAGATTACATACAAATTTGCAGGTAAAGGTGATAAAAATGACACAATGCATCATTTGCAGAAAAGATACGAAAGAACTTAGTGAACAATATGTCATTCCAGAAATATTATGTGGATATTATTTCACAAACTCAATTTGTGATACTTGTCATGAACAAATGACAACAAATATTGATCGTCCTTTAATTAGGCATAAATTGAGTCAATTTAAGATTGAACAAATGAAAAGACAAATTGATTCCCCACTCTATACGAATGAGCACGGTGAGGAACTTGCGGCTGCTGAGACTGATGTTGTCGAAGTAAGCGACGAAATTCTTTATTCTAATGCATTAATTATGAAACTATGTAAAAAGCACGATATTTCCTTACATAATGAAATTTGGAAAGAGGAACGTGTAACGAAAGTAGCGAGTTCTATTCAACGTGAATTACTATTAGATAACCGTAAATATAAAATGAGTATATTAAAAATGGCTTATACATTCGCTGTACAAGCAGTTGATGGCTACTTTGAAGATCAAGATGCAATTGATATTTCTACCATTCTCTCAAATGCAGATTTCGTGGAACTAAAAGAAAAAAGCATTGTACGTGATTTAAGCAAAAGTTCTTTATGGAATACGCTAAATACAAGTAGTGAAAATCATTACTTTATTTTACTTAGCGATAAAGACGGTCTGTTTTGCTTCATTCGCTTGTTTGACATCTTTGATGTTGTCGTTCATTTATCAGAAAAAAGATTTGACCTTCCATCACCCATTGTCGGTGTAAATAATGTGAATACACAGAAATTTTATGTCCAAAGTTTAAAACAGTATATGGATGGGCTGTTCAAAGAAAAAGCACCTACTATATAATAGATACCAGAACATACGGTCTCCTTTCTTGATGAAAAGACACTGTGTTATAATGAGTATGAAAAGAACAATACAATCACATAAACCAATTATAAATTGTATATAAATAAAAAAGACTAGTGTGCGGCTACACACTAGTCCACGTAACTTAGCAGATTGGATTGTTCATTTATCCTATTTGTTTCTTACAAACAAAACAACCCACATTCTATAGGCATAGGTGGGTTGTTATTTTTTGAGCTTGTCTATTAAAACGACGACGAACGTTAACAATGCAACGAGAAACAGTCCACCCTGCAGTAGCAACGCTATTTCACTCACGTATTATCACCCCCCTCCTACTCGGAGAAGTGATAATTGAACAACCAACCGCACCTTAAGTTACCCTTTGATTTTACCATATTTTCTAATAATTTACGATGAAAACCCGCAAGCGAATAACTTGCGGATTTTTTATACCCTATTAACAGGCAGTAAACAAAATGAAGCAATAAATAAGTGAAACTTTATTTCTCACTATTTTTTTAATGCATATGCATATGCATCAGCAATCATTTCACCAACAATTTTATTTTCTTCTTTCTTCTTGTCTTTCAATAATGGGAATAACAATTCTGCCACTTCATACGCTTCTTCTAAATGCGGATATCCTGATAAAACAAACGTATCAATTCCTAACGATTCATATTCTTTTATCCTTTCTGCTACTGTATGCGGATCGCCTACAAGTGCAGTACCTGCCCCACCTCTTACAAGTCCGATTCCAGCCCATAAATTAGGGCTTATCTCTAACGACTCTCTCGTACCTTTATTTAAATGTGTCATCCGTTTTTGACCAACCGAATCATATCTTGCAAATGTCTTTTGAGCAAGCTCAATTGTTTCATTATCCACATATTGAATTAAACGTTCGGCCTCTTCCCATGCTTCTTCTTCTGTCTCTCTTACAATTACGTGTAATCTAATGCCAAATCGGACTGTACGCCCCTTCTCTTCTGCAAGTTTTCTTACTTCTTCTACTTTTTCTTTTACTTGCTCTGGCGGCTCTCCCCACGTTAAATATACATCACTATGTTCAGCTGCTACTTCTTTTCCAACAGCTGATGATCCTCCGAAATATATAGGAGGATATGGCGTTTGAACTGGTGGGAATACAACTTTACTATCTGTAACTTGAATATGTTTTCCTTCTAAAGAGATCGTTTCACCTTGCAATGTCGATTTCCAAACTTTTAAAAATTCATCCGCTGCTTCATACCTTTCATCATGATCAAGATATAATCCATCTCCTTGTAGTTCAACTGGATCTCCTCCAGCTACTACATTAATAAGCAGTCTCCCATCTGAAATTCTATCAAATGTAGATGCCATCCTCGCTGCAACTGTAGGGGACATTAGTCCTGGTCTTACTGCTACTAAAAATTTTAGTTTTTCTGTTTCAGCAGCAAGAGCTGAAGCTAACACCCAAGGGTCTTCACATCCTTGACCAGTTGGAAGTAAAACACCCGTATATCCTAAATAATCAGCTGCCGCAGCAACTTGCTTATAATAACCATATTCAGCTGCTCTTCCTCGTTTTGTCGTTCCTAAATATCGACCATCTCCATAAGCCGGAATAAACCATAATAATTCCATGCCTTTACACACCCCTTATTTATTTTGAATCGTATACTAACACATTCTATATAAATTACCCCTAATAATTTATATGTTAATTCCCAGTCTCACCTTTAAAATTATCTCGCCATCTTAAAAACTTCGCTTCTAGTAAACGTACTAGAGAGTCAGAAAACTTCCCAACAAATGCAAAGATAATTATGCCGACAAATACAATATCTGTATTTGAAAATTGCCTTGCATCCATAATCATATAACCAATACCTTCTGTAGATCCCATAAGTTCTGCTACTACTAAACTCACCCATGCAACACCTAACGATAACCTTGCTCCTAGTAAAAGGTTAGGCAATGCAGATGGTAAAATGAGTTTCGTAATTAGTTTTCTTTTGCTAAACTCTAACACTCTCGCAACATCAAATAACTTTGAATCCACACCTCTAATACCTAAAAATGCGTTTACGTATAAAGGAAAAAATGCACCATCTGCAATTAATAACACTTTCGATGTTTCACCAAAACCGAACCATAATACGAAAAGTGGCGCAACAGCTAGATGAGGTACAGTTCTTAACATTTGCACAGATGGATCTAAATATTGCTCACTTCTCGTTGAAAATCCAACAATCGTTCCTAAAATGATTCCTAAGCCCCCACCAATAAAGAAACCAGCCGCAGCCCTGAATACACTAATACTTAAATGGCCGAATAACTCTCCTGTTTTAATAAGCTCTTGGAAAGCTAAAAAAATATCTAATGGTGTTGGTAAAACTGTTTTAGAAACAAGACCGAATACGCCAGCTAGCTGCCAAATTATTAATATAATAACCGGTATAGTAATCGCCCTTACTAAAACTTTTACATTTAACTTTCGCACATTCTTAACTCTGTTTTTCTCAATCGTTATACTCGCTGGTTTCATAACAGCTTTCGTATTTTCCACTTTACAAAACCTCTTTTCACTTCGCTTTCAATGCTTTTTCTACGAAAGAATTATCTACAACTTTTTCCGCCTTAATTTCTTTCTTTATAGAACCGAGCTTATATTGAAAATCCGCTGTCTTTTGTTGTTCTGCTATTATTTCCTTCGTTACCGGAACTAAAATTGGTTTGTCGTGATTAAACACTTCTTTTACGATCTCCGCATCTATCTTTTTTACAGAAGTATATACTTTTATTGCTTCATCTAAGTTAGCATCTTGCCATACACATGCTTTCTCATAAACTTTGAGGAATTTCTCAACTAATTCTGGATGTTCTTTCGCAAATTTTGTTCTCGTAATTAAAAATTCTGGTGAAGAGACATTTAATGTTTCACCGTCTGCAATCACCTTCGCACCTTTATTTAACGTATGTAATGATATGAAAGGGTCCCAAATCGCCCATGCATCTACTGATCCTGATTCAAATGCAGGCTGCGCTTCATCTGGTTGTAATTGAATGACATTTACCTCTTTTGCATCAATCCCTTCTTTATCAAGTGCTCGATACAATAAATTAAAGGCACTACTTCCTTTTGCTACTGCAATTTTTTTACCTTTTAACTCTTTTACACTCGCAATCTTGCTATCTTTTTGAACGAGAATTCCAGTTCCTTTTCTCGCATAACTTGTATTGGCGATTTCGGTAAATCCAATACCTGCTGCTTGCGCTGAAATGACTGGAGAATTCCCTACTTCACCAAAGTCTAATCGGTTTGATGCGATTGCTTCAAAATAAGGAGGTCCACTTTGGAACTCTGTCCATTTCACTTTAACTCCTTCTTTTTTAAACTCCTCTTCAAACCACCCCTTTTTCTTTGCTAGTAATAGCGGGCTTAACCCTTGCTGTATACCAATTTGTATTGTTACATCTTCTTTCTTACTACTTGCTGTACTTTTTTCACATCCTAATAAACATACTGATATAGCTAAAGCAAAAGAAAGAATTTTAAATTTTTTATACATATAAAATCACCCTTTTCCTATATACTTGTTTGAATCAACCCTCCATATTCAAACTGCTGTAATACTTTCGTTCGAAGTTGTTGGAACGATTGAGAAGTTTTATTTCGCGGATAAGGCAAATTATTTTCAATCACTTTATGTATTTTCCCTGGTTTTGCACTCATAATGATGATTCGGTTTGAAAGATATATCGCTTCGTCTATATCATGTGTAACGAATATCATTGTTGTTTTCTTCTGCTCCCAAATATTTAGCAATACTTCTTGTAAATGACTTCGAGTAAAAGCATCCAGCGCTCCAAAAGGTTCATCAAGTAATAATACATTTGGATCTCTTAATAACGCTCTCGCTATCGCAACACGTTGTGACATCCCGCCTGAAATTTCTTTCGGATACGATTTTTCAAAGCCATCTAACCGAACGATTTCAACCCATTCTCTCACCTTATCTTTCACATACTTATCTTTTAACGACAAATCTGCCGCTATATTTTCTTCAACTGTTAACCATGGAAAAAGCCTATGTTCTTGAAAAATAAAACCTTGTTTCTTGCTCGTTTTTAAGATAGGCTCCCCGTCAATAACAACTTCACCTTCAAAATCATTATCTAGACCTGCAACAATTTTTAGTAATGTACTTTTTCCGCACCCACTCGGACCAATTACTGTAACAAAATCCCCTTCCTCTAATTGAAAATTAATATTCTCTAGCACTTGAACCGTACCAGTTTGTTTCAAAAAATATTTTGATACCCCATCAATTGAAACAGTCATTTCTTCCCCCCCTTAAAATGATTCATATAAATGAACAGATTCAGTATTTGTGCAATAAAAAAACCAAAGGCATTTTATCTGTTGATAAAATACCTTTGGTTTCTCCAATCAGCAATACGTTATGGAATTAAGTATATATTATACAAATATTTCCGATAAGTCAACTAGGTTTTATTAAAACATACATATGATTTGTTTGAACATTTTACTTTTGTTTATTTTAACGATATCGTTTACTTACTATTTTTTCTGATCTTTAATCCACTGTAACCAATAAGAAAACTCACACGCTAAATGCATTTGATGGGATTTAATTAGACTATTAGGACAAAGGGCTGGGAACTCAACAACTAGACTTACTTCTATCCCTGTATCAGTATCTTTAAATTGATGTCGAACTCCACCAATAGTAGTACCATCTTTCATACGTGCAACACCTGTTGATTGATATTGATAAGATTTATCTCTTGGTGTTTTCAATCCAGTTTCGTCACCAAAAACAATGAAAAATTGTACTGGAAACGGAGAATTACCAGTAGTTTCGATAACCTCTAATTCATTTTCCCCAAAGGGCCTTAGTACATAGTGATCAGGACAAGCAGATAAATTCACTTTGTTATTTTCACGTGATTGTTCAAGCATCAAACTATCAATTCCATGTATGGCTTCTTCTGCTGTAATCCCGTCTAAATAAATACTAGTTTTTGAAAATTTTCGTCTATCGCCAGATAAAAGAGTACAGATACGCATACCTATTGCACTTAATCTAAGTTTTGATTTCAACTTTTCGTACATTTCATTGTATGTATATCGCAACTTTATTTCCGTTAGCTGTTTTATCATGACGTCTGTATCATTTATTTCAGACTCTTTATGTCCTAATATATATAATACTTTTTTTATCCGTTCTCTTTTCCATTTTATAAGTTGCTCTTGTGAGATATTATTTCCATCGATAATAATCTTCATATACTCTCTCCTTCCTTTTGATTGTATCGTAGTGTAGTTAATACTAAATTAACCATTTCTTGTTTTGTATCTAGATTCAACTTTACTTCTGAATGAGCAATACTGCTAAGACCGTATAAAATAAACCCAGAAGCTAATAATGAGTTATCAGTATAAAAAATCCCTGTTTTCACTCCCTCTTCAATTACTTGTCTAATTAACGGTTGCATACGTGCGAATAATTTCTGTTCCAGTTGAAAATGTTGTTCCGTCTGAAACGAACTCACATTTTTATAGGGTGCTAACTTTTCAATAAATGTCCAAAATATATCTAGTGAATCTTTCATCTTTTGCATGACAGACCGTTCATTTGAAACAAGTATTTCTTCAATTAACTCCATATTTTTCACAATACAGTCATTTAAAAATTCATCAACAAAATTCTCTTTAGACTTGAAGTAATAATAAAATAAGCCCGTTGCTACACCTGCATGATTCACAACATCTTTTATGCCAAATCCTTTCATACCATTTTTCATATATAGTTCAAAACCAATATCCATTAACTCTTGGCGTCTTACATCTGGTTCTTTTGATATTCTTTTCATACGTCATCTCCTACAATGTTTTCACCACGACTGAATCTGATTCAATCATAAACGACTGAACTTGATTCAGTCAATATTATTTCATAAATTTAAAATCGATTTAATAACTAAGCGACGAAATTTCTACAAAAAAAGAGTAATCTCAAGAGATATGCTACTAACCTTAGATTGATCAAAAAAGTTAGATCATATAACTTGAGACTACTCATTTCCATTCAAAATATTTATGTAATTAAATTTTATTTCCTCCGCACCCTGGCTGTCTCCAAAACTATTGGTGGAAGCTCTTTTTGAATGATTTCTTTTAATTCATAAAGAGCTTTCTTCACATAACCACCTTCGAAATTTCCTAATGGTTCTGGTAATTCATCCTCATCCAATATGAAATATTCTCCATTTGGAAGTACCATAATATCGATGATTAAATCTTCAAAGGAAACCACTTCATCTTTTATTTGTGTGTTTTTTACGATATTAAAATAGGAACCTAAATACTTTCCTTTTATATCTCTCCATACGTATAAATTGTACGGACGATCTCTCCAGTAATATGCGATTGTATAACTCCCTTTTGGGATTGTTAACTTAGTATCATTTGCAGTCATTGTAAATGAATACTGCACCTCGTGAAATAAAACGATACTTTGTGATTGCTTTCAAGTAATAAGCAATTGTGATCTACTATTGTTGAGTTATACCGGATTTTTCTTTCTATAATTTCAATTTTCGATGTAAGTAACTTATTCATTATTTTGTTTCCCCTTATGCTAGTTCTATCCTCAATTATATCTATTTATGTAGTGATAAAGAAGTGTATAGTTTTTTATATAATGATTTATACAAGTACATAATAAAAACTCCTTCTTATTTAGAAAGAGTTTTTCACTATCCATGTTTCATATTTTTTCACTTCTAACGGAAACTCATTTGTTTTCATGCAACTAACAGTACTATTACTCATGTTTTAACTTTTCCTTAACCGCATCATAAAATTTTCGTTCTTCATCAACATTTAAGTAAACACGACTTACTGTTTTAGAAAAGCCGTATAACAACTGCGCTTTCACTGGCTCTTTTAATGTTATTTCAAAAGTAGCAGGTTCTTTTATGAACTCCATAACAGTTGCATCCAATACCTGCTTCCCTTCTTTTGCCGTTAGCAATTCACCCTTGTAGAACGCAATATTATCAATTTGTGTAAATGGCATAACAATTTTCTTTCCTAATCCGATTTGAATGATTACTTGTTCTTCTGTTACGACAAGTGGATTTTTGCGCATCGCTTGTATTTCAGCTATAAAATAAATCATCGCGTATACATTTAAAATAAGTAAAATCCATGCTATTACTGGATTCCACTGATGTAGTAAATAATGAAAACCAATGCTTTCAATTGCTGTTGCGTGAATAATCATGATATACACACCTATAGCACCAGTCTTTTTATGATATGAGTATACAGATTTACCTGTTGGTACTTTTTCACGCCACGATAAAAACGCATAATAGATTAACTTACACTCTGTTAGAATGACATCTATTAACTTACCTCTTTTCATAGTAGCGTCAAACGCTGCATCAATTGCATAAGAAAAGGAATAATTTTCTCTTCTATATTCTTTATATTTTTTTATTATTTTAGGAAGCACTCTAACAATTTTATAGAGAAGGAATAATTCTAGACCTACAAATGCAATTTCAGCCGCAACAATAATATAAGAGATGAATGAAAAAGCTTGTAAATAATCACTTGGAATAATAAATCTTGCAAAAATATAACCAGCTATTACAACAGGAACTATATATGTTAACGAGTATCTTTTTCGAATAATGAAGAAATATGTGATGATTGGAATGACAAACAAGCAATCTAATAATGACCCAAGCACAACTTCTTTCGGCGCAACTGGTACAATTGGAAGGGCATACAATAAATAGTTTGATAGCATAATTAAAGAGACGAGTCCAATCCAAATACCTTTTCGCCTTCGTGATAGTGTAACCTTCATACGTTCACTCCTTTATTTAAAAACCTCATTTAAATGGTCTTTATAAAATGAAATGGCACGTTCAAATTCTTTTACTTCCTCTACTTTCACGACAGTTTCAAGTAATAATTTCATCGCTGATTCGTGATCGTTTACGTTATATTTTGCTAATGATAAAAATACTTTCATCGGAGCGTTCTCTGGAAATTTTTTCACCCCAGCTTCTAATACTGTAATTGCCTTTTCATATTCCCCTATACAACGATATGTACTTCCTAAACCAATATAAGCACCGCAAAGCGATTCGCCATCAAGTCCATTTGCGATTGCCTGCTCATAATACGGAACTGCTTCTGTTTCTAGCCCCATTACATCATGTATCCACGCACACTGATACAGTACTTCTGCATCCTTTGTAAAGTTTGTTAATCCTATAAGCATCTCTTTAGACTGCGCATATTTCTTTTCATTTCTAAGTTTAATAGCTTGCTTTAATAAATGTTCCATAGAATCCACTCCTCACCAATTATTCTGTGTATAGCTCTTGATTGGTATACGCTTCACATTCGTGTAAAAGTAAAATTCCCACCAATTAAAGTTTCGCTTACTTATTACTATGCGGATTCATTCTCATCTAAAAACTTAATTTTAAAAAGCAGTGACACGATTACATAATACCTCTAAGCTTTTGACAATTTCTTTCGCTGTTTCATCTTTCCCATTACACAACTTCCCTTTACCATCCTGTCCAATTACATAATGCACAGCCCCGCGCGAATATAAAGAATGTGGTGAATTCGCAATCATTACATTCGCCCTTGCTTCTTTCATTCTATTTTTTGCTCTTTCAAACAGTTCTTCTTCATTTAAATCACTTTCAAGTTTAAAACCAACAAGTACTGTTTCTGGGTCCCATTCTTTTATTTGTTTTAATACCTTTGGAGCCTTTTGAAAGTGAATAATCGGTGCTATATCACTTGAAATTTTTCCGTTCATATTAAGAACATTACCATCTTGATCACAAATTTTCTCTACAATCCAATCTGATCCAGCCGCTGCCATAATGACTGCATCAACCTTTTCATGTGATATGATACTTTTCATTTTATCTTGTAAATCAACGATTCCTTCAAATGGATGTAATTCTAACCCTCTATGTACATCACTCGGTTTCTCCGCAAAATAACCGTGTAAATATATAACATGTGCCCCTTTAGCTAGAAGTTCTTCTGCGATTATCCTTCCGATTGTACCTTTGGCCATATTCGTATGCCCGCGTACTTGATCCCATTTTTCTAGACAACCACCGCTCGTAATTAATACCTTTTTCCCCTTCATTGTAACCATCCCTTACTAATTTTTCTTACGAAACCATTCTGTTCCAAAGTCAACTATATCACGCTGTTTCATTAGACGACACGTTGCATTCCCTATCTTCCCATTTTTTACAGTTCCTTTTCGCTCAAACTCCACACCAATTTCTACAAACTTCTCAGATTCGTAATCCATTTCAACAAACTCTTTCCACACTCTTTCACCGTTTTCTATAATAGGTGCTCCTACTTGTATTAACTCACATGCACCAGAACGCACCTCGGATAAATGAACAGACGTATTGGAATCATATCCAACACCAATTAATAATACGTACCCGTCTAAATCATATATTTTTCTTAATGGAGATTCTTCTCCAAAGCTCATTGATAACGAATGGTTCATTGTTATTTCTACTGCATGTTTTCCCCATGCAGCAAAACTTCCTAACGGATGATTACTACGTACTACATTCGGATATGTACGAAAACATTCAACTATTTCACCCATTCCCCTTGTTGGGGTTATACGTGAATCAAATGCTGGGACGTTATCTCGGATAATTTGCCACCAGTCTTCCGGTACAGGTGGTCTTGACCAATGTTTCGGATCGGACAAATCCGAAGATTGCGTTGGCATTATTATCGTTCCTTCTTCCGTAACAACTTTCATTAATGCTTCTACTACAGCAACGGCACCACCAGATATCCACCCGATAGAACTTAGTGATGAATGAACGATAATTGTCATTCCTTTTTCGACTCCTAATGCTTTTAAATCTTTTGTTATTGTTTCGATTGTATTTGGAAATTGTGTACTTGCTACTATTTCATTCATTTTCATATTGGTTCCCCCACTAGCCACGTAAATTTAAACTTTTATATAAATATATTATCATATTTTTCTTAATTTTTAACTTAATCATATTCATTACTACAAAAATATGTATATTATTATACTGAAGCCTCAAAACTCTATTAAAATCGTAGATAATGATGAGCGAGAGTTTTTTTGAAATGAAGAAAAATGTAAATCCTATTTTTTCAAACTATACTCCATATGCATATTTTATACTATTTTTCCATGTAACAATGAAGTCTTTCTATCCCTGGATATTTTTCTCCTAAACTTTTAACTTGAAAACCAATTCTTTTATAAAATTCTACCGCCCCATCGTCTGTCTCCGCTTCTATATAAGTCAATTGATATATCCTTACCACTTCTTTAATCATTTGCAGTGCAATTCCTTTTTGACGATAATCTGGAGCCACTGCTATATGACATATGCGTGCTTTAGTTTCTCCGATTATTTCAATACCTAGACAAGCTTTTTCTTCATATTTGTACAAAGTCCCTTTATTACTTTGATAAAATATTACTGCCTTCTTTAAGCTTATTTCATTTGGACCGACGGCATATTGTAGCACATTTAATATTGAATCTTTCTCAATTTGTTTAACACACTGTAAATTCATACTTTCATCCCTTTCTATGAAAAAAGACTAGCTCTTAATAAAAAGAGCTAATCTCATTACGCCGTTATTTTTTCTTCTTTTTTTACAACGACAGCCACATAACTATGAAGTATCATTCCAATAATAACGAGACTCATACCAATCCAAGATAATGATGATGGGATTGGTGCAGATAACCAGATCAACTCTCCTACTAGCGCAAATAAAACTTCACCAGACTGCGTCGCTTCCACTGTTGCTAATTTTTGCGGATCATCTTTCACAAGATCTGTTGCAAAGAAAAATAATACTGTCGCGATTAACCCAGAGCTAACTGCTACAATAAAACATTGAAAAACTTGGCTACTTGACGGTAATCCGCCTGTTGATACTTCGTAACCAGATAATAAAAACCAAAATGGTAAACTTGCTAATGTCATACCGAGTACTCGCTGAAATACATCTAATTCCCCTTTACAAACTTGCATCATTTTTCTATTTCCAAGAGGATACGCAAATGCTGCAATAAGTACAGGAACTACACATAAAACGGTTTCACGAATACCTAATGAAGAAGCATGTTCTACTTGCATGAGAACGACACCGAATAAAATAATGCCCGACATTACTAATTCCTTCATCGGAAGTTTTTTATGTAGTGGATCCACCGCAAAAAATGGTGTTAACAAAATCCCTGCAACGATTGTAATTTGCCATGTTGATGCAACGAGCCAACCTGGTCCGAACGCTCCAGCAAAACTAAGCGGTGCATAAAAGAGACCAAATCCAACGATACTCCACACTAACCATTCTTTCGGATTGTTTTTCATATATTGAAAGAGTTGCTTTAAGTTCCCTCTATACATAACAATAAGTAATAGCATTGGAACCATAAAATAATACCGTAATGATGCACTCCAAATCCAGCTTCCACCTTCTAAGTCCATTGCCCTGTTCAAAACAAAAGTAAAGGCAAAGAAAAATGATGCCAGTATTCCTATAACAATTGCTTTCATTGTAAAACCCCTTGTATTTAATTTTTTATCTCTATGACCTATATTTTAGTATACGCGATGAAAAATCTACATTCAAACTTACATTTCACTTTAGGATGATGAAGGAATTGTAGTAGATTTACATGGGAATAAAGTGCATTGGTATGAAATCGAAGCCATTACATATCAAAATTTTCAAGGGTCAAAATCTACTTTAATCTCGACCCACTATACTCACCATGAAAATATACGCATCCGCTATAAAAGATGGCTACCAACTATTGCACATTCAATTTACTGGTTTTCTATTGAGAAACCAAAAGATTATCATAAAAATTTAATGATAGCTTGGGAAGAAAAGCGAACGAATAAAAACAAACGCCTCCTTTAATTATTATTTAGGGGCGTTCGTTCATTAAAAAATTAAAGAATATGTAGTTTATATTCTCTGTATAATTTCCTCAATCGACTTATATGAGCTTGATGATACCGATTATGATCTGCTATATGCCATATTCCCCATCTTATTGTCGCAGTTTCGCCTTTTTCATACAAAACTTCCTCTCTTAAAAGAACAACACCATATGTTCATCATCACTATACACACCATTCATTTTTATAGCCCTTTTTTCAATTCCGTATGTTTTAAATCCCATTGATTCATATAATCGTTTGGCTGGTTCGTTCGTTGACACAACCCCTAAATTCAATTGCTCTAGCTTCATCTCTTTTGCCCTTTCAATTGCTTTACGTATTAAATCACGTGCAAGACCACTTCTTCGATTTTCAGTATCTACATACATTGCAACGATATGTCCTTTATGCTTATATGCGTCTTTTTCTTCTGTTAATAAAGTAACAACCCCAACTAAACGATTTTCATTATTAAAAGCACCAAATGTAAAACTACTGTTGGATGAAAGATTACTAGCAACTCGTTCAAGAGGGTTTTCTTGACGTACTGCTTCTTCATAAGTCGTTATAAATGCTTCTGGATTTACTTGTAGTGCTTGTAAACGCAACTCCCAATATTTTTTTGCATCCGCTTTTGTAAGTAATCGAATCATTTTATTTTCCCCTTTTTAATTTACATAATATTTTTATAGGTTATTAATTTTTGATTCATACTCTTCTTTTAATATACTGTAACGATAGCGATGAATGAACTTTCCCTGTCTCAATCGATCATTTCTCATTAACCCTTCGCATACAAATCCGGCACTTTCATAACTCTTTTTAGCTTTTGTATTATCTTCATCTACACGTAACCAAATTTTCTCCAATTCAAACTGAGAAAAACCTATTTGTAACATGCTGTTTAGAGCTGCCATTCCAAATCCTTTACCCCAATAGTCTTTATTTCCAATCGCAATTCCTAGTTCAGCATTTTTATTTGTTTTATCAAAATTTTTAAGGTCTACCCATCCAATATGTATACCTGTCTCAGTAACGATTGCCCTTTGTTCATAACCATTTTTTCGGCTTATACAAGCTTCAATCCAGTTTCTCGTATCTCCACGAGTGAACGGAGGATATTGATCTGGTAAAACTAAATGCTTTGTTACATCTCTATCTAATGACCATTGATAGCGATCTTCTACATCATCTAGTGTCAATTCTCTTAATTGAACATATGGTACATTCATTTTTTCTCCTCTCTTTATTTACCAATAGAAAATCCTTCGAACACTCTTCCACCATACTGTTCTAACGTCTTTTCTATAAAATGAATTAATTCATTTTTCCCTCCCGTTTTATAAAAATGATCAAAAGCGGCTACAAATTTGTTTGCATATTGCTCATCATATCTTTTTAGCACTCTAATAAACCATTTTGAACTCCCAAGCCACTTACCATTTACTCTTAATACATATTCATGTACTAAATCGGCTAATAAATTAGCGATAAACAATTCTTCTTCTCTTTTTGTTGCACCAATAAAGTCATCTAAAGTATCCGTAATAAAATATCGCTTCTGCTTAATCGTTTCTTCGGTCCATTTAGCTGGTCCTTTATGTAGTAAATCATTCGCTTCTTTTTTTAATTTCTCAACAATTTCCTGTTCCCCTTTTAAGGCAATCCCTTCTGAAACTAATTGTGGTAACGACGGCCTCCCTCGATCACAATCCATTTTGAAAAAGGTTTTATATGTTTCGAAATTATGAACAAACACCTCAACAGGCCATCCATTACTATAGAAAGATTCTCTATAGCAAGAAGTTAAACTTTGATCGACTATTACAATGTCAAGGTCAGATGTTTTCGTCGCTTCTCCTCGTGCAACGCTTCCGCCGAGTAAAGCTACATCACAATTCGGAAATTGTAATGTAATTATGTTTTGTGCTGCTTCAATTGGTTTCATAACCGATCCTCTTTTCTTATTTCACTTTCTTTTTTTCAGCTCTTTCTCTCGCTTTTTTTATATAGCTTTCTGCATCTGGTGTTTTACATGATGTTGCACCATGATCAACCTCTATTTTTCCAATTTCACTTGCAATTTCAATCGCTTGTCGCTCTAAGTCTTCATTACGAATTCCTATTGCGATTAAAGCACTATTCATCGCTTCTTTTTTTCTATTTTTTTCATTATGTATATTTTCTTTAATCTCTTCTAAGTACGGAGAGAAGAAATCATCATGTAACGTTTTATTTTTAATCGCTATATTTGCTAATAAAGACCAGCCAGCTCTTCCAATCCATTCATCATTAGACTTTGTCCACTCTTCCATTCTTTCTATTGCAATTGGCGAAGTACATATAGATGTCATAAGAACATCCATTAAACAGTAATAATCAACATCCTGAATCCAACTATTAAGCTGTTCTGTCGTTATTTTTTTCGGGTCTAAAATATAAGTTGCTAATGTCATTGCGTCCATATTTTTCGTTTCCCACAATTCAACTGCTAAATCGTGATCTTTTTTTATCTTCTTTTTTAACAATTTTAAATTTGCAAAACTAACTCCAAATAACGGCTCTTTCGCTCCGTGGTTTTTATACGTTTTTCGATTTTGTTCTGTTCCATATTCCTCTAGTTGCCGCATTACTTCCTCAAGTAACATATACCCACCTCTTTATCTTTTATGTTGACTGTATATATGTATGTACGATATATTCTACATTACTTTTTGGTTTTCCTATATTTATTTTTAAAATACGGTATGTGAAATTTTCAAACATTGCACAGCTATACCATCAAAAAACTGTACATGTTAAACATACAGTTTTCTGATGGTATCAATTTTGCGTAGAATAAGATATAAACTACGAAAGAACTTTTAATAAGATGTGTATTTCCAACATGTTTAGAAAACGCTTCAAAATGGTTTACTATCATACTTTTATACCTCCTTCATAAATTATGTTTACTACATTTGTTCTTAGCCAAAATACTTTCTACATTTTAATAACTCTCTCAATAAAAATTTCTTATATAAAAATCCCTACAAACACTGTAGGGATTTATGTCTAAATCATTTTGTTACACTCTATTTCATATAAAAATAGTTTTCTTATTCAGATGCATTCATAAGCACAATTCTCCAACCGTCTGGATCCTCTATTGTGGTTCCTTTCTCTATCCAATACGGGTTTTCAGGTTCTACCTCATGATAGCCCATATTACTTAATCGATTCACTATCTTTTCAATTTCATCTTTAATAGGCATATAAAAAACTAGTAAATTATCTTTTGTCGGTGCCGGACATGGACTTCCATTAACATGTGTAGTAAACTCCAAATGATACTCTTCATCTGGCAAGCCAAACATAACCCCATCATATCCTTCATGATTGTGAAATTCCCCTATACGTTTTAAACCTAATCCTGTTTCATAAAAACTTATCACTTCTTCAAATTTATCTGTTGGTCTTGCAATTCTAAATTGAACCCAATTCTTCATGCAAATCTCCTCCTTTTCATTTTCCAAAGCTTTATAGTAATTAGTATAGGTTACATATATTCCCTTTAACATCCCTCATTAGTGTGAACTTCCTAAGTTGAAAGACCTATTAGTTAATAAACAATAGGACTTTAGTATAAAATTCATATAAAATTAGTTATATAAATATAGAGATGAATTACAAGCTATTACGTATGAAATAGTTCTCCTTGCAGGGCCTTTATATACCGATCAGCAGATCTTTGTACAGCTTTATTCGCATCTTCCACCACACCATGAAATGCATTATATAGTCGACTAAATTGGATATCTTTTACCTTCTCTGCCATATCTCTAACTTTATTCGCTGGTAATGGAATGAGATTGGGATAACTATACATAAAACTTACCCATTTCCGATCCGAAACTACTTGTATAATATCACCTGATAACAAAATACCTTTCCCTTCATTACCGTCTTTCCAATGTATAACAGTTCCACCCTTAAAATGGCCTCCTAAGCGATGCAATGTAAGTTCTTCCGATAATATCAGATGCTCCCCAGACCAAAATTTAATTTGCTTACTCGGACGAACCACCCACTCTTTATCATCTTCATGAATATAAATAGGTACATTGAATGTTTCCGCCCATTTAACTTGTGTAGAGTAATAATGTGGATGAGAAAGTGCTATTGCTTGAATACCACCTAAATCATATATACGTTGTATCGTTTTATCATCTAAATAACTAATGCAATCCCACATAACATTTAGAGTTTTACTTTGTATTAAAAATGCTGTTTGTCCAATCGCAAATTTAGGTTTAGTAGTAATGCTATACAAACCGCTTTCTTCTTTTATTATTTCGTTTTTGTATAAATTGCTATTTTGCATCGTTTCTAATGTTGTCCATGACTGCCCAATTGGATTAACATATTGTCTTTCCTCATTACAAATTTTACAGCGAGAAGGTGCTTCTTCATTTTCGGGATACTGTACTCCACATGTAGTGCAAATATAATTATCCATATTCCCACTCCTTTTTTCATGTAATTGTTTCTTTACCAATATTTTAATAAAAAACAAAAATATTCGAATCAATAATTGGAACGAAAATGAAATGATACGAAAGTATGATTTGGTGATTGAAAGTTTAAATAATAAAGTTTAAATTCATCCTATTTTTCAAAACTGCAATTGATATAAAATCTTGCATACTTTTGAGTAAACTTTTTTACACTTGTAAAAAAGTTTTTTTGCATTTCCCTACCTATAATTGCTAATATAGTAGAGTAGAACTTTTATAGAGAGAAGGAAAATTATGCACAATGGAATTCGAATGACAACTTTAGTAAAAAGGGCTATGTTAGTTTGTGCGGGGGTATTATTCACATACGAAGTGGCTTTTGGATCAGTACATACTGCTCTAGCTAGTACAGAGGATGAAGCAAAATCTGTTCAACTTGTAAGTGAGATTCAAACATCTCTTGCTCCGAAAGAAGCTCCAAAACATTATAACGGGCAAGTTAGAAAAGTCGCTTATTTAACATTTGATGACGGTCCTGGAAAATACACAGCTGAGCTTTTAGATATGTTAAAGAAAGAAAATGCAAAAGCAACATTCTTCCTAATTGGTTCAAACGTAAAAGCTTTCCCTGATCTTGTAAAACGCGAAGATGCTGAAGGTCACTACGTTGGGATGCACAGTATGACTCATAACTACAAGAAACTTTACACTGAAGGTCATTACGTAGATGAAATGAAGGAAGACCAAGGCTTAATCGCTGGTGTTTTAGGTAAATCACCAGTATTAACTCGTCCATCTTACGGCTCTATGCCAGGATTAAACGAAGCTCTTCGCAACAAAGTTGTAGAAAATGGCTTAAAAGTTTGGGATTGGACAATTGATTCTTTAGACTGGAAATATAACAAAATGCAAGTTGATGCTGCATCTGCTAAAATTGTAGAAAACGTGTTACATGGTGCTACAAATCCAACAGAAGTTATCCTTATGCATGATATTCATCCACAATCAGTAAAAGCAGTTCCTGGAATTATTAAAGGACTGAAAGAAAAAGGATATGAATTAGAAGCATATAATGAGAACGAACACTTCCCATTAAACTTCTGGCATGATAATCGTATGTAATGAAAAGACCTGATTTCCTTTAGCTGGGAATCAAGTCTTTTTATCATTTTGGGAATTACTCCTCGTATATTCGACTCAAACTCCCCCTTCTCTAATATCAATAAAAATTCAAAATCACATGTTATACTATAATTTAGTTTAAATAAGTAGGTGCCATATGATCGTATATACAGTACAAACTGAAGAAGCATGGAAACAATTTAAGAAACTTGGTTATTTAGAAGGTAATAAAGAATTCATCGATCCAGACGATGTATATTCATATGACTGGATGGTGCGCGTCGCTAAAACAAGATTTCCTCATTACGAAGGTAACTATCCTATTTGGGTCTGGGAAGCAAATAATTACCCAAATCGAAATCATAAAGCTTGGGGTAGAACAAATTCAAAAATGGTAATTTTAACACTAGATGTACCGAAAGAATGGGTACTATGGAGCTATTTTGACTATTGGTGCTGTGCTATGACTGATGGATCAACATATTTACATACAAAAAATAAGTGTACTTTAGATGAATGGTATACATATATGGATAAAGAATACGGGATAATATTTGATTTCGACTATTTATTATCTCATCCTGATTGGTGTCTAGGTAAAGAGGATTCGTTAGAAAAACAAGGTGTTATCGGCAAAATACCCCTTTCCTTCGTGAAAAAAGTAAGACGTTTTCGTGCTAAGACAGATAAGTCTATTAGTAAAATCCGAAGTGATAACTGGGATAATAGAAAAGAAAACCGCATTAAAAAGATGAATCGAAAATTAAGAAAGCGAAACGATAAACAAAAAAGAATACAAAAGCGACTTATACGAAATTAAAACATATATCAAAATACAGTAAGAAATTATGGATTGAATATACAAATTCAATCCTATTTTTTATATTATCAACACTTTAGCACATATTACTCTTAAGGAGTGATGTGTATATGGATTTTCTTTCAGCCGAATATTTGTCCGCCCTACTTGCCATCATTGTAATTGATTTAGTGTTAGCCGGTGATAATGCCATTGTAATTGGATTAGCAGCAAGAAGATTACCGAAAGATCAGCAAAAGAAAGTTATTATATGGGGAACTATCGGGGCAATCGCGATTAGAGCCCTCGCTACCTTAGTTGTTGTTTGGTTGTTAAAAATACCAGGGCTACTTCTAATTGGTGGTGTACTCCTTATATGGATTGCTTATAAATTAATTGCTGAAGGCAAAGATCATGATATTAAGGCCGAAGAAGGATTTTGGTCTGCTATTAAAACCATTATTATCGCTGATGCGTTAATGGGCATCGATAATGTACTCGCTGTTGCAGGAGCTGCCCATGGTAACTTTTCTTTAGTAATCATCGGATTATTAGTGTCTATTCCAGTAGTCGTATGGGGCAGTACATTGATTTTAAAATGGGTAGATCGTTTTCCTGTCATCATTACGATTGGAGCAGCCGTTTTAGCTTATACTGCTGCGAAAATGATTGTAGATGAGAAATGGTTCGCTGGATTTTTCGAAAGTAACCCTTTCGTTAAATGGGCATTTATCATTATTATCATCATCGGTGTAGTTTTCTTCGGAAAGGCTAAACAAAAAGCAACAGCTGGTTCTGTCTCATAATGATGGTATATTTACAAATAAAAGGCGCTATTCATATGAATAGCGCCTTTTATTATTTATTTAGCTTCCCCTTCCGGAGTCGTTTTTACCTTCGTTTTGTTTTTATCGCGGTTGTTATAGTTATACTTCGAACGATCTACTGGAGTGAATCCTTCCGGTGTGTAGAATCGTAATAAGTCACCATTTACGACTTGGTCAGAGTATTTTAGTGAGTTTTGAACCATTTGTTCATTTTTCTTTATTTCATCTGTAAATTCTACAGGTTTTCCAGTAGTTGTATCATAGTATTTGCCGTTTAGTGCAGTAACTGTTGGGCTTACGTAGTTACCGTTACGGAACGCAACGACTTGTTTATGATCTGGTGATAATAAATCAGAACCGAATTGAACATAATTCTTTGTATCTGTACCTAGTAAGTGTAATAGCGTTGGAAGAACGTCAATTTCACCACCGTATTGATGTTGTACGCCACCTTTCACTCCTGGTACACGAACGATTAATGGTACACGTTGTAACTGTGCATTTTCAAATGAGTTCATTTCTTTACCCATTACTTTTGACATTGCTGCGTTATGATTATCTGAAATACCGTAATGGTCTCCGTACATAACAATAATTGAGTTATCATATAAACCAGATTGTTTCAAGTAATCGATGAAGCCTTTTACAGATTCATCTAAATAGCGTGCTGTTTGGAAGTACGTATCTACTGATGAATCACCTGTTGTTGCTGGTTCAATCGTTGCTTCTGCCTTATCGATTGGATAAGGGAAATGGTTCGATAACGTAATAAACTTCGTATAGAACGGTTGTTTCAACGTTTGTAATAACGGAATAGATTCATTAAAGAACGGTTTATCTTTTAACCCGTAGTTTACTACGTCTTTTTCATTCATATCGTAGTATGACGCATCAAAGAATTTATTAAAACCAAATGATTTATAAATATCGTCACGGTTCCAGAATGTTTTGTAGTTACCGTGGAATACTGCTGATGTGTATCCTTGTTGTCCTAAAATAGCTGGTGCTGATTGATACGTATTATGAGATTTCGTTGTAAAGACAGAACCTTGCGGTAAACCAAACATTGAATTCTCTAACATAAACTCCGCATCAGATGTTTTCCCTTGTCCTGTTTGATGGAAGAAGTTATCAAAATAAAGTGTATTCGCATCTTTTGTAAATGAGTTTAAGAACGGTGTAACTTCTTGACCATTTAATTTGTAATCAATTAAGAAGTTTTGGAATGACTCTAAATGAATGTAAATTACGTTCATTCCCTTTCCTTTACCGAAATACTCAGGATTTGGACTTGCATAAGTTGATGTTAAATAATTTCGTACTTCTGTCATATTATCGCCATCAGCTAATGCTCGTTCTGTCGATGCTTTCGCACTTTGAATTCCATCATAAATTGTGTAGTTGTATGCACCTAAATATTTCACAATATAATTACGGTCAAACGTTCTTGTTAATAATTCAGGACGGTCAGACTCTGCAAGACCTAAGTTAACACTGAATAATAAAATACCTGCTACAAATACTAGAGATAATTTATGCTTCGCAACACGAATTGGTTTTGGATTTGCAAATTTTGTTGCGACTAACACAATTAATATAATCGTGTCTAAGAAGTATAATGGATCATAAAGATGTAGCAACGCAAGAATACTACCACCTAAATCTCCAAAGTTATTCGTTTGTGTTAATGTCGGGAACGTAATAAAGTCACTGAAAAAGCGATAGTATACTACGTTTGCGTATAAAAGAATCGACAATAACAAATTAATGATAATTAACCAAATATAAGATCGTTTCCCTTTTGCAAATAATGCAAGTCCTAAAAATAGAACTGCTGAACTAAGCGGGTTAAAAAACAGCAAGAATTTTTGAATTGTGTTTGAAATTCCTAAATTGAATTCCGTTACATAAGCTGCATATGTTTTGAGCCACAATAAAATAACGGCAAACAGAAAGAATCCAAAATGATTGCTTAACACACTTTTGCTCTTTAATAAGAACTGTTTCATTTCTCCACCTCTTTTGATCATCCAAGGCTTATTTTTTTATAAGTCTGTCTCTCTATTCAAATTTTCTTCTTCAAATAGATTATCTTTATTTAACTATATGAAGAATATTAGTAATTATAATTTGAAGCTAGTATTTATTCAACTATTTCTTTCTAGACATTTTGACCTTGGTTTCTATTTAACAAAATAAATTTGTAACATTTCCTGTTTTCTCCCAAGATTCATCCACTAATTATGACACCCCATACTATATACCTTTATAAACTCATTCGCAAACTATTCTATCTCCAAATTTGGTACATATTTCACATGACAAAATAATACGATTTGATTATATTACTCCACTTACATTTCCCTTCTTCAACTAACTCTTTAAATCTTAAAGTCATTACATCCCTTCATACATGAAAAAATTCTCCTGTTCATTAATATTATATTTGAATAATTATTCATTTGACCGACCAGCGATGTTACGTTTTCTCGACAAAAAAACTCGCTCTAAAAAGAGCGAGTTTTTTCATTATATATTATTGACCTTTGTACATTGCATCTACTTGTTTTTGAAGTTCCTCATTTTCTAAGAACTCATCATAAGTAGCCTCTTTATCGATTACACCGTTTGGTGTTACTTCGATAATGCGGTTTGCAATTGTTTGCACGAACTGATGGTCATGAGATGTGAATAAGATTGTACCTTTGAATGCAATTAAACCGTTATTTAATGCTGTGATTGACTCAAGGTCTAAGTGGTTCGTTGGATCGTCAAGTGTGATTACGTTCGCACCACTTAACATCATTTTAGATAACATACAACGAACTTTTTCGCCTCCAGATAATACAGAAACGTTCTTCTTAACTTCTTCACCTGAGAATAACATACGGCCTAAGAAACCACGTAAGAAACTTTCAGACTCATCTTGTGGAGAGAATTGACGTAACCATTCAACTAAGTTGTAATCACTGTTCTCAAAGTACTTAGAGTTATCTCTTGGGAAGTAAGATTGAGAGGTTGTAACACCCCATTTGAATGAACCGCTATCCGGCTCCATTTCACCCATAAGAATTTTAAATAATGTTGTCATCGCAATATCGTTACGGCCGATAAATGCAACTTTATCACCTTTATTTAAAGTGAAGTACACATTATCTAACACTTTTTCACCATCAATTGTTTTAGAAAGACCTTCAACAGTTAATAAGTCATTTCCTACTTCACGCTCAGGTGTGAAGCCAACGAATGGGTAACGACGTGATGACGGTCTAATATCATCTAATGTAATTTTGTCTAATAATTTTTTACGAGAAGTTGCTTGTTTCGCTTTAGAAGCGTTTGAACTAAAGCGTGCAATGAAGTTTTGTAACTCTTTTACTTTCTCTTCTTTTTTCTTATTAGCATCTTGTGTTAATTTTAAAGCTAATTGGCTTGACTCATACCAGAAGTCATAGTTACCAACATAAAGTTGAATTTTACCGAAATCAAGGTCAGCCATGTGCGTACATACTTTATTTAAGAAGTGACGGTCATGGGATACTACGATAACTGTGTTTTCAAAGTTCATTAAGAAGTTTTCTAACCATTGAATCGCTTTTAAGTCCAAGTGGTTGGTAGGCTCATCTAATAATAGAATGTCAGGTTGACCGAATAAAGCTTGAGCAAGTAATACTTTTACTTTCTCTGCCCCAGTTAATTCTGACAATTTCTTATCATGAAGGTCTTCACCAATACCTAAACCTTTAAGAAGAATTGCAGCTTCTGACTCAGCTTCCCAACCGTTAAGCTCAGCGAACTCACCTTCAAGTTCAGCAGCGCGCATTCCATCTTCATCACTAAAGTCTTCTTTCATGTAAATAGCATTTTTCTCTTGCATTACTTTGTAAAGTTGCGTGTGACCCATAATTACTGTTTCTAATACTGGGAACTCTTCATATTCGAAGTGGTTCTGTTTTAATACTGCTAGACGCTCACCTGGCGTAATATGTATGTCACCTGTTGATGGTTCAATTTCTCCAGATAAAATCTTTAGGAATGTAGATTTACCAGCACCGTTTGCTCCGATTAAACCGTAGCAGTTACCTGGCGTGAATTTTATGTTAACATCTTCAAATAATTTGCGATCCGCGAAACGCAAACTAACGTTACTTACTGTAATCATTTGTGTCCTCCTACTAATACCGCTTATTTCAGCGTTTTCTCACCGATTGTCTTAAAAAATCGCATATTACGACTCAATTATTGTAGACTATAGCTATTATATAGTAGAAGCTGGATGAATAGCAACGGTTGATTGCTATTCCTTTCTTTCCAAACTCGAATAAAACCTTTGTTTTTAATTAGATTAAAGTTACATACACGTTTTAAAGAGGATTCATTTTGAAAAAACATTTATAATTGGAGCATTATGTTTATCAATTGAAATAACACAATAATTTGTATGCATTTCGCATTATAAATAGCAAACTAAAACGCTCAGAAAATATTCTGAGCGTTTTCATTTCCTTCTCCAACTAAAGCACCAGGTAGTGTAAAAAGCTATTTCACCATTTGTATTGTTAACTTATCTTTTAACATTGACCTATATGAGTCAATTTCATATTTTGTATTATTGATTTTTTCTTTTTTCATTTTTAACATATCGAATATTTCTAACTCTAAATTCCTTCTAGCTTCAAGAACTTTTATCGCTCCTTCTACCCCTGAATGGTTATGTTCTTTCCCATAGCCTTGGTTCGTGTAATAGTCGACAATTCCTGTGGACCATTCTGGATTTCTTTCTTTTAATGCCTTCCTAAATGAAAATTCAAGATCATCTTGTTCTACATAAAATAACATTAGATTTAAATTCTCTATGATTTTTGCAACTTTCATTACATAATTTATTATTTTTTCTTTTTGTTCACCGTATTTAATCATCCCAATTGTTAATGGATTTTGTATGAAACAACATTCAAAAATATAAACCTTATTATCTTCTAGAGCAATTTCAGCAAAGTCATTCCATTTGTCAGCAATTAATTCAACATTTTTATCGAATGGCAATTCATATATATCGTTTTTAAAAATATCATTACATAATTCGTCCGAAAACTGGTCACCAAACTCATTTTTTATCTTTCTGTATGGTAATAAATAATTGCTTCCTTTTTTTAAAACTCTTTTAAGAAGCACTTCTTTAAAATCTCCACTGTTAGATACTAATCTATCGAATTCAAATTTATTAAAACAAGATACACCATCATAGTCGGCGGGGTGATTCAAATTCCCCTCTAAAAATAGTTCAACTTCAATTTTATTTTGGCTTAGAATTTCATTTATTAGCTTTGCAGTGGTCGATTTTCCAAATCCAGGTAAACCTTCTACTATTATTAGTTTTGTATTCATATTTATAAATCCCTTCCTTCAAAGTATTTAACCAAGATTTAAAAAATTACTTACTCCACTGCAATCACTCCTTCAAAATACGATATTCAACATTTCCTTTGAAAAATCCTTCTTAAAGTAACCTGACCGTTAGTTTAAGAACATTTTTTCACAATCTCTATCATTATTTTAACATAAATTTCCATTTACCTTTAAAAAAAGATAGTCCACCATTATTTGAGTGAACTATCTAAAGTAAATTATATTTTTTAAATCAAATACTTTGTCAGTAATCCCCAATCGTTGCGCTGGTGTTTTTACTGTTTTCTTTTTCTCTTCCTTTGCAATTTAACTATATAAAAGTACTTAAACAATGCAATAACAATTAAAAAAGGGATGCTAAATCATATGTGATTTACATCCCTAATTTGTGTGTTATTTTATATGTTCTCTCCCATAACTGAAACAGTTACTTTTAAAAGGGGATTCTTTTATTTTCTTTCACTTAATTTCTTTGCATAATTCTTCATTTTACTCGTTAACCCTATTAACGCCGGTAATAATATCGGCATCACAATTAAAGCTAATAGAAGAAGTGCAACGCCAACTACGGATGCTACTTGTATAAGCGTTAATACACCTGAAGGGATTAATGCAGCAAATGTACCACCTAAAATAAGTGCCGCTGATAATACGACTCCTCCGATATGACGAGAAGCAGTTACAATTTTCGTCGCTGGGTCCCCTTCTAACTCATTGTATCTCATCATTACAAAAATACTATAATCCACTCCTAAAGCGACAATCATTATGAAACTAAAGAATGGAACATTCCAGCTTAATGAATCTACATGTAAAATATGCGTACTAATTTGTTCACTTATCCCTAATGATGCAAAGTAAGCTAATAGTAACGATCCAATAATAAAGATGGTGTTTAATAATGAACGTGTAATCACAATTAATACAATCGCGATTCCAATTAACATAATTGTAGCTGTACGTAAGAAATCTTGCCCAGTTACTTCTTTTAAATCAACGTTTCTAGCTGTCGTTCCTCCGATTGCTGTTTTCGCATGATTTAATTCCGACCCCTTCAAAGTACCATCTATTGTATTATTGATTTCTTGAATAATTGGCATCGCTTCTTTTGAATACGGATTTACGTCTAAAATGATTGTCATTTTAGCAGTCTTTCTATCATGTGACATGTACGTATTCAAAGCTTTTTGGAAATCTTCTCCCTCCAAAACTTCTTTTGGAATATAGAATTTCTCAGAGCTTTTTGATTCGTTCAGTTCTCCTAAATATTTCTGAGCATCCCCTAGGCCATTACTTACCTTTTCAAGGCCTTCTGTACTTTTAGTTAGTCCGGATTGTAATTGACCCATCTGTTCTTGCAAGTCTTTCAGTCCGGTTAATAGCTGACCTTGCCCATCGTTTATTTTCGTTAATCCGGTTTGTAACTCAGATGACTTGTTCGCAATTTGTTTTGAACCTGAAGCACCTTCATTTAATCCATTTTTAAGATCAGCTGCTCCTTTTTGTAACTTAGTAACTCCATTGTTCATTTCTTTTAAGCCATTATCCACTTTCAATAACGATTGATTCGCTTCTTTAAATGATCCCATCGCCGCATTATGCTGCGCTTTCAATTTATTTAATTCATTTGAAAGCCCACCTAATTGCTTTTGAGCCTCTTTAGCAATTCCTAACGTCTGCAAAATGTTAGGATCATTTGCTAATTCTGGTTTCGTTTGAATGAAATTGGTCATTAACATTTCAATTTGTTCATAACCTTTCTTCGCACCGTCAATCGCTTGAGAAATACTTCCGAAGTATTGATCGTAAGAACTTAAACCTTTTTCTAACTGTGTATAGCCAGCATGAAGTTGTGAAGTTGCTTGAGATAATACACTTATATTTTCATTTACTGAAGTTAACCCACTCTCAATTTGCCGCGCACCTTGTGCTCCGTCATTTATGCCATTGGATAGTTGATTTAAAGCTGTTCCTAATGCTGATACACCACTTTTCGCTTCATTTGTTCCATCAATTAACTTTTGAACGTTCGCAAGACTATTTGAGTCCTTATTACCCATCTTATCTTTCGCAGTAGTTAATCCATCATTAATTTCCTTTATACCACCATTGGCATCTCCTAAACCTGTATTTAGTTCACCCGCTTGTTTATTTATATATAGTTCTTTAATCCTATCACCAGTTGGACGTGTCGGTGAATATACTTCTGAAACACCTTTTACTTTCAAAATCTTATCAGTTAGTTCATCTAAAGTTTGAAGCGAACTCGCCTCATCTAACTTGTTATTCGATTGAATGACTAACGTACTTGGTGAAGAAAAACCAGGTGGAAAATGTTCTTCTATTACGTTAATCCCCATTTTCGACTCATATTTATTGTCTACTTCAAATAAATCGTTGTAATTAAGTGTATTAGAATACTTTGATATGAAAGGAATTGATATCACGAATACAATAATTAAAGCTACAAATGGTCTCACTACTGAGTTATTCGCAAAGAATCCCCATAGACGACTGTCTTCATGACCTTTAAATGTTTTAACGGGATAAAACATCCCTTTTCCTAAAAGCACCATAAAAAACGGATTTAACGTAGTTAATACTAGTAATAAAACTGCGACACCAATTGCTACCGCTGAAGTAGATTGATATAGTTTAAAACTCGCTAAAGCAAGAGATGCAAAACCAATTAGTACTGCTATCCCGCTATATAAAACGGTTTTCCCTGCCGATTTAAATGTTTCTTTCGTAGCCAAAAATGCGTTTTCTTGTTTACTTAATTCTTCTTTAAATCTCGTAAATAATAAAATGTTATAGTCTGTTCCAACCCCAAACAGGACAACAACGACAAATACTTGTGTAAAGTTAGAAAATGGAAAATTAAATTGATCTACTAAATGAGCAATAATCCCCATTGAAACTAAATATGATACCCCAACAGTAAGAAGAGAAACAATTGGAACAATAGGTGAACGGAATACAATGATTAATATTACAAGAATGAAAATGATTGAAATAACTTCAGTCTTTTTCACTCCCTCTTGAGAAGATGTAAGGAAATCTCCTGCTATTAAATCACTTCCTGTTAAGTACGTTGTTACCCCTTTCGTTTTCACTTTATTATGAAGGTTATTTGTAACTTTCGATATTTCACCATGCTTTTTATCTATCGATATTTGCGTTAAAATAGTCGTATTATCTTTAGAAACTAATTGTTTCTCTAATTCTTTATTATCTAAATGTGAAACAACTTCTTTAATTCCTAATTGTTCTTTTTCATTTTGCAAAGCGTTGATTGTTTTTATTATTTCCTCTTTTTGCTCAGTCGTTAAAGCTGTTTTACTGTCACTATTAAAAACAACTATAATGTCATACTTTTCTGTCCCGTCTTTATCCATTTCTTTTATCATTTTGTCAGCAATACTACTTTGTTCTGTATTAGGAATCGTAATGTGCCCTTTTTCTTTCACTAATTTATCCATATTAGGCATCGTTACGATCATTGTAATGGTAATAACTATCCATAATAGAAAAGATAAACTTCTCCAATTTTTCAGCTTGCTCATTTGCATCATCTCCCGCGATTAAAATTTACGTTAGTTACGGAATGAATATTCATTCCTATTATTCTATTACATTATTTTGTAAACTCTATTAAACTAGTCTTTCCGGAATGAATATTCATTCCTTTAGTTGCACAAATACCCTCTCCTACTCTCATTTTTTAATTCTATTTAGGAATGAATATTCATTCCTGTCCTTATAAAGCTATAGAATCAAATGATTCTAATAGCGTTCCAAGAGCTTTCTTCCAATTCTTTTACTAACTCTTTCGAGTATTCTAATTGCCCTGTTGCAATTACTTTCGTTAATTTTTCTAACGGTTGATATACAATAATAATTAAAGCAACTGGAGGCAATGGACGAAGTAAACCTTTTGCGATTCCATCTTCAATAATATTCATAAAGAAGCCTATAAAATCGTCAAATATTTTCTTACTCTGCTCATCAAGAAAATAACTATCACAGTGAGAATTTGTAAATAAAAAAGCATCCACATTGTTTCTCGCAAATTCAAATAAACGTTTATACGTATGACTAAACTGTTCACGAATATTTGCTTCAACAGGAAAATCCGTTTTTATCATTTCAGAAAGCTGTAACATACTTTTTGAAAATAATGAGTTAACAAGCGCCTCTTTATTTTCAAAATAGCGATAAATAGTACCCGCACCGACATTTGCTTTTTCAGCGATCATTGGAATTGTCGTACCATCGTAACCACGCTCTGCAAAAAGTTGCATCGCAGCATCAAAAATATCCTCTTGTTTGTTTTTAGCCATTTTTTCCACCTCTATTTTCAGGAATGAAAATTCATTCCGTTTTTAATTATAAATTACAGGGAATAAAAGTCAAGTGCGTGACAACGTATAGTTGCGATTCTATTCTCTTGTATGTGAATAAAATTATATCAGCGATTTTCAGGATATATCAACTTACCGACAAAAATTAATACAATGAGATGGAGCTATCCCAAAATTTTGTTCGAAACAACTCCATCTTATATGCAAATTAAAAGAAATCATAAATAAACGGCTTGCGCACTGGTACTACATTCTCAAATGCCCGTATTTCCTCTTCGCTTCCGCTAATTAATTCTAATTCATTTAGTTCTAATGGGCGTTTGTATCCAAGCAGTATTGTAGATAGTGCATTTATATCTAGCTTGATCCCTTTATCCATTGGTTCTTCTATAATTGCTATTTCATAATTTGCAAGTCTCACCGATACATTATTCCACGGTGCAAATGAATCTGTAATATGTAAAATGACTTCTTGTTGTACATTGTTCCAGTTTAACTCATACTGTTTTAAGAACTGCTCTACATCTACAATTCTTCCCATAAAATATGGTTTTATTTCTGTTTTCACACGTGGTTCTTGCAATGTATATAACAACTGTTCGTTTTCACTTACTGTCATTTCAAGCTCTTTAATCATAGAATCATGCTGGCAAATAAAATTCCATAGACCATTTCGTACTTCATTATGCAGTGGTACAAATTCTTCTACTGTCATTTTATAGTTTTCTATTTTGTATAACATGTAACCTGCTGCCTTTTTATTTTCATCATAGTAAATCGCTAATGTTAAATCATCATAAACCGCTTGTAACCACCAGTTCTTCTCTCGAACTAACATACATGAAAAACGTTCTGCAAATGCTTCATAGAGCTTCTCGACTTCTTTTGGATGATTTTCTTTATTAAAACGTTTCACAGTACCATTTACTTGTTTTTTCATCACTAAATCGCTCTTACTTATATGACATTTGAGTAGATTCGCACAAAGTTCCCAGCCGTATTTACGGTAAAATGAAACAGCAAATGGGTGTAACATAGAGACTGTATAGCCATCTTTTTTCATTCTTTGAAGTGAATGTTGAAGTAGCTCTTTTACATACCCACTTCTTCTGTACTCTGGATACGTCGCTACTCCTGCAACGCCACCCATTTTAAATTTTTCTTTACCTATGTAAATATGAAACGGGATGAGGTGTAGTTTTGCAGCTAAGTCTTTCCCTTCCATAATGCCGTATATTTCATGACTTTCCTTCATTTTTGTAAGTTGCTGCTGTAATCGTTCCTCATCTACTTTATATTGAAAAGCGTATTCTGATAAACGTAATGCTTCTCTGAATTTATCTTCTTTTAATTGTATGACATTCATATAATTCTCCTCCATTCCCTTTTTGAATTGTATCATAATTCTCACTATTATAGTTCGGTAAGTGAAATTACAAGGACGTTTTAACAAAAAAGCAGATACATCACGTATCTGCTTTCCACCCTTTTTATTTAGCTAACTTTTGAAGTTCGTCAAAGAATGTAGGATATGATACACCTACTGCTTCTGCATCTTCAATAATTGTTTTTCCTTCTGCTAGGCAGCCAGCAATTGCAAGCATCATTCCGATACGGTGATCACCATAACTATTTACTGTATTGCCTTTTAGAGCTGATTTTCCGTAAATGATCATACCGTCATCAGTTGCTTCTATTCGAGCTCCTAGTTTCGTTAACTCAGCAACTACTGTATCAATACGGTTTGTTTCTTTTACTTTTAATTCGTGTGCATCTTTAATTACTGTAATTCCTTCTGCTTGCGTTGCCGCTAATGCGATTACAGGAATCTCATCGATTAATCTAGGGATAATATCTCCGCCAATTTCAATTCCTTTTAATGAAGATGTTTCGATTGTAATATTTGCAGCTGGTTCTGATGCCCCTTCGTTAATTAGGTCTACAGTGAACGTAGCACCCATTTTTTCTAAAACATCAATAATACCTGTACGGGTTGGATTCATTCCTACATTTTGTAATACTAGTTTACTATTTGGGATGATTGCACCTGCTACTAAGAAAAATGCTGCTGATGATACGTCACCGGGCACTTGAATATCTGTTGCTGTTAATTTTTGTCCACCTGACAGCTTCACTGTTTTCCCTTCGCGAGTTACTTTAACACCAAATGCTTCGAGCATTCTTTCCGTATGGTCGCGTGAAATATGTGGTTCTGTAACAGCTGTTACACCTTCTGCACGAAGACCTGCAAGTAAAATAGCTGACTTTACTTGTGCACTTGCAACAGGAGAAATATATTCAATTGCTTTTAAATCTCCGCCACGTATTGTTAACGGTGTAAATGTTCCTTCTTCTCGGCCGTCTATGTTTGCGCCCATTTGTTTTAATGGGTTTGTTACACGCTTCATCGGTCTTTTTGCGATAGATTCATCACCTTGTACGCAAGAGAAAAATGGTGTGTTAGCTAATATACCTGACATTAATCGGATTGTTGTACCAGAATTACCAACATCTAATACAGCTTTTGGTTCTTGTAAACCTTCTAATCCTTTACCAACTACAGTAACCTCATCACCGTTTTGCGTAATTTCTACTCCCATTTCTTTAAAACATGAAATCGTACTTAAACAGTCTGCACCGGGCAAGAAACCTTTAATTGTTGTTTTCCCTTCTGCAATAGAACCGAACATAACAGCACGGTGTGAAATGGATTTATCACCTGGGATTGTAATATTGCCATTCAATCCGTTATTAACAGGTTGTATTGTTCTTTCTTTCACGTTTTTCACCTTCTCATTTAAATTGTTTCATAAGTTTGGTATTCTTCTTCTCCAAGCGCTAGTTTTGCTTTCATACGATCTTCTTCCCTTTGGAAGCTAATACGTAATACCCCAAGCAGTCCTTCACGCGCTTCTAATATTTGCAAGTTCGTAATACTAATTTCCTCGCGCGCCAAAATACTCGTAATATGAGCCAATGCCCCCACCTTATCTAATACATCGACGTATAAGTCGTGATAGGCAGGAATTGCCCCTCTCTTTCTTACTGGTAAAGAATCACGGTATTCTTTCGCATCTGCAAAATAGTTTTGAATCTCGCATGCATCTCCGGTAGAAACTGTTTTATATAAATCTTCCATTTCAGAGATCCACTCTTTTAATAATACCATTAAATGCTCACGATTTTGCTTTACAATATCACTCCACATTTTCGGACTACTAGATGCGATACGTGTAATGTCTTTAAACCCTCCAGCAGCTAGCTGATGAATGAGCGGATTATCTCCTGCATGTTTCTCTACTTGCTTCACTAAACCTGCAGCGATAAGGTGCGGGAAATGACTAACGATCCCTGTTACATAATCATGTTCTTCTGTATTTAAAACAAGGAAATGTGACCCTGTTCCTTTTAACCAATCTTTTAACTCTTCCACTTGTTCATTTGGCACATGATGCATCGGTGTTAAAATGTAAAATGCATTTTCAAATAAATGCGCTTTTGCACTTTCAACTCCCGTTTTATGAGAACCTGCCATTGGATGTCCACCAATGAAAGATACTTCCTTTGAAAATAAAGTTTCTGCTTCATTCATAATCGTGCCTTTTGTACTACCAACATCAGTCACTATAACATCTTCTCGTAAACGGAATGACGCAAGTTTGTGTAATAGCTTCTTCGTTTCTTCAACTGGAGAAGCAAAAACAATTAAATGTGCCTCTTCACATGCATGCTGTAAATCAACTGCTATTTCATCTACTACGTGTAATTCTTTTGCACGCTCTACTTGTTCTTGAAATATATCATAACCTGTTATCGTTACATCGTGCTCTTTCTTAATTGCTAATGCGAGAGAGCCTCCGATTAAACCAGTTCCAATTAATACTACCTTTTTACGCATTTTCCTCATCTCGAGACTTTCTTTTTTTATTTTCAAAGTGTTGTTGTAACACTGAAATCACCCCTTCATTTTGCTCCCTTGTTCCGACTGTAATACGGATACCATTCGGGAACGGACGAATAATAAATCCTGCATGTGCACAAGCTTCATAAATCTCTCCAGCATTCTCAACTGGCAAGAAGATGAAATTTGTTTGCGATGGATAAAATGGAATATCATTTTCCCTACAAAAGCTCTCGTATTGTTGTAATCCTTCTGTATTCACACGAACTATTTCTTCAATAAACTCGTCATCACCAAAAGCAATCGTCGCTGCTTTTTGCGCTAATGAAGATACGTTAAATGGCAAACGAACGACATTTAATTTTTCGATTAACTCTTCCTGTCCAACCGCATATCCAACGCGGAAAGAAGCTAATCCGTACGCTTTAGAAAATGTTCTAAGTACAAGAATATTTTTATGTTTTTCTAAAAGCGGTAATGTCTCTGGGAAATCTTTTGCTGTTACGTATTCATAGTACGCTTCATCAATGACAATTAACGTATTTTCACTAATACCTTCAATGAATTGAGTCAATTTTCGGTCATTCACATATGTGCCTGTTGGATTGTTCGGGTTACAAATCCATACAATTTTTGTATCGTTATCTACTACTGAAGAAATTTCTTCTAAGTCGTATACACCGTTATTTAACGCAATTTCCTTCACTTCGCAACCTTCTATAATGGCATGATGACGATACTGTGGGAATGTTGCACCTGCTGTTACAATGTTATCTCCCGCTCGTAATACGGCGCGGCTTATTATTTGAATGATTTCATCTAAACCACTACCACAAAGTACTTGTTCCATTTTCACATGTAACTTATCTGCGATTGTTTGACGGAGCGTTGTAGCACCTCCGTCAGGATATAAAGCATGTTCCAACCACGATTTTTGCAACTCATCTAAAACACGTGACGAACAGCCGAATGGATTTTCATTCGATGCTAATTTCACAAACGAATGATCTCCGTACACTTCTTTCATTTGTTCTGGTGATTTACCTGGTTTATATGGTTGTAATGATGATAGTTGATCTTTTACTTGCACGTTAAACCCACCTTTTTATTAAAATTCTTTTGCGTAGTTATTGTGTTGCATAATGTTTTGTTTTAATAATTCCATACGATCTTTTCCGAATTGTTCGACTAGTGCATCTGCAAGTTCCCATGCCACAACAGATTCAGCTACTACACCCGCCGCTGGTACTGCGCAACTATCAGATCTTTCAATACTCGCTTGGAATGCTTCTTTCGTATCAATATCAACGCTTGCTAACGGTTTGTATAAAGTAGGAATTGGCTTCATCACGCCTCTTACGATAATTGGCATACCTGTTGTCATACCGCCTTCTAAACCGCCGGCATTATTCGTTCTTCTCGTGTATCCTTTTTCTTCATCCCACAGAATTTCATCATGCACTTTGCTTCCTGGTTGTCGTGCCGCTTCAAAACCTACGCCGATTTCAGCACCTTTAAATGCATTTATACTCATAATTGCACCAGCAAGTTTTGCATCTAATTTACGATCGTAATGGACGTAACTACCGACGCCAATCGGCATACCTTCTGCAATGACTTCCACAATACCACCGATTGAATCTCCACTACTTTTTGCGTTGTCAATCGCATTCATCATTTCTTGCTCTACTTCTTTATCTAAACATCGAACTGGTGAGTTTTCAGTAATTGTTTGAATTTCTTCAATTGATAAGTTTGAAATATGTTTTGCTTTTACTCCACCAATTTCAAGAACATGTCCTGCAATTTCCACGCCTAATTCGCTTAAAATTTGTTTTGCAACTGCACCAGCAGCTACACGAACTGTCGTTTCTCTTGCAGATGACCGCTCTAATACGTTTCTTATATCACGATGACCATATTTAATTGCTCCATTTAAATCTGCATGTCCGGGACGTGGTTTTGTAATTGTACGTTTCATGTCTTTACTTTCTTTTTCCGAAATTGGCTCTGCACCCATTACTTTCGTCCAATGTTTGAAATCATCATTTTTTACAATTAACGTAATCGGTGATCCAAGTGTCATCCCGTGACGAACACCACTTACAATTTCAACTGTATCTGTTTCAATTTGCATACGTCTTCCGCGTCCATGACCTTTTTGTCTTCTTAATAATTCTTTATTAATATTTTCCGCCGTAAGTGTCAAACCTGCTGGTACACCTTCTAAAATAACTGTTAACTGCGGTCCATGTGATTCTCCAGCTGTAATGTATCTCATTTCTCTTGCCCCTTTACTATTTTTTTGTACAAAAAAGTCCCTACTGAGCGCTCAGTAGGGACGATGTTTATCGCGGTACCACCCTAGTTGTAGACTTCTTTCGTCTACCTCTCTTCTTCTTTAACGATCGTTTGACCGTCTTCCCCTCCAAAAGTTGTCGGGAAAGATGCTCCAAGGCTGTAATTCATGCTTACCTTTGTACTGATTCACACCGACCATCAGCTCTCTTTAACAGTGAGATAAGCACTACTGTTTCCTCTTCAACGCATATATGATATGGAATTAAGATAATTTATTTTTGAAACCTTTTAACTCATCCATGAATCTATGGAATTCTGGAATGTCCATTTGTTGTGCAGAATCTGATAATGCAACTGCTGGATCTGGATGAACTTCAGCCATTACTGCATCTGCGCCAATTGCAAGTGCCGCTTTCGCTGTTGGTAATAATAAATCTCTGCGTCCAGTTGAATGTGTTACATCAACGATAACTGGTAAATGTGTTTCTTTCTTTAAAATTGGTACTGCAGAAATGTCTAATGTGTTACGTGTTGCTCTTTCGTATGTGCGGATACCGCGCTCACAAAGAATAATTTGATCGTTACCTTGCGCAATAATGTATTCCGCTGCGTTAATGAACTCATCAATTGTTGCTGCTAATCCACGTTTTAATAATACTGGTTTGTTAACTTTACCTACAGCTCGTAATAAATCGAAGTTTTGCATGTTACGTGCGCCAACTTGAATTACATCAACGTAGTCTAATGCCATTTCAACATCGTTCGGATTTAAAATTTCACTAATAATTGCTAAGTCAAACTCGTCTGCTACTTGACGTAAAATTTGAAGTCCTTCTACTCCTAAACCTTGGAAATCATATGGAGAAGTTCTCGGTTTGAATGCACCACCGCGCATTAATTTTAAGCCTTGGTCTTTCATCGCTTGCCCTACTTGACGAACTTGTTCTAAACTTTCTACTGCACAAGGTCCCATGATGAACGTTTGTGTTCCGTTTCCAATCAATTCACCTTTTACATCAACGATTGTATTTTCTTGTTTCTTTTTACGTGATACTAGTAACGCTTTACGGTTATCATCTTCTTGTAACTCTAAGCTTGCTTTGAAAATCGTTTTGAAAATATGTTGAACTGTTGATGTTTCGAATGGTCCTTCGTTATGCTCTGCGATCATATCAAGTACTTCACGCTCACGTACTGGATCAAAGCGTTTCGTGCCTTGTACTTGCTTTTGCTCTCCAATTTTTTGAACAATTTCACCACGTTTGTTTAAAAGGTGTAATAGTTGTAAATTAATTTCATCTACCTGTTTACGTAATTGATCTAATTCATGATTTGCCATTTGGAAATCCTCCTCTAATGTTTTAAAAGTATAGTAAGAGAATAAAAATTCTCTATTTTCTGAACTGACTAATTATACAAATTTATAGTGGAATCGATACCTCTTCTTATTTTAAACTAATAATTCGTACACAGACATAAACTACTAGTTAAAAATCCACTTTTTTGTACAAAAAAGCCCTACTGATCCAATCAGTAGGGACGATATTTATCGCGGTACCACCCTAGTTGTAGACTTCTTTCGTCTACCTCTCTTCATTGTTAACGATCATCTGACCGTCTTTCCCTTCATAAAGACAATACTATCTTTACTACGAAAAAGATGCTCTAGGACTGTAATTCGCTCTTGTTTATGTACTGGTTCGCACCAACCACCAGCTCTCTGTTACAGGGAAACAACAACTACTGCTTTTCCTTTCAATGCATGACTATTTAATTTTCAAGTTGGACCACTAAAATACAAAAAGTCCCTACTGAATAAATCAGTAGGGACGATATTTATCGCGGTACCACCCTAGTTGTAGACTAACTTTCCGTCTACCTCTCTTCACTGTTAACGATCAATTGACCGCTTTTTCCTCATAAAGAAAAACTATCTTTATTACGAAAAAGATGCTCCAAGACTGTAATTCATGATTATCCCTGTACTGGTTCACACCAACCACCAGCTCTCTGTTACAGTAAGACTAACCACTACTGTGATCTCTTCATTGCACTTTGTTTATTCAAATGTTTTTGAAATTGAATAAGTATGATTCGTATTATAGAACGCTTTTCAAAACACTGTCAACAACTTTTTATATATTTTTTAAAATTCCACTTTCGTCCTATAATTCTTTTTGTAAATCACCCATTACAATTCCTATGCGAATTATTTCATTTTCTAGTAAATGTAAAACATATTCCTCTACTTTATACTGAACTAATAATTCTTTTATTTGTATGATTTCTTTTTCGAATAACACGGCTTCGTGACATGTTTGTAGTAAAATAAAAAACACATTTGCAAACATTTCTTTATGCGCTTTCATACTTTCTTTTTTATGAAGCATTTCAATCAATAACCGCTTCATTTCCTCACCTGTACATTTACCATGTACACTTGAAAATGTACGAGACATAATACATAATCCTTTTTCTAATATTTCATCCATGTATAAAATAATACGTAAAAGCATTACATATTCTCTCGCAGTTATCTCACCCATTTTTGGTCGTTCTCGCAAAAATACACTGAGCCAAGCTGTCCAAAATTTTTGTTGTTCTTTTACGCTTAATGTTTTGACGTAATAGCATAAAAACTGCATAAACTTAATTTTATTTTCTTCATTTTCTAGTATGAGTAACGGGTATAACCAATCTGTTTTTTGCTCCCAATATAGTACACATTTAATAAATACAAAGCTAAGCCACTTCAAGAAAGCTTCTCTCGTATGCGGATGTAATACTTCCAAATGTTCTACCGCATACTTAATAAATCGCTTCATTTCTGTAAATAAAGGTAAATTTATTTGCGTGTAACATAAGCCGGCCCATGCATATTCCGTAATCTCATTTTGTTTTTTTAAATCTAAGTATGGTAACAAATATTTTCGGCACCATTGTTTTTCAATATGATATAGAAATGTAATATCTGCTATTAAACGAGCAAACATAAAGTTTGTTCGTTCCGAATTAACTCTTACTTGTTCTTCAAATAAAAATAAATATTCATATACATTACGATCGTATAAATGATCATATGATAACAACTTTAATAATACAGCTGTCATTTTTCCAACTGGATGCTGAATTGATTCATTGTAAAAATCTTGTTTCCCAAGCTTAAAGTCTGTATCACTCTTCATAACTTGAGGAAACACTGAAAAAGCAAATCGTTTTACAACACGTATACTATTCTCTTCTAACTCTTCTAGTCGATTACTAATTTCATATAGAAAACTACTAATTAACCAATGAAAAGCAGTATTTCTAACAAATTTCTGCAATAGCGGAATAATTTTTTGGATTTGATCATTTGTCAATCCTCGATTATTTCGCCATTCTCTAATACAAACAAACCATACTTCATTACTTATTTCTTGCACTCCTACTAATTGGTATGCAAATGAAATACTCCACTCTGTGTTTAATTTACATGCTTTTGATAACATCTCTAAAAAATGGCGTTGTTCCAAAACACGATCTTGCGAAAATTGCTGAACTTGCTTCATAATTTCAACATCTTTCAGTTGCAATAATCCGTCAGCAGTTACATTACAAGTAATACTTTGCTCTGTATCCTCTTTCTTTTGTACACTGTATCGTTCGGAATGAAAATGAGGATGCTTTTGCTTCATTAACTCATACCCATTTGCCGTAGATGGACTATTTGAATCACACTTGAATAATAAGTCTAATACGAGACATGCATCAAATACCCTCTCTTCTGTAAGATGCTTTATTACAGTTCGAGTGACTTCTTCTTTTGTTTTTTCTAAACAATGTGCATAATGCCTTTTTAAAAGTTGAAAAACTTCGTGTTTATAAGTGAAATCTAAAAGAAGTCCTTCATGTAACAACCATTTCATTTTGTCATCTACACGAACAAAAATATTTTTATTCATCGCATCAATTGCAATTTGCTTTTGAAGTACACTATTTGCTTCTATCATTTCTGTAATATAATAATCCGCTTTTTTCTCATTGTTTTCGCATAAATAAGTTAGACACTCTTTTACAATTCGTATTAAAAATACAAGATCATTTTGATGAAACTCTTTCTCTATATTTTCCTTATTTCTTTTTTTCAGTGCCGTTTGTCTTAACGACAACATTCTCAATTTTTCTAATCCAATCATCATAATTGGAACAGCATAATAAGCGATATAAGGCCTCATCTTTTCGTTCCAAATTTGCTCCACATGAGAGAATGTAGATACTGGTAAGCGACTCGATTCCTCGAGTTCTATTGATTCTTGCGTATCATTTCCCCATTTTCTTACACGTTTTAACTTCAGTTTTCCGTCTAAAATAAAAGTTAGTATCAATAAGGCAATTTCCTTATGCTCAGGAAAAGAACATTTTTGCAGTAACTTAGAAATCTTTTCTATAGAGCTACTATCTTTTTCAGCTGTTTCTAATAAAAGGAGTGTCCACCTTGCAAACAACAACGGGTCCATCTTACTCTTCGTTTCGGTTAAGTAGTTACAAATTGTTCTCCATAATAACGGTGATATTTTAGAATAGTTTTTATAAATTAATTGAAATAATTCTTTCTGATGACTAAAAAGAAATTGTTCGACTAACCATTCTGCAAGTAATTCATCTACTTCATTATAGTTTGGCGTAAGCATAAACAAATTTTGTAATTTACCTTCTACTTCTAACCATTCGACCCATTCATAATCATGAGCAAATTCCACAAAGTAACGAACTGTTTCAATTTTTTTAATTGATTGCTTTATGTATGATAATTGTTCCTGTTCTACTGACGGGGGAACCGTTACAATATCCCGAATACGCATTCTTTTCGTAATATAATTATCACCCATTAATTCCGCCCAGCGTTTTACCGCTTTTACGAGAGATTGATGATTATTTACTTTATTCGGATACACAATTGGTCTTATCCCTAAATGTTCCCAGTGGTACGTATTTTCTCCTTGTGCGACAAAAGCAAATCGTCTTGTACTTGGTGGTAAACCAGTTGCTAAATATTTCATTACTGGGTCATTATGACTATATCCAACGAATAAAACGGTGTAATTTGAGAATAGATCAACTAAAAATCTTCTTGCCCACCCTTCTGTTAAGTAAGCCCTTCCAAAATCACCGTCTGTTAAAATTAAAGCCTCTTTCTCCTGTTCTACATTACCATGTATGTAAGCAAGACCTTTAAAAGCTCTCCCAGTCGGTAAAGCTGGAGCGTAATAAACATTGATATCTCTATTTATTTCTTTAATTGCAGTTGTAAAATGTTGATCAAAATTTGTTGTTACAATGCGGATATCTGTATCTAAAGGAAATAACCTTGGAATTGCATAATGCAATGGATTCGGTTTTGATTTCTCTATATGAACGAGATCTCTTGCGACTTGATGTACATCTTTTGTTTTCGCAATTTTACCAAGATAATAATCATGTGGCTCTGTTATTTCACGTTTTTCGACATATAACGTTTTTGCAATTTCATCAACTAAATCATCAAAATTCGGTAAGTTTGATTTCCCTTTCATAGAAACTCCCGCTCCAACAAATAACACTAACTTTCCTTGCTCAAGGTGATCAATTAACTCATCTGGAATTTCTACTTCTGAAGTAATCCACATTTTGGATTCCCCCTTACCTAAAAATGTCATACACTCAAATTTTACTATAACATTTTTTCATTGTTTTTATAATATTTAGACTAAATTCCGAACATGAAAAAGTTTTATGTAAATAAATCCGTTACAATGTATGAACTCCAGAATTTATTGAAAAACTATGTATAAATCGGAGGTGTAAATTTTGAATGATTTCACAGTAGTGCTTATCAAGTTTATATCGTGCATTATCGCATTTAGTATTGGGCTTGCTTTATTTTTCCCTGCAACGTTTGTTCAAATTATTTCATTCAGTCTCTTTGTTACAATCGTATCCTACATGTTCGTTGATAAAATTATTTTAAATCGAATTGGCAATACTGGTGCCATTATGTCGGATTTCTTATTAACATATTTAAGCGTATGGATTTTCGGTAATATTTTATTAGACAACTATATGCAAATTGCATGGGGCAGTATCCTTTCTGCCATCGTCTTCACTTTATCTGAAGTAATCGTTCATCGCTTCTCTAACTCTCATACAAGGCACAACAATGATAACATTCGTATTAATCGCCGCTTTGCATATGGTACAGAGTTTGCTGAAGAACAAAATATATTGGATAAAGATAAGAAAAAGTAACGTTTTAATGCAGGAGCGTCCTTTTTAATTATGTGGTGCTCCTTTTTTGTATTTTTTCATTATGATACGTGAAATTATATAAGTGATTATTTCAAAATACCGACTTACTAACAATATTTGACGCTATTTTTTCTAATAAAAAACTGCCTCTTATTTAGAGGCAGCCACTTTTAAGTCTTTTACTGCAACAACATCCGCAAACGCTCCCAATACTGCGTTATGATGTTTCACAATATCTTCAGCACGTAACACTTCTGTATTAAATGTACTATGCGCATCACTCACTAACGTTACTTTATACCCTTCACTACATGCTCTGCGCGTTGTCGTATCTACACAATACTCTGTTTGCATTCCCGAAAGAATAACGTGTTCAATTCCTTTCTCTTGTAACACTTCGCTTAAGTTTGTATTATGGAATGAATCTGGAGTCGTCTTTTCAACTATATTATCTCCTTCTTGCGGAGCGATGGCCGCATGGATTCGCCATCCATCCGTACCTTTTTCTAACGGATGGTCTTTAGGACCGTTATGTTGGATATAAATAACTGGAATATCATTTGAACGACATTCCCTAATAAGCTCTTGCAATGTTTGTAAAAACTTTCCCCCATTATGTACTGGCATTCCAGCTGTATACATACCCGCTTGCACATCAATTACGATTAATGCTTTTTTCATTTCACACATCCCCCTTTATTTGTATAAGCCATTATTATTGTTTATATTCCATCATCCAACAATCTTCTAATTTCCCCTCATGCAACTCATGTTCCTTTAAAATCTTTACTTTTTTTAATCCACTTTTTTCATAACACTTTATTGCTCGTTCATTATTTACTTTCGGATCCATTGCAATTGCTTCTGCTCCCATTTCACCCATAATATATGTAATTGCTGCCTGAACGAGTTTTGTTCCAATTCCCTTTCCCCAATAGGCTGGTTCACCGATAAATTGGTCCATACCCCATACATTTTGCGATTCTTTATAGCCATATAACGCTTTCCACTCTGAATCCACTGGGTACATTTGTATGTAACCAATCGGAATGATATCAAATTCTATTAAACATCTTTTTTCATTACTGTTTGGACTATGTATAAAATGATCAAGCACCTTTTCTACAGATTGCGGATTATCTCGTCCTTCGTAATACCGCAGGACTGCTGGGTCCGTTAACCATTTAGAAATGATAGATGCATCATCTTCCATTACGTATCTAATCAATAAACCTTCTTTTTGAAAAAGCATATTATACCTCTATTATTTCTTTATATTTTTTCTTGCTGTTACATCTTTCATTGCACCTACTAATGCATATGGTAGTAATGTAATCGCAAAAAATGCTGTAAATACGTTAAGTTGCGGGATTGTATAGAGTGTGAACCATTCAGTGAAAAATTGAGAATTTAATATTCTATTAAAAAACTCTCCGCCTGGCCTAAAGTTTGGCGCCCACGCAGTGATTTCACACAAAATAAAGTGAAACTTTAATCAGTGGGGGTTTTGTTCATCCCCCACTGATTATTAGTTGAACCAATCGGGCTTTTACGGGCAGTAAGACCCCCACCTAACTTCTTCGCTTTCGCTGAATTTTGAGGTGGGGGTCTTACTGCCCTTTAATGCGGGGTAAACAGTAACTGAACAATAAAAAATGCCCCTAGATAACGAAACCAAGTCCGTTTCCATATAGGTTGTGCATTTTTTAATATATCTCCCATCTTACCCCCTCCTTAAATATCCATCATATTAATTATACACTTTCCTCACTTTATTTGTTAAAATTTTCTATATAATTAATGCTGTTGGGGGGAAATACATTATGTCTAATCCTATACTTACATCCACTTTAATCATTCTTAGAGGAAACTCCGCAAGTGGTAAAACAACGATTGCAAAACAACTACAAGAACATTTCGGACAAGGAACACTTTTAGTATCACAGGATGTTGTACGTAGAGATATGCTTAGAGTACACGACACAATGGGTAATTTATCACATGATTTACTATTTGAAATTACGAAGTACGGAAAAGGAAAATGTGAATTTGTTATTTTAGAAGGTATATTGAACAGTCATAGGTATGGTGAGATGTTAAAAGAATTAATTCGTTATTTTGATGAAAATGCATTTGCATATTACTTTGATTTATCATTAGAGGAAACTATTAGACGACATAACACAAGGGACAAACGATATGAATTTGGTGAAGATTCCCTCCAAAAATGGTATAATCCGCACGATACAATTGAGGTTGCCAGAGAAACTATTTTTACAGATAACTTTACGCAAAAAGATATATTTGATGCGATTCTTAATGATGTTGCGATACAAAAACAAGACTAATATAATATGTTAGTCTTGTTATGTACTTTGTGTTTCCGTTTTTATAATTGAACAATCTTTACATAAATAATAGTATATATTCATTTCCCCAAACTGGAAATCAACTACTGAAATAAGTTCACGTTCCTCGATATCTTGTGTAATTGTAGCAACATACTTCATCTCTTTAGAACAAGTTGGACACGCCAAATGCTCTGGAAGATCCGCATATAATGGTGCCCCTAATAATCTACATACATATTCAGAACCGAACAAATCAAAAGCTTCCCAGTAACTATCTTCATCTGTAGGTATATCTTCATTTTTCATATTTATAAGCTTTACCGTTGTTTTTGGTAATGAAACTGGTAACTTATCTTCCTCTTCCATTATCCATTCTTCTGTATTTTGCTGCTTTATGATTTGAACTGTTTTACCTCCATCACTTAACTGAAAATATTGCGGTTCCCACACCATCGCACAGTTCAAGCATGAAACGAATGGTAAAATATTTAGTTCATTACTTTTAAGTTCAGCAAGTCTCCCATCTTTTAAATCAAAACAGAGAATTTGATGCATCTTCTCACCGCATAACTTACATACTGGCAAATTACAATCTTGACCGCCAAAGTAATGATTATATGAACCTCTTCCTTCAATTACTCTATACCCTTTCCGCTCATTACAATGTGCGCCATATAATTCTATTGTCATATTCTATCCTCGCCTTTTATAAGAATGATTCACAAAATGATAATAATTAAGACTAAAAAACATCGTCTTCCTGAATAGTTTCCATAATAAATTCTTTTAAACTCGGAGATATTTCTTCCATTTCGTCATCCGCGTGATACCAAATATATATTTTATCATCCATTTTTCCATTATTTATTTTAAAGCACAATTTATCCCCTGAACCATCGTCACCAATTATGATAAGATTTTCTGGTATAGACTCATCTCTCATGTCAATATTTTGTCTAACAATATCATCCCAAGTTTTCGTTACATTTCTATTATCTTTAATCGGATATAGTATCCATTCCCCTATTTCAGCATTATTAACTAATTTAATAAGATCCCTATATTGATTTGGGAAAGCAGCACCTAGCTTTTCTTCCGTTTCTTTTATTTGCAACTCCAATACACCTTGTTTCTTTGTTTCAATATATTCTCTTACTTCTTTCATGAAATACACCTATCCTTTGAACTTAATTACACTATTATGAGTGAAAGTGTTTAGTAAACGATTTGATCCGATTTATATATTTCATTATACGTTAACCCTTCGTTTTCAACATACTATTCTTCTCTACTTCTCAATAACCTTCTGTTCTACTTCCTTACCTCATTCTTAATAGTTTTTCTAAACATGAGACAATTTTTATGTTTTATTACAGGTTTATTAATAAGTCATTTAAAAATCCTATTATCCTTCTACTAAAAAAATAAAAGCCAGCCTCAATAAAGAGAACTGACTTCTATTTGGATAATTATTGTTATTATAAAATTTTCACTTTAACAGTTTGTCTTCCCCAATTCATAGCTTTACTTTTTGAACCCATTAAAACATCAATACGATTACCTTTAATTGCACTTCCAGTATCACCAGCGATCGCTTCTCCATAGCCTTCTACCCATACTTTAGATCCTAATGGGATTACTTTCGGGTCAACTGCGATAATTCTCATATTCGGATTTTCCGTTAAATCATGCCCCATCGCAGTTAAAACGCGTCCACCATATGTACCATTTTCACTTGGATCAGCAGTATACGCTGTCGCTACTACCGTTAATTCACGTTTAGCAGACTGTATGTTGTTTTTAGATGCTTCTTTCGCTCTCTCTTCTTCTTTAGCCTTTGCTATTTCTCTTGCTTTTTCTTCTTCTTTAGCCTTTGCTATTTCTCTTACTCTCTCTTCTTCTTTAGCCTTTGCTATTTCTCTTGCTTTCTCTTCTTCTTTAGCTTTTGCTATTTCTCTTGCTTTCTCTTCTTCTTTAACTTTTGCTATTTCTCTTGCTTTCTCTTCTTCTTTAGCTTTTGCTATTTCTTGCGCTTTTTCTTCTTCTTTAGCCTTTGCTATTTCTTGCACTTTCTCTTCTTCTTTAACTTTTACTTCTTCTTTGATTTTTGCCTCTTCTTTAGGCTTTACTATTTCTTGCGCTTTTTCTTCTTCTTTAACTTTTACTTCTTCTTTGACTTTTGCCTCTTCTTTAGGTTTTACTATTTCTTGCGCTTTCGGTTCTTCTTTAACTTTTACTACTTTTGCCTCTTCTTTAGGCTTTACTATTTCTTGTGCTTTCGTTGTTTCTTTCGCTTTTGCTACTTTCTGCGTCTTTACTTCTTTCTTTTCTTTAACTGATTTTTGTACTTTCGCTACTTGCTTCGTTTTCTCTTCGGTTTTCTTTTCAGTTGGTGCTGTACTTGATAGGAAAGAAACGTTTGCATAAGCAGTTTTTCCTTTATACTCAAATTGCAGCCATCCGTCTTTTACTTGATGCGTTGATTCAATTACATCATCTTTTTTTAGTCTGCCAAGAATTTCTGAATCTGTGTTTGCTTCAGTACGTACATTTAACAAATTCGCCGTTACATGATATACATCTTTTGTAAACTCCGAACTTACAAACACTTCTTTACCATTCAACTCAATTTTTGACCAGCCATCTTCGGTATTTATGACTTTTAACTCTTGCCCATTCTTTACTTTTTCGACCACTTTTGATTCTGTAGTCGGTTTTTCACGTACGTTAAGTACATCTGCTGTTACGATTGTTTCTGCGGTAGCAGTTGTGGTAAACGCTCCCAATCCAAAAACAGTTGCTGTTGCTGCGCCAATTACTTTTTTCATATTAGCCTCCATTAAATTTTTTTGAATTTTATCAAATGCCTCCGTAAAATTGTATAATTTTACATAATATCAAAACATTTGCAACAGTATATTAATATTGTTTAATATACTGTTATTAAAAATCCTTACTCCAATACTATCAAATTCTCATTTCTAATTCTATATATTATAAATCTCCTTATCTTTTATAAAAGCTCCATGCCCTTCTTCACACTAAATAGTTGTGGCAATTCCCGCCAAAAATAAACTTACGATTGCTAAAATTTGAGTAGCGACAATAGCCCCTCTTAAATGAAACTTATAATCTTTATATCCTTTCATACCTTCCGTACTAGGAATCACAACAAACCTTGGAGTAATCCAGCAAAAAATTAGCCAATCAATTATAAGTAAATCTACTAAATTGAAAATCATTAAAATACCAAAAGTGTGTAAATAGGCATCCATATACATTAACTTTTCATGCTTATGTAGTATATATGTAGAAACGAAAGGAGTACCGAAAAGAATAGTATTATATACAATATTAAAATAAATGGTTTGCTTTTTTTCATGAATCGATTTTGGAAAAACTACTTTTTGAATATCTTTCGGATAATCAGTTAACGAAAGTCGAGGATTATAATATAAGGACCCTAAAATCATTACGGATAGTACAATAGACATGATGACACCAACGTACATCATTTGCTCAAATTGATTCATATGCTTCATTCACCCTTTTCTGTAATTACTATGATGGTCATTCACTTAATTACATATTGTATGTACGTACATAATCAAAAATTAACAACTAGCTTTAATAGCGAAGCAAAATTGTTGCAATGCAAATGCAAATTTAATACAGTGGAAGCCTAATTGATACAGATAGGATTGGTGAAACCTATGAAAATTGAACATATTGCAATTTGGGTAAATGACTTAGAATGTATGCGTGATTTTTATATGAAATACTTTAATGGTAAAGCAAACTCTTTATATCATAATAAAACGAAACAATTTGAATCTTATTTTATTACGTTCGAATCTGGAGCAAGACTTGAACTTATGCGTAAAAAAGGGATTGAAAATAAGCCTAATTTAAACATAACCGGCTATACTCATATGGCTTTTTCTGTCGGTAGTGAAGAACGTGTGAATGAACTAACAAAGGTGATAAAAGATGCTGGTTATCCTTTATTAAATGGACCACGTTTTACTGGAGATGGCTATTATGAAAGTGTAATAGGCGATCCAGAAGGCAATCAAATAGAAATTACGATTTAACTTACCCTTTTCCACCACCTCCGTATTTTTCCACAGATTAGGCGGTGCTGTTGTTGAGGTGCCAAATGAGGCAACTGCTTACTTTTACCGAAAAGCACTATCAAACATGCCAATATTCGCTACTTGGGAACAGCCAGAAGGTGCTGGTGGAAGTATTCGATGGGTTGAAGACTTCCGCTTAGCAATGCTTCCATTTACAAAAGGTGTCTATGTTAATACTCCTGACCTATCCATTAAAAATTGGCCAGATGCATACTTCAGTTGCAACTTTGACCGATTAATGGAAGTAAAAGCGGAATACTTTGCGAAAAATGTCTTTAACTTTCCGCAAAGTATTCCGCTTTTTTAAACTATATATTCCACCTAATATATCAAAATATAAAACATCCATTTTTTTATGGGTGTTTTATAAAAAGAGTTTACATAATATAATTATTAGTTGCTTCTTTTACTAAATATCTATTCAGCAATCGAAAGTAACACTTTCTCAAGGTCTTTTTTAGATAACATACTTTCGTTTATATAGCCATTCTTTTAATTGTAATTCATCCAAAGCTCCGTTCCCCTCTCATAATCCTTCACACTATATTCGCTCGTTTTTCACAAAAGGTTCATTTTACATGAAAATTTATTTATTACAATAAAAATATAAGGTATATTTTTATGAAAAGGAGGAATTCAATAATGAATACAGAGGATAAAATTCACGCTGAAAAAGTGTTAAAAAATCTATTCATCGGATCACAAGTTGATGGATTACAATTTGGTATTTCTCCAGGCGCTATAAAGATTCATTTCACAAACTTTCACGACTCAGTTGATTATGACGGACAATTATATATCAATATCGAATCCAAATGGTGTTTATTTAATAAACCTCAAAAAAGCTACCCATTAAATGAAGATGAATTTGAAGTTTATTCTGAGAAAGAAGAATATGAAAGAATATGTAAGATAAGAAGACAAAAAGTTACCGATATACAACTTGGCTTAGAAAGCCCTCATTTAATTATTACATTAGAGAGTGGACAAATTATTTTTTTTAATGGTTTTCATGATTATTATGAATGTTGGCAAGCTGGTGTCCTATGTGAGCAATGGCTTGTAGTCGCTGCACCTGGGAATGAAATCGCCACTTGGGCTCCCGATGAGTTTACCGATAAGTAAACTGTCTTCACGAAGAAGAAACGAAGATATTTTATGAAGTACTATACTAATGAACTACATAATCATTTCTATTACACGTAAACAAAATGACGATTTTACTTTAATAGAACTCACTTTATTAAAGTTGAAAGGATGATAATGATGGCATGTGTCCATGATTTTGGAATAATTGACGATTTTACTTCTCAAAAAAATTACGAAGATTATACACCAGAGAAATATCATTGTATATCTGTTGATGATGATATTATCAGTAGTTTAAATCAAAATTTATCAATTATGAAAACCTACTTCCATACAGTCAAAAATCAGAAATACGGTTTAGCTTATTGTGGTATTACAATTATCCCGCCTGAATCATTAGCAATTTTCTATGAAACAGTTACATCCTCAAAGTTCTTCAGAAAATCTGATGAGCTGAATGAGTTAGCTTCAAAAATTGTACAAGCTGCAGCAGAACAGAAGTACATGATCCATTATGGGGTTTAAATGTAATTCAAAAAATGCTTAGGATTTCTCCGAAGCATTTTTTGTATGTTACTAATACATTTATTCCTTAACCATTTAGTCAATGCTTGAGCCTATGGCCCCATCTTTTACAAGTGAGGGCGCCCCTATTAATCTAAATAAGCAGCTCATTTCCAATCTTCCAGCTAAACCATCTCCCGTGCCCTTCTGTTTCTCCAACCGTTTCACGATATTCGTTTCCGTTAATATAATAATCAATATGAAGGTCACGATCCCACATGTTGTTATACAGGTGGAATACATCACGTTTTGCTCCAATTTCTTGTATTTGTTTTTCTAACTTATGTTTTACTTGTTCTGGTATTTGATTTGCAACATGTGTATGGAAAATACAAATACTAGCTTCTTCACTTATTTGTTCAATAATAGATGATAATAGCTCTACACCGTCTCCTTCTATTAATTGGACAGATTCATTTTTCACTAAAGATGCAGCTTGATCAAACATCTCAAGCCTTTCTTTATGTTCTGGCCAAATTAAAGCACGTAACCATAAATAATCTTCCTCATTATGTAAATCATTCACATGTAAGTCCAGTCCGATTCTTTCTACGACAGATGGGCTTTCTTTTAGAAAATGCGGCACATTTTCCCCTCTTATTTCAGAAGTTACATGCACATTTGAATTTATATTCCCGTACATTTCATCCGTTCCGTACGAATAACGATATTGGTCCCAGAACAATTGCAACCCAGAACTTGTCCCAATTTCAATTAACGCTAACGGCTTCTTCACTTTCTTAAATATGTAGCAGAAACTTGGGTATAAGTATGCGCACCGTCTTACTTCATTCGTTTGAACAAGTTTTGTTTGTAACAAAGTAATGATTTCTTCTCGGTACTCTTTACAGAAATCTTTAAAATGATTAAAAGCTTTATCTAAATTTGTATCAGCATCTTCAACTAAACTACTATAATACGTTTTTAAATGATGTTCTTTCCCTGCTAACAATAAATAATGTACTGCACCTAATAGTAAGTTTGGGACTGGTTGACCTACCTGAGCATAGGACGATAGTGTAAGTACTTCCTCATCTTCAGCAATTTTCATTGATAAATATTCATATAAATCACTTGACCCTTTACATTCCTTTATTGAAAAGTTTCGAAATAAGTTTGAAATTTGTTCTTTTGTACACATTAGAGTCCCTCCTTTTTATTTTTCAGAATAATCTTACCATTACAGAAAGAATAATTCCATAAAAAGGTACTCGATTTAGTCCCTTAAGGATACGTAAGCTTTTTCGAGATAATTTCAAACTGTAATTTTTTTCTATTTATCACCTTAAAAGAGCTTGTTAAATAAGATTTTTAGCGAATAAAACGTTAAATAGTTTAAAATTATCAGATAACACTAGATATTTTAGTCTATTAATTATTATAATAGAGTATGAGATGGTTATATAATTGAGACAAAAAAGGTATACACCTAGGTGGGGCCTAGGCGGTGTTTCTCTTTTACGGCTTAGACATAGAAAACACCTACACTTTTTTGCCAATATAGGGGATGGAGAGATTATCATGAGCAACATGCAGCAAAAAACAGACGTTATCTTAATTGGTGCAGGAATTATGAGTGCAACGTTAGGCTCATTACTAAAAGAATTAGCACCAGAATGGGAAATTAAAGTTTTTGAAAAACTCGCAAGTGCCGGGGAAGAAAGCTCTAACGAATGGAATAATGCAGGTACAGGGCATTCTGCGCTATGCGAACTGAACTATACTTCCGAAAAAGCTGACGGATCTATAGATATTAGTAAGGCTGTAAAAGTGAATGAGCAATTCCAGCTTTCAAGACAATTTTGGGCATATCTTGTAAAGAGCAAATTAATTCGTAATCCACAAGATTTTATTATGCCACTACCTCATATGAGTTTAGTACAAGGGGAAAAAAATGTTGAGTTTCTAAAAAACCGTTTTGAAGCGCTTTCAAAAAATCCACTGTTTCAAGGAATGGAATTTTCCGATGCTCCTGAAACATTAAAAAAATGGCTTCCACTCATTATGGAAGGCCGCACATCTAATGAACCGATGGCGGCAACGAAGATTGACTCTGGAACAGATGTTAACTTCGGTGCATTAACACGTATGTTGTTTGATTACTTAAAAACAAAAAATGTCGAGCTAAACTACAAGCATAGTGTCGAAAATATTAAGCGCACGAAAAATGGTTTGTGGGAAGTAAAAGTACACGATATGAATAGTGGTAAAATTGAGCATCATACTGCTAAATTCGTCTTTATTGGCGGCGGTGGCGGTAGCCTACCTCTACTTCAAAAGACTGGTATCCCTGAATCAAAACATATCGGTGGATTCCCGGTAAGTGGACTATTTATGGTATGTAAAAACCAAAAAGTTGTAGAGCAACATCATGCGAAAGTGTACGGTAAAGCTAAGGTTGGTGCTCCGCCAATGTCTGTACCTCATCTAGATACGAGATATATAGACAATAAAAAAGCTTTACTGTTTGGACCATTCGCAGGCTTCTCACCTAAATTCTTAAAAACAGGTTCAAATCTTGACTTAATCGGTTCTGTAAAACCGAATAACGTCTTAACGATGTTAGCCGCTGGTGTAAAAGAAATGGGACTTACAAAATACTTAATTCAGCAAGTTATGTTATCACATGAAAAACGTATGGAAGAATTACGCGAATTCATTCCGAACGCGAAAAGTGAAGATTGGGATATTGTAGTTGCTGGGCAACGTGTACAAGTAATTAAAGATACTGATGCTGGTGGTAAAGGGACACTTCAATTTGGTACAGAAGTAGTAAGTGCAGCTGACGGCTCAATCGCCGCATTACTAGGCGCATCACCAGGTGCTTCTACTGCTGTTCACGTCATGCTTGAAGTATTAGAAAAATGTTTCCCAAGCCGCATGGTAGAATGGGAAGAAAAAATAAAAGAAATGATTCCTTCATATGGCATTTCACTAACTGAAAATCCAAGATTGTTCCAAGATCTTCACACTTCTACTGGTCGTACACTTGGATTAAACGAAAAAGAAACTGTTCATAATTAATGAAGAAATAAAAAAACGTCCGATATATTCGGACGTTTTTTTGTCTACTAAAAATTATACTTATCAATATTATCTTTCGTAAATACAACTCGTTCTGGTAATACGATAATTCCATTCCCTTCTGCCTCATAATCATATCCTTGAATGGAGTTTGGCTCTACCTTCACTTTTCCAATTCCTTTTACTTCGAAGCTATCCCCTACTTTTAACTTCTTCCCTTTTACAACAATTTCATTTGCTACATACGTTGCGAGAGCACCTTGTTGTTTTACATCCCATAAACCAAATTGTGCTACTGTTCCTCGTTTTACGTAATCACGCATAACGTTTGGTGTAGAGAAGCCAGTTACGACAACCTTTTTATCCATTTTTAAATTTTCAGCTGCTTGTGCCATTGCCGGAAGTGCCGTTGCATCTGGACAAATGACTGCATTAATATCAGGATACGTTTTTAAAATATTCTCTCCTACTGACAAAGACTTTTGCGCATTATTTTCACCGTACTGCGTCGTTACAATTTCCCAGTTCGGATATTTCTTTTTAATAATTTCTTTCGCTTTCGTTACCCATTGGTTTTGATCCGTTACTGTCGGGCTAGAATAAAAGAAGGCTACTTTTCCTTTATCTCCAATTTGCTTTGAAGTCATTTCTATTAATAAATTAGCAAGTTGGTCTGGTGTTCCTTGGCTGATATAAAAGGAACGGTCTTTCGGATTCACATCAGAATCCCATGTTAACACCGTCATCCCTTTTTTCTTAGCACGTTGCAGTGATTGCGATAACCCATCCACTGACGTAGATGAAACCATAATCGCATCATAGTTTTGATTAATGAAATTGTTTATATATTTAACTTGCCCTGAAACACTCGCTTCAGACGGTCCATCATACTTCACTTGCACGCCTAACTTATCTCCCATCTCTTTTGCCCCTTCACCACCCGATGTGAAGAAACCAACTCCTGTTAATTTCGGAATAAATGCAAATTTCACATCATCAACCTTTTTCTTATCTGCCGTTTGGCTAGAACACGCAATTAAACCGATTAAACAAATACATACAATCAATACAATCCCCAGTTTTCTCTTCATGACATTTCCCCCTTATGCAAATTCTTTCTTTTCTCCGCTAAGAATTGATGTAATTTGAAATGTCTCATAATAATTGAAAGAATAAGGATAATACCTATTACTACATTGGATTGTTCATTTGTTAAACCCGTCATTTGCAAGCCATACTGCATGAGCCCAATGAAAATACTCGCCAGTACAGTACCAATAATGCTTCCTTTTCCGCCTGTAATAAGTGTACCGCCTAAGACGACTGCTGTAATGATTGGTAAAATTGTTTCACTTCCCATATCAGCACGTGCGGAACCGAAGTAGGCAGTTAAGAAAGCGCCTCCTAATCCACCTCCTAACCCTGAAAGTATGTAAGCAATAATGACTACTTTTTTCGTTTTAATCCCGGTGTATTTTGCTGTATTTTCGTTCGCACCTGTTAATTTTACATGGCGCCCGTATATAGTTCGGTGAAATAATACAGTACATAAAACTGTTAATACGATCAGTAGCCATAATAAATTCGGTATTCCTATAAAACTACCGTTTGCCAGTTGTACAAATGTGTCAGGTAAACCGCTTATTCCTTCGTACCCAGAAGCACCTGCCCCTCCTGAAATGACGAGGGCAATTCCCCCGTATAAAAACATCGTTCCGAGTGTAACGACGAGTGGTTCTACATCCGTCATTTTTATAATGAGTCCGTTTAAAGCGCCTGCTAAACAACTAATTATTAGGGCGATTATAACAGCAAACAAAATAGGTATTCCGTTCATCCAAAGTACACCGATTAAGATTGAAGTGAGCCCCATTATTGAGCCGATCGATACATCAATTCCTCCTGTTACTATAACAAAAGTCATTGGTATCGCCGCAATTGCGATAAATAGGAAATCATTTGTACTAAAAAGGAGATTACTAATATTTAAGAAATCACTATTTATTAAACTAAAAAGGATGAATTCTACAAGAAGTAATACAATTAGAACCCCTTCCCATCTATATACATACTTCATAGATTCATCCTCCTTTCTGCCTTCCACTTTTTCATAACACTATCTAATATGATGATAAGTAATAATAAAAAACCTGAAATAGCATTATTCCAAAATGCTGGTATTTTTAAAAAGACGAGTGAGCTACTTATTGTTTCTAAAAATAACGCTCCTAATGCAGCTCCAAATAAAGATCCTGTTCCTCCTTTTAAATGAATTCCTCCTAGTACAGCGGCTGCGATTACTTGTAATTCTAATCCTGTACCTGTTTGATTTGGCACGAAACCGATATTCATAACAAATATGCAACCAGCGAGCGCAGCGCTTATGCCTGAAATCATAAACGCATATATCTTCACTTTATTTACAGGTATACCAATAAGCCTCGCGCCATCTTCATTATCACCTACCGCATAAAAGTATCTTCCCAATGGCACTTTTCTTAAAAAGAAGTATAGTAGTAGTAAAATAATAAGAACGAACCATACAGTTATAGGTAAACCAAGAATGATGATAGATGACAGCTGCTTAAAATCGTTTGGAATATCTTCAATCCACTTCCCGCCTGTGAAAATTAACATTGTACCTCTAATAATTCCTAACATGCCTAATGTCATAATAATGGCTGGTACCCGAAACTTCGCAACTCCAATACCATTTACGAAACCAATAATGGCCCCAAGTATAATAGCTACAAATATCGACAAGAATGCACTATACCCATTCGTTAACATCATTCCGCAAACTGCTGCACTTAACCCCATGCTTGAACCAACTGATACATCTATATTTTTCGTAAATAAGACGAACGATTGACCGATTGCTAGCACGACTAAAATAACGCTTGATTTCATCAGTAAAGATAACGAGTTAAATTGAATAAAACTAGGGTTTATCATTCCTACAATAGCTATATAAATTAGTAGTAACAGTATGATAGACGTTTCATGCATTTTTAACATATGTTTCATTCCGCTACACCTCCGTATGCAAGGCGTGTAACTTCATTCACACTCAGTTGTTCTTTTTCCATATGAGAAACAAATCGCCCATTTCTCATTACATATACACGGTTTACTAATTGGACTATTTCTTCAACATCTGAAGAGATTAATAAAATTGCGAGTCCTTCCCTTTTCATTTTTTTTATCGTCTCATACACTTCAAGCCTTGCTTTCGCATCAATTCCGCGAGTCGGCTCATCAAGAATAATAATTTTAGGATTACATGCAAGATACTTCGCAATCACGACCTTCTGCTGATTACCTCCTGATAAAGATGCCAGTTCTTTATTCATATTCTGTACAACAATTCGGAACTGTTCTATAAACGAATTAACTAAAGCGCTTTCTTTTTCTTGATTTATAAAAAAGCGATTATTTTGATATAAACTTGCTGCTGCAATATTTTCTTTAACAGAAGCAATTGAGAAAATTCCATTCCTCGCCCTATCCTCTGGCACATAAACTAGTCCTTCGTCTAGCCTTTTATGCAAAGAACACGTATCAATTGATTTTCCACCCAATAAGATAGACCCTGATTTTATAGTTTTTAATCCAAATATCGCTTCTGCTAATTCCGTTCTGCCAGATCCTATAATGCCAGCAACACCTACAACCTCACCCGCATGTACAGTGAATGATATATTTTCGAATGCGTGACCATTTATATCAACCACTTCTAATATTTTTTTCGTCTTTACTGTCTCTTGAACTACTTCTATTTTCTCTTTCTGTTTATATCCTTTTGGCAATAGTCCCTCCATCAGCATGTCATATGTATAGTCACATACATCACCTTGGCTTACAACCATTCCATCACGTAGTATTGCTACTTTGTTGGCAATTTCAAAGATTTCTGGAAAACGATGCGTAATATAAATCATCCCAATTCCTTTTTCTTGTAAACTTTTCATCAACACAAAAAGACTCTTAATTTCGTGTGTTGTTAATGTCGATGTTGGCTCATCTAGAATAAGAATCTCAGCTTCTCTTATTAATCCTCTAACGATTTCTACTAACTGTTGTTGCGCAATCGATAATGTTCCTCCTAGTTTATTAAGGTCAATATCCCATCCTAAGCTGCTAATCAATTGCTGAATCTGTACTTTTAGTTTCTTTTTCTTTTCTTTTAACCCGATACATATATTTTCTTCAATAGTCATATGCGGAAAAATGAGTGGTTCTTGCGGTATTAAATAAATACCTTTTCGGTGTGCTTCTGATGGATTTGAAAACTGTTGCTTCCTTCCTTTTACATACATCTCTCCATCATCATACGAATATAACCCCGTTAATATTTTCATTAATGTTGATTTCCCGGCGCCATTTCCCCCCACTAAAGCGTATATATCTCCGCGCTCTACTTGTAAGTTCACTTCTTTTAATACAAGTTGATTTAAAAACGCCTTACTCATTTTCTTTACTTGTAATAAAGGTACGTTCTCCACATGATGTCACCTGCCTTTATCCAGAACATTTTTTGAGAAAATGATTATTTGTTCTACTTGTTTTGTAGCATTGTATATTCCTTTTTTTATATCTAGAACACTTTTTTCTACGTACAATTAATCGTTTCAACTGGAATAAACAAAATATATGGTACATATGTTTAAGCTGTGGTCAATTGTTGAAAGGGATGAAGAGTATGACTCAGCTGAACTTTGAAGAAAATTTATTAACTAAAGTAGCTTGGTACTATTATAAAGACCAATTAACACAACAGGAGATCGCGTCACTTCTTCATATTTCAAGAAATAAAGTCGTCCGGTTATTAGATAAAGCGCGGAGTGAAGGTATCGTTACATTTCACGTAAAAGGGACTGGTTTGCACTGTTTAAGTATTGAGCGTGACCTAATGAAAAAATTTCACTTAAAAGATGCTTTTATTATCCCTACCCCAGTAAACCATTATCACGCTTCTCTCGGAAAAGCTGCTGCACAATATTTAGAAACTCATCTCCAGCAAGGCGATTTACTCGGTATTGGCTGGGGAGAAACAATTAGCAAAATGCTAGAAAACATTCATTTTGAAAGTTCTATCAACCTTTCAATCGTAACGCTCACAGGCGGGGTAAATCACTATCTCCCGAGAAAACAAAACTATTTACACTACATGCAAGGCGAACTTCACATTATCCCTACGCCGTTTCTAGCGTCTACAACCGAAATGGCACAAAGTATTCTATCAGAACCGAGTGTAAAAGATATGCTTCAAGTCGCTTCACTTGCTCATACGGCTGTTGTCGGTATTGGGGGATTATCTCAAGACGCTACGATTGTAAAAGAAGAAAAATTAACACTACGTGAGATGACATATATTCGTAGTCAAAACGGTGCTGGCGATATTTTAGGACAGTTTTATAATACAAATGGCGATTTATTAGAACTCTCGCATCACAATCGTCTAATTGGCACGCCCCTCTCTATTTTACGCAATATGAAGCATGTCGTCGGTGTTGCTGGAGGTACTGAAAAGATAGATGCAATTTATGGTGCCTTAAAAGGAAAGTTTATTCATTCATTAATTACCGATGAGGAAACTGCCCTCTCCTTATTACGAAAGGATGGTGATTGTTAATGTCCCATTTATTAGCTTTCGATGCTGGTACAGGGAGCATTCGAGCAGTTCTTTTTGATTTACATGGTAATCAAATTGCAGTAAGTCAAAAAGAATGGATTCACAAATCTGACCTTCGTTATCCAGGCTCTATGAACTTTGATGTAGTAGAAAATTGGAAGCTAGTACAAGAATGTACGAAAGAGGTGCTTCAAAAAAGCAACACTCCTGCCTCTTCTATTCTTGCTATTAGCGCTACAAGTATGCGAGAAGGATTTGTTTTATATGATCAAGATGGGCAAGAAATATGGGCGTGTGCAAATGTTGATGGGCGCGCATCCGTCGAAGTTAGTGAATTAAAAGAAATTCGGTCACATCTTGAAAAAGATTTATATACAAAGTCTGGTCAAACTTTTTCATTAGGTGCTTTACCACGCCTACTCTGGATAAAAAAACATGAACCCGATGTCTATAATAATATTTACTCTTTTACAATGTTAAACGATTGGATTTTATATAAACTAAGCGGCGTACTACAAATTGATCCCTCAAACGGATGTACGTCAGGTATTTTTGACTTACAAAATAGAGTGTGGGATAACGATGTCGCTAAGGAGTGCGGTCTATCTTTGCCATTTTCACCAACAGTAAATGAAGCTGGTACAGTAATTGGCAACGTTACAAAAGAGTGTGCAGCATTAACTGGATTACGTGAAGGGATTCCTGTCGTCGCCGGGGGTGGAGATGCTCAAATGGCATCGCTCGGAACAGGAATCGTGAAACCAAATCAAACGTTAATATGCGGGGGTAGCTTTTGGCAACAAGAAGTGAATGTTACTGAGCCAATAACAGATCCACATGCTGCGATTCGAGTAAATTGTCACGTCGTTCCGAACCTATGGCAATATGAAACAATCGCCTTTTTCCCAGGTCTCGTTATGCGCTGGTTTCGAGACGCTTTTTGCCAAGAAGAAAAGAAACTTGCTGATAAACTTGGTGTAGATGCTTATGAATTACTAGAAGAACAAGCGAAAGACGTACCTGTCGGTTCACATGGCATTATCCCTACTTTTTCAAACGTTATGAACTACATTTCTTGGCGTCATGCCGCACCTTCATTCTTAAATTTAAGTTTAGACGCTGACAAATGCGGAAAAAAAGAACTGTTTCGTGCTATTGAAGAAAATGCAGCCTTCATTACACTTGGAAACTTAAAATTAATAAAAAATCTAACTGGCACATTCCCTTCTGAAGTTATTTTTGCTGGCGGTGCCGCTAAAGGAAAACTATGGCCACAAATTCTATCAGACGTACTCGGTATTCCTGTAAAAGTACCTGTTGTGAAAGAAGCAGCTGCTTTAGGAACTGCGATTGCTGCTGGAGTTGGTGCTGGCATATATTCATCTATGGAAGAAACTGCCGAAGAGTTTGTACAGTGGGAGCAAACATTCGAACCAGTTACTGAAAATCACGAACTATATAAAGAGTTCTATGAAACATGGAAAACTGTATATGACAGTCAGCTCGCTTTAGCTGATAAAGGGCTCACCTCACATATGTGGATTGCGCCTGGTGCACTGTAACACATTACATAAAGGAGTGAACTGTATGTTAAAAGCGAATGAAAATGACTTCTCCTATCGCTTCGGTGATAACGGGCCGAAATATTTAATACAAGGTCCAAATATTGATCTTGGCCTTGTTGTCATTCAACCGGGCCAGGAGTTTCAAAACCATTATCATACGACGTGCGAAGAGGTCTTTTATGCATTAGAAGGTGAAATAGATTTCTATGTGAATAATGAAAGAGTTCCAATTAAACAAGGTGATGTCCTGCAAGTTCGTCCTCATGAATCTCACTATCTGATTAACCATTCTGACAAACCTTTTAAAGCTGTTTTTATTAAGTCACCACATTTACCAAATAAAGATACTGTACAAACGGAAAATCCAACATTAACGAAGGAGTGATTTGGAATGACTTGGGGATTTAAAAATCGATTAAATACAATTTTACCTGATGGTAGAGCGGTTATGTTAGCAATAGATCACGGTTATTTCTTAGGACCAATTCACGGACTAGAACAACCACTTGAAACAGTAAAAAACTTACTTCCTTATACAGACTCCCTCTTTTTAACGCGCGGTGTACTTAGCTCCTGTATTCCTGAAAACTGCAGCACACCGATGGTTATGCGTGTATCTGGCGGCGCTACTGTCGTCGGTAAAGATTTAGCGAATGAAACAATTGTTACACCTGTAAAAGAAGCAGTGAAGCAAAACGCAATTGGCGTTGGCGTTTCTGTTTTTGTCGGATCAGACTATGAAACACAAACTGTTTCGAATCTCGCAAATGTAGTCTCTGAAGCTCACGATTACGGCCTACCTGTACTCGGCATTACCGCAGTCGCAAAAGAATTACAAAAACGTGAAGCTCGCTTTCTAGCACTTGCTTCCCGCGTATGTGTTGAAATGGGTGCTGATATTATTAAAACGTATTACTGCGAAGGATTCGAAAAAATAACGAGCACATGCCCTGCCCCAGTCGTCATCGCAGGTGGCCCAAAACTAGATTCAATTGAAGACGCATTAAACATTACGTACAATGCGCTGCAAGAAGGCGCAATTGGAGTAGACATGGGCCGAAACATATGGCAATCCGAGCACCCAGCTGCGATGATCCAAGCAATACATGGCATTGTGAAAAATGGATTGAATGTGAAAGAGGCACTTGAACTTTATGATGATGTGAAGAATTAATGTGAAAAGACAGACTATTTATTAGTCTGTCTTTTTTACTTTACAGTGAAACTTTCATAATCCGTCTTCTAATATGATACATACTTAAATTTTATACACCTTCAAATGATTACTCTTGATGATTACTATTAAGCTTTGAAACTTTCTTACCTTCTCTATAATCAAGACAAGACACTTCAATTAATAAGCCATTAAATACTGTAAAATAAAAACCATAACTACTACCTCGCATCAAATAAGGTTCCTTGTCTATTTCAATGCCGCCTGCTACTAAACGATTATATGTTTGATCAACTTCATTTGAAGTATCCACTAAAAAACCAATATGAAAAGCTTCTGGATACATCACTTCCTTATTCCCTTTAAATGCTTTTGGATCACTTAGTACAAGTATAAAACCACTCTCATCACTCATCACTACAAGTGCTTTCCCTTTTTGCTCCAAAAATTGAAAATCAAAAAATGTTTCAAAGAAATGTCTCGCTTCTGATAAATCATCAACACATAAATTCAAATGATTTAACTTCATTCACTCATCTCCTTTTAAGCAGAGGGTATGTAGACTCATTTTCATAACACTTAAATATGAAAGGTAAGATATTCAAGCGTTCCGTCTAAGACTATGCTTTATAAGTCTAATACTTTTCTCCATAGCCTAGAACGTTTTTTTAAATGAATGAATGATTTCCTATCATTCCCATCCCCCCAGTCATAAAAAAGAGGATACATGATTGCTTCTACAACATGTATCCTCTACTTATATATTACGACTGTTGATAAGCCGATTTCGATGATTTCACATAATAAACTGCATGATCCACATTAATAATATGATCTGGCTTTGGTTTACCACGGCCCGCTCTATGTCCAGCTAAGTGTTCTTCACTTGTTTCCCAGTTTTTCCATGCTTCTTCAGATTCCCAGCGAATCATTACGACAACTTCTTCGTCGCCGCGTCTTACTTTTTTCACGAGAACACTTAAATCGATGAAGCCTTCAAATTTTTCAATAATACCTTCTCCAGTGAAACGTTCTACAACTATATTTGATGTACCTTCTTTTACTGTAAATGTTTTCGTTTCGATAAACATATATCCCACTCCCTCTTTGTTATACGAATACTAGTATTCTTCTATTATAATTGATTATGATAATTATTTTCAATTGTAAAGTTTTAATTTTTTGAATTATGCTGATTTCTTTTCTATCGCCTCATCTAAAAATTTGAAATATGGAAGTAACATCCCTATTAAAGATGTAACACATATAATTGCACCGATGATTACATATAGCGCTCTTACTCCCCACATTTCACTCAATATCCCCCCTACTAACACACCTAATGGCATAGCGGATCGTATAAAAAATAAACGCACTGAAAATACTTGTCCTATCATATTATTTGGGACGGTTTGTTGGCATATTGTCGTGTTATGAACATTGAAAAATGCAATACAAATCCCTGCTATTACTTCAATTATTATTGCAATGATAATACTATGATTGAATCCTAATGAAATGTATGTGAGTCCCCCTATAAACAATCCTCCAAGCATAAGTATACGCCGGCTTTTATATGTTACTTTTCCGACTAATACTGAGCCAATTACGTAGCCAAGTGGAAAACCTGCCATGAAATAACCGTACTCTGCATATCCCGCTGACAGCTCGTCTTTTATATAAGGAAGATTTGTGACCATCGTTACCCCTACTCCAAACTGCACGAAAGTAAGAAATATACCGAGCCAAACGATGATTGGTTTTGTGAAAAAATATGTAAAACCGTGAAAAAACTGTTCTAGCCACGTTTTCCGAATAGGTTGCGACGTTCTATTTTCTTTTATATAAAATAAGAAAGTGCCACTAACAAATAAACATATGCATACGAAAGATAATGTAAGTTCTGTTCCAATCAAATGAATGACTACTCCGCCTAATACTGGCGCAAGAAACATCATAAGGCGAGTCATTCCATCAATGTACGCATTTGCATCTTGAAGTTGTTCTTTCCCTACAATGCTCGGTGTAATTGCTTGACTTGCAGGTGTATAAAGTGGTGTAATAAGTCCCACTACAATTTGAACAACATAAATGTGCCAAACTTCTATACTACCCGAAACTAGCATCACCAAAGGTAATAAAAATACGGACGCTCGTATCCATTGTGAAAATATCATAATCCACTTCCGGCTCCATTTATCAATAAATGGGCCACTTATTAATTGCAATATGAGTGATGGGATGAAATATAATAACCACATACTACTTAAAGCCATTTCTGATCCTGTTAACTCATATACTAGAATTGAATTACATAACGTTCCGAAAGCCCCTCCTAATTCAGAGATTGCACTACCAATCCACATAAAAAAGAACGAACGATTTTTCAATACACTCTTCATTATAGCTCACCAACTTTTCTCTTAAATTCCTCCCTTTATGTACATTCTTGTTTCATATTATCTACTCAAAAACGCTTCTAATTCTTTCGCTAACGACTGCACTGCTTTCTTCCTTAATACATACTTTCCATCATGTATATCAACTAACTTCGCTGCACGTAACAATTTCAAATGATGGTGTACTGTCGATTTACCGAGTTGCAATCTTTCCGTTATTTCCTGTAATGTACGTTCTTTTTCAAACAACATTTTTACAATTCGCAATCTCGCTTCATCTCCAAGAGCCTTATGTTTTTGAACTAAAAAATAATTCGGTTCATACGGATCTTCAGGATGAATGCTTTCATTCGCAACTGGATAATGAAATACTTTCGTATCATCAATATCTGCTTCAATATTCCAGGGTCTGTACGTCATTTGCGGAATAAGAATTACGTGATGAACACTTGGCTCTGGCATATAGTTCACGCCACCAGTCGCCCACTCGACAAACTCTTCCGGCTTCATCTTTTTATTCATTTCATTTTTTGCTTCATAATCTCGTTTTAATATAGAAAGTATTTCTTCTTCCTCACTCTTAATTACACTCCCATACCAACCTGTCATTACAGCGATTAAATGAGATTTCAGCACTTGTACATCTATATCACATATAAAGCGAATGTACGTAGAGAAAAACTGATGATCATGTGTTAATTCCTTTAGTTCATGTATTGCAGTTCCATCTCTACTTGCGGCTAAACGTCTTTTTTTCTCATATTTCTCCCCTAAAAACGGTAAACATATATACTTCAAATCTTCTTCTGAAAGTGAATCGATTTTAACATGAAACTGTGATACATCCTGTATGTCTTCTTCATACAACAACTGAAGCAATGCTTTCCACGTATTATTTTCTTCGACAAATTGTAAGTGCTCTCTCATTTCTTCTGTTAATGATTTCTTAATTTCTTCCCATTCATTTTGACTCTTTTCAAGTGTATCAATTAACCTCTTATGAGTAATTGCTGCAATGCCAAGCGCACATTCGAAAAGTATCGAATATTTCACTTGAACGTTATACGTTTCCCTCTTTCTACTCGTTATGTGATAGACCTCCATTTTTATCCCCTCCTTGTTTGCTATATATCAAATTCTATTTTTATCGAATTTAACCTTCTATATTTTTAGAATTATTTTGCGACTTCAAAAAAACTCTAATCCATGAGCAAATAGAGAAAAGTTTATACTCTTTTTCATTCTGACTCAATTAAAGCCTTGATTATTAAGTATCATATTAAAAAGAAGTTTTTTAATGGCTCTGTTATAAGTTGTCTTTCACCCTCTTGTGCAACTATAGAAAAGGTTTATTGAAGAGAAAAGAGAATTGGTTTTATTAAGAAAAATGAACAGGAGGCTATACGAATGGGAAGAAAAGAAATGTTGCAAAATGGAGTCCAACAAGTTTTTTACGAAGAAGAATGGTACCCACCAATATCAGAAGCGTTAAAGAATCTTACGGTTGAACAAGCATGTTGGCAACCAGAAGGTGCTGCCAGTAATACGATTTGGGAAAATGTGAACCATTTATTAATCTTTAAAGAACGCCTACTTTCCCGCTTACATGAAGACGACACATTTGTTGCTCCACAAAATAATGATGAGACGTTTATCCAAGGTGGACCTAATGATGATGCCGCTTGGCAGCAAACCGTAAAGCGAACGCTTCAAGTACATGATGCCTTACAATCTTCATTAACCGCCCTTCAAGAAGCAGAACTAGATCAACTAAGTCCTTCTCTACCAGTTTGGCAACAATATATGAATATCCTTTTGCATGATGCTTATCATACAGGACAAATTATACAGCTTCGGAAACTTCAAGGTTCATGGCCAACTCACCGTTCTTATTTATAAAGTGAAATTTTAATCAGCTCTTACCAATCGGGATTTTGCGGGCAGCCCATCCCCACCTCACTTCTTTGCTTTCCTTGAATTTTGAGGTAAAAATCTTACTGTCCGTTAATCCGGAATAAACGATGTTTAAAATCGCATACGTTTAATATCCAACAAAACAATTGAAAACAGCTAATTGTTCGATAATTACTGCGATTTCTCAAAATAAAGCAAATTAAAATACATTGATTCCTAACATAACTTACATGCTTCATAACTTCTAATCATAATCCAAATTTGGAAGAATAGATGCTTTTTTATATACAAATAATAACTCTCAAGGAGTTGTTGACATGTATTTCATATTGAATATGTTAGGGATTTTCGTTGTCATATTAATCATTTTCTTATGTTCGCCTAATAAAAAACATATAAAATGGAGACCAATTGTAATTCTCATCCTATTGGAGCTTTTTATTACGTGGTTTATGTTAGGCACAAAGCTCGGCAGTATTATCATTAATAAAATTGCGTCATTTTTCAGTTGGCTACTAGCATGTGCGAATGAAGGTATTCGATTTGCATTTCCTTCAGCTATGGAAAGTCAGCACATTGATTTCTTCTTTAGTGCGTTACTTCCTATCATTTTTGTTATTACTTTTTTCGATATTCTTTCTTATTTCGGAATCTTAACTTGGATTATTGATAAAGTAGGTGCAGTTATTTCAAAGATTTCTCGTTTACCAAAGTTAGAAAGTTTCTTTTCGATTCAAATGATGTTTTTAGGAAACACCGAAGCACTTGCGGTTGTTCGTGATCAATTATCTGTTTTAAAAGAAAATCGATTATTAACTTTTGGAATTATGAGTATGAGTAGCGTTAGCGGATCCATTCTTGGTGCTTATTTATCAATGGTTCCAGCAACATATATTTTCAGCGCAATCCCATTAAACTGTATTAACGCATTAATTTTAGCCAATGTATTAAATCCTGTGGAAGTTTCGAAAGAAGAAGACGTTGTTTACACACCTTCAAAACATGAAAAAAAGGATTTCTTTTCTACTATTTCAAACAGTATGTTAGTTGGGATGAATATGGTTATCGTTATTTTAGCTATGGTAATTGGTTATGTAGCTTTAACAGCATGTTTAAATGGGATTTTAGGATTTTTTGTAACGGGGTTAACAATTCAAAAAATCTTCTCCATTATCTTTAGTCCTTTTGCATTTTTACTCGGTTTATCAGGCAGTGATGCTATGTATGTAGCTGAATTAATGGGGATCAAAATAACGACGAATGAATTTGTTGCAATGATGGATTTAAAATCAAACTTAAAGTCGCTACAACCGCATACGGTTGCGGTTGCAACGACATTTCTAGCTTCTTTTGCTAACTTTAGTACAGTAGGTATGATTTACGGAACTTACAATTCATTATTTGGCGGAGAAAAATCATCAGTCATCGGTAAAAATGTTTGGAAGCTTCTTGTTAGCGGGATGGCTGTTTCTTTATTAAGTGCTATGCTCGTTGGGCTATTTGTATGGTAATTAATTTTAATAATAAAAGACACCCAAGCCAATTGAGTGTCTTTTATTATTATTTTCGAATTTGTCCATTTCCACGAATCACATATTTTGTAGAAGTTAATGCTGGAAGCCCCATTGGTCCTCTTACGTGTAACTTTTGTGTACTGATACCAATTTCCGCTCCGAATCCAAATTCGGATCCATCTGTAAAACGAGTCGATGCATTATGATAAAGTGCCGCGGCATCTACAGAAGTAAAAAACTTGCTGACGTTTTCCTCGTTTTCAGTAATAATTGCTTCAGAATGCATAGATCCATACGTATTTATATGATGAATCGCTTCTTCAACAGTGGAAACCACTTTCACTGCTAGTGTGAGAGATAAAAACTCAGTTTCCCAGTCTTCTTCTGTCGCAAGTAAGATAGAAGAATCAATCGCCACTGCTTTATTATCACCACGTAGCTCCACTCCTCTTTCATTCAAGGAAGAAAACAACTCGCTACCATATTGCTCTGCCCAATTCTCATGAAGTACAATCGTCTCAATTGCATTACATACAGATGGACGCTGTGTTTTTGCATTTATAATAATATTAAACGCCATTTGTTTATCTGCTGTTTCATCAATGAATATATGACAATTTCCCGCACCTGTTTCAAGTACTGGAACAGACGCTTCTCTCACTACTGTATCAATTAATTGTTTACCGCCTCTTGGTATAAGAACATCCAAGTACTCGTTCAATGTAAACAACTGTTTTGCACTATCTCTCGTTGTATCTTCTATGAGCTGTACACTTTCTGAAGGCAAGCTAGTTTGTTTAAGCGCCCGGTGAATAACGCTAACGATGGCTTTGTTAGAATGGATAGCAGAAGAACTACCACGTAGTATTACTGCGTTTCCTGTTTTTAAACAAATTGTAGCAGCATCAACAGTTACATTCGGTCTTGCCTCATAAATCATCCCGACAACACCAAGTGGTACGCGCATCTCCTGAATAGATAGTCCATTTGGCCTTTCCCATGCACTTACACATTCTCCTACAGGATCACGTAATTCAATTAGCTGCTTAATCCCCTCTGTCATATCAATAATACGATTTTCAGTTAGCAGAAGACGATCAAGGAGTGAATCAGAAAATCCTTTTGCCTTACCTTCTTCAATATCCCTCTTGTTTTCTTCTAAAATATAAGCTGTTTCTAATATTAACTGATCAGCTATTGCGGAAAGTGCTTCGTTTTTTTGCTCTGTAGATTTAAGCACAAGCTCTCTAGCAACCTCTTTTGCTTTTATCCCCTTTGCCAACACTTCATTCATTTTTATTTCCTCCTTTTTAAAGTGAAACCCAATGATCCCTATGGATGACTTCATAACTATGTCTCTCGCCTCTTACTTGAATATCTTGGCTTTGCATACCTTTTACATCTATTAGTTCCTCTGCACTATATGTGCATTGTCCTTTTCCTATTACGCGCCCTTGTTGCGTTACAACCTCTACAACTTCACCCACTTGGAAAAATCCTGATACATTCGTAACACCAGCTGGAAGTAAACTCTTACCATGCTGAATGATGGCAGTAGCTGCCCCAGCATCTACTTCAATTTGTCCGCTAACAAGCGAATGTAAGGCAATCCATTGCTTGTTCATCTTCATTTCTTTTTGAGGAGCATTACCAACATACGTTCCATCACCCTTACCCTTCAAAACATCTACAAACTTTTCCTGTCCACGTCCTGTTCCGATAAATACACTCACACCAAGAGAGAGCGCTGTCTTTGCAGCGTCGATTTTTGATTTCATACCGCCAGTCCCAAGTTTTGAGCCAGCATCTCCTGCAAGAGAAGAAATTTCTTCCGTAACTTCAGGAAGAAAATAATATTTTTTTGCATCCGGATTTTTCTGAGGATTTTTGTCATATAACCCGTTCACATCCGTAAAGATCATAAGCATATCCGCCGAAACAAGCCCGCTTACTAAAGCTGACAGCATATCATTATCACCGAACGTCAGCTCCTCTAAAGAGATGGAATCATTTTCATTAATAATTGGAAGAGCGGAGCGGTTTAATAATTCTCCTAACGTAGCGTAAGCATTACTATATTGTTCTTTTCTAGAAAAATCACTCCTCGTCAGCAAAAGTTGCGCAGTAACGATGCCATATTTACGGAATTCCTCCGTGTACGCCTGCATTAACAAACTTTGTCCGACAGCTGCTGCAGCCTGTTTCCCTTTAATCGTTACAGGTCTGCTAGGATATCCTAGCGCTGAAAAACCTGCAGCGACGGCTCCAGATGTAATTAACACAACCTCGTGCCCCTCTTCTTTCAACCGAGCCAATGCGGCAACGTGATCTGAAAGCTGTTCTGTAGAGATGCCTCCGTGACTATCTGCCAAGGAACTACTCCCAATCTTTACAACAACTCGTTGTTTTTTCACTTTTTTATCCCCCAAGTCTAAAATCAAAGTTTTTTATAAATTACACTTCATTCACTTTGTAACTATATCTATTCTCATCAATGCTGCAATGAGGTATTTAAGAGCAAAATAAAAATGACCGCTTCGCCCTTAATAAAATAAAAAGGACGAAACGGTCATTGTTCCGCGGTACCACCTTAATTGATATACATAGATATCCACTTGGTGCCTATAACGCAGGCGAACGCCTAAACTTTCATTTAAGACTCAGGGATAGGTTCGATATATTCTATACGAGGAATCTTTCAGCCGGTGAATTCCACTCTCTTTCGCAAGAAGACATATGTACTAATTCCCTTCAACGATTTTCAATCTAATTTTTTTATATTATGCGATATAGTTCGATTCGGTGTCAAGAGGTATTTTTAAAAATAAATAGAGCCGCAAGTTATTTGTATGAAATTATCGCCCTACTGAATGAAAATACAAAATGATATAAGTTTAACTCATATTCATAAACATAAAACCTTACATTATAGTGTATATATTTACATAATGTCGAATATAATTAATTTTTATCTTTTAGTGTTGCAAAAAGGAATATATTCTCTTAGAATGTTTCTTTATATTGCACAGGGATGTTATTCTTATTCTAAGAAAATAATATCAAACCGATATAATTGATTATAAAAGGAGCAAGATTGAGTTATTATGGATAAACAAATTGGATTCATCGGTTGCGGAAATATGGGAATGGCTATGATTGGCGGAATGATAAACAAAAATATAGTGTCTTCAAATCAAATTATTTGTTCAGATTTAAACACTGCTAATTTAAAAAATGCTAGTGAAAAATATGGGCTAACTACAACTACCGACAACAATGAAGTAGCTAAAAATGCTGATATTTTAATTTTATCAATCAAACCAGACCTATACGCGTCAATAATTAATGAAATAAAAGAAATAATCAAAAACGATGCTATCATCGTTACGATCGCTGCTGGGAAAAGTATTGAAAGTACTGAAAATGCCTTTAATAAAAAAGTAAAGGTTGTAAGGGTAATGCCTAATACTCCTGCTCTTGTTGGAGAAGGAATGTCTGCATTATGCCCGAATGAAATGGTGACAGAAAAAGATTTAGAAGATGTACTAAACATTTTCAATAGTTTTGGTCAAACAGAGATCGTAAGTGAAAAATTAATGGATGTTGTCACATCCGTAAGTGGTTCTTCACCAGCTTATGTATATATGATTATAGAAGCGATGGCAGATGCTGCTGTACTAGATGGTATGCCAAGAAATCAAGCATATAAATTCGCTGCTCAAGCTGTGTTAGGCTCTGCAAAAATGGTACTAGAAACAGGAATACATCCAGGTGAATTGAAAGATATGGTTTGTTCTCCTGGCGGTACGACAATAGAAGCTGTAGCAACATTGGAGGAAAAAGGACTGAGAACAGCGATTATTTCAGCTATGCAGCGTTGTACGCAAAAGTCTGTTGAACTATCTGGTCAAACTAAAAAGTAAAACTGTAAAAGAGATCGCGTTAGCTATGAATTCATATGAATTTAATTAGAAATTCACTACATGATAAACGGCCAAACTCATATATAATTGAGTTTGGCCGTTTCAGTTTTAATTATATTAAAATAATTTCATTCAAATCTTCTTTACAGGTTCTGTTTTATCCCTTACCTATTCCCTACTATGATTGTGTAATTTTATTAGAAACTAATAATTTTTCAATGCACTTCGGTAACATATCTAATAGCGTTTCAAATGCGTAGTTTACATCTAGACGTTCTGTCCATTGATGTGCATCTTTTCCTACCGGCCCCATATTTAATACTGGAACATCAAACTCTTCTAATTCCTGAAGCGGAATTGAATAACCTTTATCCCATAATGGCATATTGTCTACAAGCGAACTCATTGAATCCAGTGGATACTGCAAGCCTACATAACTTAAATCTGAAATCCCCCCAAAATAATTTTGGTTTTCAAATGTAATTTTATGATTGTAGTGTGCATACTTTTCCATTTCTACAACTACCTCTTTTATTAAAGGATTGTTGCGTGAACTCACAGCTGGATAGTACGGCGGAGCGAAGAAAAGTACAATCATCGGTGCCTTTTCTTTACATAAAATCGCTAATTTATCTACTAAATCAATGGTTACCGCACGATCATCTTTATCTCCTCTATTTTTTATAATATTAGATTGAATATGATTTATTTTTTCTCGTCCATGTTGCTCAATTGCATATGTGATAAGCTCTTCATAAGTTAATACATTTACTTTGAGATTAGGTGGTATAAATGGATTATATTTAGAAAAACGATATGCATGTTTTTCATACGACTCTTCTATTTTCTCTGCTACTTTCGCTACTTTTTGACGTAACAATGAAACTACATCTGTCATTGATTTTTCTAATAAAAACAAATTAAATAATGTAACTGCACGATGCGGAATTTGTACAGAATAATCCTCTTTTAAGTCCCTTTGAAGTAAGTTAGTTGGCGGAGGACTCGCTTCCCCTTCTACAATATCACAAAGGTCTGTGTTTAACTCTAATTCTGCTGTTATTAATGAAGCCATATAACTCCCATTTAACCCTGCAAAAGGTTCACCTACATGTGTCTCTTTTCCGTAGCAAAGAAAACCAGGTAACACTTTACCAATAGAGCCAGTGTAAATATACTTATTTTGGTCACCAGGATGTCTTGAAAACATAGGCTCTGAGTTTAGTACCGTTTTATACTCTAAATCATGTTCTCTTGCTAACTCTAGTAATCTTGGAACAGCAGCTCTCATCCCTACAGAGTTTACTTCTTCATCTGGTACAGCCAATAAAAGAACATTCCCATCAAATCTTTCTTCGCAAGCTTGCTCAATCATTGCCATTTGTAATGCGAGGCCGCATTTCATATCCATTGTTCCTCTACCAAACAGCCATTCTCCATGTTCTATATCTTCACGTACATGGTCTGGAAGTTCATCTTTATGAGAATAAAACATAGATGTTAACTTTTTAGGATTAAATGCATCTTCTTTCCACATTCCGTAATCTTGTACATCTACAACATCAAAGTGACTTACTAGAATTACAGTATTTTTTGTACTATCGCTTTTCTTTACTAGTGCTGTAACAAAATATCGTCCGTCCCCTGTCGGATTTTTTTGCAAATGGTGCGGGTTTTGTTTGAAATACTGTAAGTCAGATAATTGTTCCACAACAAAGTCTGGCAATATTACTTCAGCTTCTGAACCGGTAATACTAGGAATTTCAACAAGACTGCTTAATAATTGAACCAATTGTTCTTTTGATTGCCACTTTGACATATAAATCCCCCTATTTTCCGCATTATGAAAACTAATTCCAGTATATGAATAAAAAATGACGACAGCTATCAAAATTATAGTTCTGATGTACTGCCGATTTTTATTGATATTTCATGAGCCGCTTGTTTTACCTTGCTAATAAGAAAAGATAGTCGATCATCATTAATACGATGACTAATTAACCCAACACTTAATGCTCCTACTACTTTATGATTAAATCCGATAATAGGTGCAGCTACTGAAGCTGTCCCTTCTGTTTTTTCACCATAACTGACAGCATATCCTTCATTTTTTATTTGCTTTATTTGATTAAGAAGAATTTGCTTTTGTTCTGGTAATGAAGGCAGTAAATACTCTACAATATGTTCCATTTCATTCGTTTTCATATTGGCAAGCATCGTTTTATTTGCAGCACCAATTGAAAGTGGAATTTGTTCTCCTAGATTATCGATAACTCGAATTTTTAAAGGACTATCAATTCTTTCAATGATAATAGAATGTGTTCCGTTTGGAATATTCAAATAGACACTTTCTTCCACTTCAGAAGCCAAACGTTTCATCACTTCTCTCGCAACAGATCTATAGTCTACCTTCTCCAATTGACGCAACCCTATTTCCATCCACATTGGTCCAATTTTGTACTGTTTTGTCTCTGTAATTTGTGTAACTAACCCATGCTCCATTAGAGAGTTAAGTAATCTATGTACTGTACTAACCGGGAGATGTGTTCCATCAGCTATATCAGAAATAGCCCAATACTCTTTTTCATTTGTAGAATTCAATAATTTAATAATACTTATCGCTCGATCAATGGACTGTACCATAACTCGCCTCAACTTTACTCGTAATATGTTAGTACGCTTAATTAACTATCAATTTAGCAAACATTCGAAATGAAATCAATCTATTTATTTAATTTTCTAACAATAAAAACATATCACTAACAACGAATTGAAAACGCAAACAAAAAAATATTGACTTTTCTTTTTAATTATCTGAAAATTATAACAAGATTTCACATCACGGAATACATTCCATAATACGGAAAAACATCAAACGTTATTCTATCAACTACGAAAGTGAGGAAAACAATGGCGCAAGTAAGCAATACAAACAATGAATTAAAACGTACGATGAAAAGTAGACACTTATTCATGATTGCACTCGGTGGTGTGATTGGAACCGGGTTATTTAACGGATCTGGCTTTATTATAAGTCAGGCTGGACCTGGTGGATCCGTACTTGCCTTTATTGCTGGTGGATTATTAATGTATTTCGTTATGCTATGTCTTGGTGAACTTGCTGTAGCCATGCCTGTTTCAGGTTCTTTTCAGGAATATGCTACTAAATTCATCAATCCTGCAACTGGCTTTACAATCGGATGGTTGTATTGGTTAAGCTGGGCGAATACGACCGGTCTTGAATTTACAACTGCCGGTATTACAATGCAGCGCTGGTTTCCTGATATTCCTGTTTGGGTTTGGTGTTTAATATTTGGCGTTACCATCTTCACTATTAACGCATTATCTGCTCGTAGTTATGCAGAAACAGAATTTTGGTTTTCAAGTATAAAAGTATCTGCCATTATAGCTTTTATAATTCTTGGTGGCGCCGCTATGTTCGGTTTTATTGATTTAAAAGGCGATGAACCAGCTCCACTTCTTTCAAATTTCGTAAATCATGGTGGTTTATTTCCGAATGGACTTGCAGCTATTCTATTAACAATGGTTACAGTCAATTATTCCTTCCAAGGTACAGAGCTTGTCGGAATCGCAGCAGGTGAAAGTGAAGATCCAGCAAAAACTTTACCTCGTTCTATTAGAAATATTATATGGCGCACAATGTTTTTCTTCGTCTTAGCAATCTTTGTTCTTGTTGCTTTAATTCCTTGGGAAGAAGCTGGATTAACAAAGAGTCCATTCGTTGCTGTTTTTGATAATATCGGTATTCCATATGCAGCTGATATTATGAACTTTGTTATTCTTACTGCTGTTCTTTCTGTCGCAAACTCAGGACTATACGCTGCTACTCGAATGCTTTGGTCTTTATCAAAAAACGAAATGGCTCCAGCATTTTTAAAGAAATTATCATCACGTGGGATTCCTCTCAACGCTTTAATCATGACAATAGCTATTTCTGCTTTTTCTCTTTTGACAAGTGTAGTAGCTGCTGAAACTGTTTACTTGTGGCTCATTTCAATTTCCGGAGTCATTACCATTATTGTTTGGATGTCAATTTGTGTTTCTCAATTCTTTTTCCGCAAACATTATTTAGCAGACGGCGGAAAATTAGAAGACTTAAAATTTAAAACGCCACTTTATCCACTCGTACCAATTCTTGGTTTTGGATTGTATGGCATTATATTAATCAGTCTTATTTTTATCCCAGAACAACGACTTGGAATCTATTGCACTGTCCCATTTATCATCTTTTGCTACACTTACTATCACTTTAAAGTTAAGAAAAGAAATTCTACTAACACTCATAGTGAAACTAAAATTAGCGAGACTTCGTAATATTTGACTATACATAAAAGACTACACATGGCGTTTCACTTCATGTGTGGTCTTTTTTCATCATTTTAATATGATTTCATCTGAATTTAATGAATATATCCCCTTTCCTACAAAAGTAGTAGAGTGTTCATTTAAACACTTACTACCTCATTGGGATTTATCACATTCCAATTTCAATATAATAGTAAATAGGTATATCGGATATAGATGTACATTACTAGGCTTATACATATTTCAACTTTAGAATTATATTCACTATTGAATTGGTAGTTACCAATAAAGAAAGAAAGGAATGATCATAATAATACAGAACATATACGAAACTCATTTACATGTAAGAAATTTAGAGAAGGCAATAAATTTCTATCAAAACAAGCTAGGATTAACGTTAGCAAGAAAACTCTCCAAAAGAAGAGTGGCTTTCTTTTGGGTCGGAGAAAATAAACAACAAATGCTTGGACTATGGGAAGTACATAACATTGAAGACTTTGAGCCGAGACATTTTGCTTTTGGTGTAAATTTAGAGTTTTTAATGACTTCTAAAGCGTGGCTAGAGGAACGTGGAATAGCAGTGATAGGAAGTCAAGGAAAAGGAAATCAAGAGCCAATTGTCCAAAGGTGGATGCCTGCTGCAAGTGTATACTTTCTAGATTGTGATGGAAACAAATTAGAATTCATTTCTATGTTACATGAGAATCCAGATGAATTAGAATATGCGTCCTATTTAAGTGTATGGAATGCGGAACACCAAGAAAAATGAATGGAATTTTCGTTCAAGTCTTTTCTTATTTTTGGATATAATGTTGTACGATCCCCCCTTTTACTATGAATTTGTTAACATAATGCATTTACTGTCATCTTATATTTGTACTTACGTACGAGCAATTCCTAATCTGCTTCAATTACAATTTGAATTATGTAAATTTTCCTCTTATCTGGTCTGGCATCTACTCTTTAAACACAAACTCCCCTTAAATCGAAAATGATTAAGGGGAGTTTTATATACGATGCAATTATAGTTCAGATTTCACTCGAACAGAAACATTATTTTTAATTATATTTTTGACATCTTTAAAGCTAACAAAATTGTTACTTTTCTCATCCCAAAGACGGAAACGTAGTGATTGTAAGCTTGTAGCAAGCGTAATCGTTGGTACATTTTTTAACGGAAGCGTATTATTGTGTGCCTCTTCTAGTTTATAGTTAGGTACCCTTGGGCTTAAATGGTGAACATGATGGAATCCAATATTACCAGTTAAGAATTGCAAAATTTTAGGAAGCTTATAAAAAGAACTTCCTTCCACTGCCGCTTTCACATATTCCCAATCTTTATCCTCTTCAAAATAAGAATCTTCAAATGTGTGCTGTACGTAAAACAGCCAAATCCCTACTGAACCTGCTATTAAGAATATAGTACCATGTACTAACAGAAACGATTGCCACCCAATTGCCCAGCAAAGTATAGCTACTACAGCAACAATTATAATATTCGTCAAATAAGTATTCATACGTTCTTTCTGCCTTGCACCTTTTCGGTTAAATCTATTTTTAAGCAAGAAAACATAAATCGGACCTAATCCAAACATAACGAATGGATTGCGATATAAGCGATATGCTAAACGAAGTCTAAATGGTGCAGCTACATATTCATCAACTGTAAGCGTCCAAATATCCCCTGTACCCCTCTTATCCAAATTACCACTCGTAGCGTGGTGAATAGAATGTTCATGCCCCCACTGATCAAATGGGAATAATGTTAAAACACCCATACACGTTCCAACTATTCTATTTGCACGTCGACTTTTAAAGAACGAATAATGGGTGCAATCATGAAAAATAATGAAAATTCTTGTCATAAATCCAGCGGCTAACAGTGCTGGAACTAATGTTAACCAATAAGAAACTGACAAACTTTTATAAGCAAGGTACCATAAAATAATAAATGGCACGATTGTGTTGATCAGTTGCCAAACACTTTTTTTAATCGTTGATTTTTCAAAAGGAGCAACTTGTTTTTTTAAATTTTTAGTATTTTCTAAGGTCATTGTTCTAATTCCTTTCCTTTTTGTTGCTAATTCATATTATAGCACACTATTAGTATCAGGTGTTAAAAGTAGCTATAATAAATATTATATACTATGAAAATCTCTTTTTTCTTACTCATTACTTACAAATTACTTACGCCCAAAATAGCTTCTATAATTGGACAGGCGGAGTATTTTATTTATAAAAGAAACTTCGAATTTTTCCAATAAGTACATAAAAAAACAGCAAGTTTTTTCACAAGAAGAAAAAAGCTGCGATAAGTCAGTTTCACCGACTTATCGCAGCTCCTCTTCGTTTTACCTTATTTTATCGATGAAGCCACACTGCACCTGCAGACTTGTCTTCAGCTTGGCCTACCACTTCAAACTTCAGTCCTAGTTTCGGTAACTTACGTCCTGCATCAGGAATAATGCTGTTGATGTATTGCTTAGAATCATCAAATTTTGCCACTCCTGGTAATCCTTTATAATCGAAGATACCGCGAGTTGGTGAATTTACTTTCCATGCTGGTGTTTGATCAAATGAGAATGCCGCATCGGCAATTTGGTAACGCGTACTGCTCTTCACAGTAGGTTGTCCGTTTAATGTCCCTACAATTGCCTCTGGATGAGAATCTACTACTCCTAAGAACCCTTCACCTGGATGAACGCCTACCCAGTTATCTGTAAAGCTTTGATCCGCATACCATACAACCATTCCTGTATTAAATACTGGGCCACGTGCATGTTGTAACGCAGTGTCAGAACCAGCGTAATTTCTCCACTCTACATAGTAATTATGTTTTTTCTGTTCAAATCCGTTAGACACAGTAAAGCCTTTTAACGTCATTGCTGGCTGACCTTCTGCATCATCAGAGAAAACAACTTTTCCATCTACAGTTAATGCTGCATTATCTAACGCAAACCCTTTATAAGCTACTGCAATATCTGTTAAGTACTCAAATTGCAGTTTTACTTTTTTTCCTTTGAATTGGCTTAAATCGTATGATTTATCAACCCACTTACCATCAGTTGTATCCGCGCCGCCTTTTACATCTTTTTCGCCCATTCTATCAATGCGTGTCTTCGTTCCATCTTCTGCAATCGCATATACGTCAAGGAAATCATACTTCGCTTCAAGTTCGTAAAATGCCTTATAATCGAACTTAGCATCCTTTGCATTTGTTAAGTCAAATACTGGTGTCTCAAGTGTTGTATGAATGTCATTTCCTTTTGTACTGTAATAGAACTTCTTACCAAACGCTGATTCGATATTTTTTATATCTTTGTCCGGCAAGTTAACACGAACGATTCCAGGTCGTTTAGATTTTGTAGTACTTTGATCTACATATGTCGCAACACCGATTCCTTTGCTAAGTTTGTCATAATCTACTTCAAGGATATTCGCCCAGTTCCCCTTCATATTCTTTTGGAAAAATTCTTTATTTTGTGGTGAGAAACTCGTTGGCTCTGTTCCTGCAATTTTTCCAGCCCAGCTACCACCACTCATAATAGACCATGACTCAACAGGTTCACCTTGTCCTGAGTACTTTGTATCATATTCATCTGGTAAGCCTAAATCATGGCCATACTCATGTGCAAACACACCAACTGCCCCGTCTTCAGGCTCGATTGTATAATCATATGCAGCCATCTTTCCGCCCCAGTTCGAAACAGAAGATTTCGTGCCATCAATTGCATATGGTTTTGAACCTAGTTTTGAACGATGTGACCAAATCGCATCATCTTTCAATTTACCGCCGCCAGCTTCTTGACCAACGCCAGCATGTACAACCATTAAATGATCAATAATGCCATCTGGCTCATTTTTATTTCCATCACCATCTTGATCGTATTGATCAAATTGGTCATAGTCTGCTAAATTGATTCCTTTTGCTACCGCTGCTTTTAATGCTTCTTTCACAAAATCTTTTGGTCCTAAAGGCCCCTTGTTATCATGCCCAGTACCCGCATCAGCACCATAATCTGATGCTTTTCCTGGAACAGTAAGCCATTCTGTTACAGTCCCATCAACTGTGTAGCTACCACCAGATTGTTCTTCATAATATTGCTTAAATGTGTTAATCTTCGATCCATCAAATAAAGTAAATGGTTCATCACCAAATAACATTTTTTGATAATGTTCACGATTAAAGTCTTTAGAATACATGTATCCTGGCTCTTGATCAATATTGTTATGCTTAAAATCGCTAAATTCTACAAGTAAAACAAGTACTTTATCTTTTCGAACAGCTCCATTGTATTCTTCTTGCTTCGCTGATGTAGTAGGTACTTTTCCATTTAATTTCCCAGGGTTCAATGCTGCACCTTGTCCAGCTACTGGGCCTACTTCAGGCTGCTGCGCCTGTTCATTTTCCTTCATTTTTGCATCTTTTACTTTTTTCATAAAATCAGAAGCTTCTTGCGTAAGACTATCTCCTGTTAAAATTTCTTTCCCAGGGTTTTCCCCTTTCTTTTTCTCAACATATTTTTCGACAGCCTTTGACGTCTCAGCTTGCGATGCAGATTGATCAATTACCCCCCGTTGTTTTAGCGCTTCAGCCAAGCGCTCCTCCGGTATTAAGTGCTCATCTATTGGTAGAGATGATGTTGGTGTCTCAGCATGCGCTGCGTGACCTCCAAAAGCAAACGTACTACTTAGTACTGCTGCTGTTGTTAATACCGCTAATGGTTTTAATTTCTTTTTCTTTTTCAATGTATTTCCTCCCCAGTGTCTGCAAATTATCGTTTTTTGCCGATAACAACATAATATTCGTTATAATACGAATATTCAATCTTTTTCAACAAATAAAATGTTGAGAAATATTTTTTATGAAGGGTGAAATACATACGATAGAAAAACAAACTCACCTATAAATAACAGTGAACTTTTTTAGTGAAAATAAGAATTAAATATTCTCTATACTATTTAATCTATGGGTTACCATATTACTCACTATTCTCATTATTACAAGCTAATAGTGGTTCGTACATCATTATAGCGTGATTCTCTGTTACATATTGATCTTCTATTAACTGTTTCTGTAGATTATATACTTTACGTTGAATCACATTATGTCGTATATAACCGCCCCAGTATGCAGGTTGAATTGAGTGTTCTTTCTCATACACTTCATATTGATAAAGTTGCGGATAGACTGTTCTCCATTCACCAACTAAATGTTCATCTGTCATATAAAGGTGAAGTTGATACGGTTGGTCCGTTTCATTTTTAATTTGTAAATCCAAATAGTTATAGGAACAAGTCGCCCCACTCCCAAACGGTTGAGTTCGCCTAGAATCAGGAAAGACATCAAAGCTATGACGATATCGTTCGGTTACTGTCAGTGGTGTATGTAAAGTCATCCAATATATTAAATTCGAAAGCTGACAAAGACCTCCTCCAATACCTGTTTGAAAAGATCCGTAGTGTAATACCATACCTTCTACATACCCTTTTTTCTTCGTTGGCTTACCTATTAAACGCCAGTAAGAAAATGTTTCTCCCGGTCTAATGACGATATCATTTAGTTTTTTAACAGCAATTTTCAAATTAACAACCTTATTCTGTTGATACCACATATCTACATCTTTGAGCTTACGAAGTAATATCGTTTGGTGCTGAATTGCTGTACAAGGTAGCTTTTCTTGTTGGAACCTTTTTGCATATGTTTTTCCGTCTGCTAACCACTGAATGTGCCTCTTTGTAGAGTAATACCACTTACCTAGCATAATGCGATACTTAGACCGCTGTTTAGGACGTAAGTGCACTATATTCATTTTATTCCCTCTCTCTTTCTTCAACTAAATTCTAATATATTTCTAATTCAATAAATTACAGTTTTCTTAACTGCATAATAATTTCCGCAAAAAAATAATAAATTTACTCTAGTGGAGATTTTATTTTGATGATTGCTTTATAATTATATAAAACTGAGCTTCAATACAATAAATTGAAATAAACACATTATAAATATAACGGATAACCTTAAATAAAAAATAATGAACATTAAAGAAATTCTAAAGTATTAATATATTTTTCGTAAATATTAATTGATAACCCATTAGACTTTACTATATGTATAACTTCTTATTCTACAAAACGAAATTTTTTAATGTAAGAAAAAACTATACTTTCCCTTTAACATTGATACCAGTCTCATATGGAAAACTTTACAAAACAATTCGAACACTTGCATTTAGAATAAACACAAAAAATTGCCACCAGTTAGCTTAACTGGTTGGCAATTTTTTAACGAGAATGCTTTACAAATAGTTGAATTGCTTCTTCTGGTACATAGCACTTTCCATTACTCTCTACAATAATACTTCTTAATTCATACCCTTTACCATTGATACGAATTATATTTTTGTTACCAAATAATTGTGCTTCTACTTTATTATGTTTTACTACGAGTAACGGGTTTGCTCCTTCGGTTTTGTTGGCTGTTACAGTTGCACCGATCTTCTTAAAGGCTTGTTCACTCTCTAAAAATATTTTATTCGTTACTTCTTCTAAGTTAAAGCCCATCGCTTTCGCCATCGTCTTCGCAATGTCTGTATTTTGGATTAAGCCTTCTGGTTTTTGAGGTCCATAAGAATGTAAGAATACATCCTCACCTGTATGTCCTCCTGTCGTAAAGCCGATATTTGCACGATTAGCCAATAATGTAGTAAGAATTCGTCCTACATCCATTTTCTTTTTTGCCGCTTTTAATTTTTCTTTTTCATCATGAGTTAGATTATCCAAACCGTATAGTTTAGCTACATCTTCTACATTTGATAAATCAGATTTCAGTTTATTTATAGTTCCTTCAAGTGTCATTTTCGCCTTTTTCAATGGATCAATGTATGCAGAAACCGGTGTAGTATTGTATCCTTTTGTCGTATTCCTATTCCCTATAGAGATGCCGCTGTTACCATGATCAGTTAAAGCGATGAGCATCGTATCCCCATCTTTCTTCGCAAATTGTAACGCCTTTGCTACCGCTTCATCAAATGCCAATATATCACTAATCATCCCAATTGGATCATTAGCATGGGCTGCCCAATCAGGCTTACTACCTTCTATGAATAAAAAGAAACCATCTTTATCTTTTGATAATGTTTGAATTGCTTTTTCTGTCATTTGAGAAAGTGTTGGTTGTTCTGGGTTTGTTGCTATACGATCCGTATCAAACGCAAGAGCATGATGTGAGAAAGAGCCCCAAATTTTATTAGATTTGGAGTTCAATAACGCATCTTTCGTTTCAACAAAATCGTATCCTTTGTTTTGAATCACCTTTACTAAATTTTCACCATCTTTTCGGATTCCATTACTTTTCATAGGTAACAGCGCCGCTTTTCCCCCGCCTAATACGACATCTATATTTTGATATACTTGCTGCTTCGCAATTACGTCAAATTGCTTGCGATTGACATGGTGAGCCGAGAATCCCGCCGGAGTAGCATGCTGAATTTCAGATGTAGCAACAATTCCAGTTGCACGGCCAGTACGTTTTGCACCTTCCAATACGTTTGCGACCGGCCGTAACTTGTCCTCTTCTTTTATTGGCTTTAAGCTAGGCGAACTTATAATAGAAGGTAGTACGCCTACATATCCTGAATTCGATTTATTTCCAGTTGCTAATGCTGTTGCTGCTGGCGCTGAGTCTGTAATAGCTGATTCCGCCGAAAACGTACGAACTCCTCCTGTTACAATTTGATCTAACGTAAGCGGTGCCCCTTTATACCAGCGAGCCAATGTTGTCGCCGTTGAACTCGTTCCGTCCATAACCATCATAATTATATTTTTAGGCTGATGTTCTACTTTTTTCACCTTAGCTTTGGCCGCATGATAATTCATCATACTTTCCATACTTAATACGCTTACTATTATAGCTGCCACTAATAGCAACTTTTTCATCTTCACACCATAATTCAACATGATTGTTCCTCCATAAACTTTGCATTCATTTAAATACACACTATTTCCTTTTCCATACCAAAACCTACATATGTTTTATTAGTTCCCAATTCTCATAAAGCTAACAATAGTTACTTTCCCTTTCTTTCCTTTATTAAATATCGGTATGTATCATCTATCTTATAAAAAAGATTTAACATCCTTTTCATTAATTACTTGTTTAACAATAAATCCTCGATCAAAAGAAATAAAAATTTATTGTTAAACAATAAATTTCATGTTAAATTAATAAGATAATAAATAAATGAGGTGCTTTTTATGAAACAAGGATCCACACTCTTTTTAAAGACCGTTGTGATTCTGATCGGAATCCCCGTTCTTGCTATATGCATTTTTTTAGTCCCTAAAATAGGAGCTTTCGCCGCAGAATTATATCCAGATATTTCATATATTAAATATCTTGTATTTATCAATTTATACGCAACAGCAATACCTTATTACTTCGCACTGTACCAAACATTTAAGCTTTTAAACTATATTGATAAAAACAACGCATTCTCAGAGTTATCTGTTCAAGCTTTAAAAAATATTAAGTACAGCGCATTGGCAATTAGTGTATTATATGTATTAGGTATGCCACTTTTCTATCTCGTGGCAGAGAGAGATGATGCCCCTGGCATTATTATTATCGGAATGATTATGATTTTTGCTTCAATGGTAATCGCGGTCTTTGCTGCCGTTCTCCAAAGACTATTAAAAGATGCTATAGATATAAAATCAGAAAATGATTTAACGGTCTGAGGTGAATAATATGGCAATTATTATTAATATTGATGTAATGTTAGCAAAAAGAAAAATGAGTGTAACAGAACTTTCGGAGAAGGTTGGAATTACAATGGCTAACCTTTCTATCTTGAAAAATGGAAAAGCAAAAGCAGTCCGTTTTTCAACTTTAGAAGCAATATGTAAAGCATTAGAATGCCAACCGGGGGATATTTTAGAATATCAACCTGAAGATACCGAGTAAAAAGAGTCCTTCATACGAGAAGGACTCTTTTTATTACACATTACGGTGCAAAACTAATTTGACCAGTAAACAATAGGATAATCGCTATGATCCAAAATATAAAAAATGATGAGGACAGTATTAATGAAAGGATAGCAATCCCCTTCTTCTCTGTTTTTTTTCGTCATTGTGATTATTGAAAGCATGATCCCTACACCTGTCAGGGCAATTGTAATATAATCTCCAACTATATTACCTGCATTCGCTATCCTTGTTGGCGTTATAAAAACGAATAGAAAACACAAAATGCCGATGAGTAAAGATATATAGCTTATTATACTGTACTTCTTTTTAGGAACTATTTCTGTTTTCATACTAATCCCACCCCTTCTATATAGCTATGAGTTTATATTAGCATGAATAACCATAATTTAGTTATGATAAAAAGCAGATAAAACGGACGCTATCACCTTATCTGTCTATTTCTATCTAACAACTAACCTGACTATTTCTTTACTAAAGATATACAATCATTCTTTAATCCACGGCAATTGGTATATAATAGCTCTAAAAAATAAAGACTGTACCTTTAAAATGAAAGATACAGTCTTTATTAATAACTTTTTTTATAAAGAAAACTCTCTATCACTCACTACCTTAAAAAACTCCGAGTAATGTGATAAAGAATAATCCGCTACATCACAATTACCTTGAAACATACATGTTGAAATACCTAATTCTTTTGCAGGTAATAAATCTAATTCTCTATCTCCAATAGCTAAATCAATATTGTATTTTTTATGCAGATGATTATAAGCTAAAGAGTTTGGCTTTCGAGGAAAGCCATCGTCAATTGTAACCATATCTACGAAGTATTTTTCCCAGCCGTAATATTTTAAAATGCCCATAACCCCTTCCCTATGTTTATGGGTCATAATCACATTTTTATTTGCAAATTTCAAAACCTCTTCGACACCTGCAAAAGGTTTCATATCTTTTGGCGTGAATTTCTCCTTCAAAACTTTAATCTTTTCTTCCTGCTCGCATGAAATATTATAATACTGAATTGCATGAGAGTATGATATTTTTAAGTTTTTGTATATTTCTTGTTTTTCTACTGAGTCACCTAATATTTCAGAAAGCATCATTGTATATGCAGGATACGTATCAAATAACGTCCCATCAAAATCCCATAAAATATTCATTCTATTCACCTTCTATTTTCAAATCATTCAATGACTAAATCCGCCCTATCCCTCGGCAATTCCGTTTCTAAGTAATAATCCTCTGCTTTCCAATACCTATTTTCAAATTTTGAAAGGTTTTTCTGTGTCTCCTCACTCTCACGTAGAAACCTTGTCTCTCTTGGACAGTCCAAATAGACCATATAATGAAAGAAATCTCTCCATTCTTTTCGCTGCAGAAAAACTCCTTCAATAACAATTACGCCTACAATAGGAATCTGTACTTTTTCCATTTCACATATATCTGTTTCTTCATGAAAGAAAGGTAATTTCAATTTTGTTTCATGTTGTAGCTTTTGAAAAAATTTCTGCCTTAGCCATTCAATGTCCCATTGTAAATAATAATACTCGTACCATTCTTCATATCCAGTATGATATCGTTTATTACGCTCCACTATGTGATCATCAATATGGAAAATATGAAACGGAATGCCTTCTTGTTTCATATTTTCTTTTAAATTGGCTACGAATGTTGTTTTTCCAGATCGACTTAAACCATCTATCCCTAAAATAAAGCGGTTTTCTTTATGCTTCTTCATAACATTTATAAGCTCATTTGTACTCATTACTTCTTCCACTCTTCTTTTAATAACGAGTATAGAATGGTATCATGAGCGACACCATTTTGAATCATATGTTTTCGAAGTAATCCTTCTTCTTGAAATCCTGCTTTTATTAACAATTTTTGAGAAGCTTTATTTTCTACATATACAACCGCTGCGATTCTTATTAGTTGCAGCATTTCAAATCCATAAGCTAAAATCGCTTGTAATGCTTCCGATGCATATCCTTGTCCCCAATATGTATCATCTAATTCATAACCAATTTCAGCTCGTTTATGATGATTATTAATTAAATGAAATCCGCACGTTCCGATTAATTGGCCCGTCCCTTTTTTCTCGATTCCCCAGCGAAATACACTGCCCTCTTCATAACGATTTTTAAACGTTTGAATCGTGGTTTTCGCTTGCTCAATATTTTCGAAAGAATCCATTCCGAAATAACGTATAACTGATTCTTTCGAAAAATATTGGAACATCGTTTCTGCATCTAATAGTGTAAGTTCTCTTAAGAATAAACGTTCTGTTTCTAGTTTTGGAAATCCCATCTCTCTTTCTCCCTCTATTCTAATGAACTGCAAATTTCAATATAATTTCCATCTGGATCAGCAATGTAGGCAATTGTTTGCCCCCACGGTTTTACAATCGGTTCAACTAAAATCTTGATTCCTTGTTCTCTAAATTGCTCAATCGTTTCTTGTACATTCTCAACAACGAATCCTAATTCGAAATGAGAAAACTTTAATTCACCTTCTGTAAGCGGTAGTCCTGTTAATTCTTTCACATCTTGCCGCGTATTCATCGCTAAAATGGTAGTTCCAGTATTAAATTCAATATATGTACCGTGCTCTGCTTTTATAGGTAACTGTAAAATATCTTTATAGAATTTTAAACATTCCTCAAACTTTTCTACATATAAAATGATGTACTTCATTTTCAAATCCATTTTACATCCCCCCTTGTATCTATCCCTAAAATTTCGACAAAAGTCTCACAAAAACCTTGTTCCTTGTAGTAATGAGCAAAAAAAATGAGGCCGATTTCTCGGCCCCCCAGCTTATTGGCATAAAACAGGAGATTTGGTTTGGACATAACCAGTTCGTACTTTTATTATATTTTATTTTTTCTGAATTTTAAATACATTAAACACCTATTTATATTGAGAAAGTTTTTTGCTTGCATAAAATTAAAGATTTTAAGAAATGATACAAATGGAGGTGTATACATATGGAACCAATGCTATGTCCAAGTTGTAAAACGAACCGTACCCGCTTTAATATTCTTGAGCAACAAGTAAAACCAGTCAAGTTAAATCCACAAACTGGTCAAGTAGAAGAAGAATACACAAATGAAACGATGAATGCTTTTCATATGGCTTATCAAGGACCTACATACCGTGTCCAATGTGCTGTATGCGGACTTGTTGAAAACCCTGAACAATTTATTAAACCTGCGCAAAATCAGTCTTTCTAATAAAAACATGATTATCCCTTGTAGAAATAGATTTTTCTATAAGGGATTTTTTCGTTTAATACGTTAATTAAAAATGTATTTCTTCCTTATTATATGTTAAACTTCGCACTCTTTTGGAAATGTTTACATAAGCGAGGTAAAACAAATAATAAAAAAATAACGCTTCCATCAATATTTCTACTATTAACTTGTCATATAGTCATCTTTTACTTTTGGATCTTCGATTGGGAGAAAATCTCGACTTCCTACGGTTTAGCTATATGGATACTTTCTACTATTTGTGGTCTTTTACTTTATTTCCTTTATAAAAAACAAAAATCTAATAAAGTGATATTCATTGCTAGTTCGTTATTATTAATTACTTCTTCATTTATGATTTTTTTAGGTATTGTTACTGGTATCATCTTTGTAACTGTTAGTTCTATGCCTTAAATATACAATATTTTATTATATAAAAAATCCCCAACAAAACAAGGATATATAGAAATTAAAGAAGATGATTTCCATTCAATATACAACCATCTTCTTTAATAAACCCAATCTTTGTTACAATATTTCATTTTTTAACTTTTTAATCTTCCAATATACATTAATAAATATATATAAATACATACAACCTATAAATCCTATCATGCCTTTAAATATATAAGGAATTCTAGATTCTGATGGTCCAAGAAAACATAAGTAAAGCGCTGGCATTATTGTTACAAACATAATTACAAAAAACTGTAACAACTCAGTAAGTTTTTGTATCCTCGTTTCCTTCTCTGAATATATATCAGGTAACTCATTTTCCTCTTCTACTTCTTTACAAAAGTAATTCCACTTCGCAAAACTCGTTACATGTTTCCAGCCACACATTTCATATATTTGGATATATTCTTTTTTGTTTTTCTGTCGAATCTTTATACTCTAATCTAAAGTCTGCTTTATATACTACATCTTTCGGCTCAGTTTTCTTAAACGTATACATTACGTTATACTTTTGTAACGCCCAGCCTTGTTGATGCATTTTACGTAAATACGCTTCTTCTTTTTCTAAGCTCCATACTGCGAAAGGTTTGAATATCTTCTTTGTCTCCATCTCTCATTCACTCCCCTAATATACTATTTCCATTCCTTACAGATCTCTGCAATCTGTTATACTCGAGCTCTAACACTTCTCTCCCAAACGGCGTTAACTCATAGCACTTCTTTCTGTCTGTAGAGGCAACTTCAACAATTAACTTCTCTTTTAGTAATTTCGTCGTATTTCCATATAAAGTACCAGGGCCGAGCTTTACTTCCCCATTTGTCATCTCTTCTACCATTTGCATAATTCCGTAGCCATGCAACGGCTTCACGAGTGACAATAATATGTAATATGTCGCCTCAGTTAACGGAATATATTTTTGCGCCTTCGCATTCATTATAACTACCTCCGATACATCGATATATGATATATCGACTCACGATACATCGTATATCGATATTGTATAATTATATTCCAAAATATGCAAGAGTAATTTAATAATTAAATATCCATTTCTTTGAATTAAAAAATCATACCAATTTTCTGAATAATTTGTTAAAATATAGAAATATTAGCTCTTTTATAATGAAAGGAATGGTACATATGATAAATAAATTGAAAGAAAACATCGGATCTGTGTTTGTTGGTAAAGAAAATGTTATTGATCTACTGCTCGTTTCACTTCTTGCTGATGGACATGTACTACTCGAAGACGTGCCTGGTACTGGGAAAACGTTACTGGCGAAAACCATTTCAAAAAGTATTGGTGGTAGTTTTTCTCGCGTTCAATTTACCCCTGATGTACTTCCAAGTGATGTAACAGGTATTGAATACTTCAACCCAAAAACAAGCGAATTCGAATTAAGAATTGGACCAGTTATGACAAACATTTTGCTAGCAGATGAAATTAACCGTGCAATGCCGAGAACGCAGTCGAGTTTGTTAGAAGCGATGGAAGAACGACAAGTGACGCTGGAGAAGCAGTCAACTCCTCTTCCGAAACCGTTCTTTGTTATTGCGACGCAAAACCCAATTGAATCACAAGGGACTTTCCCTCTTCCAGATGCACAGCTTGATCGCTTTTTAATGACGATTTCAATCGGTCATCCAACTCCTAAAGATGAGTTACAAATGATGCGACGTTTTCGGAACGATTTACCATTAGAAAGTGTCACATCTGTCATCTCATTAGAAGATATTTTAGAAGCTCAAAAACGAGTAAAAGAAATATTTGTTTCGGAACCGTTAGAACATTACATTATTAAACTTGCTCATGCTACAAGAAATCATGATTATATCGCTAACGGTGTAAGCCCACGTGCCACATTAGCTTTAGTACGTGCTGTTCAAGCTTTAGCCTTTTTACGCGGGAGAGAATATTGCACACCAGAAGATATACAATTGTTAGTTCCTTCTGTTTGGAATCACCGTATCGTCTTATCAATGGAAGGTGCCCTGCGTACGACAAAGAATGATATTATGCAAAGTATTTTAAAAGAAGTTGACGTACCTGTGGAGATTGAACAAGCATGAATGGACAGCGTGTTGTAACTGTGCCTTTATTTTTTCAACTCCATATTATTCAACTAACCGTTCCAATCGCATTACTTTTCACATTCTTTTTCCCGCAACGAATGCTTATGTTTCTCTTTTTCTTCTATTATTTATTTGCGATTTTTATTTATAAATATGTCGCTTTCATAGAGAAGAAGTTTCAAATCATAAATGAGAAACAAACTACACGGATTTTTCCTGAGGAATCTGGACAGTTTTTTATTCATTTAAAAAATGGAGCCAGCATACCAATCGTTAATGGCGTTTGTTACTTTCATTTAAATTCGTCCCTTATACCGCATAAAGAGCAAGGCATTGAACAAATATCAAAAACGTTATTCTCTTTCCCATTTTCACAACCTGCACATTCGGCACAAAAATGGGGGTTAACATTAACCGCCACGAAGCGTGGTGTGTTTCAAATTGAACAATTTGAATGTGTATTAAAAGATCCATTTCATCTATTAACTGTACATTTACCTGTTTTTGATAAATTAAGGACTGAAATTATTGTGTATCCTTCTCCTAAAGAAGTAGCAGGTTTGCAAGAACTTCAGCAACTTTTGAATGGATCTTATCGAACGAATTTTTCTTTTTACAATGATGAAACATCTATTATCGGTGTAAAGCGATATGAGCGTGAGTCTTTCCGCTCTATTCATTGGAAGGCATCTGCTAAAATGCAACAATTACAGGCGAAGCAATATGAACCTGTAAAAAATTATAGTTGGACGATTTGTCTTTCTTTAGCTGCCGATCGTGGATTTGGTTGGAAAGATAATGTAGAAGAACTTATTTCATATGCAACATACATTTTCCAGTATGCAACGAAGCACCACATTCCGTTTGAATTGTTTATTAGTGTATTAGCAGAAGGCGGTGCATTACATGTACCGTTAAATGAAGGACAAACACAATATGCAAAAGCTTTAGAAGAATTAGCCCGTATTTCAGATGATAGTACGTTACTTCCGAAACAAGGATTCCTTCATTATGTAAAGAGAAAAAGAGAACGATCGTCTACAATGATATACATTGGTTTACAAAGAAATGAACTCCCTCTTCTCTCGCAGCCAACGTTTCTCATTACTAGTGAAGGGGTGGTGGAACCAGTTGAAAACTTGGCTATATCACATTCATGATTTCATTCTGCTCCTTCTGCTTTCATTATTAACAGAAAGAGATGAACTAATTAGTATTGCAATATTTTTAACAACAGGCTATATTGGAGTATTTCTTATTCATAAATTTATGCAGAAAAAAACAACAGGATTTGTAATACTTTTAGTTCTTCAAATCGTTCTTTTCTCTTTATTTTTACCTTTTTCTCTATTTGGCACAATCATATTACCACTATTTTTCTTTATCGTACATGTGGTCGGACCTGGATATCCAGTTCAAAAATCTTTAGGTGGTATTGTATGGTTTGTCGTTTCAGCTATATTTTATGCACCCTTTCCACCGTTGTGGAAACTATTAATGTTAGCCTTGCATCTTATGATTACATTTTGGTTAACCGGGGCAAATCGCAAACAACAACTATTACGTTTTTCTTCTATCATTACGATTGGCTTAATGAGTATATTAATTGTTCAAGTATTTCCTTTCATTCGACTTATTTTTGGTTTTATAACGGAAGTAGTCGCATTAGGCGTCGGCTATGCTTTAATGCCATTAATTAAAGCAGCGGAATTAAAAGATACTGAAGATGTTTGGGCAAATAAAGGACATCTCTTAAAACCAAAAATTGAAGACGGAAAAAAAATTCCTGATTTTGATCCAATACTCATAAATAGCACTACAATAATAGTCTGTACAGCTATCGCTATTTACGTCGTTTGGAAAATAGTAAAAAAACGAAAACATTTAAGTTTACCAAATATGCCCGCCTTCGAATCTACTATCATTACTGATAAAGAAGGAATGAGCCAAAATCGTTTTAAACGAAATAAACCGCCACATAACGAAATTCGGAAGGAAATTTTTAAGCTAGAGAGTAAGTTAACCCCTCCTTTAAATAGAAAACGGGGAGAAACTGTTGAGGCTTGGCTAGAAAGAATAAACGATGAAGAAGATGTAAATATTCAAAGTGATATTATTATAGATACTTATAATACGGTGCGTTATTCAAATAGTGCAAACACTGTACTTCTACATGAATTTAAGGAAGAGATTCATAAGCTTTATGCATATCAAAAAAGTTTGAAGAAACGAAAGAAATAACGTAACAAAAAGACTCCTATATTCATAGGAGTCTTTTTGTACTTCTACGTTGCTTTTTAAATGGAAGCATTCTTCCCTGCTTCAATTTCTAATGACTCTTCATGCCACCAAAGTGTTTCTTCAGGGTCTTCTTTAGCGATTTGGTGTGCTTCTTTTTTCGTTTCTACTGTAGGATATGAACCTTTTAGCGCACGCCCTGAAGTTGTAACGAATAGTACACTAAATACAACTAATCCAATAATACTTACACCTGCTAAATAAAATGCCGGTGCGAGCGGGTTACCAGTTGCATGAACTAAGTATGAACATACAAGCGGTGTTGTTCCACCGAATATCGATACAGAAATATTAAATGAGATCGAAAGTGCTCGATAACGTACATCAGTGAAAAAGAGTGATGGTAATAATGAAGGTAATGTTCCTTCATATACACTTAAGAAGAAACCTAGTACGAAAATACCTGCAAATATAGCTGCAATATGTCCGTTACCTATTAGTAAAAATGCTGGAATTGCAAATACAGTTAAACCAAGTAAACCAATTTGCACAACGCGTTTATTACCAATTTTATCACTTAATTTACCGAAATATAGTGCTAGTGGAATCATAAGTGCCATCGTAATAGAAATAATTAATAAGCCTGTTGTTTCTTCGACTTTAAGTACTTGAGTTAGATAAGAAGGAATATACGAAAGAATCATATAATTTGTAATATTAAAGAAGGCGACAATTACTGTGCTTAATAAGAAGTCTTTTTTGTGATATTTAATAATATCCATGAATGAAAATTGTTCATTGTCTTCAGATTCCTCTTGTGCTTTTTCCATCTCTTCAAAGATTGGAGATTCATCTAGATGACGGCGTAAGTATAAACCGACCAAACCAATTGGTGCAGCTATTAAGAACGGAATACGCCATCCCCAGCTGAGCATTTGCTCATCTGTTAACAATAACGTCAAAATGGTAACAATTACCGATGCAGCAATGTAACCTGAGAGTGTTCCAATTTCAAGACCACTACCGAGTATACCACGCTTTTTATCTGGAGAAGATTCTGCGATATAAACCATTGCTCCTGAATATTCGCCGCCTGTAGAGAAGCCTTGAATCATTCGGGCAACTAAAAGTAGTATTGGTGCCCATACACCAATTTGTTCATAGGTTGGTAGTAATGCGATGAATAATGTAGAAAGTGCCATTAAAATAATAGTAGTACTTAACACGATTTTTCGGCCGTACTTATCTCCTATTCTACCAAAGAATACACCTCCGATTGGTCGAACGAGAAAGGCTGCTGCAAATGTACCGAATGTAAGTACAAGTTGCAATCCACTATTATCAACACCAGAGAAGAATAATTGACTTAAAATTACCGCTAAATACGCGTATAATCCGAAGTCAAACCACTCCATTGCGTTCCCTATACCAGTAGCAATTACTGCTTTCCTGGCTTGTTTAGGATTAACAATATTAACGTCTTGAGGTTCAAAATTTAAATCATTATTTTGTTGCATATAATAAAACAGCTCCTTATTTAATTTAACTTCTTTAAGCACACCTTCTCTTATTGAATAAAATTAATTCGAAGCACTTAAGGAAAAGCAACGTCTCCTTATCTGTTATTATTATTTCACATAATTAATTATTTGTCCAATTAAATGCTCTTTTTATATAAAATTAAACCCTGTTTAACTTGTTATAGAATGATGTTCAGCTTATATAACACATACCTTTACACTACAAATGAAACTTTCATTTATTTATATTTATAACGTTTCTATAATTGCTTCCTTTAACCTAGAAATTAGTAACTTTTACTAAAGATTTGCATATATTTAAAAAGTGAACTCATTAGCTCGAATTTTGTCTTATTACATTCAACTATAGTATTATTATAGATTTAAAGGAGGCTATTTTATGTTGGAAATAATACTTTTACTTGCTACTGTTTCTTTTCTCTTCATTATTTCTGGATTTTTCATTACCTTAAAACAATATAAAGAAATAAAAAATATAAAGACTATATTAACTACAAAAAAAGAAAATGAGAAAACTACATCCAAAAACTCAATCCCTATGCAATTAGACCTTAGCGTTCTCAATAATTTACTCGCGTCTGGAATAAATAAAGGTTCCAATTCAAGTAATGAAAATTCTAAGTCTGATAAAACTAAATAGTGGTTACGTATATAATAAAATATATATCTCCTATTTTATCTAACCTTATTAATAACTACCTCTGATTAAAAAGGAGACTACTTATGTGTAAAAATCCGATTTCTATTATTATTCGTATACAGCATAACATAAAAGTTTTACCTGAAATTTTGAAAGCCTGTGAACAACTACAGCCTTTAGAAATTATCCTTACTATTAACGGATGTATCGATGATTCCATTGATATTACACAATCTTACAATTGTAAAATTATCACACTAGAAGTACCGACAGAATCAAATAATTGTTATGTAATTGGTGCAAAAAAAGCAAAGGGTAAGTACCTCTTATTTTTAGATGCAAATTACATTATCCAATCTTCCTTACTTACACAATTTCTTCAACCATTACTAGACGAATCAGCTGACATAGTATTAAACAATTTAGATGACTTTTTTTATCAAAAGCAAAAGCCAACTATAGAAATGATTTGGCAGCAAGTTACGAATCATTTTTTTCATCGTCCAGATTTACATGTTAACTCACTATTATTTCCTCCCTATGCAATAACAAAAGAGATTCTTGATGCAATTACTCCAGAAAGTTTATTAAATCCGATATTAGCACAAATGAAAATTATTAAAAATAAATTTCGCATTAGCAATCATTTCAAAATTTCTATACCGCAAATTCCCTCCTTCCCCTCAAAACAACTCATTCGTTATCACCTAGAAGCAATTGAAAATTGGGTAAATATATTACAAGATTCAAGAGGAAACTATACTGATAATAATCGAAGGCGGGATATTATTTTAGAACTTCAAAACGGCGAACAAAGAGCTATATCCAAAATAATTACAGGTAAAGAGTTTTATTCAAATACTTATGGAAATAAACAATTATCCATCATTATCCCTGTTCAAAATGAAGAAAAAACGATAGAATCTATCATTTTTGAGGTGCAGAAATTAAAACCTTTAGAAATCATCATTATTGTTAATGGATCAACAGATAAAACAGAGGAATTGGCGAAGAATTGCGGTGCAACAGTTATTACTTACAAAGAAGCACTCGGCATTGATACCGGACGTGCCGTTGGTGCATATTTTGCAAAAGGTGATATATTATTATTTATTGATGGTGATTTCTTAATTCCTAGTTCTGATTTATTACCATTTATACCATCTGTTCAAAATGGAACCGATTTAGCTTTAAATAAATTAGAGCACTACTACATGTATCGTGTTCCTTATACTATCGTAACTGCATGTAAGCATGTTGTTAATTTAGCATGTAATCGAAAAGATTTAGGTATGGGCTCCACAACTGCTGTCCCTCATGCTTTTAGTCGAAAATGCATTGATACAATTGGGTTTGATTCTCTTCTTTCACCAACCTTAAGTCAAGTTAAAACAATTTTAGCAGGATTGCATGTACAAAATGTTCATTCTATCGACGTTGACAAGATAAATCGAGTTCGACCAGAAAAACACTTCTCGCAGGAAGGCTACCTTTCATTAGCAACGCAACAAATCATTGGTGATCATATAGAAGCAATTTCTTACCTCATCGAACAAAAAAGAAACACTGCATGCTTTTAATTGTATATTCTTACCACCAAATAATATATGAATTCATTTTAAATATATAGCAAAATAAAAAAGATGGTTGTAACCATCTTTTTTATTTTTACATTAGATCAAAAGAAAAGTAGCAGGCAGGCTTTTCATTTCTGTATCTTTCTTAAGAAGTTTGAAAATAGAGGCTTGTTAATGAAGAGTCAACACTTAAATCATCTTTTAGTGCAATTGAGAAACATGCAACTAATGGTAAAGTAATAACAATGGATCCACTAGGACTAATTACAATAGTAGGACTTGTCCCACATGTGCCTCCACAATCGACTACTGCATCAATTCCACTACCAGGGGTAATTGTAATTTTAAGACACACATCTAAACAAACATTATTCGTAGTACATGCCATAACTCTCCCTCCTTTCTTTTAACAATATATGCAGTTAATTAAATTCGGACACGACTCTCTTACTAAGTCTTATAAATTAGATGTTATTTTATTATTAACTGCATAGAAAATTAACGTTTTATTAAACTATCTAAATCAACTAAAAAACTCAAATCATCCTTTACTGAAATAGAAACACATGCAATAAACGGTATTACATTAAAATTAGATAAACATTCATCATTGCACCTTACGAATATTTCTGCCCCACCATTTGGATTGACTTTAGTTTCTAAAGAAATATGAAAACAACTTTTATTGATGCAAGACAAGATATTCCCTCCTTTCTTATATCTAATATCAATTTATCCAAAAATAAAAATACCGTTACAACTTTATTTACTCTTTACCTTCCATACTTAAAATAAAAAAGATAAAAGCTTCTTCATATATATAAAGAAGCCTTTACCTTTTAGTTACTTGTTCATTTACTATCAGTCAGTGAAACATGCTCTTCACTTGTACCTGAGCTAAAAATAATAAAAATTTTTGATTTTAGTTTCATTGCAATACTAAATATCGTCAAGTTGCATAAATGAAATGTTTAAGTTACTCATTCAATAGACAAATTTACCTTTTAAAATAAATCTTTAAAATCCTTATTCTTCAATAAATATGAAAGTCCTTCTAAATGATCCCCAGTAATTCTCAATACAGCTGGTGGATGTCCTATCGTCGCAAAATGCTCTTGTGGCCGAATACGATTTGGTTTCATTACATCTACAAAATGGACACATTCGACTTTATACCCTTCTAATATTGCCTTTACTTGTGCAACACACGCTGTGTGAAGAGTGTCCCAGCCAATTCCCTCTAAACATTTTCTACTAATAGCATGGGGAACAGCAATTGTAGATCCTACCCCTAAATCTTTACGGTTACAAGCAATATTCAACATATATTTATATAAACTTACAATATATAGAGGAAATCTAAGATTTAAATTTAAATCATTTAAAACCATATCAACACCATCCGCAACAGCTTGTGTTAACGGATGAAGATCTTTTGCTGGAATAGCAAAATCAGCATCAATAAAGAGAAGTATATCTCCTGTCGCTTCTTGTGCACCAATTGCCCGTCCTACATCATGCCCTAATCTTTCTTCATAAACAATTACTGTTGCCCCTGATTGCTTAGCAATTGCTTCTGTTTGATCTGTTGACCCATTAATGACAACAATTATTTCTTTCGGTTCAATTTTTCTTGCCTCAAGAATAACTTCTTTAATCGTTGATTCTTCATTTTGTGCTGGTATAATAATTGATAACTGTTTTCCATTATAAATAGAGGAATTCATTCCCCATCCTTTATGGAAACGTGAATAATTCTTTTGTTTTTTTAACTGCTCTATAATTTCTCTTTTTCTTCCTCCATCTGTATAATTACCTCTATCATCTTTTCGTTGTAACCAACTCTCCAAAGCTTTTATATTTTCTTTAATCTCATATACTTCTAATTTAGTTAATCCATTTTTATAGAAAGAGGTTTTGTTTGCAGGCATATTATTCAAGGAGGTGTTAGTGATGGCTGACGAGGATTGTAGTCGCCACCCTTTCTCAATAAGAGTTACTTGGGACAGAATAGGGTTCTGCAAGATATCATATCCAATGTCTTCAATTGCTTTTTTAGTAATAGCATATGGCATAGATAACATCGAATCATATTTTAAATCCATACGCCCCAATACATCGTTTACTATTTTTCTATACACCATAGCAATGCTTGGCCATTCTACTCTCATCTTTTCAAAACAAACCGAGTCTATATTATTTAAAATTACATCCTGTTCCTTTTTTAGTAGCGGTTCTATAAATCGTTCTAATTCTACCGAAAAAATAACATCTTCTCCATTTAAAAATAAGACTACATCACCATTGGCGACTTTTGCCCCATGAACTGGTGCTTTCCATTTACTTTTCTCCTCAATCACAACAACGTTACTTTCAACAAATGTTGGTATAGATTGTATCGCACTCATTCTATCATCAGCTACAATAATAATTTCTAGTGGTTTTATATGCTGCACTTTATTTAAAATTTGATTCAATTTTGATTTTTCTTCTCCTAAAACTATAACAACTGATAGGTCCACTTCTTTTTGTTCTTCTTTTACAGTCTGATTAGGTTTTACTTTTTTTATATATTCAATTGTTTCACTCTTCCCTACAGCTGCATGCCCTGCTTTTTTATCAAAATATAAGTCAATTATAATTTGATTTACTTCCGTGTCTTTATCAAGTTGCTCTAATTCGGAAATAAATGGTAGCAAATGATTTTGCACATCAAATTCACACGCGAAATTTTGCAAAAAATAAATATTCGGTACATATTTAATGTGATTAAAAAATTTCACAACATTAATTCTTTCACCAAATTTCTCTTCAACTTCTTCTCTTGATAAATTTGGATAAGACAAATCGAAAACTAGATTTATTGGTACAGGTATCCATTTTAATAAATTTGTTTGAGGATTATTAATGAAAGCTGTGGAGCCCTTAACGAATCCAGCTAAAATTAAAGACATAAATCCTCCCCCAGAACTGCCATAAAACAACACATTTTTCGAATCAACTTTTAACTTTACAAATACTATTTCTAAAATATTTGCTATATCTTGTAAATAAAATCTATTTAACTCTCCCTGTCCCCAACCTAAAGATAATTTTCCAAGATATAACGTAGGGTCATTATAATATATAACAGTATCTTCAAATTCATCCATCCAAGAATGTCGATGAAAAATAGGTGGACCAATTGGCTGTTCTTGAAACCCACCTGCTCCGGATCCAAAAACAATAGTGTTAGAAGCATCGGGCTTAATACGAATTAAAAATTCATACGTTACTTTATCCCAATCAACCTTGAGTATAAATGGTTCTGTAATTTGAAAATCCATTTGCCATAATTGTTCATATGAAATGTTAATTATTTTATACTGGTCTAACAGTTTAATCACCCTTTCCATCCATTTCAAGTTGTTCTATCAAGTAAGAGAGAGCTTCAACGTGATCACCAATGATTCTTAATACTGCCGGAGGATGCCCATTGTGACTTACATTCTCCATTAAACGAATTCTATTCGGTTTTACAACATCAACGTAATGTACACATTCTACTCTATACCCTTGTAATATTGCTTTTACTTGTGCAAGACTAGGGCATAGTAAGCTTTCCCAGCCTATTGCATCTAAACATGATCTACTCATAGCATGTGGAATTGCTACTAATGAGCCATTGCTTAATTCTGGACGATTATATGCTAAATTAAGCATATATTTTACGACGTCTACAACATAAAACGGAGGGTGTAACATCGGATTCAAATCATTTAATGCTATGTCTACACCAGCTGAAACTGCTTTTGTAAAATGATGCAAATTACTTCCTGAAACACTAAAATCACCATCAATAAATAAAAGAATATCTCCTGTAGCTTCAAGCGCTCCAATAGCACGTCCAACATTATGACCAAGTCGTTCGTTATATTCAATAATAGTAACACCAAGTCTTTTAGCAATATTAGCCGTTTGATCTGTCGAACCATTTACAACGACGATGATTTCTAGTGGTTCTATTTTTCTCGCCTCAAGTATTACTTGTTCTATAGTCTCTTCTTCATTTTGTACTGGTATAATGACAGAAAGTTGCTTCCCATCATAAATTGAAGAATGCATTCCCCACCCTTGATGATAGGAAGGGTATCGCTTACATTCACCTAGTTTTTGAACAATATCTCTTCTTTTTCCTGCATCAGTAAACCCTACTCTTCTTCCTTTTTTCTCTATCCATTTAGCTATACCGCGTAAATATCTTTCTACTTTCTCTTTTTCATTTTTGGATAACTCTTTTTTTATTAAATATCCTCCTTCCTCTATAGTCTCATCTATAGATAACGTATTGATTGCATATTGATCGTTAATCCGCCACCCTTGATTCACAATCTTCATATGAGATAGAACGATATCTTCCATATAATTAAAGCCGATATTTTCCACTACTTCCTTCGTAAGCGCATATGGTAACGAAAGTATTGAATTGCTTTTTAAATCTGGTCGACTTAAAATTTCATTTAACATTTTTCTCCATACAATATCCATATTTGGACATTTACCTATTTCTATCAATTTATCTATTTTATTTAAAACTACATCGGCTTGATTTGTAACAATTGGCTCAATAAATCTCTGCATTTCATTTGTGGATAATAAAAAATTACTATCTACAAATAACAATACATCTCCTTTTGCTGCCTTTACAGAAGCTTCATACCCATCATAATACGTACTATATTTATCCATCAAAACAATATGGCATTTATGTTTCTTTGCTATTTCATACAAATTACTTCTATCGTTAGGAACTAAAATTATAATTTCAAGAGGATTTAGCTTCCATATAGATTGAATTGACTCTTCTAATATTTGCTCTCTTTCACTGTACAAAATAATAACCGTTAACGATTTCATTACACGCCCCCTTTACACATCATGTGACATAAAATATTAAGTATTACCATTTCCTATGAATTTGCTACTTTATTAACATATTCAAAAGTGAATTATACTGTGTGAAAACAAACGTCTATTTTTAAAAATATAATTCTGCACTTACCTCCTTTCTCTTATCATTGTTTGTTACAACTCTCACCATAAAAAACAAAAAAAGTCCTAATTTCTTTAGGACTTTTTTAAATAAATTTATCAATATTATTAATTTTATATACTACCTTTTTCCATGTTATACCGCGATCTTTTGTAGTAAATATTTCTTTTTTATTACACGCCCAACCTTTACGCCGATTAAAAAAATGCAAACAAAATACATTTTTTAACAATGGATTACTTGATACTTTAATCCATTTTGCTCCTTTTTTTATTATTTGATACACACTTCCATTTTCACTATTTATAACCCAGCCATAATAGGAACTAAAAAACGAAACAGCCACTTTACTAGTATTTATTGTTTTATTTGAAATATGCCACGAATTCCCCTTATCAAATGAGTAATTCATTAAAAATACATCATCATTCTTTTTAGTTGGTATTACTAATAAGTTATTTTTATAGATTGCTTTATAAGCCATAGCAGTCCCATTATTAATTCCTTCAAGACTTGGAATATCTTTTATAGGATGCCAACTTTCCCCACCATTTATTGTTTTAAATACCGTTGATGTTTCATAATGTTTTTGTAATGAAATAAACCCAATTAGATCGTTTATAAATGTTATCCCTGAAATACTATCACTAATACTTATATTTTTTATTACTTTCCAAACTTTCCCTTTCGTTTTCAAATAGTATAAATTATGTTCAAATTTATTTGATGCAAGCTTTCTAGATAATACAATCCATATACTATCCATATTCGTAGCATGCAATTGCACTTGAACATCAGTCGATTTCTCCCAATCTTCTTCAACCGGTAAAATAAACTCACTCCACCTTTCTCCTCTATTAACTGTATAAAATATAGCTGGCAATAAATCGGCGTTCTTTTTTGTTAAACCATATGCCCAAGAGCTTCGAGCGTTTATTGGATACCCAAATAATACAATTGAATTAAGAGGATTGACAACATCCCATTCTACTCCTCTATTTTGAGTATATAAGATAGCCTGCTTTTTATTTGTATATTGAATACTAGCCCAACCATATTTATCCGTTCTCATTTGTAAAGAAGTAAATTGAATATCATTATTTTCCAATATATCACCTCATTCTTATTATTTATATATTCGTATGCTATTATTTTCAAAACGTTCTATCATTAGTTATTTAAACCACCCGCTTTATCTACTATCTTTATACTTACTTTCCCTTTTCTTCACCACTCAAATATAACGAAATTCCTTCTATTTTTCCGTTATCATATACAAACGACTGTATTTTACAAAATTCAACTATAAAAAATGCACCCCAATTGTAAACTATCCCCAACAATTAGAGTGCACTTTATATAAAATATAGCTTTAATTTTTAAGCACTTACTACAGCAGCAACTTTATCTAAACAAATAATAAACTGATTCATAAATGCGTCAATTTCCTCTTTCGTAATAATATACGGCGGAAGTAATCGAATAATATTCCCTTGTGTTACATCGACTAACATTCCTTTATTCATTAGCTCAACCTGTAATTTCTTCACATTTTCATTCGTATCATTCAGACTAATTCCAAACATCATGCCAGCATGACGCACTTCCTGTATATAATAAGAATTTTCTTTCTGAATGTCTTGCAGTTTGTCATTCAAATATAGTGACGTTTCATAAGCTTCTTGCATTAACCCATCATCAAGTAATGTATTTAATACCGTTAAACCTAAAGCTGTTCCCATTGATGAATGAGCAAACGTTGTCCCGTGATCTCCTGGTGAAAATACATCACATAACTTTTCACCTACAATAATTCCTCCTAGCGGTATCCCGCCTCCTGCTCCTTTACCAATTTGAATAATGTCCGGTGTGATATTAAAATTTTGATAAGCAAATAGTTTTCCCGTTCGACCCATACCACTTTGAACTTCATCAACGACAAGAAGTATATTATATTTTTCACATAAATTTTGAACACCATGCAAATATTTACTTGATAAAGGATAAATTCCCCCACTTCCTAAAACAGGCTCTAGCATAATCGCAATTGGTTTTTCTTTAATAATGGTCTCCTCTAATTGGTCTATATTCTCACGCTCTACTTCGTATACAGGAATAGATGTTTTAGGGAAATTTTGATATACCTTTTCTTGTCTCGTAAAATGTAGTGCCCCTAACGTCCTCCCGTGAAAACTATCTTTTAACACAACTACTCCGTCACGCTCCTCATTCGCAATAGATCTATATTTATCAATTAATTTTAATGTCGTTTCTGTTGCTTCCGTACCAGAGTTTGTAAAAAAGACTTTTCCGCTTTTTAAAGTACACTCTACTAATTTCTTTGCATACTCAATTGCAACTGGGTTTAAGAAATGAAACGGTAAATGCAACGATTTCACAACTTGCTCCATTGTCGTTTGTACAATTTTAGGATGATTGTATCCTAGTACATTTACTCCTACGCCAGAAAATAAATCTAAATACTCTTTACCATCTACATCATATAGTTTACATCCTTCTCCTCTTTCCATTGCAACCTCTGTCCGACAATATGTAGACATCATATATTCTTTATCTAATTGAAACCAATCCGACATGTTAAATTCCTCCTAGTTATTTTTCCTTTTTTAACGTTTATTCTCTATATAATCGTTTATAAATTAAGTTTTAAGATTGAAATTTTAATAGTGGTTTTCTTCCACATTTTTTATTAAAACGTGTGCTTTCTCTTCCCGATATTCATTTTTCCATAATTTCTTCTATTTCAACAGGTCCACTACATATGTGTTTTTTTCATCTAGCGGTATGTTACTGCTTTGAACTTTGTATGTCATACATAATCGAGACTATAAAATCATATTTAGTAACAATCGACGAAAAAATTTGGAGGCTATATCGATGAATGAAAAATATGATAAACATAGGAAAAAATTATTAGAAGAAGACTTTAATAAACATCGAGAACTTACTGAACCAGCTAAATTTCACTCTCAAACAGTTGGTTCACGTGGACCCGTACTAGAGCAAGATAGTGTACTGCATGAGTCATTACAACAATTTATTCATGAAAAAATTTTAGAAAGACCTGTTCATGTAAAAGGATTTGGTGCGTTCGGTTATTTTCAAACGATATATTCGATGTCTGAACATACTAAATTAAGTTTTTTACAAAATTCTAATGAGAAAGTTCCTGTTATGGTTCGATTTTCGTTAGCTGTTAGTACGAAAGGAACACCAGATACTGCTAGAAATGTACGCGGTTTTTCCACAAAATTTTATTCAAAAGAAGGAATTTTTGACCTTCTATGTAATCACATTCCTGTTTTTTCTGTTCGTGATCCAATGCGTTTCCCTGAAACGATTCAAGCATTATTGCCTTCACCTAAAAATAACTTAATAGACCCTAATAGATTTTGGAGTTTTGTCGCTAAAGCACCTGAATCTATTCATTTTGTTGTCCGTTTATACTCTAATAATGGTACGGCCAAAAGTCTTCGCCACATTCCAGGACATAGTGTTAATACATATGTATGGAGAAATGCGGAAGGTAATCGAAAGTATGTAAAGTATCATTGGTACCCATTTGAAGGTGTACAGTACATTACTAGTAAAGAAGCAATTAAATTAGCTGCTGAAAATCCTGATTATAGCGGGAAAGATTTATATGATGCTATTGAAAATGGTAAACCAGTGGAGTATGGTTTATACGTCCAGCTCATGGATCCGAAAGATGAAGCGCACCTTTCTTATGATCCTTTAGATGACACAAAAGTATGGGATGAACAGACGTATCCTCTCATACCAGTCGGGAAAATGGTATTAAATAAAAATCCTGAAAATTTTATGGAACAAGTAGAAAAGGTCGCATTCTCTCCTTCTAATTTACTGGATGGTGCAGAACTATCAGATGATAAAATGCTGCAAGGGCGCGCTAACATTTACAGTGATTCACAAAGAAGAAGAATTGGTCCAGAATTTCGCAAATTAACGATTAACCAGCAGCAAGATTGGACACCTGCTAATCAAATTACAACCGGTGAAGGAAGGTACGTTGAAGGTAAACTTGAAAGAACTTCTATAATGAAACAGGATGACTTTACGCAGGCTGGTGAATTTTATACGAAGTTACAGCCAATAGAAAAAGAACATCTCGCTGAAAACTTAGCTAGTGATTTGAAAGTTATATCCGATGATATTAGGGAGATCGTTTTGGGGTATTTCAATCAAGTATCAACTGATTTGAAAACAAGCATTGAGACAAAAATGAAAGAGCATTAAGAAGATTAAAACATGCTTTACGAATGAGAATTCAAATCTATATTAATTATTTTCTTGTCAAAATCCAATGAGGTTATTTAATTTGAAAATATAAAGCCAACATATCCCTGTTCTATAATTAGAACAGGGATATGTTGGCTTAGTTTAATGTTTAACATTACATACTTTATTTCGCTAAAAAATGCGATAAGTAGCCTTTCAAAACAAACTATAGTAAACTATTTTACTTGTACCGTATAATTCCCTGTTCCACCACCATACTTATATACACTTAAGTAATATTTCCCTGGCTTTGCATTATAATTTCCAAGCAATTTGTTTCCATCACGTTTTGTTGCATAAGCTACATAATTATTTAAATCTGATTCAGAATATAATACCCAGTTCAGTCCAAGATTTTGTTCGTTCGTAACAGAAATTTGTAAATCTTTTTGATCCTTTACATCAATAACAAATTTATCCCCCTGATCTTGATCGCTCAAGGTTCCTCTTAACAAAATATTCAAAGATAGTGGGTTTGCTGTTTCAAATGAATTATTTGGTTCTTTTTCTACAGCCGTACCTTCTTCCGTATTCACTCCGCTAAACACAACATCATATTCAAATTGCCCAGCATTATTTACACGGTAATTTACAAAATAAGCAGTCAATGTTTTATATCCAGTCCACTCTTTTCCTGAAAGACGTTTCAACATATCATTTGTTGCTTCATTCATCACTTTCCAGTCCTCAACTTCTCCTTTAGCCACACTTCCTGTATATGTTCCCTGTAGTGTAAATGTATTAAAGAATTGTGATTTATTCTTTGTTACTTTCACATCTTTTAATTTCGCTTCATTCGTAATATCTGAAGTAACGTCCGAAAGCGATTTTGGATCATGTTGAGTTAAATATTCATCTGATACTTGTGGAATCGTATACTTATCGCGATTATCAATAAGCATTTGCATATAAGATTGATATTCTTCATTTAACTTATTATCTTTGCTTAATGTAGCACGGTATGCATCGTAACTTGAAACATCATTTGCGCGAATTAAATCATGTACTTTATCGAACATTTCTGGGCGCTTATTATACATATATGATTGCAGCGCAAACGAATAATTATAAAAATCCCACGTTCCATATTTCGCATTTAACGTTTGTGATGCTGTATAACGTTTTGCAGGATCATTAGATAACCCGCCAATTATACTTTTTCGCGGTACTACACTATCTAATCGAGTTGCACCTGCAAAGAACTCTGCATTCCCTTCTTCAAACCATGTTAAACGTTCATTTTGATACATTTCCCCTTGGCCCCATAATCCCTGAACTTCGTACCTTCCCTGTAAGTAGTGCGTAAATTCATGGCGGAACAATTCTTCCAGACTGTAAATACTTTGCTCTGGTGTACGTTCATATGTAAAGAAAGTTCCTGTCCCTTCAATATAAATCCCACCATTATTCGTTTCATATCCGTACAGTTGACGATTAAATTGATACTCATCTGGGCTATTATAAATAACCATCGTTAACACATCATCAGCATGTCCACTTTCAAGTGGTTTATCGCTACCAACTGTACGATAAAATTGAGAACGCACCTCTTTTGCCGCCCAGTATAGACGTTTAATTTTCTCTTCGCTAACTTTATCCCCAGCTTTAAAGACAATTGCTCCATCATCAAACGTATACGTTTTCGGTAAATATTTCTTTTTACCTTCTTCTCGAATTTGATCTAAATTTACAGTTTTTCCATTCGCATCTATTCCTCCATAATTTGTAGTAATTTGTTCTGCCGCAACAAAGTATTGCTCTCCTAAATATGGATAAATTCGCATTGCATCTGTAACAACTTGTTGTCCTTTTGTCGGCGTGCTATGAAGCTTGCCCAATCGGCCAGCATAATAAATTCCATTATTAATTAACCATCCGTTTTTATTTGTTACTGTACCAAGTAGTGCAAAACGATTTACTTCATTAATAAAGTTATCGATATTCCGAAACCACATCGTATCTTTTGGCTCTTTTCCAGTCGTGTACATATCCGTCTGAATATCAAAGTCAATTCCCTTCATCAACTCATATATAGCGTCTCCTTTTGTTCGGTCTTCAATGAAAGTTGCAAGATTATCATTATATTGTTTAAAAATTTCACCTGCATATAAAACCGTTTCAACATCTGCTGATGCATTTCCAATTAATTTTCCATATGATGCAATTACTTTATTTTGTTCTGATGTACCAAGTTTGAAATTTGGATTTTTTGCAATTGTTTTTAAAGCTGGTAAACACTTATCATGGTAGCTACGCTCATTTAGTTTGCTTAATTCATCATGGTAAAAACCTAAATAAAATGCTGCACGTAGAGCTTCTACTAATGTTTCAATCCCTTTTGAATCATCTTTCGTATAAGCTTGTCCTTGTTCTGCTAGTTTATTAATAATTGCTTGCATTCGGCTATCATCTTGATAGAATTTAAGACTATCACTATTAAACTGAAATAATTCCGGAATTTGATACCATTTAATTGTCACAAGAAGATCAGTTAATTGTTTATTATTTAATTGATTTAACTCAGCCATTGAATACTTTTTTTCTTCAGCTAACGGTTTAATATTATCGGTTGGTGCTAGTGGACGCTGTGATAAATCCGCTAATTTTAACCGTTTTGTAAAAGATGCATTTTCTTGTACTTTTGAAGGGTGCGCCAATTCATCAACAGATTTCTGTATTCCTACCGGCTCCATTTGTAATACGTTCTTCACATTTTGCTCTTTTGTCTCTGCTTGAATTTGCAAACCATTACATGTTATTGTCACTAATCCAACACCAAGAATCCACTTAGAAATTTTCGAATATTTAACCATCCCATTGCCCCCTAATAATTTAAAAGAAAATTCAGAATTTCGAAATCAAAAAACCCACTTATTTGTATGTATTTACAGTTCCGCTATAAATACAACTATGATTAATAATGCAATAGTAGCTTGTTTTATACTATTACGAGTACAGATTCCTTACATACAATCTCCCTTCCTTACATGTAATACAAGCAAAAACCGTGCCAATCATATTTCTTATGAATAGCCAACATTCTTTTATAAATACTGTAGAATAAAATATACATAGGTGGTTCGGCAATGTATAAATCATTTGACACAAAATCTAATATTTATGAAGAACAAATTCATTGAATATTATAAGTTCATTAGCCAGTAAATAATCCCCAATTATTAAATCTCTCAAAAAAAGGTAAACAAACATATTCCATAAAGCTAATATGTTCGTTTACCTTTTTCTATTTCACATCAACAGCAAAATATCGTTGAATAAAAACAGTATGAATAAGTATTTTGTTATTCATTTCTCTTTTTCATATAATCTTTTTCACATTGCAACAGCTTGAATTTCACTTTTTTCCCTTTCTTCTTTTTCGTTTTTATAACGAGCCATTCCCCTTTTTCAACGTCTAGTTTTAGGCGTTTCATTACATTGATATTATCTTTTACTTTATAAAGTAAAAATGCTTCTTGCGCCCTCACAAATAAGCTGGGCTGTTCGCTAAATCCACCACTATCATAAATTTTAGTTAGCGAATTATAATAAGAATCATTTTCCTTTCCACCATACATCAAATGAGCAGCCTCCAGATCTCTTTTACTTACTTCCCAAAAACTATGTTCATCAATATTTAAATTAAATGTGGATTTAATGTCCTGTATTATATTCTTCACATGCTTTTCATCTCTAACTTTTCTTTCTTCGAGACAATCCGAAGATAATTCTGGTGCATCTGATTGGGAATGTACAACGTGTTGTATTGATACACACAGAATAAATACGCTTAAAATGTAAAATATTTTTTTCATATTTACATATCACCTCAAATGATTTAGATACTATATCATTTGAGGCTTACAATATTCTTATGCTAATAATGAGAAAGATCCTATAAAATTTTTATAGGATCTTTCCTTTTAATATTGCTTTATCAAATTCACGGGCGGGGCAACTACCTTACTACTTTTCACATCATATAATCCTATAGGTGTTACTCGTATAAAAGGCAAGTGCGTCGCAGAAAAGAATAAAATTGTAAATGCTGGATCATCATACGCGTAGCCACGCTCTTGTAGTAATTTCACCATCTGTTTCTCTTCCTGTATTAATTCACTCATTTTTAAATTAGACATAATCCCGAGCAATGGTAATGCTATTTCGTGTAACACTTCATTGTTTTCTGCTACGACCATTCCACCACCGAGCTCTTTTACTCTACGAAAAGCTGTAAGCATATCTTCTTTACTTTTTCCAATGAGAATCATATCACCTGTGCCGGAATAAGAACTAGCAAGACCACCTAATTCTTTCGCAAAACCTTTTACAACTGTATTTACTCGCCAAGTACCATCACGAGCAATCATCATGAGGAAGCATTCATCATGATCTGTGGATAATTCATCACAGTCTATATTGATTTCACTAGTATATGGTTTTGTAATAACGTTATTTAATAAGTGTATCCCCGTTTTATTAGAGAAAATCATATCCTCTTTTTCTATTGACCAATCTAATGATAATGGAGTTACTTTATATTTACTCCAGTCTATATGTAATGCTTCATGCGTATTTACACCGTCACGCTTCACCCATTTCCCCTTTGCAAGGACACTAATTGGTACTGGGTTTTCTTTACTTTCTAAAATATTGATATTAGCAATTCTACCTGTCGCAATCGAACCATGTACATGTTCCATATTATAATAGCGAGCAATATTATAACTTGCCATATGGTATGCATCTATTACTGGCACTCCCTGTTTTATCGCGGTAGAAATCATTACGTTTGTCATTCCATTTTCATAAAACGAAGAATGTGAGCCGTCTGTTGTAAAAAAGAATCTATCAAACTGCTTTACGCCTAGTTCCAACAATTCTTTCAGTAAAACTTCTAAATCTGGGCGGATTGAAGAATTTCTTAGGGAAACAGTGTAACCTTGCATAAGACGAGTGAAAACTTCCTGCCCTGTCATCGCTTCATGATCACAATCTGTACCTAACAGTTTTAACTTCGCTAAAGTCGTTTCAGATGCACCCGGAAAATGTCCTTCTACTTTCTTTTGCAATCGCTTCGTTTCCTGCACCCAAGTTAACATTTCATCATCGCCATGTAATAGTTTTGGCCATGCTGTTAGCTCGCCGCCTTGAAGAACCGCTTCATGCTGCAGCCACTCTATTATTTCTTCACGATTAAACAAAGATTCTCCGTTTTGCAATTCAGTCTGTCCATCAAAACGGCACCACCAATACATACTTGCTGGAATCTTATTGAATTCATCTAATAAACGAAATGCTTCTTCACGCTTTAATGTGAAAAATAAAGTTAAATTATCATTAATAAAAGTTGTTGTCCCAAACTGCATCGCATGATTCGCTAGCGTCTCTGGGTTATACAACTGATACGGATGTGCATGTGGTTCTATGTAACCGGGTACGACATACTTTCCTTCGCAATCAACAACTTCACACTCCGTTAATTGCTCTGGCAGCTGCTCCCCTACGTATACAATTCGATCATTATATATTTAAATATTCGCTGTCATCCACTCGCGCATATAAGAATTTAAATATGTTGCATTCTTTAATAATATGTGTGTGCTTCTCTTACCATCTAGTACTTCAACATGTTCTCGTAATTGTTTATTACTCCATTTATAATGATTTTTCCCCATTGTATTCAACTCCAAATCAACTCATAATTATTTTGATTAAAACGAGTAATATTTAACTAACTAAAGTATTTTCCATTCATAACTCCCCTATTGGTGCCCCTATACCCTTCATTATATGTAAAAATTTAAAAAACAACAATTTTCAGAACTATATACATACCTCTTTTATCCAAAATAAAAAAGAATGTCATGTAACTGACATCCTTTTTTATTTTGTCGTAAGCATTAAGATTGATTTTCACTTTGGAATACACTTGATGTCATATCATAAATGCAACTACTGCCCATAGTTGCGAACTTAAAAAAGCACCTCTTTTAAATACAACTATAACAAAATTCTATTCATTTTCTTTTCATCTATTTATTAAATTCAATTTGCATCATTTTATTTAACTGCGGAACAATATCGACCCCACCTATTGAGTTAAGACTGATAGCTAATGTATGTTTGCCTCCAATTACTCCCCCAGCAAAAGTTGCAAATCCAGGAATTCCTCCTCCATGCCCCCAAACTGAAACACCGTTTGGAAGTTTAGTCTCATAGATTCCAAGACCGTATGCGTCACCAACCCCTTTGCCTTCTATAGGAACTGTAGTAAGCATTTCTTTTAGCTCGCGTTCCTTCAGTAACTTACCACCAAGTAAAGATGAAAAGAACTTATTTAAGTCATCCGCATTAGAAATCATATCTCCAGCTGCATTAGCTAAACTCGGATTATAATACGTAATATCTTTGAACTCGCCTGTTCCTTCCATTTTCACATATCCACGAGCATGATTCTTTCCTGGAATGACGGGTGAATTTCCTGGTAAAAACGTATTTGATAGATCCAAAGGTTCAATAATTCGCTTTTCGATTTCTTCCGCATAACTATTTCCAGTTATTTTTTCAATAAGCATTCCTAGTATTACGTATCCTGTGTTTGAATACAACCAATCTTTACCCGGCGAGAAATCTGGAGGCAGCGAAAGGCCTATTTTCACTATTTCTTCTGCTGTATACGTTTTTTTCGAATTCATTATGTCCGCGTCTTTTGACTTTAAGTATTCAGCGATACCACTCGTATGATTCAAAAGTTGTCGTATCGTAATTTGATTACCATCATACCCATTTCCTTGCACGAGACCTGGTAGCCACTTTTCAATTGGATCGTCAAGTTGTAAGCGATTTTCTCCTACTAATTGAAGCACAGTCGTCGCAATAAACGTCTTCGTCACACTACCAATCCGAAAGCGATAATCCGAATTCACCGGCTTCTTTGTACTTAAGTCCGCCACGCCAGCAGTAAAACTACTAGTTTTTCCGTTGTTAGACGCCTTAGCTAATATTCCTACAGCACCAAGCTGTACTGTTTCCTGCATTACTTGTTTCCAGCCATTACGATTCTTTTGATCATGTACTTGTGACGAACTAGAAATATTTTGAGTTGACTCTGCAGTCACAGTAAAACCAGGTGTGAATAGAACAGTACCCGCTAATAAAACTGCAAAACTTGCTAACTTAATTGAATTACATTTTTTCATAAGGCTTTCTCTCCTCCATTAATATCGGATTGATTCAAGCTATACTTTCATCCTATATGATAAATCTCTCTTTTTTCTTATCCATTCCTTACGAAATACTTACGTTTAAATTTAAATACGGTAAACTGAGGAAGAGTTATGCATGCAAATAAAAAGAGAACATGTTTTCATTTTTTATGTAAACATGTTCTCTTAAACATTTAAAATTCTATACCAACTTTTCATCCTATTCTTTACACAACTAATTTATATTCCTTTTTACCAGCCCGCACTAGCATTCATACCATTTCCAATAATAGAAAGTAATAGCGGCCATAATACTGGTCCTAGTGTAAGAAATATATTTAGAAGTATGAGCATTCTATATCCAACGGTGAAATTGTGATTTTTACGATTAACAAATACTAAACTGATTAATGATATTATAGTTGTTAAAAATAATACTAACATTAGCAACCAATACCACACCATTAAACTAAGACTCCACGGTGTTAATAGCTCATGTATGATACAAAATGAGATTCCTAATACAGCAAAACTAAAACTAGTCACCGATGTTTTTATAAGCCATTTATTTATTTTTTTATCGTATGTATTTTTACAATATAAATCTATTAAAGTATATAAAGATAAATATGCCATTAATACACCTATCCAAGACAATAACCAGTCTCCGTCTCCTTTGAATAATACGTACAGTAACCAACACATACCTACTGCTGAAAAAACAAAGGAAATAAGTATGCTTTTTAATACCGATTTCATTACATTTTCACACCCTTAAAAAATCAAAAATTAATTATAATTTATAAAAATTAAGTATAGGTTAACATGTAATGAAGTATAAGTAAATAAAGTTAATTTTGTTTACCTATTTGAAGACGGTTTCATATAAGAAAATAATTCATGTTAATCAAATTTCTGTATAAAAATAGAAAAGGTGGATATTTATGTATCAACCTTCCCGTCTCCCTCTACCCACTTCATTATTTCTTCCACATCTAAATCCGTATACGTCTTTTCACCATAACGAACAGACTCATATAACGAGATAATATCCCTTGTTCTACAAATTCTTTTTAACCATTGTTGTATCGTTTCATAGGACCTTCTCTGTTCATGAAATGGTAATGTTCTTTCCCATTCAACTAACGTTTTTCTTATCTTATCTGTCGGTAACGGCCGTTCTAACTGATGAATGACTTTTTCATTCTTTATGCTTCTTACCGCAGTTTGCTTTGTGATCGATTCTTTCTCCTGTACTATTTCTGTTCTCATCAATTTGTTCCTAATATACTTGCAGATGGCATATATAATTAATATTGCGATTATCACATAAAAAACTATAGTAATCCATACATTTGAAAGAACAGAAAGCACGTCACTCCATAGACTTTCTCTTTCGAAAGGTTGAAATTTTTTACCCGTTTTCGTTCTTATACCCGTATCTTTTACTTCTTCATATTCATCTTCATCTATTTTGGAATCATCAAAATTTTCACCTATACTAGTAAAGTCATAATTTCTTTCCGATATTGTCTTAGTCTTACTGAAAAAACGCTCTTTTACTATGTCTTGTACATACACAATACCTTGTGATAACGTTATCGCACTAATCGCAAAGAAAAGTATGATTAAAGTTCTCACACTCCATAACTTCACTTTCATATGTCGCTTTTTATTCACCATGACATAAGCCCCTTCTTATTCTTTCATTACAATCCATTTATTCGTTCTACTGTATTTCTTTGGTGAAGTACCAATAATTAAAGGAACCGCATCCAGTTCCTTTCGACGAAAGCCTGCTGTGTAAAAGTAAGAAGAAGATATAGGCGTATCTTGGTCTGATATCGAGGCAAGTATCCTTAATACATTTTGCAAATGTTTCCGATTATCCCCATTTTTTATATGTAGCAAACCGTTATCTTTTACACTATTGATCCATACTTCAAACGAACAGTTTTGTATAAGAAGTTGTTTGCATATACCTGCTGTTAATTCAATTAGTTCCTCTATATCATTTCGCAAAGAAACACCACTTTTATTTTGCAAGTTGAGATAAATCGCGTATTTATCACATTGTGTTCGCTCATACTTTTTCGCAATTATCGTCCCTGTTTTCGCTGTTGCACTCCAGTGGATGGAACGAAAATCTTCATTTTCATAAGACTTTACTCCCATTACTTTCGTTTCATCATATAAGGGTGAAGACATCGCTTTTCGAAATCCTCGTGACCATTCTTGTAATTCAGGAACTTGTATTTTCGGAACAGCTGGTAAGACTAAATAAGAGGGCGTATCAACTTGTTTATATGTTATATGGTTCGTTATAAATCCAAAGAGATCAGTAATAACAATTTCAACTTCTTCCCATTTCGCGATGCCTCTTTTTAACGCTACAGCTTGCAAATCAAATGAAACTGACTCCCTTCCTTTTAAATTAAAATTCATATAATAATTTGAACCTGTACTATGATTTTTGTTTATTTCATCATGATTCCAAGTTAGCTTATTTTCACATTTAAATCGAAATACGATATTAAGAATAGGAAATATCGACTTGTTTGAAATTTTCATTTTGCACATATTCGTTTCACCTATAAAAACATTCGAATTCCCTTGACTGTATTCCCATTCAACACGAGATACTTTACGTATATATACATGCATAGCACCTATTAAAATTACATATAAAAATACGAGAGATAAAAACAGTAGATTACTTGAAAATACACTTAAAATAACGGCTACAACTGACATAACCCCCATTACGAAAGGCTCCGCTAAAGGTGTATACACAAGCTGTTGATTCATCGTACATTCTCCACTGGCACACTAATCGTATGAAGAATTTCTTTCATAATTTGTTCTTTCGTCGTTTTCATCTCTCCCTCAATTGTTAACGTTAAACGATGAGCACAAACGGATGCAGTGAGCGTCTTAATATCATCTGGCGTACAGTAATCTCTTTCATTTAATATTGCCCGTGCTTGAATCGCTCTCATAAATGCCAACGTTCCCCGAGGGCTTACACCAATTTCAATTAACTCATGGTTACGAGTTGCTTCAATAATTTCAAGAAGATAATCTTGCACATCATTCCCTACTAACACTTCTCTTGCACGCTTTTGCATCGTAATAATTTCTTCACTTGAAATAATAGAGTGTAATGTTTCTAACGGATCATTCATTTGAAACCGATTCATCATTTCCTTTTCAGCTTCTCTCGTAGGATAACCTTGGCGAATCATAAGTAAAAATCGGTCTAATTGAGCATCTGGTAAAGGAAATGTGCCCGCTGATTCGAGTGGATTTTGCGTTGCTATAACTAAAAAAGGTTCTGGTAATGAATGTGTCTGTTTCGCAATTGTAACCGTACGCTCTTCCATAACCTCAAGTAACGAAGATTGTGTTCTCGGTACAGCTCGATTAATTTCATCCACTAATACGATATTTGCAAAAATAGGACCTAACCTCGTTTTAAAATCCGATTCCTTCACATCAAAATATTCAAGGCCAATAACATCTCCAGGCAAAGTATCCGCTGTAAATTGTATTCTTTGAAATTTAGCGTCCACACTTTTAGCCAAACTTTTCGCTAATGTTGTTTTTCCTGTCCCAGGTACATCCTCTAATAAAATGTGTCCTCTTGCTATTAGAGCAATGGCTGCTAGTTCAATCGATTCGTCTTTTCCTATAATAACCTTCGAAATATTATTAGTAATTTTCTTTAATGTACTCATATATTATCTACCACCTTTTAATTATCTAAAAATTAAGAATATATTTTTTCCAAATTATAACATGTAATTCGAAGATGAAATAGAGTGAAAATGAATCTTTTATTTTTTCTTCATTGCACGCAAAAAAGCACCTATTGTCGTATATTGACAATGAGGTGCTTAACTCAATCCAACAGCCTTCTTTCCCTCTAATTTTTAGTAACAATACATCCTTTTTACTCCCACGCATACATTGTTTTCAATTAACTAGTAAAATGCATTCTAATATTACATATAATAAAAACCATTTCGATTTGTTCGTTATAGAACTTCCTCTACATCGACACTCTCAATCTTCACTTCATACATATTTGGGATGCTTGCTTCTTTTGGTACCCATGCATAATAATTTTGATCATTTTCTAATATAAATTGAACTAACTTTGTTTCTGAAACATTCCAGAAATTTTTAAGATTATCAATGTAGTCTTCTAAATCGTCTTTATAGTCCAGTTGTAATATATAATCTCTTACCGTCAGGGCAAACACAATTAAACTTCCTAATAGATTTTTTTGCTCATTTTCTTCTTCATACTCTTGTGGTAAGAACCACACTTGACCTATTCCTATCGTTTTTTTGTATTTTTCATAAAAACTACTATCATCCATATTCTCATAATCATGTATTAATTCATTGACCAATAAATGCCATTTTGGCGGAATAATATTTTCCAATGCAGGATTATGTTCAATTCCTTCTACTATATCCTCGATTTCTTCTGTCTCATCTTCATAGTGATATTCACTTAGGTCTATATGCTTGAATTTCATTTCATTTTTATAATGTGCCAAATCATATGGATAATGATTATTATCTTTTAAACTTGTATCATCAAGTCCGAGTATCTTTACTATTGCAGCTGTCTCAAAGCTCCAATACCCCACATATCCAGGTTCTTTATGTGCATTTTTCCATTCATAATCATAATGGCCTTTAAACCATTCTTTCTCCATGTACGTTTGCAATCTTTTAGACGCTTCTTTTTTATCTGTTTGTGCAAGTTCTATAATCTCTCTCGTTTTTGCATATGGATTTTCTTTATAATATCTATTCGTCATTTTTGTGTATCCAATATCACTAGCGCATAAGAGGAAATCAATTACTGCATCATTCACATTTTTTTTATCAACTATCTTTTTTAATCTTTCTATATTCTTTTTATCCGTTTCTAACAAAATTCCTAAGGAAATCATCCAAATCAGACTTAAATATCCAATTTCCCTACTTCCTGTATTCTCTAAATCATAAATTGCATTATGAAAATCTTTTTCTATTACACTAACATCTTCCCCTAAAGAATACTTTGCCCTAATTTCCTCCATCTCATATCTAAAATTGGCTAGATATGTCCCTTCTATAATACTCTTATTATCTTTAGAATATCTTTGAATTCCATTTTTAGTATCTTCTTCTAAACTTTTAATATCTTCTCTATTTTCCTCTATAAACTCTTTATGATATTCAATTCCTTCTCTACACTTTTCTTCTATACATAAATAATCTCTCATACCATTCAATTCCTCCTCGCTTCTAAATTATGGCCATTCTCCAACAATGTTACCCTTTGCATCTATTCTAAATGTTTTCACATTTCCACTACTATCAACCTTTGATAACACTCTCTCAACTTCCTGATCTTGTAATGCTTTCGTAATCTTTGATGCTAATTTTGCATCTCCATCAACTGCCTTCAATATTCTACTTTTTCGGGTCTTCGCACCATTCAACCAATCATTTGACATTTGTCTTCCATCTTTAGTTTTACTTAGTTTAGCACCACCACATAATCAATTTGAACAGACGAAAGGTGAGCCCACATTTCTCACAAGCCCACCCTGTCTATTTCTGATGCTTCTTCATTCATTTTTGCGCAATTAATTTCTTTATCTCTAAAAATATACATCGAGTACAATCCTTGTTCTTCACAGTATACTTTAATTTCATCTTTTTAATATCTGAAGCTACATCCACCTTTAACTTGCCCTAGTGTTGAAACTGGTTTATCCCTAGAAATTTTTAACTTTCATCTTCCTATTACATAAATTGTAATTTTCGTAACGATTTTTAACAAATATTCGGACATTTACCCTATGGAGTACACTCATAAAAGTTTTCTAAAGAGGGTCACTCTTTTTAATGAGACTACATTTTCGAACTGTAATCACTTCTTAACAACTACTAATCTACCTCTATTATTTATATCCCTTCTTTGGTTTCTGCACAATCATTAATGTTTCTTTTTAATACTCATCTTCAAATAGACAATTATATATAGTAACACCTGTTTCCTTTAACTCTAACGAAACATCCTCCACTTCAATACTTAACGTTTCTTTATCAAGATTCTTTATTCCGTTACTATCTAATAATTTTAAAATACTACTTCCTATTTTCTTAGATTCATCATTGTATGGCGAGGACTCTTCAACTAGCTCGATTGTACCATTAGTATATCTATATCTTAAATATTTAACCACTGCATATGGCGCGATTGCCGAAATCATTAGCATTACACAATTAATTTCTGATTGCTTCCGAACGTACTCACTAAATTCTACACTACCAAAACGAAATTTCACATCTAGTGGTAGAAGAATGTAAGAAAAACATGTTGAATAACTAAAATCAGTAATATTATCAACGTTTATATTTGATATTTTATTAATTTCTCCATCCCAAAAATGTTTATCAACAAATTTCCCCAAAACATATTGGAAATCACCTTGTTTATATAATTTATTAACAACTTTTAGTATCTCATCACTCATAATTATTCTCCTTTATTGTACAGGGTACCCATGTATATTTCCTTTACCATCCATATGAACCTTTACCCTCGTTTCTCCATTTGGACCTATTGGCTTTCCAAAATCATGCACTCTAACACTTCCGTCTGGCTTTACTGGTGTTCCTTTCACCCATGCTTCTTGTGTCTCTACTACTCCATTTTTCCCTGCTCCCCACTGCGATTTGGTTGAGACATTATTCCCATGACCAGGAACATGTTTACCCTGTTTTCCTGCATCAACTTTTGGAGCACCTGAAACGCCAGCATCAAAATGCCCTTGACTTGCTAGTTTATCATTTTTTCCAATGTTCCCTGCTACACTGGCTCCCTGACCATCAACACCTGTACCCTTACCCCCACCAGAAGACTGGATTTCTTGAATAGTATCCTTAGTATTTTGAATCGATTTATTCCAAACAAATCTACCATGTACAAAAAGACTTGCCCCAGTAGCTGTTGCTGCTATATCTAATGGAATAACAATTGGTGATGCTAACCCACCAGTTCCTACTTCTGCCACGATAGTTAAGAAATTAGATCCGCCTATGACCGAGATACCTTCAAACATTTCTAGAATGGACCCGGCTATTTAATAATTTTGCCCTGTTTTTTTTAATGTTTTTTGACATTGAAAAACATACTATATAGCATCAATTGAAGCCTATGTGCCTGTGAAATGCAAGGTACGAAAGTGCATTCGCTCAAATAATAATTTTCAATTTAAATCAACAAAAGAGACCTCAAATGTGAAGTCTCTCTTGTTGATTATTTTCCATAAGTAACTCGCCATTTATTTGTTTATTTTAAGACAGATAACATGGTTCATTCAAATATATATCCTAAAGAAAAAATTTTTCCTGCCGTCATAAGCTAGTAGAATAGATTCAATTAATTCTTATTAATTGCGATAAACTCACTAGGAATCTCATCTGCTAACCAAACTTTTTCATTTCCTAAATAAAATTTAACGCCTTCTTCTCTAGCTTTTTCAGTATTAACTTCTAAAATAATAGGATGCTTATCTTTTCTTTGTTCAAAGCCTTCAGAAGCAAAATCATGAATAAGTTGAACTTTACTTCCTTTGCCGATTTCAAAATATGCAGTATCGTCATTATCAACTCTTTTAGCAAAAGGAATCAGCTTACGATTAGGATATCTTTTCTTCATACCAGAGTATATGTTAGTAGCCTGTTCTGATTCCTTTAAAAACCATATATCAAAATTAACTAAATCTAATTTGACTAATAAGGTAACAGTTTAAATGCCACCTATTATTTACACATTTTTCTTTCCCATACTCTTTTTCCGTCAGTTAAAAACACTGCACTTGGCGGATCATCATAGAGAGAAATTTCAACCAATGAACTTTTTTCTTGTTTTAACCAATTATATACAGTACCTTCGTTTGTATTAGGTCGAGATAAAATATTATTTACTCTAAATACAGCTGCATCATATTCTGTATAATTTATATCATCCTCATATAGTCCATTGTCTGTTTCAAAAACTGTATCTAGTTCTCCAATAATCCTCAATCCACTTTTCCATTCTAGTATCATGTCACTATGTTCATAATTTATTAATGTTCCAATTAAAGAATCGTACCCCATTTGCATCCTCTTTTCTTATGATTTTTATGGTCTTGATGGTACTATATGAGCGCCATCTTTTCCATAATGGATCAACCCTTTAGTAGTCTCATGGTATTCACCAGTATTGCGGTCATAATATTTTCCTATTGGCTCACCAAAGTCTACTCTTTCTCTACCGTTTTTTAATAGTTCACCTTTCCCGGCGAACTTATCAAGCAATTCTTGCGCTATTTTATTATCGCCATAGAAATGCTCTTATTTTTTCCATTTGCTAATTCTTGTTTATAGTTCGGTGTATCAGGAATATGCTTTTCTTGCGCTCCTGCTTTCACTTTTATTGGATAACCATTTACTTCACGGTATGGACCTTTAGGTACAGAATCTTTTCCATAAGAAGGTATTCGATTACTCGCACCCTTACCTCCACCAGAAGACTGGATTTTTTGAAGAGTATCCTTAGTATTTTGAATCGATTTATTCCAAACAAATCCACCATGTACAAAAAGACTTGCCCCAGTAGCTGTTGCTGCTATATCTAATGGAATAACAATTGGTGATGCTAACCCACCAGTTCCTACTTCTGCCACGATAGTTAAGAAATTAGATCCGCCTATGAGCAAAATACCTTCAAATATTTCTACAATAGACCCGGCTATTTAATAATATTGTCCTGCTTTGTCTAATGTTTCTTGACGTTGAAAAACATACTATGTAACAGCAAATAAAGCCTATGTGTATGTGAAATACGAGGTACAAAAAAGAATTCGCTTAAATAATAATTTTCAATTTAAATCAACAAAAGAGACCTCAAATATGAAGTCTCTTTTGTTGATTCTTTTTCATCTATAACTTCCTCTTTACTGATTCAATATCAGACAATCTTCCTTATTGAAATATAATAAAATTCTAATAAAAACGCGTTCTTCAAAAAGTTCTTTTTCTGCCCTACGAATCTAGTAAAATGGCTATAAGATATTACAAATTTAAGCTACGCTTAACTTGCACTAATAAATCCATTAATCCATTTCTTTCTGGATTTTTTTCCACTTCTTTTTTCACATGTTCTTCCAAATAATTATAAAAAGTTTCAAAGTCCAAATACACTTGTTGTTCAAACTCAACAGCTGGAGAATCTAATTCAACTAACACATGCTTATCATCTAAAGGTGTAGGTAGCTGTGACATATCAAATCCATCTAAATCAGACTGAAAATGAACGAATACTATTTCTTGTCCAAACCCCTCTTTTTTTACAAAAAAACTCAAAGCTCTTTCCAAGTACTTACCGTTTATAAAGTTAAAATATATTGACATCAATTGATCATTTTTCTCTTTATCTTCAATAAATTCAAAATTACTATTCATTTTATCCTCCTATAAATATTGTATCTTGATAATATCAGTCTAGAATTGGGAAAAAGTTAGTTATCTCCCCAGCATCATTTAAATAACCTCTGAACTTCAATCCATTTATTATGGATATTTAGATAAAAAAATCCAGTGATAATTCCTAATTAGTTCTGCATCAATCTTACTTCTAGCTCACTAGATCCCTTACCAACATTACCCTTATAGCTACTTTAACACAAACTAAAAAATCCACAGTGTAAAAAGTTGAACACTGTGGATTTTTACATTTATTTTCCTTGATAATGCACCATATCATAAGGATAGTATAAAGTATTTTTTAAACTTGAATCATCTAATTTTAAAATCTTTACGATTGCTCCGCTTTCGTAACTCCAATAACCATTGTAGATATCATTTTTATTTTCATGTGAATCATACCAGCCTGTATCACTATGCCCCTTATACCATTTTCCCTCTAAATATTCTTTCAATTCTTTTACTGATTCTTCTTTATTCTTTGCATTAACCACACGATAAATTGATTTATATGGGTCTGCAAAGATAAATTCCGTGGTATTCCCTTCCCAATTTTCATCTTTATAACTAAATAAAAAATCAATCAAATAATCATTCAATTTCTCTTTTTCTACCAACTTTTCTAATTCAATTATATAATCTTTTGAAACATCTAGCATTATCCCAATAGAAAGAACCCACAATAAATATATATATCTATATTTACCACTCCATCCCTTTTTCATCGCCTCAATTATTTCGGGGTAAAAATCTCTTAGTACTTCCATAGGTCTTCCCATTGAATATAAACAATTAAATTTATCAATACAAATTGATTCAATATATCCATAAGCTCTTTTAATACTACCTAAATCATTTGGTCTTTCATTTTTTACTTTCATTGCTAATTCTTTATACTTTTCTATTCTATTATTTTGTCTATTTAAATAATCCTCGAAATAATCTTCATTTTTTAAAATATCTCTCATTTCATTCTCCTTACTCAATTATTTTCTTCCCAGAAGAATCCAAAATGCTTTTAACCACATTACCATCCTTATCAACATTAATTAGTATATTTTGTACATTTTCAGGATTCAAAAGCATTTCTTCTCGAATTTTATCTGCCATTTCTTCTCCAACAGTTGATTCCAAACGTCTAGAACCATCTATCCATGTTTCGCTCATTTGCTTTCCATCTTTTGTATTTGAAAGTTGCGCAGTATTATACTTAGCCTCCGCTATTACATACTTAGGCGGCGGGATGAATTTTCATATATACCATCTATTCCCTTAACAATTTTTTGATCTAATGTTAATACACGATCATCACTAATTCTAGTATATGTTTGACTTTCAAAAAAATCATCCATCTTCATTTCACCATAATTTCCTTTACGCTTCGTTGTTTTTAAAGCTACTTCGCCACTTTCTACTGATTCTATTACCGTACGTTGTTGTGCTCTAGCTGCTTCTAATGTTTGGGCTACTTTTCCAGATTCCTTAGCTATTTCACTAGTTTTACCCGTACCCTTACCACCATCTTTAGACTTCGCAAACTTATAATAAGCTTCTATCAATTCACCTTGAGGTATTTTGGTTATGATAGTTCCACCAACACTAGAGAATGCATAGGAAGCATCTCTCTTAAATGATTGTAGCATTTCAAGGGTAGGCTTCAATTCTTTTGCTAGTTTTACTGCATTAGCAATTGTACTTACTCCACTTGATGCTTTTGCTCCTTTTGCAATATGGCCAATTGAAGACTTAGCTAAACTCTGAAACCGCCTTCCATATATGGATATAAACAAAGAATTAAAACAATATATTGATGAAATTACTAACAATCAATTAGATATTATGGAAGGTTATATACACTCTCAAAATATGGATATTTAGATAAAAAACTCCAGTGATGATTCATAAAATCACTGGAGTTTTCATCTTAATACATACTATAGTTTTTATCATTCACCCGATTACAAAAGCCGTTTCCTAATCGAACGAGCTTCTACCCTCTTTTCAATAAGACTACGTTCTCGAACTGTGATTATTTGATAAAAATATTTCTTCTTATTTCAATCAATTAAATCCATATAATATAAATCATTTTCTGATATTTTTGCAAGAAAATCTTCTAGTGAATCGGCAATTTTAAATTCATCATAATAAATCCCATTATTTTCTTCTGTTGTTAATTTAATTGAAATTAAAACTGTTTCATTACCTTCAAAAAAGATTATTTCTTCTTCAAAATCATCATAAACTTCAATGTCTGGAAAAAATTCATAATCATTTTGCTTTAATCGAAAATCTCTAATAGAATAAGGGTCCATAATACGATTAATATTGTACTTAGAACCTTTGATAAAGCCATACCCAACATTTAAGAAGAAATCTTTTAGTTCTTTTGGAAATTTCAAACCTAATACCTCTTCCACTTCTTCTATCTCTTCTAATGCTACTGGATAAAAGCTATTATGTTTATTTGATACTAGATAATCATACTTCATATTATTTACCTCCATTAAAAAGTTTATTTCCTGTTGAACCTGAACCATGAATACCACCTTGATGCTCATTAGGAAATTTAGCAGGATGGATATTCCACCATTCATGTTCCCCACGATAAGAGTTTTCAATTTTATGATGAGCATCATAAGGTTCTCTTTTTTTCTTAAGATTTTTCCTGTTTTCTCTGAAATCACATCTTCTGTATAAGTTGGCCATTTTTGACCAGTTTGTTTTTCCCATTCATCAATTAATGAATTCTTAATTTTATTAAACCCTCGTCTATATCTCTTTGTTTCTGAAGACGTCATCTTTTTATATTCTGTATTTCTTAATGCACTTTTTAATTCTTCCATTTGGTTTTTTTGTATTTTTCTATTTGTCTGTATTTCAATATCTCGTACATATTTTCTAATTAGTTCTCCATCAATCTTACTTCCAGCCCCACTGACGCCCTTACCAACATCACCCGTACCCTTACCACCATCTTTAGACTTCGCAAACTTATAATAAGCTTCTATTAATTCGCCTTGAGGTATATTTTGGTTACAATAGTTCCACCAACACTAGAGAATGCATAAGAAGCACCTCTCTTAAATGATTGTAACATTTCAAGGGTAGGCTTCAATTCTTTTGCTAGTTTTACTGCATTAGCAAATGTACTTACTCCACTTGATACTTTTGCTCCTTTTGCGATATGGCCTATTGAAGATTTAGTTAAATTATTCAATTAATTTATATATACAGATATAAATAAAGGGTGATAACAATATTTTTATGAATTTACTAACATTCAATTAGATATTATGGATATTTAGATAAAAAAATCCAGTGATAATTCATAATTCGTCTGCGTTTCAACATCTCGTACATATTTCCTAATTAGTTCTGTATCAATCTTACATCTAGCTCACTGGATCCATTACCAACATTACCCTTATACCTACTTTAATACAAACTAAAAAATCCACAGTGTAAAAATTTATCACTGTGGATTCCAACATTTATTTTTCTTGGCAATGCACCATATCATAAGGGTAATATGAACTATCTTTCAAGGTTGAATCATCTAATTTTAAAATTTTAGCGATTGCTCCACTTTCAAAACTCCAGTAACCACTATAAATGTCATGTTTATTTTCATGTGCATCGTACCATGCTTCTTCTAAATGTCCCTTATACCAATACTCCTTTATATATTTCTCTAAATTTTTTATAGAATTCTCTTGTGAAATTTTATTACTCTCAATTACTTCTTTTAATTTGAAATATGGATATTGTACATAAAACTCACTTTGCTCATAAAAATCTGATGGCTCACTATTTCTAAAAGCAATAAAATAATTAATCAAATAATCATTTAATCCTTCTCTCCTTACCATTGCTATTAGTCTATTAAATTCTTTATCTTCAACATTTAGCATTACTGCTATAGATATCATCCATAACATACGTATATATCCACTTTCTTTATTCCACACTTTTTCCATTATATTTATTACTTCAGGTAAAAAATCACGAATAGTTTGAATAGAACAACCCGCAGAGTACATTGCCCTTAATTTATTAAAATGATACCCTTGTAACGCTATATATCCATTCTTTACACTTTTATCATCTTTGCCTCTTTCCTCAATAACCTTTTCAACCAATAATAAAAACTTTTCTATTCTCTTTTCCTCATAATTGATAAATTTGTTAAAATATATATCATTTTTGATTTTATCCCTTAGCATAATTTCTTTTCCACCTTTTATACTTCAAGAATTTTCTTCACAATCGTTCCATCAGGCATAACTTGAATAACAATTCTTTGAACATTTTCTGGATTCAGCAACATCTCTCCCACAATTTCATCTGCTTTTTCTTTTGACAAAGTACTATCTAACCTTTCACTTCCAAGAATCCAATCTTCACTCATTTGCTTACCATCATTTGTTTTTCCCAATTTGGATGTGTTATACTTAGCCTCCGCTATTACATACTTAGGTGGCGGAGATGAATTTTCATATACAGCATCTATTCCCTTAACAATTTTTTGATCTAATGTTATTACACGATCATCACTAATTCTGGTATATGTTTGACTTTCAAAAAAGTCATCCATCTTCATTTCACCATAATTCCCTTTACGCTTCGTTGTTTTTAAAGCTACTTCGCCACTTTCTACTGATTCTATTACCGTACGTTGTTGTGCTCTAACTGCTTCTAATGTTTGGGCTACTTTTCCAGCTCAAATTACCCGTCCCACTTAGAATTGGTCTCTTTCACTGAACTGCTAAAAGAAAATTTCCATCTTGAATAAGACAACACTTTCGAACTGTAATCAATCGTAAATAATTTTTTATCATTTTACATTTTATCCTTAAGTTCAAATGAAAAGTTTTTAATAGGAATAAGAAAAAGCTCAATATGACCAAATTAATGGTGTACTGAGCACATTAATCACTTATATAATTACAAAATTTCAAGTCTAGATTAACTCCCACAATAATTAACACTAAGTTTATTATTTGTCTTTCAAAAATTTTAAATACTTTCCATCTTCTGCGCTAAAGCATCTACCCTTGGATTTCTTATTAGCTATCTCTAAATACTCCCTAGCTTTAGAGAAATCCCCTACCTCATAAGCCACCTTTCCAGCCCAGAGTTCTCGTTCACCTGTATCTCCTCTTTCAGGATCTGCGACAAATATTTTATCAACCCATTTTTTCATCCGTTCAACATCATTTAATACAATAGAGATATCTAAAATCCCCCATATTATTAAAAAGCTCTCATCATAAATCACTTTATCATCAGGGAGCTCTTTCCATGCTTGTTCCAATAAAAAAACTGACTCATCTAAATTACCTTTATCAAACTCTTCATTACTCTTATCCATTAACTCTTGTATATAGACACCATTTTCACCTGCTACATAAGCCATTATTAATCCCCCTAAATTGCATCTTTAATTACATTAAAATATTTGTCATCTTCACTATCAAAGATCGAGTAACCTTCAAGAATATATGCCCTTAACAAATATTCTTTAGATTTGTTAAGGTCTCCTAATTCATACAGACATTCACCCAGACGTAACATAATAAAAGGGTTTCCTATTCCATCAGGACAATTAATTGCATTAAATAAAAAGTCTTTAGAAGCACTAAAATCTCCATTCATATAACACGTGTCACCCAATGCTGTGTAAATCCATGTACTACATTCCCAGTTAAATTTTGGTTTTGGAACTAAATCTAAAGCTTCCAAATACTTTTCTATTGCATTCTCATACTCAAACCTATCAACTAAATTATCACCTTGAGAACATATACTTACTATTCTGTCATAAAGTTCATCTTGTAATTCCAATTTAAGCTCCTCCTAATTATTTTGGTGGTACATATGTCTGTCCTAAACTAGCACCTTCAGAACGGTTTTTACTATAGTGTTCCAAAAAATAATTATCTGGATCAAGCATCCAATCTCTTACTTCTTTAGACCTTGGTCCATAATTCCGTCCGACTTCGTTCCACCAAGTAACTGCATCTGTTTTATGTGCCATATCTGCTTCACTTAACGGACGCCATTTATTGTTAGTGTCTAAAAATTCAGTTTTACCACGTACTGTTCGTATTTTTGGTGGATCTTCATTTTTCATTCTCTCTATTACTGCTTTACCAGTTCTGGAGTCTTTGCTAGGTGTACTACCCATATATTTCAAACGTTTAGTGCTGCCACTTGGCACAGGTAAACCCACTTCTTTATTACTTGCGTAACCCCCACCAGGTCGATGCCACCTTCCACTTGCATCTTGAAAATAACCTTTAGACTTCGCAAACTTATAATAAGCTTCTATTAATTCGCCTTGAGGTATTTTGGTTACGATAGTTCCACCAACACTAGAGAATGCATAGGAAGCATCTCTCTTAAATGATTGTAGCATTTCAAGGGTAGGCTTCAATTCTTTTGCTAGTGTTACTGCATTAGCAAATGTACTTACTCCACTTTATGCTTTTGCTCCTTTTGCGATATGTCCTACTTTATTTAGTACCTTATCGCCTAATATTGTGGTAGCTATTTGCGTTAATCTCAGGAGTAATATAATATTTGTTTTAAAATGGTAGAAAAAGAAATCAACACTTATGAATTGTAGTTTCATTTAATAGATAACTATTATTCTGTAAGTTTTGTCGCTATATTTGAATATCAATTTACTATTATAAGTTTTGATTTACATGTGAAATCTTCAAAAAGTAAAACCTTTTAGTTTACTAAAAAACCTTGAAAGGCATTTAGCCAGTCAAGGTTTTTAACTTACTTTAAAAAATCTAATATTGAATTTACACTTTCTTCAAAACGACTTGGGTTTCTTTCTTTAATACTAGTTAATTGAGAAACAACATATTTCTGAATATCATTGTTTAATGTAGGGATGATTTTTTTATAAATATTCCTCGATGGTTCATGATTCAATATTCTTTTGTGAAGTATCTTTAACCATTCCTTAGCATGAGGAATCATCTTAGGAATAGAATTAGCTAACACTTTCAGCGAAACTTCAGAACTAACAATCTTGTCATACGACTCTATAGCATGAATTAAACCAAACATTACTTCATCATTTTCAGTTAAATCATCAAAGCCTTGACACAATACTTCTATATGGTTAACATCCTCCATTTCTAAAATATTCCCAATAGATTTTTCAAATTTTTCTACTTCATTCTCATCTCTTAATAAACGATTATTCTTTAATTCGGTAAGTTCGACTAAAATGTCCAACTTTCCCCACCTCCTATTGTCTGTCAAAAATATTTGGGTACTTTGTTTTATTTAATTTTATTACTTCCAATAGTCCTGAACGTATCTCAGGAGTGTAAAGTCCTTCTTTTATATAAATATTCCTTGCATCAATTATATCACGAGCTAAAGCGTCACGTGGTTCAAGGTTAAGATAGGCATCTAATTTCTTACCAGTCATTCCGTATGTTTCAGTTTGACGGTGCCTGCCCCCTTTCCCTGGATGAGGGTGCTCCATATTCATACTTACTCCATCATTTTTATGTACCTCTGCTTTTGTTTTCATATATTTTGCAGACGGCATATGGTGAGGAGTTATATTGTCTCCACGTGTTCCTGCATCAATTAATTCTTCATATGTTCCAACTTTCCCTTCACCTGGTAGTAAAGGATTATCTATCCCCTTAGTACCCCCCGCACTCCCAGCCGTTGCTTTCTTCACATCTCCAACCTTTTTTAAATCATGAAGTTTATCAACTATTTTTACACCCTTCCCATATGGGGACATCATTCCAACTGCTAGGAGTTTTTCACCATAGGTAGCTTCTGAGTCAAAGAGTGTGAAAAGATCACCAAAGAAAAAATCGAATCCAAACTTCGCCACACCGATTAAAAAAGGATCGAGTACTGGCCTTCTACCACCGACTGGCTGGCCAAAAATGTTATGCTCCATTTCATAATCATCGGTTTCAACTTGGAAATCCTCACCTATATTCCCTTTTATTGTACCATTTTTAATTCCTTCAAGATATTTTTGTGTCGCTTGTATCTCTTCTTTTGTAAATCTATTTTTGATAGATATATTTTCGCTACTTATTCCTTCCGTTTCGTTATACACATTGTGCTCTAAGTCTACGCTTTTTCCAATACCATTGTCAGATTTCCGTATTTTCTCTTCTATAGTTATTTGAATTTGTTTTGCCCATTCCATATTTAACCTTTCACTATGAAACGTACCACTCACAGGACTAAATCCTTTCCCGCTTTGCACTTCAGAGAGTCCGGCTGTGATGCTAGCTGCTAATTGGAGGGCGGTGCTGTAGTTGTTGCTGGATGAATGATTGAATTCATATAAATGCTCTAGTTTTTCTTCCAGTTTTTTTCTCATTGCTCTTAATAACGTTACAATTGCGTCTACTCCAGGCATCGGTGTAAGTACTTCGATTGCTTCTATACTTGCAATCGATTGATTAATTTCCTGTATTTGTTGTCTTATTTCATGTTCGATCACATCTGTTGAAGCAACTTTTGCTTGGAACTCATTTGGGAATGCTTCGTTTTGGCGAATTAATTCTTCACATAAGCATATGATTCCTTGCGCTAATGGCCGAAATGTTTGGACAAGGTAGGCTTTTGCACTACTGTATGTTTGTCCTTGTAATACTGTATCTATCGCAAATGCATCAATAGATTGAATGGCTTGTTCCATACTTTGAATCGTAGCATTACATATAGCGTTCATACTTTGAGTTTGACTTTGTACTTCTCCCAAATACATGTTTAAACTCATGCATTGACCTCCCTTTGTAGTTGCTGCTGTTCATAGGAAAGGTCGTTTTCTTTCTCACTGAGATGCCGTTTTTCTTTAAGCAACGTCTCTTTTTCGTTCTCTAATTCGAATGTAAGTTTTCTTTCATACTGCCTGATCTCTTGCCGCATATTCGTGAACAGGTGAAATACTTCTTTGTCACCATACCAAGTTTCTAGTATTCGGTTAAATAAACGATTGCTTCTATTTTTCCATTCATGAAAACTAGCCTCATCTCGTTCTTGATTTTGCAACGCAATTCGGTTTTCATTTTGCTCTTCAAATATACTTCGTAATTTTTGATTACATTGACTGATTCTCATTTCAATTTCTTGACTCATCTTTTCTCCCTACCTTTTCCCCTTTACGTAGGCCGTTACATTATTGAAAAGTCTTTTGAAGTCCGGTATCCATTTTCTCAAATTCATTTGCTACGGAATGGATATTATCAATTGTTTGTTGAAAAGCAGTACAAAATTGTTTCGTGATCTGTAAATTTTGTTGATTTGCTTCTTGTGCCTTGAAGTTCACAGATAGTGTAGTACGCGTTGCCTTATTTATAGAGCGACTAGTAGCACTTTTCATTCTATCTGAAGCATTTCTCATTTTCGTTGCAAGTTGCGTTGCCGTATGCAAATTACTTTGAAATTCTCCCATTACTTGCTCCTCTCTACCTTTTATTTACAAGAAAATTATACCACGGAAAAATATCCCAATAAACCGAATGTTCGAATTTAACATACAATTCAGCACTGTTACTGAGGATACGAGCAACGCTTATCTATCAACATAACTGAGTCCAAAATGGATTCTACTTATACAAAAAAGATGACTTCAGCCATATGCTAAAGTCATCTTTTTCTACCTTATTATTTTACTAACTCTCCATTATAAGCTTTTATATCAAGAGGAGCAGTTAAAAATTGTGCTGCTTTACTAACGAAAGATGTGAAGTGTTCACTCGTATTATGGCTCGCAACTGCTGCTTCATCTTTCCATACTTCTACCATCGTATAAACACTTTCTTTTTCTGTATCTTTATATAAGTCATAAGATACATTGCCACTTTCTTCTCTTGAACCATGAATGAGTGGCTGAATTTCTTCTAAAAATGCTTGTTGTTTCGCTGGGTCTACTTGAAATATTGCGTGAATAATAATCATGGTGCTTCCCCTCTCATCTTTCACTTATTGAAGTTCTTTTATAAAATTATTTCCACTCTGCAACTTTTTCAATTGGAAGACGTACTGATTGGTAACCACTGTCTGCAGCTTTCCCGATTGAAATTAACATAACTGGTACGTAGCTTTCTTTATCTAGTCCAAATGCTTCTGCGATTTGATCTTTCTCAAATCCACCAATTGGACAAGTGTCATAACCGTGCGCACGAGCTGCTAGCATAAATTGCATTGCTACAAGACCACCGTCAATTAATACCGTATCTTTCATTACTTCTGGTGTAACCATAGAGAAGTAAGCTGAAAGTTTTTTCATTTGATCTTCTTTTACTTCTGCTGGCATAAGTCCACGCTCTACTGCTGTACCGTAAATTTCTTCTGCGTTATCAAAGTTGTTTAAATCACCAAATAAAGCAATCATTGCTGAAGACGTTTCTACTTGAGATTGATTGAATTTCGCAAGTGGCGCAAGTGTTGCTTTCGCTTCGTCACTTTCAATCACTACGAATCTCCATGGTTGCATGTTTACTGAAGATGGTGCAAGTGTTGCTTCTGTAAGAATTTCTGTCATTTCTTCTTTGCTAATTTTCACTGAAGGGTCGTACTTACGAATTGAACGACGTCCTGTTAAAATTTCGTTAAAATCATTTGTTTTTACTGAGTTAGTCATAGTTGTATTCTCCCTTTTTTATAATTCTTTTATATTTTCTTGAATGTGATTTAACATATTTAAAAGATTATCGCGTTCTTCCTCACTTAATCCTTTAAATGCAGATGCTGCAAAACGTTCTTTTTCTTCTTGAAACGCCTGAATTTTATTTCGCCCCTCTTCAGTAAGAGAAACTAACGTAATTCTGTTATCATCTGGATTTTTACGTCTTACAATCATTTCATTGGCCTCAAGCTGCTTTAAATGCCTTGTTATCGCAGCATTATCAATATTCACTTCTTGCTGAAGTGCTTTTTGACTAATTTCACCTACTTCAAATAATTGAAGTATAAGCTCTAATCGAGACTGGCTCATACCCGTACACCCTTCAAATTTCGAACTTACTTCTTTATTTAGAAAGTGTAATTTATATAAAATAATCGCTTCTTTTGAGCATGAACTTGTCAAATTAACCCTCCTTTACAATCAAAATAAAAACATTTGATGTATCAATAGTTGATATGTCAATTAATATAATCTATATCGATTTAGAATGCAAGCATTTTGTTTTTATTTTATTTTTTCCAAATTAAGGCGCTTTGTAGCGTTACAAATAATGTTAATTGCACTATAATAGTAATAATTTAAATGACTGGAGAGTGATTGATAATGCGGCAATACACAAATAGAAATGAGGAAATGAAAATGGAAAATGAAATGAGGATATTCATAAATGACAACAATAAATATAGGGATTGTCGCGCACGTAGACGCTGGCAAGACGAGTTTGACTGAGCGTATTCTTTATGAAACGAATGTGATTAAAGAAATTGGCCGAGTAGATAGTGGTAATACACAAACTGACTCAATGGAATTAGAAAGACAACGCGGCATTACGATTAAAGCATCTGTCGTTTCTTTCTTTATTGATGATGTAAAAGTAAATGTCATTGATACACCTGGACACGCTGATTTTATCGCTGAAGTGGAGCGATCATTCCGCGTTCTAGACGGTGCGATTTTAGTTATCTCTGCCGTTGAAGGTGTGCAAGCACAAACAAAAATTTTAATGCGAACATTACAGAAACTAAACATACCGACTATTTTATTCGTTAATAAAATTGATCGTAGTGGCGCAAACACTGAAAAAGTTATGAAACAAATAAAAGAGGTTCTTTCAAATGAAGCATTCCCCTTCTACTCTGTTCTAAACGAAGGAACGAAAGAAGCCCGGATCATTGAATACAAATCATATGACGGTTGTATGGAACTGTTAGCATCATTTAATGAATCATTACTTGAATCATATGTAAATAACGAAATAATACCGGACGCACTATTAAGAGAAAAACTAGAACAGCAAATACAGCAAGCAAATGTGTATCCAATCTTTTTCGGTTCAGCAATGACAGGTATAGGAGTAACTGAAATACTTGAAAAACTTCCGGCCCTAATGCCAGCTCTTACATCGGCACAAGAGGAACCATTATCCGGTGTTGTTTTTAAAATTGAACGTGAACCTTCTGGAGAAAAGGTTGCGTATATAAGAGTTTTTTCTGGTAGTTTACACGTTAGAAAATATGTGGATATACAGCGCGATGAGTCTCTACCACATAAAGAAAAGATTAAAAAAATGTGTATGTTTCATAGCGGAAATGCTGTTCAATCTACTATCGTTCCTAGCGGAGAATTTTGCAAAGTGTGGGGACTGAATGATATAAAAATTGGTGATATTATCGGTGAACGTACGGATTATATAAAAGATATTCACTTTGCCGAACCACAAATGGAAGCAGCGATTGATGCGGTACCTAAAGAGCGAATTCATGATTTATACGCTGCACTTATGGAACTCTGTGAAGAAGATCCACTCATTAAAGTGTGGAAAGATGATGTTCATAATGAACTTTATATTCGCCTTTTCGGTGAAGTACAAAAAGAGGTTATCGAAACAACACTTTATGATAAATATAACTTACAGGTTACTTTCTCAAATACGCGAGTTGTATGTATTGAAAAGCCAATTGGCATTGGGAATTCCGTTGAAGTCATGGGTGAAAAAGCGAATCCATTTTACGCAACAGTCGGATTCAAAGTTGAACGTGGTGAACTTAATTGTGGCATAACATATAAATTAGGTGTTGAGCTCGGCTCACTACCTTTAGCATTTCATAAAGCGATTGAAGATACGGTATTTCAAACGTTAAAACAAGGTTTATATGGATGGGAAGTTACGGACATTTCTGTCACGTTAACACATACAGGTTATGCTAGTCCTGTTACAACAGCGAGTGATTTTAGAAACTTAACACCACTCGTACTAATGGATGCTTTAAAGAAAGCTGAAACATATGTATATGAACCAGTAAACGAGTTTGAATTAACTGTACCGAAGCAAGCAATTAGTACCGCAATGTATAAGCTCGCTGCCGTTCCAGCAACTTTTGCAGAGCCTATATTATATAATGATTCTTACCAATTAACAGGATCATTACCTGTTGCGAAAACAGAGAATTTTAAACGCATGCTTCATTCATTTACAGAAGGAGAAGGCATATTTACAACGAAGCCAGCTGGTTTCACAAAGCTTATGGCTCCCTTCCCTACTCGAAAACGTGTTGATTATAATCCGCTGAATCGTAAGGATTATTTACTTCATGTTTTGAAGGCTTATTAAAGTAAAAGAGGTGCAATTCGCACCTCTTTTGCATGTATTAATAGGTTAGTTTGTCCTAACAACTTCTTTAAGTTTTCCTATTATTTTCGCTATAGCCTCAATTGAATTTTCCGTTTCATATCCCCCAACATTTACAGAATGATTTGCATTTTTGACAACTTCAATCTGTAAATTCGTTTTATGTAGCTGATCAACTTGATCTGCATTGTATTGATGATCTTTATCCCCCATAACTAAAAACCCTTCGTGATTACTATGCAAGATAGAATCAAAAATCGTATCAAACGTCAGTAACGGTGTCAGTAATATCATTTTCGACTGTAAAAACTCTTCTCTCTTCATTAAATCATTCGCAATTGGAATTGTTCCGAGTGACTTCCCTAAAAATATAGTATCGTTGTATTGCTCAGCTTTTAATACTTCCTTCATTACAGGATTAATATCATCCATCATTATTTTTGTTACTTCTTCCATTGGTTTATTCATTACTTGTTCGTCGTAAGAATAATGAATATGTACAACATCAATTTTATGTTCAAGCATAAGCATCGTCGCGTAATAAAATAACGGCTTATCATAATTGTATCCTGAACCTGAAAACATAAAGCAAACCGTACTAGAACCTTTTTCGATATGTGTGTAATAAATTACTTTGTCATTTATATGTATCTCTTTTTTAATCCCCTTCATCCTTTTCTCCTCCGAATACATTTAATCTTGTAAAATGATATGTTCTGTATGAACTGCTATATTCTTTACTTTCTCTTTTATAAATGCAGGCTGTAAATTATATGCATGTAACTCTTCTACCGGCACCCACTTAAACAAATATGTTCTATCCTCTTCTTCCAAAATATATTGATCCGCTCCATTTGCAGGTAATTCATGTAGCTCTACTTCATAATAAAAACTAATCTCATGAAACTTTTGCTCAGAAAGTGTAAAGAAATTTTCTACTGACCATATTAACCTTTTCCTTTTAATAGGAACACCTATCTCTTCCGCAAGCTCTCGCTTTAATGCATCTTCACTATTCTCTAGCATTTTTACTCTACCACCGGGTACATACCAAAAATCTTCACCGTCACCTTGCAGAATGAGTATTTTATTATCATGTTTACAAATTGCTCCAATGCGGTAATTAAAACATGTTTCCTCAACTTTAAACGTAAGATCCATCCGTAATGCCCCCTCATATAAATATCGAATTATTACAAAACAATTATGTAATTACTGTACAAATAAGGTTACTAAATTTATTCACTTCATTCAATGATTTTTGAATTTTCTAAACTATTATTTTTCATCATTACAAGTGTATATACATATGTTACAATCATATTGCACACTAGAAAACATTATGGGGGTACGGATGGAAACGTTATTAATCCAGCAAACTGAGAAATCAAATAAGTTTTGGAAAATCGTTGTGAAAGAAAAAGACTATGTTGTGTTTTACGGAAAAATTGGCACAGCTGGCAGTGTGAAAGCGAAAGAGTTTAAAACAGAAGAAGAATGTATGAAAGAAGCTAATAAACTAGTTGCTTCCAAACGTAAAAAAGGATATACAGACCCGTTGCCTGGGGAAGATTACATAAAAGAAAAAACGATAACCGAAGAAGAATTTTGGGAGCTACTTCATCGTGCAAAAACGAAAGGTGAGGACCAAGAAGAACAAATAGAATGGCTTACTTCTCACCTTGCTAAACGTACAGTACATGAAATTGTAGCTTTTGATACGCATATGCATCGCCTTTTGAAAGACTCCTATACCTCCCGTTTATGGGCAGCAGCCTATATTATTATGGGTGGCTGTTCAGATGATACTTTCGATTATTTCCGCGGATGGTTATTATATCAAGGAAAAGAGACATACGAAGCTTGTATTGAAGATCCAGAACGATTAATTCCTGTATTAGAAAATTTGAGTGAGTATGACGTCCCAGAAATAGAAGAACTTTCTTTATATTTCGGTTTCACTGTATATGCAGAAAAAACTGGTGACGAAGATGATACTTACTTTACACTTTACCATGTCTTATCTAATGAAGAATTCGACGATGTAGATTTTGAATTTGACTGGAATGAAGACGATGAAGAAGGTTTAAAAAAGATGTTTCCTAGGCTATGGGAGATGTATGGGGAAGAACCGATTGAGTGGTAGATTAATTATTCGTGAAAAAATGCCTTGTTTCTTTAGTAACAAGGCACTTTTTTTGATACTATATTTAAATTATCATCTTTCCACTCTCCCACCACTCCATAAAAGTCTTTAAAGAAGGAGCAACCCACGTTCTACTATCATTTTCATGGTTCCATACATATATATCATCTCTTTGTACTTTTCCATTCAAAATAGAATAGCCAAACAAATCACCATTTCCCCCATCAGCAAAAAATAATAAACAGTCAAAAGGCATGTATAAATCCTTAAAATCAACTATATTTCTCATACTCATATTTTCAGTTTTAATTTTTGAAGCAGACCATATAAAGTCACCGTATTCACCTTCTATACCGTTTGTTTCCTGTAATAATTGATATAAATCATTCGGTAACTCCACATGTAAACATTTTTGTATATCAGTAAGTTCATCCTTCGTAGCTGGGTTTTTCAAGCTTAAATTTGATGAGATACTGTGAATGGTGTCTTTCCACATCACCATTTCCTCCTTATGTGCAATCAAGCATATTCAAAGAACTCCGCTAAATTTATTGATACCATCTTTCTAACAATTCCTTCTCCCTCTCGCCTGAAATACCTGCTTTTAATTCCCATTCTTCCGTACTCTCCATCCACTCATACACATCTGTAACTGTCTCTTCTATTCTTCTAAAAGTAAGCCCTTCATTAACCGCACTTTTAATATTAATAGAAAATCCACCTCTCCACGGCTTCTTTTCCCCTTCTAATGGAAAAGTTTCCGGAAGCCATAATGGCATTTCTGTCCAAGGCTGCACATTATGTTCACTCATAAACGATTCGTCTACCCAAACAAATTCAGCATCACTATTCGTAACCTTTTTACACGTATTTAATAGCTCTTCCATCGTCAATTCATCATTCGGACCTGTTATATTGAATGTACCTGCTTTATTATTTTCTGCCATGTTGAGTCCAAATCTCGCTACATCTTTTATATCAACTATCTGCACTGGACGATTTTTTCTTCCTGGAACTAACACGTTACCTCCTTTTGCTACACGCTGAATCCAGTATGGAAGTCGATCTGTATAATCAAACATTCCTGAAAGAAGACCTGCTCTTACATGTAACACACGCCCCGGCCAATACTTCTCTGTTTCTTTTTCACATAATACTTTCAGTGCACCATAATACTCATAAGGTGAAACTTCACCATTCTCTATAGCCTTTATTTGATCATCCGTCGGTTCGGGCTGTAATATATAATCTTCTTTTATGTCATGCGGAATCCAATCTTTATATACGGAAAGGCTTGAGATGAATACATAGTGTTCAATATTATCTTTGAGCACTTCTCCAACATTCCTAATATGATGTGGAGAAAATCCACACGTGTCTATGACAACATCCCACTTTCGATTTTTTAAACTTGATACATCGTTATTTCTATCACCGATTAACTGCTCCAATTCAGGAAAAACTTCTTTGTTTGTTCCGCGGTTAAATAACGTAACTTCATGCCCTCTCTGTAAAGCCTCATCTACAAATGCTCTTCCTAAAAATCGTGTACCGCCTAGAATTAATATCTTCATAGTTCTCCCCCATTCGTGATTAATAACCCTTCCTAATGTTTAACGATTTTTTATTGAGGAAAGTTACGGGGAGCGTTTAAATTTTTCTACAAGCTCACCATTACTCTGTTAAAAGTATATACTCTTTGATTAATCTCCATCTATCATTTGCTTCTGGCACAACTTCAGAAGCCATCACCACCACCAATTCCTTCTCTGGAATACAACAAATCATATTCCCCCCATCACCCATAGCACAGTATGAAAAGATTCCATCTTCTTCTCGTAACCACCATAAGTAACCATATTGATTTTGGTTCATTTCTGTCGATTCTTTTATCCATGATTTTGATAGAACTTGTTTTCCATTATGAATACCTTCATTCAAATACATCTGTCCAAACTTAGCCATATCCCTAACCGTTAACGTTACTCCCCAGCCGCCCGTCGAAATACCATTTGGATCGTGAACCCATCCTTTCACATCTTTTCCGAATAAGTCATCGAATCCAAATGCTTTCATATTGTAGTTTGGAATTTCGCTCATGCCGAGTGGTTGAAATAAGTACTCATTCGCAAATTCACGTGCACTTTTCCCTGTTGCATTCGTAATAATTGCTGATAGTACATGCGCTCCTGCAGATGAGTATTTAAAAGATCCAATTTCTCCACCGTTCCCCATTCTATTAAGTGTATGCTGTACCCAATCCTCTTGTGCACATAGTTCTTCTAACGGTTCCTGCCAGTCTACAAAAGGATATGGCGCTGTCATTGTTAGAAGATGGCGTACGGTTACTTCAGATTCCTTACATTTATATTCCGGGAAAAATTCTATTACTTTTTGATCAACACTTTTTATATAGCCCTTATCTATACATATCCCAATTAACGCAGAGATTATCGTTTTTGTAACTGACGCTACATGAAACGCATTATCTGGACTGTAACCATTATAATAATTTTCAAAAACAACATTACCTTTCTGCACTACTAACATGCCATTCATATTTTTATATTCTTCTTGTATAATTTGATCTAACTTTTCAGCAGTTTTCATTATTCCTTCCCCTTTAACCTATAATTAAAAAGGTTCGATAGGTACATATATATCAACTATATGTTTATTTTCCGGGTGCTGCTTTGGATCATTTCTATATACTTCAAAAGGATACGAGTCTCTCGGTTTATATCCGCTATTTGGCAGCCATTCACCGTATAAGAAATCCCATGCTCCTTTATATTCATTTTGAAATATTTCAAAATGTCCTACTACATACTTGCCTGAAGGTATTACCATTATTCCTATGTCGTTCGTTTCTATTGCGGACGCCTCCGGAATTGTTATACATAAACTTGTTCTTAAATGATAGTCCTCAGTAAATTCATGATGATCGTGGTAAATGGTTAATACTTTAATATCATCAAATACATGATAGTTTTGCTTAGCTGCGTAATGAAATAGTTTTTCTATCATTTTTGGAAAAGCTATAGTTAACTCTCCATATGTACCGATATGTCTTATGTATGCGACGTTTATATCGTCCGCTGTTACAATTTCAACATTTCCTCGAACCTTCTTACATTCATTGTATTGAGAAGTTCTTCTTACGTCTTTGCAATTCTTGCTATTATAGTTTCGATATTGAGACGGACTTACGCCGTAATAATTTTTAAATGTTCGGGAGAAAACTGCTGAATCTGTGAATCCAAAATGGTAAGCGATATCCGTAATCGTCATATCCAATCGATATGTAAGAAGGTTTGTTGCCCTTTCTAACTTCAATCGATTTACATATCGTGATAACGGCTCGTCTACTATTCCTTTAAAAATTCGATGAAAATGAAACTTTGAAAATCCTGCTACATCCGCTAGCTCTTCAATGGATAGTGAACTGTCTATGTTTGATTCTATATAATCTTGAACCTTATGTATGCGTCTTACATACTCATTTCTACTCTGTTTATTCTCCATACTCTTTATCTCCTCACAACAAAAAGAACCATCCCAGAATACTTTTAGGACGGCTTTCTATTCGTAATAGATTCTTCCATATTCTATTGTTAAATCGATATAATTTCACTATATTTTTTAAATTGATGGTAATGTGGCGGTCTCCCGATTTAATTGAAAGAAACAACTATTTTTTTATAGCCCTACGCAAATTAGTAATATTATTGGGATTTAGCTCCCATTGTCTCATAAGTTCTCTTTGTCTTGTTTTTAAGTCTTCAAATGGTTCTTCCACCATGTCGATTTTATTAAATTTCCCTTCGAAAACTAAAGCATTTTTTATCTTTTTATATCCACCAAAACCTAAGTCATCATTTAGTAACCAGACTACTCTCTGTATTTTTGCAAATAAAATACCACCTGTACACATTGGGCACGGTTCCAACGTGCTATAAATAGTAAACCTCTCATTTTTTATTTTTGCATCAAACATTGCTTCCCCTGCATTGCGAATAGCGTCTAACTCTGCGTGAGCTGTTATGTCTTTTTCTGGATGCACTCTATTCCTTCCTCTTGCAATGACATTATTATTTCCATCAACAATAACTGCTCCTACTGGATATGTGTTTTCTTTTAATGCCTTTTCTGCTTCTTCCAATGCCATCTGTAAAAAATATCTATCCCTCTCAAAATTCATATAGATCCCTCTTTTTTAGATGAAATTATGTTATGGAAATTCCTTTCGACTATCATACTAGCTTCTATCAAGCTAACAAAGTCAGCTATTCTTTATGCAACGGATAACATTTTCATATACATTTAACTCAGTGGGTTTTGGTAAAGCTTATTTTTCTACACATTTTTCAAAAATAAAACTCTACTACCGCCATTCCCATCATAATTTGTATGTACCGATACACCCTCTATCTCATCATCCCCAGCCTCAATTTGAAAGCCAATCTCCCTATGAAACTGTATCGATTTTTTATTAACTGGTGACGTGATTGCTTTTACAACTTTACGGTTATTTGCACGTGCGACATCAAAGAAATACGAATACAATGTCGATGCAATTCCTCTTCTTCTATACTTCGGATTGACACCGATAAAATGAACGTACGCTTCCTCTGTATGCGTTTGTGAGAAGAATCCGCATAAGAAACCTAACGTTTCTCCCTCTTCTTCAATAATAAAACTCGTTTCTTGAAAGTGAATGAAGAACAATTTTGGCAGCATGGCAGCCATGTCTCTCCCGCCCCACCAATCATTTAAAACAGAATGAATCTTTACATAATCTTCCCCTTGGATGTTTCTTACTCGCATATGTTTCTCCCTCTCACTCACTTCATTTTTTCATAAATTTTAATGACTGTTTCTACTAAAAGGATGAATACCCATATCCCGCAAAATACAAGAATAGACTGGAATAAAGAACCTAGCATAACAATACTTATTAAACCTAATTCTGGCCCTGAAATGGACATTTCATCAAATCCTATATTATGTATAAATGGACCAGTTGAAAAAGCCATTAAAATAGATCCTATTAAATAAATCACACTCATTATTTTGAATATTTTTATAGAAAGATACGAAGTTTGTTTTTCTTCCACTTGTGATAATTCGATTTCTCCACTCGCAATTCCTTTTTGTAAACAGTCCTCACATAGAAATTCTTCCTTAATTTTTTTACCACCGTGCAATGTACCTGTAATTTCTTTACAGCGCGAACACTTTCGATTTATCATTTTGTTATCACTCCAATCTCGTAAGATTATACTTATACAATTCTGTTTTTACCTTATTATTCCTTTTGTGTATTTTATAGAGAGGTGACGTGTTTTATGATATCTAAACTTATTTTTGGTTATAAAAAGCCTACTGAGCAATATGTATTACGGCCTAGTTGTTATGCAATTATTTTTAACTCAACTTCTTCAAACATTGCTATTATCCAAAAAGGAGACCGTTATTTTTTACCTGGTGGCGGTATGGAAGGTACCGAAACAAAAGATGAATGCTTACATCGTGAACTACTAGAGGAATTAGGATGGGCAATTGAAATTAATCAATATATCGGTAATGCAATGCGATATTTTTATGCAGAAAAAGAAGATACATATTATTTAAACGATGGATTTTTTTATATTGCGAACATGGTGCAGACACAAACTGAAAACTGTGAGGAAGATCATGTTTTGCGGTGGATGTCTCCTTTACTTGCTGTAGAGCTTCTCATTCATGATCATCAAAAATGGGCTGTTGAACAAGCGCTTTTATTACAAAAACCAAAAGGATCTCCTTCTATATGAAAGAGATCCTTTTTATTGTTAACTTACTTTTTTCAAATTGAGAGCTGGCTTTTTGATTCCACCTTTTTTTACAACATATAGACCCACAAAGATAATAAGTCCGCCAACCAGTTGCATCATATTGATTTGCTCTCCAATAGTTACTGCCGCAAAGATAACTGCGAACAATGGTACAAGATACATATAAACCATTACTTTCGTTGAGCCTATTTTACTAATACCGACATACCACATTGCAAGTCCGAAGATTGTCGCGAAGACGATTGAATATGCTAGAGACCCCCAGCTTGGCATGTCTACTGGCCACGTTAATGTATTTACGTTGAATAAACAATATACAACGAGAGGTACAATTCCAATTAAAGTTGACCAAGATGTGACTCTCATTGCGGAATATTTTGTTATAAGAGGTTGCGCTAATATTGGGTACCATCCCCACGCAATCGCTGCGACTAATCCAATTATGTTTCCGAGCCACGCATATTCGTAAGTAGCTCCTCCTGTATGCCCTGTTAATAAAACGAATGCTGCACCAACAAAGGCCACTATTGAACCAATTTGTACTTTCATCGAAAAACGTTCTTGTTTGTGCAATACTGCTAATATCCCTGTAAAAATAGGTGACATTGCAATTAATAATGAGGCGTTTGTTGCTGAAGTATATTTCACAGATAGCATAAACATCGTTTGATACATTGTTGTACCAACGATACCGACTGCTACTAATCGTAACCAATCTTTTCTTTCAATACGTAATGAGCGTTCCATTAAAAATGTAATAAGTAATAATACCGGTGATGCTACTAAAAATCGTAAACTATTAAATTGAATGGATGACATATATGCCACTCCATACTTTCCTATTGTATAATTTGCTCCCCATACTAATGCAACTGATACTAGGAGCCATTCCATTTGCCATCGTTTCATCCGAATCTCCCCTTCCCTATTTAGCATAGTAAAATTGGCTGGATATAACACCGTCCAATTGGCTGTTTTTTTACCCAGCCAATTTGCTATACTTGATGTATATAAGAGATACGGAGGCGTTTTTTATGGAATGGAAACTAGATAGTGACAGTAAAATCCCTATTTATCAGCAAGTTGTTGACTTTATTGAGAAACGTATTACATATGGAGAACTTCCTCCAGGAAGCTTCCTCCCTTCAGAACGGAAATTAGCTACGCAGTTAAATGTAAACAGAAGTACAGTAACGACTGCTTATAATGAACTACGTGCTATGGGAATTGTAGAGAGTACGACTGGTAAAGGAACACGCGTGAGTACACATATGTGGGGTGTTTCTCCAACATTAACGCCGAACTGGAGAAATTTCGTAGAAGGTGGTACTTTTTTACCAAACTTACCACTACTTCGCCATATTCGGGCAGAAGTACAACAAAATGAAAATATTATAGATTTCGCTAATGGAGAACTCGGTTGTAATCTTTATCCTCATGATCAACTACAAGCGATTTTACGTGAACAACCGTTAACGCATTCATTAAGTTACGATCATCCGCAAGGCTATCTCCCGCTAAGACAAGCGGTCGTAAAATATATGAAAGAATATTTAAAAGTTGAGGCGACTGAACAATCCATTATGATTACATCTGGCGCACAGCAAGCACTTCATCTTATCGTACAATGTTTATTAAATCCAGGTGATGCTGTTGCTTTCGAAAGTCCTTCACACTGTTATTCCCTGCCTCTATTCCAATCAGCAGGTATTCGTATTTTCCCATTACCTGTTGATGAACATGGGATTAACCCAGATGATGTACAGGAGTTATATAGAAAACACCGTATTAAAATGATCTTTTTAAATCCAAATTTCCAAAACCCTACGGGAACGATGCTTCATCCAAACCGTAGAAAAAAACTATTATCACTTTGTGCAGATTTACGAATTGCAATCGTTGAAGATGATCCGTCTAGTTTACTTACGCTAGAAAAGAAACAACCTTGTCCTACTTTGAAATCAATAGATGAAAACGGAACTGTCATTTATGTACATTCTTTATCAAAAATGATTGCACCAGGCTTACGAGTTGGTTGGCTTGTTGCCCCGCAGTCTGTAGTAGAAAGGTTATCCGACGCAAGGCACCAAATGGAATTAGGTATGAGCATTTTCCCACAGTGGCTTATGCAACAATTTTTTGAAACTGTACCATTTCAGTCGCATATCGTACCGTTACGAAAACAACTAGCAGAAAAAAGAGACGTTATCGTCCACGCTCTAAACGAGCAACTTCATGATAAAATCTCTTTTTCAAATCCGACCGGTGGAATATACATATGGGGAAAATTAAAAGAACCGATAAACGAAAAACAACTTATTATGCAAAGTTTAAAACAAGAAATTGCTTTTATGCCAGGTAGTATTTTCGGCGCAAAAGATGGTTATATACGTTTATCTTATGGAAAAGTGAATATTAATCAAATTGAGGAAGGTATTTCTCGTTTGCGGGAGGCTATTTTGGTTTGTGAAAAATAACGTGAGATAAAGCTTTCTCGTTTGACAAAAGAAAAATCTACCATTATTATCAACACGAACCTAGTTATAGGAGTGATAAAAATGAAAATTTACGTTGATGCAGATGCTTGTCCTGTAAAAGATGTAATTATTTTTGAAGCTACGAATGCAGAAATCCCTGTAACCCTCGTTACTAGCTTTTCTCATTATTCTAATGCGGAACAACCAAAAGGTGTGGAAACAATATATGTTGATTCCGGAGCAGATGCTGCTGATTACCGAATTATGCAGTTAGCAAAAAAAGAAGATTTAATCGTAACACAAGATTACGGTCTTGCTTCGCTCGCTTTAGCAAAAGGCTGTATCGTACTACACCATAAAGGCTATAAGTATACGAATGATAACATTGAACAATTGTTACAAACACGATATTTAAGTGCAATGGTTCGAAAAAGTGGTAAGCGTACAAAAGGACCGAAACCATTTACAGCAGAAGATAAAGAGAAATTTAGAGCACTCTTTAAAAGTATGATCTCACTTTAAAAATGAATCGTCTATTTGCTAGGAAAACTTCGCAAAACAAAGAAGAGAATATCGTAATGAACATTCTCTTCTTGAGGTTTACCCGTTTAAAATGAAGGTAAATTATCTAAGTTATTTTCTTTTATTCCATCCGGTTCACTACGTATAATATCTCTGCCATACTTATGAAATACGTCCACATGAGCTAACTTCCCTGATTTCGCTTCATTAAGAGCAGTCATATAATCTAACTCTCTCCCGCTACTTGTTTTAAACGCTATTAAATCTCCATCATCATTTTTACGAACAGCAACAATTTGTTCTGCTCCTGTATTGACTTCATGGCCTACTTCAAATTGAGCTTGCTCTTCTCCTTGATGTAAATAATCATTATACACCTTTTCAAAGTCTTTTTTGTCCATAAAACTCACCTCCAACACATTTTATTAGTATGGTTGGGAGGTAGTGGTTTTATGTACTTTTCTCTTAGAAAAACGTATTTTTAATACCTACGCAACCCTTTCAAAGTCTCCAATATATCATCTGTAAAGGCTGTGCTACCCTCTGTCTCTAAAACTCTAAAATATAAACTTCTTAAGAAAGCTCTAATATTTTGTACTAAAATATCATATTGAGGATGCGGGATGTCTTCAACAATTGCTATACTATGTAACCAGTTGCTCCACTCTTCTTCAGTTAAAAGATTTTGGTTACGTAACGACATAATTGGTGCTACTAATCTCTCATCCTCAAAGTGAATGTATACATAGTCATGTAAGCGTACCTTCTGACGAACGGCAGCTAGTATTGCATATGAGAACTCACGATTTTGGATTGTACGCGCTAAAGCATCAAGCGCATCTGCTGCATGTGCAGTAGAGTGTGCCCAGCCTTTTCCTTCTACGTAGCCCCTTACATCTTCTTCTAAATATACATATTCCAACACTTGTTCTGCCACACTGTACAATTGTTCTTCCGATAACAACGGTTCTCTTTCATGAACAGATAAAATAAGTGGTGGAATTAATACGGAGAATGCACGTTTAAATACAGAGTCTGTTCCCTTTTCACCAATTTTATAAAATAAATAATCAGGACTAATTGCTTGTAACATTAATCCTCTTAACTCTTTTTGTCTAAATACATCATTTGTAATCCATGTGTGAAGCGTACTATAAATTAAATCATCACGTAATTCAGCATCAGGTGATCCGATATAATCTAGCATCCATTGCGCATATGGATATGCATCTACGTCTTCTGGTACAGCATAATTGTTATTTTTAATTTGTAGTAGTTCTTCTTTTAGTTCGAGTACTTCATTCATTATATTTCTTGTCCCCTTTTTGCGTTTTTTATTGTCTTATCCCCTTTTATTTGCTTCATAAAATTAATTTAATTATAACAATAAACAAAAGGCTATACATATATTTCTGATTATGTATTACGCTCTTTCATGAAATATAACTTCTGGATTTCCTAAATCACTATTCTTAAATATAACATTCGCACACTCTTTTGGATTATGCTCATCTATATACATCTTACAGGCCGCATGATATCTGTTCAAAAACATCTTCTCTGCTTCTTCATAACTTCCAAAAGCTTCAGTTTCCCGCTTAGCACCACGTTTTCTCGCAATCTCAAAATTTGTATCTACAAAGATTTTGTAATCAAATAAATACGCAACGTCTTTTTTCAATAGAAACGTTCCATCTACTATTAATATCATATTTTGCGTGGCCAATAGCGGCTCATTATGTACAGGCATATCCGTTATTAAGTTATGAGAAATCGTTTCATACTGTAAATTTCCGTTAGGTCCTAAAGGCATTAATAATCTTTCTTTGAAAGCTGTATAATCGTGTGCATCTTCATAATACCCTCTTTCAGATTCTTTTCCTTTTGCATAGCGAATCACTCTTGGATTATGAAAATCATCAATGCTGGCGCGTGTTACTGGTAATCCTCGTTTTTTTATTTCTTCTGCTAATTCGTTTGCAAATGTTGTTTTTCCTGATGCTGTAATACCACTTACTCCAACTCTTGTTGGATAGGTTAAGTTTAGCTTTACAATATGATTTGCAATTTCTTTGATTCGTTGTTTTCGGTTCATGATATCTCCCTTTATAATTAGTTTACATAATATAATTATAAGTAATAATCCATGTCACTATTTGTCGGTAAATCGATATCCTTTGTCGAATCGTTGATATATCGAAAAAATCGTTGATATATTTTAAGTTATGATAGATATATTTGAAAAATCGTTGATATATTATTAGCTTACTTCCCCTTAAACCCCCGATATAAGGCCGTCCGTAACTCTTGCTTATACTCTTCAATTTCTGGCATTTCGAGTTCTTCTGCTAATCTGATAGCTAATTCAATATCATACGGTACTCGTACAAGTTGAATAGAAAAGCTCGCCGCTTCTTTTTCATTATATGTTCCTTCAAATATTAAATAGGAAGCTTGCATTATTTCAAGTGGGTTTCCTACGCTGCCGGCATTACATAACGTTTTCCCTCTGAAATTTTGAACGAACGCTTGGTGAACGTCACCGTAACAAACGACATCTGGTTTTCTTTCTCCTTCTATATTTTCTGTCAGATCACTATTTTCGAACATACTAATACGCTCTTCTCTTGAAGCGTGTGGTTGAATTCTTTCATATAAACTTCTCGGTGAAGCGTGAAACATACGAATGAGTTTTCCACTCATAAAAAATTCGATTGAAAATGGTAAACTTCTTAAATAATCATTTTGTTCTTCCGATAATTGTTTTTGATGCCATTTTAATGCTTCAAATTCAGTCGGCTTTGTAATAAAATCATCCCAGTTTCCCATTACGACTACTTCACATTCTTTACGAATGATTTCAATTGCTTCACTGGAATGAGGTCCTTTTCCTACTAAATCTCCAAGACAAATAATGCGCTCGATTCCTCTTAATTTAATATCATTCAACACGGATTCTAATGCTTGAATATTACCGTGAATATCTGAAATTACTGCTATTTTATCCATATAAATTACTCCTTTATTTATTAAATTCGCTTGATTGATACCATTTTGGAATATAGGATGAAAAATCATTATGATCTTCTAAAATTCCATTTAATCTTTCCTTCATATCATCTACTAAATGCGGCGTACTTCGATTCGTCCAAACGATATCCGCTGGGAATGTCATCGCGGCGTACAATGTATAGAGTTTCCAAAAATGAAGCGATGGTTCGCCTCCGCAATAACCGTGAACTTGTCCAACCGCAAATGGTTTGCTTATATTCGTTGTAAATAGTGCTACTTTATAAAAATCATGAATAGGATCACCAATATCGAATCTAGCAAAATCAATGACAGCCCGAAACTCATTTTGGTCAATCATTATATTAGCCGGATGAAAATCGTCATGTAAAAATACGATGGGACGATTTTTTAATAAATCTTTATGATTTCCTACAAAATCTATCACTGTATTTAAACGAAAAAAGTCTACTTCATATTCTTTCAACGCTTCTAAGTATCTCTCATATTTACTCCATATAGACATTTCCCATGAATTACTTTTATCTTCTTTTTCAACTAAATGAATCTTTTTTAGTACTTCTCCAGCCTTTTTTCCAGCCCTATACTGCTCTTCTGTAGACAACGTTCTTAATATATCTTCACCATCTAATCCATCAATCCATTCAAAAACTTGTACACATTTATTGAATTTAGTAAGACTAATAAAATGAATTAATTTTGGCATAGGAATATGTAAAGAATCTAGCTGCTGCATATATTCATATTCTTCCTGCTTCCGTTCAAAATATGATGAATCGCATACTTTAATAAAATACGAGGCCCCACTCTCTAATTCAATTTTATATTTCTCATCGAATGAAAAGCCTTTTGAAATAACAGTCGCTTTTAACATACGAGGCCATTCTAGTATTCTCTCTATCTCCCTAAGCATTTCTTCCACAACGTTCACCTCTATTAATATATGTACAAACTACCTAGCACTTCATGCTCTCGTTTATTTCCACCTTTAAACTCTACTGCAAATGGATATTCGCCATTCTTATTCAAATGTTCTAGTACTAGCCCTTCTCCAATCGGTTCACAAAACTGCACATGAATATTTCCAAACACTACACTTTGACTCTCAGCATTCCATTTTTCATTTTTCACAACTGAGCTTGTAGATAGTCCCATTACTTTTTTCCATTTCCGTACTGTTTCTCGAACGTTTTTTACTGCGTAATGAATCGTTTCAATTTGTTGCACTTTGTTTTTATGTTCAGTGATCGTCCCACTGTTACGTAAATCGTTTCTTCTTTCTTCGTCCGTTTCATTCCACTGTATAAAGAAAGGTAATTTCGGTCCGTTCTCTTCTTGCTTAACAAATAACATTTTCCATTCTAAAAGCCGGCCATCTTTTCTCATGCGTTTCCCTTCAAATGGCCCTATCGTATGTAAGCCGTACTTATTAAAGTTAACTGCTAGCTCCTCAATTGCATCTGTTCGGATCGCGATTTGAAGCATTCCTTCTCCATTTTGTAGTTTCACCACTGTTTCTTGTACTAATGGATTTTCTGCTTCTTTCGCTTTTTCTTCATGCTGAACTGCTAAAAATTCTATGTATGATAAGTCAAAATAACTTAAACTATTCCAAGTACCCCAAGTAGTATGCTCTCCGCCTAATACAGTATGAAATCCAAGCTCCTGCATTTGTTTTGCCGCTTCCTCCGGTGTACATTGCACTGCGTGAACGAGATGATCAAATTCTAACATATTCTTTCTCCCCTTTCTCTCCATCCTTTTATTGTATATTTTATTTTTCTTTCATTCAATTCAAAAACTTTAAAACCTAGTTGATTTATACGATTAATATGTATTATAATGAAACAAATTTAATTATTGCTGATTGGAAAAACCAAAGGCACTTTTCTCATACGGGAAAAGTGTCTTTTTCATTTATTATTACAGGGGGATTATTTATGCAGAAATTAATTGTCTTTGCTATTATTGGATTTTTCGCTCAACTGATCGATGGAGCACTCGGAATGGCGTATGGGGTAACGTCTACTTCACTATTATTAATGTTTGGTATTGCACCGGCTGTAGCTTCCGCATCGGTTCATTTAGCTGAAGTCGTTACAACTGCAGCTTCTGGCGCATCTCATATCAAATTTGGAAACGTTGATAAATATACAGTTTCCAGGCTTACATTACCTGGGGCAATCGGCGCATTTGTTGGGGCATGTTTTTTAAGCAATTTACCTGGTGATGTAATTAAACCGTACATTTCCGTATTTTTATTTACTTTAGGGGTTTATATTTTATTACGATTCATCATTCAAAAACAAATTGTCACTTCAAATAAGCGTATGTCTGCAAAACAACTTGTGCCGCTTGGTTTATTCGCTGGATTCGTTGATTCAACTGGTGGCGGTGGTTGGGGGCCGATTACGACACCTGTTCTTCTAGCAAGAGGAAATGAAGCTAGAAAAGTTATTGGATCTGTAGATACGAGTGAATTTCCTGTTTCACTCGCTGCAACAATCGGCTTCTTCATCTCACTTGGCTGGGAACAAGTAAGCTGGGTTTGGGTATTTTCTCTCATGCTCGGTGGTATCGTAGCGGCACCAATCGCGGCATGGCTAGTTCGCATCGTTCCTTCTCATTTACTTGGCGTATTAGTTGGTGGTCTTATTATCTTTACAAACATTCGTACACTGCTTACTACATTTAAAGTGGATCCAACTATTATTTCACTTTCTTACGTTGCAGTTGGTCTTGTCGTTATTATTTCTATTTTCATTGCTGTTCGTAATCATTCCAATCGTCCTAATACTTCAACGGCTGAGTATCCGAATGATCAGAAGCAAATGCTACCATAACTATAAAAAATACCGCTCAATTTAGAGCGGTATTTTTTATTTTTCTATTTTCCAATTAATCATCATTTCTGTAGCATTTACTCTCTTCATATGTAACTTTTCTAAAACACGCATCGAACTATAATTATCTAGAAGTGTCTCTGCAATTATTGTTTCTACCTCACCTGTTTTGAAAGCCCAATCGATTAGTTCTTTTACAGCTTCTGTTGCATAGCCCTGATTCCAATATTTCTCAATGAATCCATAGCCAATTTCTACTGTTTGATCCTCGTTTGGTTTCCCTTTAAATCCAATATCACCTAAAACGCTATCGTCTTCTTTTCGAAGAACATACCACGCCCCCCATGGTAATAAAGTTGCATCTTTTTTTACATTCTTTACATGCCCTACAATATGCGGACCGCTATTATATCCTTGCTCGTTAGCGACTTGAATCCTCTCTTCTGTACACGGCACTATATAGAGCCTTTCTGTTTCTAATTTCATTTTGATTTCCCCTTTTTGCTTAAACGTTACCCTAATTATAACAAATAATATGACTTTATTATGAATGTCGAATTATATTTTTCTGAATTTTCTTTTAATTTAGAGGGTTTTTCAATATTTTTTGCGAAACATTTGTATAACAATTTTTTCTTTGCTTATTGCTACATAATAGTAGGTTCGGGTGGAGTTTTGCAAGCGTTTCCTATACAATAACCGATATTTTTTGACTTTTCCTAACAAAATATCTTGCAATATATTCAGAAAGTCATTACAATTGCCATATATTAAAAATCTTAGCAATATATAAATCCTCATCAATCCGATGAGGTAGAGGTTGCGACTTTTAATAGTAAAACGGACGAGACACAGAGAATGTCAGCTGACTCCGTTTGAAAGGAAAAGTTGCCGAAGTTTATATTTCTTCTCTGGAAATATGAGCTGGGGCTGTCTCCGAAAGGAACAGAACTGTCACGTTTACAAAATTACCGTGTAAACGTGGGGTGCTATCTTAACGGAAGGGTATGATGGGGTGGTTATTTGTGAAACGTTCCGCCAAATTCCTTTGGCGGTTTTTTGTATTTTTCTCCCCCGCTCCTTCCTAACCTACAAGAAAAGGAGTGTTGAACATGAATAGCGCAACAAATCAATCTACCTCTAAAACGCAAACTACACAAGGACAAGGTGAATTAAAACGCGGATTAAAATCTCGTCACCTTACGATGATTTCTCTCGGTGGTACAATTGGTACCGGACTATTTCTTGCCAGCGGTGGTGTCATCCATACAGCTGGACCTGGTGGCGCATTAATTGCATACGCCGCAATTGGAATTATGGTTTATTTTTTAATGACAAGCTTAGCTGAACTTGCAGCTTACATGCCTGTTACTGGATCTTTTAGTACGTATGCAACAAAATTTGTTGATCCATCACTTGGCTTTGCACTTGGATGGAACTATTGGTATAACTGGGCAATTACGATTGCTGCTGAACTTGCAGCCGTAACATTAATTATGAAATTTTGGTTCCCAGATACCCCTTCTCTTATTTGGAGCGGATTATGTTTAGCTATTATTTTCCTTTTAAACTATTTATCTGTTAAAGGGTTTGGTGAATCTGAATATTGGTTCGCACTTATTAAAGTAGTTACGATTATTATCTTTTTAATTGTTGGTTTCATGATGATTTTTGGAATTATGGGCGGTGAAACGGTTGGATTTAAAAACTTCACTGTTGCAGATGCACCATTTAACGGCGGTATCATGGCAATTATCGGTGTGTTTATGGCAGCTGGTTTCTCATTCCAAGGTACTGAACTATTAGGAGTAGCTGCTGGTGAAACATCTGATCCAGAACGTAATATCCCAAAAGCAATTCGTTCAATCTTTTGGCGTATTCTTTTATTCTATATCCTTGCAATTCTCGTTATCGGTTTATTAATTCCTTATACAACTGAAAGTCTTGCTGCAAGTGATGTAACAGTAAGTCCATTTACACTTATTTTCGAAAAAGCGGGCGTTGCCTTTGCTGCTTCTGTTATGAACGCTGTTATTTTAACGGCAGTACTATCTGCTGGTAACTCTGGTATGTATGCATCAACTCGTATGCTTTGGGATTTAGCTCGCCAAGGGAAGGCACCAAAGTTTCTTGGTAAATTAGATAGCCGCGGTGTACCTGTTAACGCATTAATCGTAACATCGATTGTCGGTAGTATTGCTTTCATTGCTTCTTTATTCGGTGACGGTGTTGTATACATTTGGTTATTAAATGCATCAGGAATGTCTGGCTTTATCGCTTGGGTCGGCATTGCAATTAGTCATTACCGTTTCCGTAAAGCGTATATCGCACAAGGAAAAGATTTAAATGACTTACCATATAGAGCAAAATGGTTCCCCTTCGGTCCAATCTTTGCATTTACACTTTGTATCATCGTAATTTTAGGACAAAACTACGGGGCATTTATGGGTGAGTCAATCGACTGGAACGGTGTACTCGTTTCTTACATCGGTTTACCACTCTTCTTAGTACTATGGTTAGGTTATAAATTTACGAAAAAAACAAAAGTGATTCCACTTGATAAATGTGAACTAAAATAAAGTGAAACGAGCAAACAAATTTGTTTGCTCGTTTTTTGTTGCAAACCTCTTTACTTCCCTATTGCTCCTGTTTTTGCAATAATAAAGGAAATATAAATAAAGGTTGGGATACAATGAACATTCGCATTACTGATGAAGCAAAAGCAGCTATACATAGATTAGAACTTGAAGATAAAAAGATCGTTCGCATTAGAGGAACAATGACGAACTCTTGTAGTATTTTCGTTGATGTCGATTTAATTTGGGATACATATAACGCAGATGATGTTGTATATGAAGATGCAGAGCTTATCGTACAAATGGATTCATTCACGAAAGACTACACTGGTGATACGGTGAAACTTGATTATAAGACGACAGGTTTTAGTATTACGACTCCGAGTGAGACTTTGGTTTATGGATTGTCGATTAAAAAATAAAAATTGTTTTCCTTTGACCACCGAGGTGAAAAAATGGGTAAATATGTTCCGTTAAAATTTTTATTTAATGAAGAATTAGCAGAAAAAATAGCTGATTCTATTTGTAAACACGATCCTTATTTCTCTAAAAACATCTTTGTAGATTCTGTAGCTTGTAAAGTTGAAAATTTAGAGTTAAAACAGCGTATTGAAGTAATTGCAGATGAATTACACAATGCTTTACAAAAAGATTTTAATGAAGCAATACATATATTACTAAAAACATTAGGCCCAGAAAATACAACAGAAGTAGGCACATTTACAAACGGATATATGTACATGCCTCTTGCAAAATACGTTGAAAAATATGGACTTAACGACTTTGAAACCTCATTCAACGCCATGTATGAAATAACGAAAAGAAATACTGCTGAATATGCCATTCGGCCTTTTCTTGAAACATACCATGAAGACACACTAAATATATTACAACAGTGGATTTATGACGAAAACAGCCACATTAGAAGATTAGTTTCTGAAGGTACAAGACCAAGGCTTCCTTGGGCTAAAAAAATAGGAGCTCTAAAAGATGATTTTAAGTACAATTTACAGCTTCTTGAACCATTAATGAATGACTCTTCTAAATATGTTCAAAAATCTGTAGCCAATCATATTAACGATATTACGAAAGAAGATAAAGAACTCGTTTTTCAGTGGTTACAGCAATTACGTGATAAACAGCATCCTATTAATCCTTGGATTATAAAACATGGGTTACGAACGGTGATTAAAAATGGTACTTTACCAAAAGATTTTTGTTTTTGAGTATTTTAAACAAAAAGTCCTTATACTTCAAAAATGAAGTATAAGGACTTTTTCTCTCCCAAACATTATCCTTGCCTTAAAATATTTTGAAACATTTCCGGCTTATTTCGTTCAAAACTTTCTATTAGTCCTTTTCCAAATATCGTTATACTCTTCTCCCAAGGATGACCTAAATACCCCCACTTAAAGTCCTTCTGAATAAAAAAGTAGTAATCTCCATTCGGAAATATTGGTATAATCCACTCATCAAATTCATTTCTTTCAAACTCTAAGTGAGGATTCACCCAATAACACTCATGTTGCCAATCTAGTGCCATTATATATTCATTCGATGCTGTATTTTCCTTAAACACTTGTAACGCTTTATCTTCCAAATCGTCATACACATCTAAATCTACCGATTCTCCAAAGTAATGAGAAATATTATATGTAATAAAAGGACTTGGCACCTTAAATGATGGAAATGTAGAAACACTTGGCGAAAACTCAAGTTCACTATATAACTTGTTCCAAATTCGATCATCCTCTTTGTCTGTAAACTCCATCCAGTTCTTCATTAAACAACACCTTCCTATGTAAGTTCAAAGGATTTTCACTCTATAATGCCGAATATATAAATAACCATTCTCACAAGGAGCGAATCTATATGAATCTATTCGAACACGAAACGTAAAACTGCCTCTCTTTCATAAGAGGTCCTCCCTTTTTCTTTTCTCATCATATCATTCATTTACGAAATAGGAGGACATAATTATGAAACGTGATCCATTATTTTTAACTTTATTAGAAAGTACAAATACACATTTTAGCGGCTGGGATTTTTCTTTCATTTCAGAAACGGGTCGAATGAAGAGCGAGCCTTTATCGTGGTCATACGGCAGCATTGCTTTCCTGCTTATGCAACGTGCAAAGTCAATGCTCGATATGGGTACTGGCGGCGGAGAGTTTTTATCTATGTTACAACCTTTCCCGTCAACTATTTATGCGACTGAGGGTTATGCTCCAAATGTGCCAATTGCTCGGAAGAAATTAGAGCCTTTAGGAGTTACAGTCGTCGAAGTGATTAATGATACTGTATTACCATTTCAAGATGGGCAGTTTGATTTCATTATAAATCAACATGAATCCTATGCTGCCTCTGAGGTAAAACGAATTCTTTCTCCACATGGCGTTTTTCTTACACAACAAGTTGGTGGTCTTGATTGCGCGGTACTGAATGAGCAGTTCGGCTCACCACTAAATAGCGAATTTGCAAGTTGGTCGCTTGAAGCGGCATGTAGTGAGTTAGAGGAAAATGGATTTACTATCTTAGATGCAAAAGAAGAATTCCCTTTCCAACGCTTTTATGATATTGGCGCTATTGTCTATTATTTAAAAGCGATTCCGTGGCAAATTCCTGATTTTACTGTCGAAAGGTATTATAAGGAACTATATCGTATACATGAAATCATCTTGCAAAAAGGATATTTTGATGTGAAGCAACATCGATTTATCATTAAGGCGATTCGTGACTAACGGAAAAGAGGTGGCAAAGCCACCTCTTTTCCGTTTACGTATGTTCTCTACTCTTTCACCATAAGAAAAGTTATATCATACATATTACAATTCTGACCAATAAATTGTATTTCTGAAACATATAATCACTTCGTATATATAATGAGAACAAAAACGTGATTTTTCACTATCCTCTTCTATTGAGAAATGAGTTGTTTTTCATATCGCTTGTTCGCATCATCTTCTGTCAAACATGCAGTTGTGTAATTAATAATATTCCGGTTATCGTACGTGAATATATGTTTTAACTTATTTTCTTCTGTTATTACTGTCGGTAAGTATTTTGGTAAGTTGCTAACTACACCTCTATTATCACCATCTAATATCCAATCAATTTCTTTCCATTCTAATAATCCTTCAGCCGTACGTAATGGTGTATTCATTTGCATTCCATCTGGAAAATCAGCAACGAACACATACATTCCTTCACTAGCCTGGGGCTCATCTTTACCTTTAAAAACAACAGTCCCTTTATACGTTACACTTGAAAGTTCTATACCCGTTTCCTCAAACGTTTCTCTAATTATTCCTTCGTATGGCGTTTCATTCTCTTCTATTTTTCCTCCAACACCATTCCACATCCCCATATTCGGCTTTTTATTTCTATTTAATAGCAGTATTTTATCGCTTTTTCTAATAAAACAAATTGTGTATTTGTACATACGATCATTTCCTTTCATTTTCCACATGAGTTATTTGGCTTATTTTCAAGTAAAAACACTCGCCTTACAATTCCTTACTACATAATATATAGTACAACTTTCATGCGTAAACACTTTACGTCAAACGAGAGAATCCTTTTTAGAAAGGAGAATTTAAAATCGATAATATAAGCAATGAATTTCTAAACCAATATTACAACAGCCTCGTGTGGTTAAACGATACACACTGGTTTGGAGTTCCAATCTGTAAACTTCCCTCTGATCTCTTTTTGTATCAAGAAATTATTTATGAATTAAAGCCCGATTTAATTATTGAATGCGGGACTTTTCACGGTGGTAGTGCACTGTATTTAGCTTCTATGTTAGATTTAATTGGAAAAGGTCACGTACTTACTATCGATATAACTCCGCAGCCAAATCGGCCATCACATAATCGGATTACGTATTTAACAGCATCTTCTGTTTCTGTGCAGGCCATCCAAACAATTGTAAGCATGCGCAAACCTGATGATGTGGTTTTAGTTATTTTAGATTCTGATCATAGTAAAGAACATGTCTCCAAAGAACTATTACTATATAAATCTATCGTCACTACTGGCAGTTATATGATTGTAGAAGATACCTCCATTAATGGAAATCCGCTTCTTCCCGATTGGGGTCCTGGCCCGATGGAAGCTGTGGATGAGTTTTTAACTAAAAATAATAACTTCATAATCGACGAGTCTAAACATAAATTTTTCATATCATTTAATCCAAAAGGTTTTTTAAAGAAAATAAAGTGAAACTTTAATAAGTGGGGTTTTGCTCATCCCCCACTTATTCTATCATTTTCATTTTTGAAAAAGGATAATATACAAATTCCACCTTGCCTATTATGTTATCTTCTTCAATATATCCTAAGCCATTTCGACTATCTCTACTTACTTCGCGGTTATCTCCCATTACAAATAACTTATTTGGCGGAATTTTTGTCTTTTGAAAATTATAAAACACTTGTGTGTTGTTAAATAAATCTTTGTTTGTATATGGTTCTTCTTGCTTTTTATCGTTCACATATACCTTTCCGTTCGTTATGTTAATTACATCACCAGGAAGCCCTATTACACGTTTCACATAATATTTCGATTCATCCTCTTCTTTTATAATGACAATTTCTCCGTGTTGTAAATTAGAAAGACGTACTACCGCTTTATTTACAAATACGTAGTCTTCTTCATATAAAGTCGGCTGCATCGATTCCCCTTCCACCTTACATAAAGTAAAAGAATGGTAGCCTATGACTATCACCAATATAAATAGTATGTACTTTCCCCAGCCTCTCTTAATCTCCTTTTTCATATCCATTCCCACCTTATAAAGCGCTTTTTAACTCAAAAAATATATCACTGCACAATATGTTTCCATGCAGTGATACTATTTTTACTGTGCCTTGTTCGGTTGTTCTACTGGAATTGAATTTGCATTTGATCTATTTGTTTTTAATTCAAAATACGCATCCAAAATCTCTTTACCAATCGCAGAATTAATTCCTGATTTATCATCATTCACCCATGGTACAACAACTGAAAAAGCTACTTCCGGATCAGCATCATATGGTGCATAACCGGCAAGAGTTAAATTATAACATTTTTTTCGGTTGTTGTTCTCATCTCTTCCAATATCACTTTCTCCACCATATACTGTCTCAGCTGTTCCTGTTTTTCCCGCTGGTTTATATGGTAGACCTTTAAACGTTCCGGTACCTGTTCCGTCAGCTTCTTGAAAAACTCTTCTAAATCCTTCTTTTACATGATTAATGTACGAAGTGTCCATATCCACTCTATTTAATACAACTGGTTCAATCGACCGAACGACTTTTCCTACATCCTCTGGTCTATTCGGTTGCTCTCTAACTTCTTGTACAATTTGTGGTTTCATTCGGTAACCGCCATTTGCAATTGTGGAAATATATTGTGCAAGCTGAAGCGGCGTATATGTATCATACTGTCCAATCGCGTAATCAAGTAAAAATCCAGGTATGTTATCAGTTCTACCTACTTGACCAATTGATTCATTTGGCAGGTCAATACCAGTCGACACACCTAGGCCAAATTGTCTAAAATAGTAGCGCATTTTATTAAATGTTTCTTGTTTAATGTCTAATGGATTGTTTGGGACATAATTAATGCCTGCCATTTTTAAAGCCGTATTAAACATATAAACGTTCGATGACACTTGCAAAGCTCTTAAATCATCAATATCCCCAAATTCTTTCCACGATTTCTTCGGCTTAGAACTTCCTTTAAAATACATTGGCGCATCAAAGAAGTGTGTATACGGCTTAATCGCTTCTGTTTGATATCCAGTTAATAAAGTAGCCCCTTTTACAGTTGACCCTAACTCGTAAGAACTTGTCATCGTTCCTAATGCATAATCTTCTATTTGCATACCGCCATCTTTATTTACAATTTTCTTTCCTGCCATTGATAAAATTTGACCGTTTTTCGGATTCATCATTACTACGAACGCACGATCCATCATCGGCTCTGCAGCATGAAAGGCTCGTAAATTCTTTTCAAGGCTGCCCTCTACTCTTTTCTGTAAATCCATATCGACTGTTAACATCAAGTTATTTCCACTTTTTCCTTCAGTCACTTTTTCTGTTCGAACAATCTTCCCTGCTTTATCCATAATATTTTTAGACTGTTCCTTCGTTCCATGTAGTGCATCTTCATATTGTTTTTCAATGTAACTTTTACCAATACGGTCGTTTCGATTATAATCACGAACTAAATAATAATCTAATTGTTCTCTTGGCAATCCTTCATTTTCATTAGAAACGCTACCTAGTATAGAGCGCAGTATTTTATCATTTGGGTATTCACGTTCCCAATCTACTGTCGTATCTACCCCTGGTAAGCTTGCCAACCTTTCACTAACGACAGCATATTCATTTTGACTTACATCTTTTTTAACGATTTGCGGCGTCATTTTATATCCCGCATTCATTTTGCTTTTAATTACTAATACTTCTATATCTTCCTTTGAAAGCTCATTTAATTCTTCTTGTGTAATTCTTTCCCGGCGCAGTTCTTCTACTTTTTTATCTAACTCTTTTCCTTCTATTTCTTGCTTTCTAAATTTACTCTCATCTTCTTTCGTTACTTTCGCTGCTGCCCGCTTTTCATTTAACTGCATCCAAAAATCTTTCTTATCTGTCTCTGTTAACTTATCCATGTCCTCTTGCGACATTTCAATTAGCTTAGCTAAATCTCTTGCTACTTGTAAAACTTCTTTCGAGTCTACTCCTCTCATTTTCGTATATGTAACGGTTCGCAATGGTTTATTATTTACAATAACGTGACCTTGTCGATCAAACATTTTCCCTCTAGGAACGGGAGTACTTACCGTTACATCTTCCTTTTTGTTTACTTCATTTCTATACGTTTCTCCATCAATGATTTGTACTTTACCTAATTGAATTATAATAGCTGAAAATAAAAGAAAGACAATAAAAAATAGTACATTTAACCGAAATGGAATATGAGTCTTTTTCTTTTTCGATTGTTTTTTCTGCTCCTTTTTCTGTCTCATTTCGCTCCCTCGCTTCATTCTATTAACATTTCTACGCAAAATCATTATGTATCAAATTTATTTATATGATATATATAGAATTTTATATTAATTATAAAAGAAATAAAAGATTTAATTTTCAGTTTTTTGTTTTTACATCCTATTTATTACCATTCCCTTAATGCACAATAACATGAATATTATTCTAAAAGAAAAATGGGGCAAATTGATTTTTATAAATTATAGAGATGTTGTTACTACGTTATCAAAATGTTTTCATATGGCTTAAAACAGTGATTACTCAAATAAAAAACTGAGGCAGATACCTCAGTTTTTTCGATAACTTATTTCATTGAAGATAACCCTTCAACAAACTCACCAATCTTATTTTGAAAAACAAAATCAAAGTTATATTCCTGTCCTGTTAACTCTTCATTTACTAAAATAGTTGTTGCTCCTACTTCCCTCTTTGCGATTTCCGGGAATGAAGCGACAGGTTGTACTTTTAATGACGTTCCCATAACGATAAGCACATCTGTTTCATATAAACGTTTGATAGCATTTTGATATTGCGGCAATGTATCTCCGTATAAAACAACGTCTGGATTTAAAATGAAATTACACTTCTCACAACGCGGTACTTCATGATCAATCATATACTGTAAATCATAGCCTGATTTACATTTTGGACAATGTGCTGTTTGAAGTGTTCCATGTAAATCGATGACATGCTTACTGCCACCTAATTGATGTAAACCGTCAATATTTTGCGTTAAAATCGTAATATCTTTCCCTTGTTCTTCTAGCGCAGCTAAAAAGCGATGTCCACGATTTGGTTTATATTGATGGAACGTATTAATTTGAAAGATTTCTTTATAATGCTTCCAAAACTCTTTCGGACTTCGATTATAATACCCTCTTGATAAATACATCTCCACATTCGCATCAGCATACAACCCATTTGCTGAACGGAAATCTGGAATACCACTTTCCGTACTTGCACCAGCACCTGTTAATACTGTAATTTTCTTCGCTTTTTCTAAAATTGAACGTACTTCTTCAAATTGTTGCACAAAAATCACCTCTATGTATTTTCCTATTCTTATTATACCAGTTGTTTACAGGAGGTGTTGTACAATTCATTTTACTTAATGCGTTGCGCCCCCAACCTCTACAATATCTACTTCAACTGTCGTCGTTACTTCGATTGCCAATTCTATCCCCTTACGAATAGTAGAAAGTGACATACTCGGTTGCCCTGGATAATTACTCGCTTGTTCTGGTAAGAACGGAATGTGAATGAATCCACCTTTTATTTTCTTATCATGTTTCTCTAGTTCATGCATAAGTCCATAGAATAAGTGATTACAAACGAATGTGCCTGCCGTCTGTGAAACAGATGACGGTATGCCCTCTTCGCGAAGTTTTTTTACGATTGCTTTCATCGGAAGTGTAGACCAATATGCAATCACTCCTTCTTCTACAACTGGTACATCTACCGGCTGATTGCCTTCATTATCAGCAATTCTTGCATCATCAATATTAATTGCGACACGTTCTATCGTAATATCTGGTCTGCCCCCAGCTTGTCCGATACATATAATAATTTCCGGCGCTAGTTCTTCTATATACTCTTTTAATACGCTTATTGATTTATGAAATACAGTTGGTACTTGTTTGCTTATTATCTTGTATTCTCCAATTGTTTTTTCATGCAAACCTTTTGCTACTTCCCAAGCTGGATTGATATTTTCTCCGCCAAACGGATCAAACCCTGTTAATAATACTGTTTTCATAGTTTTATCCTCCTAATTAGAAACGATATACAAGGCCGTACATAATAAACATATTTATGATAAAAATTGAAAGAGCAATTGGTACTTGTGCTTTAATAACCGCATTTTTATCCTTTAGCTCTAAAAGCATCGCAGGTACGATATTAAAGTTTGCTGCCATTGGAGTAAGCAGCGTTCCGCAATATCCAGCAAACATACCGAGTGCTGCCATAATTGCTGGGTTTCCGCCGTGCATTTGAACTATTAAAGGTAAGCCAATTCCGCCAGTAATAACAGCAAACGCTGCGAATGCATTTCCCATTACGACTGTAAATAGCATCATGCCTAAACAGTACGCCATAACAGCAACGAACGGATACTCTGTCGGTAGCACTTGTCCAACTAAGTCTGAAACAACTTGTCCAACGCCAGACTTCGCGAATATACCGCCAAGTGCTGCTAACATTTGTGGTAAAATTACAGCCCAGCCAACAGCTTGTAATAGTCTGCTTCCTTCTTGTACAGGTGTTGTTATTTTTGATTTTGTAATACGCATCGCCGCAACAAATGCGAGTAATGCACCAAGCGCTAGTGCAACTAATGTTACTTTATCTGGATCAACAAGAGAGACATTTCCCCATTTAATTTTCCCTAAGGTCAACGTACCGATAATTGTAAAAATAGGAATTAATAGTGCAGGCATAAAAATTTTATTTTTTAATTTCTCAGCATGTTTCACACGTTCTTGTACTGGAACTTCTTTTTCCTCTGATTTTGTTACTTTATTTAGCGAGGCTAAAACGACCATAGCGAGCACGATACAGCCAACGTAAAACGAAGGAATTACATTTCCAAATAAAAATGTAACTGCAAACAATGCCCAAAATAAACTAGAACCGAATCTGTTTGGATGTTTACAATCGAATGCGATACGAACAGCGATAAAAGCAACGATTATCCCTAATACATAATAGATTGTATCCATTGTGATGATGTTCATATTAGATTGCCTCCTTCTCTTCTTTTCCTTCTGCCTTCATTGTTTTCTCTATATATTTATCAAACCTTCTAAATCTAATCCAGCTTACAATAAGTGCAGATATTGCTGTCGGAATGCCCCAAAGTGCCATATCCCATACTCCGACATGCATACCTACTGAATCGAAGAATCCTTTCATTAATAAAATAGCTCCAGTTGCGATGAAAATATCTTCTCCGAAAAACCAAGCTGTATTTTCAGCAGCTGCTGCGTTTGCTTTAATCTTTTCTCTTAATTTTTCAGGAAGTTTACCGTATTTACCTTGCGCGGCCCCTTCTGCCATCGGTGCAACGAGCGGCCTTACTGTTTGCGCATGCCCACCAATATTAAGCCCTAGTGCTGCTGATGATTCTCTTATCGTAAAATATGACATTAATACTCTTCCAGTTGTTGCTCCTTTTGATTTCGTTATAAGTGCTTCTGCTCTTTCTTTTAAACCGTAACGCTCTAAAATTCCGATTACCGGTAAAGTTAATATAATTGGCATAGACATATATCTATTTTCTATGAAAAATTTACCGAACATGCTGATCACATCATAAAAACTTAATCCTGAAACCATACCAGTAACAATACCTGCAACCATAACTACTAAAAGTGTATTTAATCTAAATAAAAAGCCCACTGCAACAAGTAGTATTCCGATTAATTTAATCATTTCTAGCACTTCCCCCTATTTTTTATTTCGGTGCACAAATAGAAATATCATTAAGTTTGAATGTTCTGTATATTCTTTTTGCAAATTGCACTGCTTTTTCCCCATCACCGTGTAAACAAATTGTTTGCGCCTGAACTGCTACTTTCTCTCCATTGACCGCATTTACATGGCCTTCTTTCACCATTTGAAGTACTTGCTTTATCGCTTCGTCTTCATCTTTTATAAGCGCATTTTCTTCTGTACGGCTCGTTAATGTACCATCTTGCTTATATGTACGATCCGCAAAAGCCTCTTGTACGAGAGTTACTTTGTATTTTTCTGCAGCCTGTATAAACGCCTCGCTATTTGCTAATCCATAAAGTAATAGACTTGGATTTATATGATAAATTGCCTTTGCAATTGCATCTGCAATTTCCGGATTAGACGCCGCCATATTATATAAGGCACCGTGCGGCTTTACATGCTGCATTTTCCCGCCTGCCGCTTTCACAAATGCGTCTAATGCGCCTGTTTGATATAAAACATAATCGTATACTTCACTTGCTGAAACATTCATGTTTCTTCTACCAAATCCAATTAAATCAGGAAATCCAGGATGCGCCCCTACTGCTACGTTATGCTCCAAAGCTTTTTCAACAGTTTGACGCATAATAGACGGATCACCCGCATGAAAACCGCAAGCAACGTTTATAGAGGAAACGAACGGAAGAATTTCATCATCATTCCCCATTTTATAAGCGCCAAAACTTTCTCCTAAATCACAGTTTAAATCGATTGTAGTCATAATGTATTCCTCCTAATTTCAGCTTCGTAAAGCGATGAATTTCTTTAATAGATTCCTATTTACTTCTTGTTCTATGTACAATTGTTCCGCTTCTTCAAGCGTAATTTTCTCAAAAGAAACATAGTCCCCCGGCTTTAGCTGGGCAAGAAGAGGTAAATCTACTGAAATGATATTTCCCATTCTCGGATAGCCACCTGTCGTTTGCCTATCTGCCATTAATATAATCGGCTGTCCACCATTAGGAACTTGAATGGTTCCAAATGTAACAGGACTCGATAAAATCTCTTTTTCTTCAATCCTATTTAATACTTCTCCCTCAACCCTATAGCCCATACGGTCAGCATAATTAGATACCTTATACTCTTTCGTAAAAAATGCCTTTCTACTTTCTTCTGTAAATTGATCGTATTCAAAGTCAGCTATGACACGAAGCTTAGGATGTTTCTTATACTTTGGTAGTACACTGTTGCTAATTGCCCATTTCGTTTTTATACGCTCATCTTTTTGTAAGTCTTGTATGAAACGATTCGCCATTTCTGGTTGTGCACCAATTTGGAAGTAGTCACCCTTTTTCAGCATTCTTCCTTCTATACCACCAATCGCAGCACGTATGTACGTACTTTTGCTTCCCATTGTACGCTCAATATGTATTCCACCCGCAAAGGTCACATACGCTCTGCAACCACTTTTCACTTTTCCAAAACAAAGCATACTACCTTCTTCCGCTAAAATTGGACGCCATAAGGGGATACGTTCTCCATTCAATAACGGTTCCATATCTGCTCCGCCAATCGCAAGTAAAGTCGTTTTCTTTATTAACAATTTAGGTCCCATAATCGTCATTTCGAGTCCCGCTTCATTCTCTTCATTACCAACTAACATATTGATCATCTGAAGTGCACTTTGATCCATCACCCCGCCAACTGGCACACCGTATTGTTGATAATGAGATCGCCCTAAATCTTGGACTGTTGTAAACATTCCCGCATGCAAAACCTCTACATCCATTTTTTAGCCCCCTCAAGCGATACGTACTCTTCCTTCGTTATTGGAATAAATCGTAAATACATACCACTTTGAATATATGTTGGTATTTCTTCTTCCGGATTAAATAATGAAATAGGAGTTCGGCCGATAATATTCCATCCTCCTGGTGTTTCAAGCGGATATATACCTGTTTGATTTCCGCCAATACCTACTGAACCAGGAGAGATTTGTAACCGTGGTGTTTCTTTTCTAGGTGTTTCTAATTCTTTTGATAGTCCTCCTAAATACGGGAACCCTGGTGTAAAACCTAACATATATACAAAATATGTAGTTTCACTATGTATTCGAATCACATCTTCTACTTGTAAACCTTTATAATGTGCAACCTCTTCTAAATCAGGTCCATATTCTCCCCCGTAGCACACTGGTATAGAAATATGTTTCACATCCTGTTTTACTTCTTCTTTATAAGAATCACACAGCTCCTTTATATACTGGCGAACGTAATCATGTGACCTTTCACTTCTCTCATTTCCCTTCCATACTTCGTATACATTGTAGTAAACAGCTAATGAAGTAAACGACGGAACGCACTCTATCATTCCTGCAAACGGATGTTGCTGCAGTGCTTGAAATAACCGCTGTACTTTCTCATATATATCCCTCTTAATTTCTTCACCAAATGTAACAATAATTGCTTGATCCCCTAACGCAGAAAATTTCATCCTACTCCCTCTTTCTATGCCAAAAAGCCGAGTTCTTTCGAAATGCGATGCGCTGTTTCTTTCACCTTCGCAATAAAATATGAAATGTTACTTTCGTTGTACTCAATTGCTAATCCCGAAATACTAATGCCTGCTACAACCGTTCCATCGCTCGCGAAAATGGGTGCTGCTATCGCGGCTGTATGATTTTCTAACTCAGAATAACTAATGGTGTAGCCTTCCTTTTTTGCCATTTGCAACACTTCTAACAATTGTTTCTTATCCACGATTGTTCCATCTGCAAACTGTTTTAAATCCACTTCCTCTATGTATCTCCGTTTCTCTTCCTCAAAGAAATACGATAGTAAAATTCTTGGACATGCGCCAGCATAAAGCGGTGCTCTTCTTCCAACCGCCGTATACACGCGTACTGGCTGAACACCTTCCATTTTTTCAACATAAATTGCGTCATTTCCATCCTGAATTATTAAATTAACTGCCTGTCCTAAACTATCTCTAAGTTCTTTCATATAAGGAATTGCTATATTTCTTACTGATAATCGGTGTGAAACAAGTTGACCGAACCGTAAAAATACGACCCCTAAACGATATTTCCCCTTTTCGTTTTTTTGTAAAAACTCCATCTCTTCCAACGAACCAATTAAACGATAAACAGATGTTTTCGGCATATTTGTAAGCTGAACCATCTCAGTTAAACTTAGCTCTTCATGCTCATAAAACAACTCTAAAATATCCATTGTCTTAACTGCCGTTTTATTTATACTCATTCTATCTCCCTTTCGTTCCGAATTACGGAACTTAAATTCCGTTTTTCGAAACAAACATATAATTTAAAATTATAAAATATTCTTTCAATTCAATCAATAGATTTTAAGCAAATAAAAAAGTATGGAAGAATATCTCTCCCATACTTCACCACACTTTATAACGCTCTTACTTGTTCCAACGGCCAGAAAACAGCTTGTCCTTTTCCGACAATTTCATCTTCTGAAATAAAGCCAAACATGCGACCATCCTTAGAAACTTCACGATTATCCCCTAAAACAAATACTTGGCCTTCTGGCACTTTCGTTTTCCCAGTGATTTGTTCTAACGTAAAGTCTGGAGTTAATACACGGCCTACTGCTTTTTCTTTAAACTGTTTTAAATATGGTTCTTCCATCGCTTTTCCGTTTACATATAAAACATCATTTTTATACTCAACTGTATCGCCTGGCAAACCAATTACTCGTTTTACTAAATCGTATCCTTCTTTCCCGTGGAAGACGATAATATCAAAGCGATCTAATCCACTTATACTATAACCAATCTTATTCACGAGAACTCTTTCGTTATTTTTTAAAGTGGGCATCATTGATTCACCTTGTACTAAAGAAGGTGTAAATAAAACACCGCGAATAATAGCAATTAATACAAGGGTAAAACCTATCGTTTTAGCCCAAGAGAATAATTCTTTCTTCGTATTTTCCTTCATCGTTTCTCCTCTTTCTTAAGCACTTATTTTATTATTTCAACTAATTCTTGTACTAAATTAGGATCTATTTCAGAAAAACATGATTTTCCTTCTCTTACCGCCGTACCGACATGCGCCTGCGTGATTCCAGTTTCATCTAGCAATCGCTTTATATTTTCTTTCGTCACGCCAGCTCCAGCTACAAGCTGAATTTGACCATCACTTACCTTTTGCATTTCTGTAAGCACCGGAATATTCTCTACTATATTTCCTTGTCCACCTGAAGTTAAAACGTGAGTCACTTTATGAAACTTCTTTAAAGTGCTCATCGCTTCTACTGGATTTTTTATATCATCTATCGCACGGTGGTACGTTACATTTATTCCATCTACAACAGATAGTAAATCCGCTAATTTCTCTTCATCCACTTCATTTCGTTCGTTTAATACGCCTAATACTACCCCAGCTGCTCCTAACTTCTGTGCAGCTATAATATCTTCTTTCATCATTTCAATTTCTTCTTCCGTATATGTAAAAGACTTCGCATGCGGACGAATCATAACATGAATTGGTATACTTACCACTTCTACCGCTTTTTTTATAAAAGCATAACTCGGTGTTAAACCACCTTCTGTATAAGATGAAATTAATTCAATCCGCTTCCCGCCAGCACTTTCAATTCGTTTTACATCTTCTAAACATGTTGCAATAACCTCTAGCATGAGATGACCTCTTTTCGTGCTTTTTTCTTATTATAACATTAGTAAAAATAAGAAGCCTAGCTTTCTCCTTTAAAACTTAAAAAAGAAGAATGAAAAGAAAGATTTTTTATTGGCAACGATTATTGGTAACATCCTATTATTCATGTACACTCCTACCATAATGAAAAAAGCCCTTCATTTTGACGGATTTTTCTAATTTCAAGCTTTTCTTTCCTCAGTTTTCATATCAATGCCTAATTGATCTTCCAATAACTTTACACCTTTCTTTGTAAGATGGACAGCTCGGTTCTTATCCGTTTTCGTAATCCATCCCTGTTCAAAAAGCAGTTTTGCAATTGCAGACCCTAACCAACCAGAAATATGGTAACGCCGTTCACTCCAATCAAGGCAAGGTTTTGCAAATACCCTCCTTTTTGTATCTGCCTCATCAACATTTATTCCAAAATTCAGAAACCATTTCTTACCTTGTTCCGTTACAATGTATTCTCCATCCTCTAAAATTATAAATTGCCTATCTAGTAATTTTTCAGTTATCTCTACACCGAGTTTGCCTGCAAGATGATCATAACAAGTTCGAGCATAACGAATTTGTTTTAGTTGGCTTGATTGTTTTAAAGAGCGAACTTGAACTGTTGGTGCAATTGTCCCTAACTTTTCAAGCACTTCTGCAACTTCTTGATTAGCAAGTCGATAGTAACGATGTCTACCATGTTGTTCAACTGTAAGTAAATTCCCTTCTACTAATTTAGAAAGATGCGAACTAATTGTTGGATGTGACACTTTTGCCATATAAGCCAATTCACTAGCAGGTAGTGCCTGATTATTCATTAGACAATCTAAGATGATTGCTCTTGTAGGTTCAGCAATTAGTTTAGCTATATATGAGATATTCGGATATACATTCATATTTCGATGATACCCTAACTATTAAATTGATACAATTATTTTAAGTTTAATAGTAAAGGAGAATGTATTATGAATGCAATTGATCTTAGTATATTAAATTTAAAAGAAACGAGAAGGCGCTCAGAAAAATTATGGAATTCTCTTCCCGATAATTTTCTTAATTGGAAGCCTGATCCTGAGGCTATGTCCTTTGGTGAAATGATACGTCACGTATGGAGCTCAACTTTTTACTATCATATGATTATAAAAAACAACGGTTCAATAAACGACATACGTACCCCGTATGATGACGAGCCAATTACTTGTGTAAAAAAAGAAATTGAATTGGCACAATCACACTTTACTGACTTCATAGAATATGTTCAATCAATAAGCATAGCCGAGCTAGATTCAAGACTTATTGATAGAAGTGATGTTGGCTATCAACGATATTTAGGTGATATGCTATTACGAATTGCCTATCATGATGCGGTCCATGCGGGTCAATTTTTACAATATTTGCGAATGGTTAACTTGGAAAGACCTTTAATTTGGGATTAAATACGAAAAATGTTTATACAGCCTCCAAACTGGCATTACAATAAGAATTTTTCAACAAGAAACAATCACAACACCATGATAATCATTTATATTAAAAACCTACATCTCCATTAAGTACTTCATACACATAAAAAGCACGGGTTTGATTACTAATCAAACCCGTGCTTTCAAAACAACTATAATATCCATAAACAATAAAATGTAAACTTCAAAAATCACGACCGAAACGCCGCATCCGCCAGCATAGACAATGTTGCATCATCCATCGGTGGATTGTGTAATCCTGCTCTGACGTTTAAATAGTAACGATGGAGCGGATTTTTTTCTGATAAACTTTTTGCTCCTACGATGCGCATCGATTTATCCACTATAGATATCGCCGCATTTGTTACAGCATATTTCACAGCTGCTAATTCTGCTTGCAGTGATAGTTTATCTTCTGCCTCATCGTACTTTTTCGCAATTTGATATAAAAAGACACGAGCTTGCATAAGCTCAAGTTCTAACTCTCCAACTAATTTTCTAACATTCGGCAATAAACTAATAGAATGATTTAAACTATTTGGCTTGTATGATTCCGCAAATTGAACTGCATAATTTCTTGCTGATTGTGCAATTCCTAAATAACATGCTGGTATATGTAGCAACCAGCCAATACCCTTTTGTTTCACTTTCCCGCCTTTTACATCCGTAAAAAAGCGGTTGTCTATCTCTACATTTTGTAAGACAAGGTCGTGGCTAGCAGTCCCTCGCATTGCAACGCTATCCCACGTTTCTTCAATAGATACACCGAGTGTATTTCTTGGAATAACAAACTCACCAACTTCATCACGGCCTTCCATACTTGCTGAAATAATAAAATAATCAAGTACTGGCGCCATCGTTGTAAAAGTTTTTCTTCCATTTATAACCCACTTCTCGCCTTGTTGAGCCGCTATTGTTTCTGGTTTGCCGCCACGCGTCGGACTCCCTGTTTTCGGTTCTGTTGCTGCCCTGTTAAAGAGCGCACCATTACGTACTTCTTCGCAAAACCATTTGAACATCTCATCATTCCAAGAGCGATTTTCCGCTAGCTCCTTCACAATGCCAAGATGCCAGCCAATCGATAATGCAGTAGCTCCACAGCCTTCCGCGATTTTCTCTTGAAATAAAACGAAGTCATATAAAGAAATGGCACTACCACCAAATTCCTTCGGTAACGTTAATTTCGTATATCCGATATCTTTCAAATCATTTATATTTTCATACGGAAATGATCCTAATTCACTTAGCTGATGCTCCCTTTCCATGAACTTCGGAATCAATTTATTTATTTTCTCAATAATTAAAGACTGTTCTTCTGTTTCAACAAATGAGAGTGCCATACTATAATCTCCTTTATCCCGCTATTTGCGGGCAGTAAAACTCCCACCTAAAAATTCAGGTGAAGCAAAGGAAGTTAGATGGGAGATCAACTGCCCGTAAACGCCCGATTGGTTCAACTAATAATCAGTTAGAAACCCACCCACTGATTAAAGTTTCACTTTATGCTCGATTCATAAACCGTTCATTTTGTCATTATGATTATATGAAGCTACCTCTCTATTATTTCACTATTCCGATAAAAATACAATGTTTTTGACTAATAAGAAAAGTTCCTATTTAAGGATAGATCCTTTTCTTATATTAGTCCCCCTTCAATGCTTTTAATGGCAAAGAGGTTACATATCCAATATACGAGAATAATTCTTTAAAGAAGAATGGTATTTCTGTATCTAACGTTTTATATGCTGATGTCGGCGTTGGTGAAGCATACGCTTCAATATTAATATGTTTTGCGATTCTCATTGCGCGTTTCATATGAAGTGGATCACTTACAATCGTGTATGTTTGTATGCCGTTCTCTATTCCAACTTGCTTCGCATTTTTTAAATTTTCTTCAGTGAAAAGGGATTTAGTTTCAATTAAAATATCTTCCTCTTTTACACCTTGTTTCATTGCATATACTCTTGCAGTACGTGCTTCCTCAAGTTCTGCCTCGAACTTTGTACCACCTGTAAAAATAATCTTTTTAATATTTCCGTTCTTATATAAAGAAATCGCATGATTAATTCTTTCTTTAAATACAGGAGATGGTTTTCCGTTCCATGAAGCTGCTCCTAGTACGATACCAGCATCCGTTTTCACGTCATCATTTGCTTTAAAACGATAACTCCAAATATCGTAAGCTGCATAACTTACATATAAAATAGCAGAACAAATCATTAGTAAAAATACTTGAAAGATTCGTCTTTTCTTACTCTTCTTATTTTCTTTCATTTGTAATTGCCTCCGTACATCATCCATACTTCTATAAAAAACATTTATATCAAATCGTTTTGTTTGAGTTTATTTAAAAGAAGGAACTTTACTTGTTATTTATGTATAAAAGGGTTTTCATTTAAAATTGAGGATTATCAATTCATTTTCATTTGCGGTTTTCATTACATTTTTTAAATTCATAAGTTTATTACCATACAACTACATTGTAACGAATTTTTTCTCAGAAGGGAACGATGAAACAAAAGGAATTAAAATAAAGTAGCATTTTGTAAGAAAAAAGGTATATTTTTCATATCTCACGAACAATATACCTTTCAAAACACGAATTATAACTTTTCTTTATACAACTCTAATTTTTCTAACAATTTTTCTTTTACGCTTGGCCATTCACTCGAGATAATACTGTACACCACCGCATCTCTCACATAACCATTCGGTAATTTTCTTTCATTTCGAAGCACACCCTCTTTTACTGCGCCTAACCTTTCAATTGCTCGTTGTGCTTTTTCATTTCTTGCATCCGTCTTAATTTGCACTCTCAGCATATGCAATTTTTCAAAAGCATACTGAAGAAGCATATACTTACACTCTGTATTTATACTCGTACGTTGCACACTCGGATGATACCACGTTTGCCCTAACTCAACTGTCTTATCTTCTACTGAAATATTATATAAACGTGTACTTCCTACAATCTTATTCGACTGTTGATCTACGACTATGAAAGGTATTTGAGTACCTCTTCCGTAACCCTTTATCGCTTTTTGAACGTATTGTTGCATATCTTGCACACTATCCATTTTAGAGATTAAATACGCCCAAATATCCCGATTTCCTTCTACAATCGAAAACAAAGTTTCGACATCAGTATTATCCATTAACCGCAACTTTGCTCTTTCGTGAATAATTTCCATTTTTAAGCCCCCTTTGTTGTTACTATATCATAAGAATCAAAAACGCATTATAAGAATAAAAAAATATAAAGAAAAGAATTCTTTTCAAATATATTCTTCTCGTATAAGGTAGGAAGACTCATCAGTAATCATTAAAAAAAGAATTTTTTGATAATTTCCAATAAATTCTATATAATGATAAACGGGAGGGGATAAAAAATGCTAGATCAAATTACTTGGGGAACGCCAGGCAGCTTATTATGCTTAGGATTCTTTTTTGCGGGACTAGGAATCTTCTTAAGAAGCGTTACGTCATATACGAAAAATAAATAAGAATATCCCGCTTTTAAACAAAAGAAGCCCTCTTTTTACAGACGGCTTCTTTTGTTTAACTTTATCTTATTAAAACTTCAAAGCAACAAATAAGCAATCGGCGTAATAATAAGCAACGTTAAAATCGTTCTCTGCACATACAGAATAATGAGTTCAGATACTTTTAACGGAATATCTGTTGATAATATACAAGGAATGGAAGCGGAGAAAAACAAAATAGATGATACGGAAACAACTGCAATAACAAACTTTGTCACGAGTGGTGCACTTACTACTAATAATGACGGTAAAAACATTTCTGCAATGCCAACTGATGCGGCTTTAGCAGCTAAGTCTGCTTCCGGTAATTGTAATAACCATGTAAACGGATAGAAAATATAACTGATCCAATCAAATATTGGCGTGAACTTCGCTAAGACGATACCAATTAATCCTACTGACATAATGGATGGTAAAATCCCCATTGTCATAATAAATCCGTCTTTTAAATTCACTGCAATATTTTTCATAATGCTCGGTGCAGACTTTGATACTTCTAACGCATCTTCCCAAGCACGTTCCAACATTTTCTCTTTATAAACAGGCTCTGGGAACCCTTCTTCTGTTACATATGTATCTGGTTTTCTACTAAGGGGCGGGATTCTTACGGTGATAGCAGTCACGATGAATGTTACAACAAGTGTAGTCCAAAAATAAACATTCCATAAATGCATAATATCTAATGTTTTTGCGATGATGATCATAAATGTAGCGGATACTGTAGAAAATCCTGTAGCGATAATCGCCGCTTCTTTTGTCGTATACTTTCCTTCTTTATACACGCGGTTCGTAATAAGAAGGGCAAGCGAATAACTTCCAACGAAGGACGCAACTGCATCAATCGCCGATCTCCCCGGCGTATTCCATAATGGCCTCATAATCGGACGACAAAATGTACCGATAAATTCAAGCAATCCATATCCGACTAATAACGCTAAAAACGCCGAGCCAATTGGAACGAGCAAACTTACTGATATGACTAGCTTCTCATACAAAAACGGCCCAATATCTGGCGCAAAGAACCAAGCTGGTCCTACTTTTAAACAATATAATATGCCAAAAACAACGCCAACTACTTTTAAAATAGAAAAACAAATGTCTACAATAGATGCATTCCATTTCTTCGTATAAAATGGATAAATCGCACCAATCGCCATAACAAATAATGCATAATAAGGTACTACGCCAGGAACCGAAGCCCTAATCCACGATACGATATGATCAATCATAATAGACGATGCACCGTTTATCGTAACAGGAACGAAAAACATAAACACTCCAACGAGACTAGCAAGTATAAACCGAAGAATAATCCCCTTCTCTCGCCCTGTCTTAATTACATTACTCTTTAATTCAATTTCACTCAAAATTCGACACCTCCCGTTATCTAAATATTCCGTACAATTATATTATATTCCTTCTTTCCATTTCTACTATTTAATCATATGAAAAAGCCTATTTTAAAATAGGCTTTTCTATTACCTCTCATAATCATCCACAATCACTTGAATGAAACGATACGACTCTTCTGCTACTTTTTCATTACTCTCCCTATTCGCATCATATGTAATTAACGCCTTCCAAAGTGCCCATCCTCTCGCTCTATTCCACGTTTCTTCATCCATGCGTAATACTTCTTTAAATACATTTCTACTATTTTCATCAAAAAACGTCCACGCCATCGCTGCATCACAAGCAGGATCTCCTACACCTAAAATACCAAAATCAATTACAGCACAAAGCTTTCCATCTTTAACGAGTAAATTCCCTGGCGCTACATCTCCATGAACCCAAACTGGCTTACGATCCCATGTTGAACTAAGTGCTACATTCCAAAGGTGTTTTAATAATGCCTCGTCAAAAACATCCTTATTATTTTCAATAGCAACTCTCGCCTCTTCATCATATACAGATATAAGTCCGCCTCGGTAAAAATTATGTGTTCCAGCTAAAGGTCCGTTACTCGCATTAATAGATTGCAATTCTACTAAAAAAGATCCTAAGTCCGCCGCAAATTCATTTAAATCCCGAACGTTTTGTTTCGTAACTGTTTCTCCCTCTATCCACTTATTAATAGACCAAGGCAATGGATACGCTTCAGACGGATTTCCTTTCGCAAGTGGGGTAGAAATCGGTAAAGAAAGCCCCTTATTTAATATAGGAAGCCAACTATTTTCTTTCTCTACTTGCGGTGCATATGCCACATCACTTGGCAATCTTACACTCATCTCATCGCCTAAGTGAAACGTCCTATTATCATACCCACTAAACTTTACAGGTTTCACTTCTAAATGGGCCCATTCAGGAAACTGTTCCTGTATTAACTTTTCAACTAAACTTACGTTAATTGGATGCATTCACATTCTCCTTTTCTTTTGAAACTTACTAAGCCCATCCGTACTTCCAACATATTCAAAACTATTTTTCTTATAAAAATCATTCAACGTACGATTATGCCCCACGCAATCTAACTTCAAATACTCTTTATCACATTGCACATTCTCTTCTACCCACCGTAAAATCCATTCTCCTATTCCATTTCCCTTATACTTCCGTTTCACCGCAAATCTATGAATATATAATGAATTAGAAACTTCCTCTTTACCAAAAATATGTTCATCCCATTCATTTTGTTTAGGAGAAACTGTAACCGTACCAACTATTTCAGCTTCTTTCAGAACAACATATGTATATTTCTCTCTTATACATTCTAGTATTTCAGCCGTAGCTTCCTCTCCTAAAAGATACTGCCACTGATCCACTTCTTTATATTGTAGCCATTGTGCTACCTCTTTTAATAAAAGGATAATACTATCACTTTCATTTTCAGTAGCAATTCGAATTGCATATTCTTTACTTATATTTCTCTCCATATTGCCTTTCCCCTTTCAAATTGCTACCATACTGACAAACGAGTCCTTCCATCATTTTCATCTGTAATATATTCTACATAAAATCCTTGATTCACTGCGTTTTCATACATTAATTCAATCGATTTTTGATCTTTCGCATAAATTTGTATGTATTGAGCATCCACCGCTAATACAACTACCTCACACTTGCTTTCCTTAAACTCTTCGTATGTTTCAATATCTATCGCTATTTCTCCTTTAGGATATGCTTTTAAATCTGCAAAAATAAGATAATATATGTTGTCTTTAACTAACTTTTTCAACGCTAACCCTTCCACTACACTTGGTTCTTCTGGAAATAATGCCTCATCCAATTCACCACGTGCTATTAAGTAGGACTCCTCATCCCTCACTCGCCAATCAAATACAGTAATATCAATTGGCTTTAATACTTTCCAAAGTAAATTATCATATCCATCTAGAATATCTACTGTAATCCCTCTTTTCATATGTCTGCTCCTAGCTTATTTATTTTTGTTCTATACATTATATATGAAATGTAATTACTATATTTTGTCGATACATAAGTACATCATAAAAAAACCGCTCCACTACTAGCGAAACGGTTTCCTTCTACTTACATTTACATATCTTATTCAATCGTTGCACTGCGTTTTAAAATAACTTCTAATATATTCACCACATCAGTCATTCTTAATGCTCACTTCGACTTCACGAAGTAATATAAAAACCATACTGCATGATTTTGTTCATCCGCAGCTATTCTCCGTAACAACTCTTTCAAATGTGCATCCGATGTCTCATCTGAAATTTCCAAATAAAAATCTACTGTTTTTTGTTCATCTTGTATAGCGAACTCTAATCCTTGTAAATACGTATTTGGGCAGTCTTCAGTAATTTGTGGTTTTGGCTGCCTACCAGTTAAGTTCGTATAAATTTGTACAAAGTTGTGGAAATGCTTTATTTCATCATTACGAATTTCAAGAATTTGTTTTTGTTCTACTTGATTTGGAGCCATATTCGCTAATTTTGCATAGCAGCTTATAGCGCTATACTCTCCATTTATAGCTTTTTCAATATCACTAATTAACTTATCATTCTGCCTATACCAATCATAATAATTCGAATTATACATCATATCCCCCCATACTTTCGCTTAACATTTTATGCATTTAGAAATAGTAGGAGCCTGTGTATATAACGGGACGGCTTTAGATTGAAAGAAAAGTTTGAGAAAAGGGTCTATTTTGTAAAGGAATTGCTTATTCATAAAGTGAAACTATAATCAGTGGGGATTTTACTACACGGCAAATAGCGGATAAAATATCACTATTTTTTGTACGCTGTTGCTATAAATTCGCGAATGAATCAGGTTTCCAACCAGATGTGGTGTTGAGATGCGAAGCTATTATGAATCCAGTCATATAACTAGGAGGTACCACTATGCCATCTTTATTTAAAACTATGGCCTTCCAGCTGAAAACCGAAAGACTTGAGCTTAGTATGTGGGAGGAATCCGATTCCGTTTGGCTGAGCAAATTAATTGGCGAACGTGGCGTGGACATTCCAGCCGTTGATTCCGTTCGTAACCGGCTTATTGAGATGCGCAAGAAGGCAGACGAAAATGGTATTTCCCTTCTCACTATTCGAAGGAGAGACGAAGGCGATTTCATTGGGTACTGTGGCTTAATTATCGGTCGTTCCACACTTGAAGAGCCGGAGATTGCATACGAGTTGTTCCGCAGCACTCATGGTAAAGGTTATGCGACTGAGGCCGCATCTGTTGTACTGGACGCGGCGATTGCTACTGGGCGCCAAAGACTTTGGTCGACTGTAGGTGCTTGGAATATCGCTTCCCTCCGGGTACTAGAAAAGATAGGATTTAAGCGACATCACAGTACGTGGGATGATGAACGTGGTGAGATTGTTTGGAACGTACGCGATCTTTAAAGATTTCGCCTTAATTCTAAACACTACACTTTTCAACAATCAGGCATTTACATTGAGAAAAAATCACAAACAAGCCGTTTCACTAATTAGTGAAACGGCTTGTTTTTAAGCGTTCAATTCTGTTTTATGCCCTTTTACTACACTACGTTTGAGTGCAGTTGCTAATATAGTAACCATACTTACTATACCAATCCAAACGAGTACAGTAACAGGTGTATTCCAGCTTAACCCTTTTCCGAAGAAGAAGATTTCTCTTAGGCCTTCAATCATAAATTTCATTGGTAACCATGAGTAAACCCAGTCTTGATAAAACGGAGACAACATCTCAGGTGCTAATGATAATAACGGTGCCCCGAAGAATAGTAATAAAGCGAATAAACCGATTCCTTTTAGCCCAACTAATGATAGTACTGCAGATATCATTAAGAAGAAACTAAAAGAAGTAATGGATAAGAATAGAGCTGTATCCGTGAAGTTCGAAATATTTAACCCTACCATCCCATCTGCAATCCATGTAAGACCAAACCCAATTACAAGTGTCGCAATAGCTCCTGTTACGATTTGTTTTACTTTTAACAGAAAGTTTTCTTTTCTTGAGCTTACTGGCATTTTACTAATCGCAATAAAAATAATCGCTGCACTAGCTAAACTTGCAATCCATAACGACTGGAATAATGATATTGGTGAGTTACCGTTCGCACTATTTTTGCCGACCTCATTCACATTTTTCACGTTCTTTACAATAGGTGTTACTAATTTCTCAGCTTGATCTGTTGTTACAGTAGCTCCTTTTGCTTTCAACCCTTCTAATATTTGTGTACGAACAGTATTGTTCATATTATCAACAATCGCCTGTAATATTTGCCCTGCCATAGTTGATGCAGCCGTATTCATTCCTTGATTAATATATATTTCTATCTCAGGTGAAGATGGCTGTGGTGTTCGTAACGACGCTTGTTTTGCGCTAAATTCTTTCGGGATGACTAATGCCGCGTAATACTCTTTATTGTTTAATCCCTTTTGAACGGCTTCTTTATTTTTTACTTCTACCCACTTCACTGCGGGTTCTTCCTCTGATTTCGCTGTTTTTTTCATGTTATCAACGATCGTTTGCCCCATATTCATTTTCGGTTGATTTGGAATTTCTACACCTTGATCCTCATTTACAATTGCAATTGGCAAGTTTTTCGGCTGCGGTTGAACAGTTGGAAATAGCGTTAATGAAAAAATAAAAACAACAAGTAGTGCAATAACTGGTGATAAAAATAAAAGTTTATTTTTAAACATTTTCTTTTCTCCTCCCTTAATTTGATCTATAATAACCAACAACGTGTTGTTTATTTATATTTTGAATTATATGTTCGAGTTGAACCTTATACAATAATCAAAAATCGTGAATGTGTTGGTTATAAGACACATTTTCCAAATGTGTTGAGTAAAATTAAGGAGGGATATGCTTTGCGCGATAATAATTTAGATTTGCGTGTTGTTCGTACGAAAACTGCCATACGAAATGCATTGGTGGAGCTAATTGAAGAAAAAGGTTTTGACGCCATTACAGTGAAAGATATTACAACGAAAGCAAACATTAATCGCGGTACTTTCTATGCGCACTATCAAGATAAATTTGATTTAATGACAAAATGCCAAGAAGACATTATGTACGAGTTTTCTAACATTGCTAAACAGAAATTCCCGGAAGTTATTGCTGACCTTGGATCAAATCCTTCTCCAACAATGCCATTTATACTTATCACTTCTATTCTTGAATTTCTAAATGAAAATAGTGATTTTATGAGAGCAGTACTAAGTCCGAAAGGAGATTTATCTTTCCAAACAAAACTGAAAGACTTTATGTGGAAAACATTATTTGAAGATACGAATGGTCCTCTCATTAATAAGGAGAATTTACTTGTTCCAAGCGAATATTTAACTTCTTATATGGCATCTGCACATATAGGTGTCATCCAACAATGGTTAAATAATGGACAAAAAGAAACACCTGAGGAGATTGCTCGCTTTTTATCAACAATCGCAGTTCATGGACCTTTTTATGCTGCTGGCTTAAAGAAATAAGCCCGCTTGCTTAGTAATTTCTATTATTTTATTAATAACTTGAAATTTATGTTTCTGTAAAAAAAGCTGTTGAAAGGACTCCCCTTCAACAGCTTCTACATTATTAACGATATAAACGAACTGCACCTGCAGAATTATCATCTGCTTGTCCAACTACTTCAAATTTCAATCCAAATTTCGGTAATTTACGTCCTGCATCTGGGATTAAATCATTTATATACAATTTAGAGTCATCAAACTTCGTTACACCTGGTAATCCTTTGTAATCATATGTTCCGCGTGTTGGAGATACCACTTTCCATGCTGGCGTTTGGTTAAGGGAGAACGCAGCATCTGCGATTTGGAATCGTGTACTATTTTTAACAGTTGGTTTGCCGTTTAGTGTTCCAACAATTGCCTCTGGGTGAGAGTCAACAACTCCTAAGAAACCTTCACCTGGATGTAAACCAACCCAATTATCTGTAAAGCTAGAGTCTGCATACCATACTAGCAGACCTGTATTATATGGTACACCACTGCTATATTTTAACGCTTGATCAGCACCAGCATAGTTTCTCCACTCTAAATAGTAGTTATGCTTCTTCTTATCAAAACCGTCTGCTACAACAAAACCATTTAATTTAAATTTCGTTTCGCCTTCTGCATCATCAGAGAACACAACATTTCCATCTACAGTTAATGTAGCATTATCAAAAGTAAAACCGGTCGGCGCTAAACCACCATCTGTAATGTATTCGAATACTAATTTTACTTTTTGACCTTTAAATTTGCTTAAGTCATAAGACTTATCTACCCATTTACCATCTGTTGTGTCTAGACCATTTTTCACATTTTTTTCACCAATTCGATCCACTAACGTTTTCGTACCATCTTCTTTCACTGCATGTACTTCAAGGAAGTCATAATCCGTTTCAATTTCATACATTGATTTATAATCAAACCTCGCATTTGTTGCATTTGTTAAATCAAACACTGGCGTTTCTAATGTTGTATGAAGGTTATCACCTTTTGTACTATAGTAGTACTTCTTACCGAATGCAGGCTGAATACCTTTCACCTCTTTATCTGGTAAGTTAACACGAATCAGACCAGGACGATTTGATTTCGTTACACTTTGATCTAAATACGTCGCATAGCCAATACCACGATTTAATTTATTATAGTCAACCTCTACAATATTGGCCCAGTTTCCACCTATGTTCTTTTGAAAGAACTCTTTGTTTTGCGGAGAGAAACTCGGTGGCGTTGTTCCTGCAATTTTACCAGCCCAGCTACCGCCACTCATAACAGACCAGGAGTTAATTGGCTCACCTGCTCCTGTGTACTTCGTATCATACTCATCTGGAAGACCTAAATCATGACCAAATTCATGTGCGAATACACCAACCGCTCCGTCTTCTGGCTCAATTGTGTAGTCGTATGCTGCCATCTTACCGCCCCAGTTATCAACTTTTGCTTTTGTTCCTTCAATTGGATATGGTGTTCCAAGGTGCCAACGATGTGACCAAATTGCATCATCACCTAGTCTACCACCGCCCCCATCTTGCCCAACTCCAGCGTGAATGACCATTAAGTGATCAATCAGACCATCTGGTTCATTTTTATTGCCATCACCATTATTGTCATATTGATCGTATTCGTCAAATTCAGATAAATCAATACCACTTTCTACAGCCGCATTTAATGCCTCTTTTACAAAATCACGAGGTCCTTTTGGTCCCATATTATCATGACCGCCATCTCCTGCATCTGCGCCATAATCTGCCGCATTACCAGGAACTGTCAACCACTTTGTTACTGTGCCATCTACTGTATAACTACCACCAGATTGCTCTTCATAATATTGTTTAAATGTTGGTACTTTTGAACCATCAAAGAGTGTAAATGGCTCATTACCAAATAACATTTTTTGATAATGTTCTGGATTAAAATCATTTGAATACATATAACCTGGTACTTGATCAATATTGTTATGCTTAAAGTCCGCAAACTCTACTAGCAATACGAGAACTTTATCTTTACGAACATCACCGTTATATTGTTTTTGCTTCGCTGAAGTAGTTGGTACTTGGCCGTTTAATCCCCCTTTAACCGGCTCTTGTCCCGCTACTGGACCACTAGCAGGTTGATCTGCTTTTTCTTTCTCATCTGCTTTTGCATCTTTAACTTTTTTCAAAAAGTCAGCCGCTTCTCTCGTAACACTATCCCCCGCTGCTGGTTCTTTTCCCGCATTTTCTCCTTTTTTCTTCTCTACGTATTTTTCAACAGCTTTTAATGTGTCTTCTTTCGACGTAGATTCATTAATTACACCGCGTTTCTTGAGCGCATCTGCTAAACGCTCCTCTTGAATTAAATTTTCATCAATGGGACTTAAAGTTCCTCCATTAGACGGCGTTGCCGCATAAACAGATTGACCCCCATACCCAAATGTGCAACTAAGCACAGCTGCCGCCGCAAGCGTAGACAGCACTTTAAAAGGTTTTTTCTTCATCCCTATTCCTCCCCAATATTAAATACGATACAACGTTTATATATTACGGAAAATTCAGAAAATTATCAATGCATTGTCTGAATTTGTAATATTTTTGAAAAAATCCTTTGTTTTAGATGAACATACATTCTGATTCATCAATATTTCAGAAAATATTGATGAAAGTTGATAAAACTATTAAAATCATAAAGAAATCGTCCACTATATTTAGTGGACGATTTCTTTATTTATCTAAAATACAACTACAACACTTCAATATATCCTTCTGTTCCATGTACCCGAATTCGTTGCCCGTCTTTTATTAGTTTCGTAGCGTTCTCTACTCCAACAACTGCTGGCAGGCCATACTCACGTGCAATCACTGCTCCGTGCGTCATAAGCCCGCCGACTTCAGTGACTAACCCTTTTATAGAAACAAACAAAGGTGTCCACCCAGGATCGGTAAATGCCGTAACTAATATATCTCCATCTTCCAAATTCGCGTCTTCCATGTTTAAAATAACGCGTGCTCTCCCCTCAACCACTCCAGAAGAAACAGGCAAACCTACAATTGCTTCAGCCGGGAGATTTTCGCGTTTGTACTTACCTGTAATGATTTCTCCATCAGACGTGATAACACGCGGAGGTGTTAGTTTTTCATATAATTTGTACGCATTTTTTTGTTTATGAATAATCTTGTAATCTAGTTTATTTGTGCGGACGACTTCGTGAAGTTCTTCAAAAGTTAGATAGTATATATCTTCTATTTCATCCAGAACATTATTTTGCACAAGTTTCTCTGCTTCTTTCAGTAATGCCTGCTTATATATGAAATAACGATGAATCATGCCGTATTTCGGATATTCACGATAACCGATGAAATTGCGGAGGTTACAAATCATTCTCTTCGTCTCTTCTACTTTTTGTTCCCCATCCGGCAAGTGCTGCAATCGCTCTAACAACTCTTTTTCTTTTTTCAAAGCTTCCTGTAGCCCTTCTTCAAACTTCCGCTTACTAGCACCATATTCAAAGTCTCTTATATGATTTAAAATCATCGGTATAATTGTAGCTGGCTGTTCACTCCAGCGCGTTTTCGTAATGTCGATTTCTCCGCTGCATCTCATTCCATATTTATTTAGAAAAGCATCGATTGCATCCCGAACTTTTTCCCCGCCTTTAAACTGAATTAATTCATCTAAAAAGCTGTCATCTTCTACATGCTGTAAATACGCAATGACTTCCAGATACGGCCGAATCACATCTGCCACATCCAATAACGCTAGCCCCATTTCTGACGTAATATTATGTTGTACAGATTGTGAAAGTACATCTGCTGCATTTTTTTCTCCTAGCCACTGCTCCATCTTTTCATTAATCCATGATGAAGCATTCATACCTGCCATAATGATAGCTATACTTTGCGAGTTAAATAATACTTTCTTTAATTGCTGAATGTCTTCTAAAATAAAATCAAGTACATCCACCCCTGATTTCGTTTGCATGTTTCGTTTTAATTCTTCTATTGATAATTCACTATTCTTTATTAAATTCGTAATGATTTCCGGATCGTTTTCAGGTTGTTGTTGCGAACTTGCAGGTGGCACATTTTTACTAAGATCCTTTTCTTTTTCATCATCCGATAACAATTTAATAAAATTCTCTCGCTCAATTACAGTCGTTAATGCATCTCGTATGAGCGGATCCGATTTACCTAAAGTGTTTATTAAGTAATCTCTGCTAGCAGGTGAAGCTAGTCTTTGCGTAGCATCAACAAATAGTCTTCCTCCGGCTTTACACATAGGTGCACTAGTCGTTAACAGGAAAAAAGATAAACCTAATGGTTTCATCGCATCGGTCATCATTTGTTGGTGACCAACTGATATATACACGTGATTTTCCCCATCATTTACTTCTGGAATTGGATATAAAGTCGTAATCGGTCTGCTTTGGACTATATAAATTGTATCATCAACTAAGCACCATTCAATATCTTGCGGACAACCAAAATAAGCTTCGATTTGTCTTCCGATGCGTGCTAGTTGTAAAATCTGTTGTTCAGTAAGTGTTTGAAATTTTTGCTGATTAGGAGCAATTTTCTTTCTCTCTGTTCCGCCTTCTTTTCGTCCATAGATGGCTAATTTTTTCGTTGCGATGACCTTTTCGACGATTTCGTCTTCTTTTACCTTATAATTATCGGCAGAAACCAATCCAGATACTAGCGCCTCGCCAAGTCCAAAGCTGGCATCGATTGACAACACCTTCCTATTCGAAGTAATCGGATCCGCAGTAAATAAAATCCCTGAAGCCTCAGGGAAAACCATTTTTTGAATGACAACACATATAGAAACTTGATTATGATCAAAACCGTTTTGCATTCGGTATATAACCGCCCGATCTGTAAACAAAGAAGCCCAGCATTTTTTAATATGCTGCAAAATGTTTTCTTTTCCAATAACATTTAAATACGTATCTTGTTGACCAGCAAACGAGGCATACGGTAAATCTTCAGCAGTAGCACTCGAACGCACTGCATATGCATGTTCATCGCCAAAGTGCGAGAGATAATGAGCTACTGATTCCACTACATCAACTGGAATTTCCACCGCCATAATGACTTCTCTAATCTGCTTACTAATTTCACCAATTCGATCTCGTTCCTCAATTTTTAGCATTGCTAATTGATTCAATAAAGTTTGAAACGCTCCATTTTTTCCGATGACCTGTTCATACCCTACCGTTGTAACACAAAACCCTTCTGGCACTTGTATCCCTTGAATATTGGATAACTCCCCTAAATTCAATCCTTTTCCACCAACGAGAAAAAGCTGCGTTTTTTCTATTTCCTGAAAATCGAGAACGAAAGAACTCATTTGGCACCTCTCCTTACTATTCATGTGTTCTTGATTGTAACAGTAGTAAATGAGAAGAAACAGTCTATTTCGAACGTAAATTACATGATATAATTAAGTTAGGAAGAGATCATCACTTCTATTTCCCCTCTAATTCACTTCAATTACATCACCAAACTTAAACATTCTTTTATTATGAAAAGCAATCATTAGACATAATGGATTTCTATCGAACTTTGTTATGTATTTTTTATATAAATCCATATTGTAATATCTTTATAAATCTTTTATTAAGCCATAAATTCGCCTCAAAAAATAGTAGAATCTGTGACTTTAAAAGCAATATTTTTTGTTTGCACTTTATATAAATTGATATGAATCCCTCTTAATTCTAGGACTAAATTATTGTTTTTAATCCCACATTAATTCTTTTCTCAAATTCGCCAAAATGAATTTTCAAGATTAGGGAACTATAATGTCGTATTAAAATATATTAAGGGGGAGAAAAATTGGACAATGAAATGAATTACGGAAGCGATTACAAGTTTATTCCAGCAACTTCAATTGAAAGTGGTCACGGCATCGAAGTATTACGTGATTTATTTTGTTACACGATTCAAATCGTCAATATATGCTTTGTTGGAAATCCTGAGACCAATGATTTTGTTTTAGTTGATGCTGGAATGCCTAAATGTGCAAATGAAATTATCTCTATCGCTAAAGATCGATTTGGTACCAATAGTCGCCCAAAAGCAATTATTTTAACTCACGGCCATTTTGATCATGTTGGGGGAATAATTGAACTCATCAAGCATTGGGATGTTCACGTCTATGCACATCAAATGGAGATACCGTTCCTGACTGGACAACAAAGCTATCCAGAACCAGACCCTACAGTTGAAGGTGGTATGGTAGCGAAAATGTCTCCTCTGTTCCCAAACGAACCAATTGACTTAGGAAATAACGTAAAAGCGCTACCTACCGATGGAACTGTTCCCCATATGCCAGAGTTTAGATGGATTCATACACCAGGACATACTCCAGGGCATATTTCATTATTCCGAGAAAAAGACCGAACTTTAATCGCTGGGGACGCTTTTGTTACAGTGAAACAGGAGTATCTATATAAAGTAATAACTCAAGAACAGGAAATAAGCGGTCCGCCTCGTTATTTAACAACAGACTGGAAAGCCGCTAAAGAGTCAGTTCTTAAGCTAGAAAAGTTAAAGCCTCTAACCGCCGTTACTGGACACGGGATACCGATGTCGGGTGAATTGCTATCAACAAGCCTCAAAACACTCGTTCAAGAATTTGATAAAATTGCTGTACCTGATTACGGAAAATATATAGATAAAAAGATGCATTAAACGCGGAAATACTTTGTTTATTTTTATATTAATGAATCAAAGTATAATGCAAAATCATCCTTTAAAAGCTTTTAAACTTAATCTGTTAAAAAACTGAATGTAGGCAATATCTATATTCTAAGAATAGCACTACTCTTTTGGAATAAAAATTGAAATTTCGCAAACACTATATATAATAAAGTCTGCTTCTTACCCAGGCTTTATTTCTTGCCATTAAAGAGCAGTCATAATCAATAACTGCTCTTTTTAATTTTTTAGTATAAGCTCAATTTTTTTGTTCATACTATACTTAACCCATGAGATAGTTATACTCCTTAATTTCATGGATGTAAATTTCTCACTGCAGTTAGCTTTTGCTAACTGCTTTTTTATTTATAGAACAATTACATAAAATTTGTTTTTGAAAATAGAATTATAAGTAGATTGTTATTGAGGGGAGAATCTTAATTATGAAAAACAATATACATGTTTATGTAGGATTGATTTCATCTATAAGTATCTTTTTACTTTCGCTATTATTTCTATATTTTAATCCGTATAGCGATCAACTATCTAATAAAGACTTTTTCATCACGGTTCTTTTCATGTTATTACTCCCCTCTTTTTGGGCGTTCATTTCAATAGTTAAAAGAGAAAATATTTTGATTTTAATTTGCAGTATTTGGTTATTACCTGGAGGAATCTATTTCGGAATATCTACAATTCCAAGTGTTTGGAATTTATATATTTTATTTCTACTTTTTTATTTTTTGTTTGTTTTTCAAATGAAAACTAAACAAAGTTAATTCAAAATGAATGACTCTCCTGTTTAAAACATGTACAAACATCCGTTATAGCTTGTACTAAAAATTCTAGTTCAAGAGATTCCCGATAACAACTTTTTTTACCAATAATCACCACATATTATACAAACATCTATTTCTATTTAGAAAGTAATTCTCTAACAAGTTCTTAAATAGGGGGGCTCGTATTCTAAAACAGACTTTGTATAATTTCTTAAATATTTTAGAATGAATTTATATTAGTAGAATTTAATCAATTTATTAACAATGGAAATTACCATTTAGTCTTAACTGTTTGACCTATATAAACTATAGTTTTTCTCTAAAGATAATTTCCATATCTTCATTTTAATATTGCATTTGTATCGCCTTTTGCACATTCTGCACATCATTTTTTAATAGCTGCTTTAAATCATAAGCTGGATAGTAACCACGTTCATACATAAAATTAAAAACCTGTGCGTGTAATTGTATAGCACTATTTATTTGACGGGTTAAAACTTCTCTAAGTCGCGGTGTTGCAGTTTCAGTAATCGCTATTGCATAATTTCGAACAGATGTCTTTGCTAACCCAAGCAAATCTCCAGCGTAAAATCCAGTGTCATCACGATGTTGCGATTGAAATCCAGGAGCATATGGATAAAACTGTACTAACTCTTGTAAATTGTTTTGTATAGCATTTATAGCTTTAATATATAACGATTGAAGTGCTTGATCTGGTACATTTCTAACTGATTTTTTTAATTTAATTAAACCATTCGCTTGGAATGCTACTAATTCATGTAAATCCAATGTTTCATGCCAAGCTAATTGATTAGGATAAGACATAGATGTTCCTCCTTAATATGCATTCATTCTACATTATGCAAAAAAAATTCAAAAAGGGCCTATACTATATGAATTCATTTCAACCTAATTTATCATTTTTTCCATTCTTCTATGTTAATCACAATAAAATAGACCTAATTCCTCTTCCCTACTTTTTTATATCCTTAATTTTGATTTTCAAAATGACTTCTTCGCCTTTACAATCTATAAATTTAATTTTTTCTTCTTTAAAAATCCACATCATAATACATCCTTTCTTATTTCGTTATAAACCATACTAGTTAGAAAATATAAATGTGAACATTGTACCTACATATTTTTTCAAATTTTATAGTTACTTAAATTTATACATTATTAGATATTAAAGTAACTCGTTGCAGGGGGTACCCATTAAATTATTTCATTTTAATAAAACGAAAAACAATTATTCTTGCTGTGTTAGTCACCTATTTCTAAGTAATTAATAGGCTATATATTATGACTTAGGAGGGATAAAAAGATGACTATACTTTATGATAAAGACTCTTTACAAAAAATTTTTACTACCCTTCCACATTGGCAACAAGAAGCTTTTCGTTCTTTCAAATTGAAAATGACAGATAAAAATAAACCTTTCCCTTGTATACCAGCCCAACACGGTTTTACAGCCAATCACCTCAGATACGGATTCATTGGTGATCCTAGAGATATGAGTACTAGTGCGGATTTTGCTGCATTACTTAAAGAATATACTGAATGTTCTAGAGAAACAGGTCAATACGCCTCATTTATTGTTTTTATTCATACACCAATAGATTTAGAGCGAGAAACTACAGTTGAAGATTTTGAACATATTTATTGGTCTCTTCTTAATACAACTAGCCGTTTGGACGAGATGGAATGGCCTACACACATTCCAAATGACCCTATGGAAAACACTTGGGAATTTTGCTTTCATAATGAATCATATTTCGTTTACTGCGCTACACCCGCCCATGTCAATAGACAAAGTAGACATTTTTCATGTATGATGCTCGCTTTAACCCCTAGATGGGTTTTACAGGGGATTATGAGCTCTGAGAAACGCAGTAGAAAACTAAAAAACTTAATACGTCAACGTCTAGCCGCTTATGATAAAGCTCCTATTCATCCTTCTCTCAAAGATTATGGTCAAAAAGATAATTATGAATGGCAGCAATATTTTTTACGTGATGATGAGACAATTCCATCAAAGTGTCCATTTTCTCGAATAATAAAATACTTGCATAAAAATAAATAATCCCCTCTGCTTTTTATTATTTAGTTGTACAAACTTTAACCACTGAATAGATTTAATATAGATCAAATTTAGTGGGAGGAGCATGTTATACGTGGGGATATTTTTAAGCTATGTTTTCTTGGGTTTATCATTATCTGCTCCAATGGGGCCCATAAATGCTGCACAGTTAGAAAAGGGTATTAGAAGTGGGTTTTTTCACGCTTGGATTCTCGGCATAGGAGCCTTACTTGCAGATGTTATCTACATGGCACTTATTTATTTAGGGGTAATTCATTTCCTTGAAAAAGATATTATAAAACTTTTCTTATGGTCTTTCGGAGCTTTTGTTTTAATCTATACAGGCATCGAAAGTTTAAAAAATGCGAATCAAATTAGCATTAGTAATACTAAAAATGACGATTCAATTATTAAAAGCTTCTTTTCTGGTTTCTTTATGTCTTTATCTAATCCATTAACAATCCTATTTTGGCTTGGCATTTTCGGCTCGATATTAGCAAAAGCCGCTTCTTCTTATAATAAAGAGCAGCTTTTGTTATATAGCTTAGGGATTATTTTAGGTATTTTTATATGGGATATTACGATGGCAAGTACATCTAGTATGTTTCGTAAAATTTTGAATGCTCGTATATTGTCTCTTATAACGGTAGTATCTGGCATATCACTTATTATTTATGGATTATATTTTGGTTTTCAAACTTACCAAATTATTTTTCAATAACTTCTATTATTTATTTCTGACATACTATTCCTATTGTGAAAAGAAAGATACTTCATATAGCTGCATTTCTTTTTCTTGAGATAAAATGAACAATTATAGTAACAAGAATAACTATTCCTAAAAACAACAAACTCACTAGGAAACCGAAACGGGTTGTTTTTTGCAATAATGTTCCACTAACAGCTAATGCAATCATAATAAGACCAATAATACTTTTTATCTGCATCCAACCTTTGGGATTCATTAATTTCCAAAATGAAAGAAGAATTAAACTCCATGTATATAACAACATTAATCCAGCTGCAGTTGTTACATATTCATATATATTTTTGGGTAGGAATAAAGCACTAAGGATAGAAGCACCAAGTCCAATTATAATAAGAATTAAGGCTGGAAAAGAGATGTTTTTTTTATTTTTTTTAGCAAACATTGCAGGTGCATCTCCCTCTTCAGCTAAATTCATTAATACACTTGTCACTGCAAATAATGAACCAACTAATGTTGAAAAACCCGCTAAAATTAATACCACATTTAAAATAAATGGCACGTACGGCAAATTATAATCTTGTAATGCTATTACAAAAGGACTTTCTTTCGTATTAAACTGGTTTAATGGAACCATCATAATTGCCAACCCTAAAGAGACTACGTAAATAATCGTTAAAATCATTAACATTACTCTTCCTGATTTCTTTGCATCTTTAGGGTCTTTAAGCCTTATTGTCATTAACCCCATAATTTCAATTCCTCCAAATGCATAAAATGCATAAATTAGAGAGGACCATGTGCCTTTTAATCCATTTGGAAACCAATCTTTAAAATTCCGCGGAATTTGTGCTTTATATAAACCACCCTTTATAAATCCTAAAATAACCAAAATAGCAATTACAATAAACCCCATAATAGCAGCAATCTTTATAATAGCCATCCATTTCTCTAAACGTTCGAATATTTTTACCCCTATAAAAATAATTAATATAGCCGCTACTCCATATATAGTAGCAAATATCCATAATGGTATTTTAGGAAACCAATAGCGTGAAAAGATTCCTAACGCACTTAACTGGCTACCCATAATAAGCAGTTCAGAACACCAATATGTCCACCCATGACTAAAACCCGCCCAATTTCCAAAAGCTTTTCTTGAATAAATGCGAAAAGATCCTTTTTGTGGATCTTCTACAGCCATTTTTGCCAATGCCTCAAATACAATATATGTAGTGAATCCAGTTAAAATAAGAATAAGAATAATTGAAGAACCACCTATTTTAATTCCTATACTAGATCCTAAAAAAAAGCCCGTCCCTATCGTACAACCAATCCCAATAAGTGAGAGTTGCCACCATTTTAAATCTTTTTTTTCTTTCGTTTCATTATTAACATCATGACAGGTCATATTACTATTCTCCTTTATTCATTTCGAGAATGTCCCTCATGATTACTTAAATACTTCTCAGCAAGCTTTTCAACAACATCAACGACATCATGAGCCTTTATTTTATGGTTTGCTACTCTTTCACTTCCTACAGAAATCTCAACTGTAAATAACGCTTCATATTTCATTTTTTCTGCCCCTTTCGCATCAAATATAACCTCTTATCTTTTATTTCACAAAAATTAATTATGTATTTAAAACCTCGAGAGTATAAAATTTAAACAAATAAATTCGAGTTATAGTTGTAAATCTAAAAAAATTCTAACGCTACTAAGCTTATTTACTAAAAAAATGTATGAGAAAGGAGAGACAGCATGCCTCTCCTCTATATCCATTTCGTATATAAAATTAACGAGTAACGCCACCGCCAAGTTGTTGCTCAGCTAATGATACAAGACGTTTTGTAATTTCACCACCAACAGATCCGTTTGCACGAGCTGTTGCATCTGCACCAAGTTGCACTCCAAATTCTTGAGCAATTTCATATTTCATTTGATCAAGAGCTTGTTCAGCGCCACGTACTAATAATTGGTTGCTGCTTCCACTGTTATTGTTTGACATGTTAATTCACCTCCTTCTTTCTTTAATATGTTAAATTACATGATAAAATATATAGTTAATTAATTGGTAATTACGACCACGAATTCAAAGGTATAATTGATGCTCTTTAAGCCCAAAATAATAGTGTATAGGAGAACGAAATATAACATACGTGCCATGGGATATCATAAATAGACCTCCATTACAATATAAAACGGGTTACGCTATATAAAAGCATAACCCGTTTTTAATGGAATGTTTTATTCAATATACTTTTAAATAGTGGAGGAAAAAAGATGAAACATATTGTTGCCTTATTAATTAAGTACACAGCGATAACTGCAGTATTGCTAATCATGCTCAGTATCTTTCAAGGCATTTCAATTCCTAAAGTATTATTAATTTCTCTTTTCCTTACGGGAACTGCCTATTTAATCGGAGATCTCTTCATTTTACCTAAATACGGAAATGCGATTGCTACAATGGCAGATTTCGGTTTAAGCTTCTTTGGAATTTGGTTATTAACATCCTTGTTTACTAATTTAGATGCTACTCATAATATTGGATTTTCTTCATTTTTAGCTGCTTTAATTATTGGCGGAATAGAAGTTTTCTTCCATATTTATATGCAGAAGTTAGTACTGCGTAATGACAATGAATTAAGAGAACATAATCATATTCACCATGATAAATACGCTATGGAGATATCAGATGAATATATGGATTCTTCCACAATAAATAAGTCCAAGCTTGAGGATACACCTAAAAAATAAAAAAGTGGCCAACGCCACTTTTTTATTTTTGTTTATTACGCTTGGTCAGAATTTCTTACATGTAATGGAGGTGGAACTACCCATCCCTTTTTCTTACTTAAACGTAGCAGAGTTACACCTGCCTGCGCTTTTTTCATATGAAATTGTCCGAATAGCATACCTACATCTTCTCGAAGGCATTTTCCCATTACTTGACTACATGTCACAAGTCCAGCTGCTAATCCTGTAGAAACAGCTGCAGCAATTTCAACATCATTAATACGTGCTCCAGGAGGAATGTCTTCGATAGATGCAACTGGTCGTTCTGGAGGAGCAGGCGGTAAAGCGACCCCATTAATCTTTAAAAGAGCTTTTAATTCTTCTATTTCCGAATTCATATCATTTTCAATTAAGCCTTCTAAAAACTTCTTCAAATCTTCATCACCTGTGTGATTCATAAACACTTGATGGCTTGCAATTGCACCCTGTGCAGCAAGAAGATAACTCCAAATGTCAAATACTTCTCCGTAATGTAAAGGTTCATTTTGAGGATTTCCACTTAATATACCCATTTTTAAATTCCTACCTTTCGAAAATATCATAATAAATATTGATTTCAATATTGAAATCAAATTTTTAAGTATGCTTTTTCCTGCAAAAGATTTTCTACTATGCATGGAAAACACCTTTCCAACACTGCGTGTTTATTGTTTAGGAAAGTAGTTTACAAATTAAATACTCAAAGATTATGAAAGAAGATTATCAATAATCTTTGAGTGAGAATCTGTTTAATATAAGGTTTTTTATTTTTATGAATACACAAAAGAAATTGATTTACATATTTGCTATATTTTAAGCCAATTTACTTAGCGGTTAGCTCTACCACCAAGTTGTTGTTCTGCCATTGCTACTAAACGTTTTGTAATTTCACCACCAACAGATCCGTTTGAACGAGCTGTTGTATCTGCACCAAGTTGTACACCAAACTCTTGTGCAATTTCATATTTCATTTGATCAAGAGCTTGTTCAGCGCCTCGAACTAATACTTCATTACGACTTCCACTATTATTTTTTCCCATATTGTTTCACCTCCGATGTTTTTAATATGCTACAAATTATGAAATAATAATTATCCTTTTTATGGAAATTAGATTATGAATAAAAATTGATTTTTTTCTTAAAGTAGGGCAAAACATATAAGAAAGAATAACTGATATAACATACTTTCATAACAACACTATGTATACTTTCTAATTCCCTTCAGTAAACAAAAGAAAGATTTCTATTTCACCAAGAGATTAAATAAAATTATGTTTTGAGACATAATCCAAAAGGAGATATGAGATGAAAGCTGTAACCTATCAAGGACCAAACCAAGTACAGGTTAAACAAGTGGATGATGCAAAATTAGAGAAAAAAGATGATATTATTGTAAAAATTACTTCAACCGCTATTTGCGGTTCTGATTTACATTTATATCAAGGCAACATGCCCTTACCTCAAGGATACATTATCGGCCATGAACCAATGGGAATCGTTGAAGAAGTCGGGCCAGATGTCACTAAAGTGAAAAAAGGCGATCGTGTTGTCATCCCATTCAACGTTTCTTGTGGACATTGTTTCTATTGCCAACATGAAATGGAAAGTCAATGTGATAACTCAAACCCTCATTACGATTCTGGTGGATACTTTGGTTATACAGAGAAATTTGGTAATCATCCGGGCGGACAAGCAGAATATTTAAAAGTTCCTTTTGGAAATTTCACTCCATTTGTTATACCGGAATCATGCGAACTTGAAGATGAATCCCTACTATTTCTATCAGATGTTTTACCAACAGCCTATTGGAGTGTAATAAACGCAGGCGTTAAGCCAGGTGATACTGTTATCGTCCTTGGTTGTGGACCTGTTGGATTAATGACACAAAAATTCGCTTGGATGCAAGGTGCTAAACGTGTAATTGCAGTGGATTACTTAGATTATCGGATGAATTATGCAAAAAAGATTAACAATGTTGAGGTATTTGAGTTTACAAAATTCCCCGATATGGGAGAACATTTAAAGGAAATTACACGTGGCGGTGCTGATGTAGTTATTGATTGTGTGGGGATGGATGGAAAAAAATCGCCTCTAGAATTTCTGGAACAAAAATTAAAATTACAAGGTGGAACTCTCGGTCCTATTCAAATCGCTACGAAAGCCGTAAGAAAATATGGAACGGTTCAAATGACCGGCGTTTATGGTGGCAATTATAACGCCTTTCCACTCGGTGCATTTTGGGTTAGAAATATTAATCTTAAAATGGGACAAGCACCTGTCATTCATTTTATGCCGGAACTATTTGAAAAAATAACAAATAAAGAATTTGATCCAAAAGAGATTATTACACACAAAATTCCCCTTGAAGAAGCGAGTTATGGTTATCAGATTTTTAATAATCGTGAAGACGACTGTATAAAAGTCATTCTGAAGCCTTAAAGCTACAATTCATTATTCTTAATGAAAAGATAAGATTACATTTCGTAATCTTATCTTTTTTTATTAAATGCTAAGTATCTATCCCCTATTTTCATCTCACATCTAAAATAGTTATTTTCAAAAACTTTGCATTTTGAGGTAATAAATAATTGGTAAAAACATGAATTAAAGTATTAAGTAACCAAATAGCGGACACGATAACAATGTTAACTAACTTAAAAGTGATGTTGATTATATTGCTGCTCCTCTTAATTTTGTTTCTATGAACTATTAAACGCCACTGTTACTTACTTATAATCTCCCTACCTCTATTCACATATAAAATCCCTATATTGTAAACAAAGAGGAGGGACTTGTCCCCCCTCTTCTTTTAATTTTTCTTTAAAAGAGTTGCTCCTGCAATCCCTGGATGTGTCATTTCGAATGGATCTAGAATTAACTCTAAGTCTTCTTGTGACAATACACCATTTTTCACACAAAGTTCTCGAACGGATTGCCCTGTTGCAATTGCTTCTTTCGCAACGCGAGCTGCTGCTTCATAACCGATATGAGGGTTCACGGCTGTAATAATTCCTACACTTTTCTCAACATACTCTTTTAAGCGATCTTCATTCGCTTCAATTCCTTTTAAGCAATTATCTGTAAAGGCACGGAAACCGTTATTCATAATGCTAATTGATTGCAGTAAGTTGAAAACAAGTACTGGTTCCATCACGTTTAATTCTAATTGTCCTGCTTCTGAAGCAAGGCAAATTGTATGATCATTACCTATTACTTGGAACGCAATTTGATTAATAACTTCTGGCATAACAGGGTTTACTTTCCCTGGCATAATAGATGAACCTGGTTGACGAGCTGGTAACATAATCTCTGCTAAACCAACACGTGGACCTGATGCCATTAAGCGAAGGTCATTCGCAATTTTAGACATATTCATCATACATACTTTCAGTGCTGCAGATACTTCTGTGTATGCATCTGTATTTTGCGTTGCATCTACTAAGTCTTCTGCACCAACTAGTGGTAGTTCACTAATTGCAGCTAAATGTTTTACAACTGCTTCAATATATTCTGGGTCTGCATTTAAGCCTGTACCAACTGCAGTTGCTCCCATGTTCACTTCATATAAGTGTTGACGTGATTGCTGAATTCGTTTCATATCACGTTCAAGTACACGAGAGTACGCCTTAAATTCTTGTCCAAGGCGAATTGGCACAGCGTCTTGTAAATGTGTACGACCCATTTTAATCACATGATCGAACTGTTCTGCTTTTAATTCAAATACATCGTGCATATAACCCATCGTTTGTAATAAACCTTCTAATGCGTTTAATGTAGCGATATGAATCGCTGTTGGGAATGCATCGTTTGTTGATTGCGCCATGTTTACATGACTATTTGGACTAATATAATGATAGTCTCCCTTTTCCATCCCTAATAATTCAAGCGCACGATTGGCAATGACTTCATTTGCATTCATGTTCATTGAAGTACCCGCTCCGCCTTGGATTGGATCTACGATGAAATGATCATGCCATTTTCCATCAAGAATTTCTTGAGCAGCCTCTGCGATCGCACCGCCCTTGTTCAATTCCAATCTTCCTACATCTGTATTCGCAAGCGCTGCTGCTTTTTTTACAATTGCGAACGCTCTAATTAAACTTTCATGAATTTTATACCCTGTAATCGGGAAATTTTCAACAGCGCGTAAAGTCTGAATTCCGTAATATGCCTCAATAGGTAATTCCTTTCCTCCCAAAAAATCATTCTCCACTCGCACGTTCTTGTTTGTCATTGCCATTTTAATTTCTCCCCCATATTAAATGTAAAACCTAAATAAATCATATGAAGTCATTACCAATCCTTATCAGATTTTATTGTTAAATCGTAGGCTAAAGGCTCTTCAATAATTTTTTTAATCTCTTCTAATTTATTAGTTTTCCCAAGCGCCCACATCAATTTTGCTATGATGGCTTCCGTATTCATATCTCCAGACAATATTACTTGATGTTGCGCCACTTTCCGTCCTACTTCATAGAGAAGTATGTCTTCTCCTTCTTCCAGGCATTGAGTAGTAATCACTACAGCAATCCCCATTTCAGTCAACTCTTGAATTTTCGAAAGCAAGTTCCTTCCTTCAAAAGGTAATCCACCGTTTCCAAAACTTTCAATAATAATCCCTTTATACAAATCTTTTAAACAATCAAATACCTCAGGCTTTGTACCTGGATACAATTTCATAAGAAAAACATCCGTACATAAATTAGTATTTATTGAAAGTTCACTATGTGAGGAAGTTGGCTTCCAATGATATTTCACTTCATCTTCATTTACCTCAGCAACATATGGATAATTCACACTTTCAAATGCATCATAACTTTTTGTTCGCATTTTAACTGCTCTCGTCCCAATAATCACCCTACTATCAAAAACAATAAACACACCGCCAACATCCTCACAGGCAAACCTAAGAGCATCAGCTACATTTTTTTTTGCGTCTGTCTTTTTAAAACTAATAGGTACTTGTGAACCTGTTAAAACAACTGGTTTTCTTAAACCTTGCAGCATATAAGATAACGCAGAAGATGTATAAGCTAACGTATCCGTTCCATGTGTAATCACAAACCCGTCATAGTCATCATAGTGATTAAAAACAGCATTAGCTATTTCTTTCCAGTGCTCAGGTTGCATATTGGTACTATCAATATTCATTAAGATTTTGCAATCTATTTCTAAGTTTCGAGAAGACTTCGAAAAATAATTCAATAATTCCTCAGCGGACAATCCTGGAACAAGCCCCTCATTCCCCTCCACAGATGCAATTGTCCCACCAGTTGCAAGTAATAAAATTTTCTTCATACACAACCCCTCCATAAAATAAACAACGATATAGCGTTCGCGTAATGCGTATTTATATTTATCATTATAGAACTTAATTTGAATTAATCAAGATTTTGTATTCAATACGCGTACTTTTTTCTATTCTTGATTCTTTTTCTATGTTATAATTAATTTAATAAAATTAGATGGGGTATGAGACGAATGCTGGAACGTTTATCTAAATTAAGAAAAAATCAAAAATGGTCCTTACAAGAGACAGCAGATCGACTTGGGATTGCGAAAAGCACCTATGCCGGGTATGAAAATGGTTATAGATTACCTTCATTACAATCTTTATCAAAAATAGCCGATTTATTTGATACATCTGTAGATTATATATTAGGCCGAATTGAACATTCACATCAAAACAAAGATGTAATTGATATTACAAGACTCCTAAACGATCCAGATCCAACACTTTTAATAGATGGAGAAGCACTGTCAACAGAAGAGATAATAGATTTTATTGCTTTTGTGAGAAGTAAACGAGAACTAAGTTCCAAGAGAATAGAAAATATTGAACCAACATGTAAAAGTTGATTCAATAAAAAACGAAGACACTGTACTCTTTAAACTTAGAAATACTTAGACAATTAATTTGCAAACGGTTTATATAATGAATTCTTAGCAGCTGGCCTCATTCGGGGACTTATACTTGGAAACAATCCCATTGGTTATATGATTCAATTATTTTTCATCATTTGTATAGTGGTAGCAGCTATTTTCGGAGGTTTCACATCCAATAAATCAATTATCATGAAACAAGGATTTCTCGCTATTTTAGCGTTACTTGCCCTTTTATCTGTCATATAGAACTAAAACTTTTCAATAAAGGAACTCACTTTTGAAGAATACGCCATTCTTTCTGTAGATTTATAAGAAAGAATGGCGTTTTTGTATGTCTATTTCTGTATCGAAAGAATTTGAAAGTATAACAGAATTTAAACAAGAATTAGCAAAGTATATAAAATACTATAATCATGAAAGAATCAAGGAAAAATAAAAGGAAATGAATCCAGTATTGTACTAGGCTCATTCCCTAGAGGCTACTTAATAAAACGACCTTTCTAACTTTCGGGGGCACAGTCTAGCTGAAGTGCTACAAGCAACGAATTTACTACTTTAAAGTTAAGTGTTTAACCTTGAAGTACTGAAATTCTTTTTTTCCAGACAAAACATACATTATATCTTGATGCTTTATTGTCCTCTTATAATTATGTGGTATCGGGAATTTGTTTCGTTGTTCTTTTATTATAATTATGATTACTATAAGTGATAAAGCTACAGGTATAAAAACGATTAACAAAGCATCTTACTATTTATGAAATTCTTTGTTAATCGTTTCTCTTCTCCCTAATCTCCTGCGAGACTATATTTTTTTGTTAAAATTTTCCATATATTATTTGATTTATTCTGTAACACCAGATTGGGTTACTTTTACATCAGCTGTTACACGAAAACGTAAATGTTTATAGGATTCTTCCCATTCTTGACTGTTCCATTTTCTTACGTGAGTTCTACCAAGCTTTCTAAGTCCTATAGGATCTGTGTCTTTTTTAATAAATCTCTTTATCAATGTAGTTGCTTTTTTTTCTATTTCTTTTTCCATAATTTTTTCTAATTTTTTTATTTCTTTAGGATTATCTAGATTTTTTGTTTTTGTAAATTCTTGAATTTCAGCTTTAACTTGAATATGAGCATTTATGAATGGATGCTTACTATTCCCCTCCATCTTATATTTTGTTCTAGCTTTTATATTCTCTATCGTGGCGTAAGTATTTGAGGAACCAGGTAGTTTGAATTGGTATGTACCTTGTTTAAAATTATCTGTCAACAATTTAAATACAAATAAATCTTTAGGGTTTACTTTATCAACCATTTTACATCTTTTAAAAAGTGCTATTCCATCTAACTCCAACACATTACCTTTTTTAGATATTATCGGTAAATATGAATCTCTCGCATCATCATTAAGTTGGTTTAAAAACATAAAAAAATTTGTTTTTGGCTGCGTTCCATTATCCATATTTTGCTCCAGTAAAGAGGATAGATAGGAAGCAATTTCTTTTTCTTCAGAATAATTCCCCTTTAATAGTGATTCCCCTTTTACATTTGTAATTGCTAAATAAATTGCATTTCCTACACTAGGATTTCGGTTCAAAGTCTCTAAAATTTCCTGCATTCCCTTATCAATTATTTTTTCATTAAATATAATAACACGCAATTGCCCCAACTCTAGAGGTCCAGAAGATTTTTCGGATGCTCTTGCAAGAACTTCTCTACCAGTCTGGCCTGATGCTGAATAGATTTTCGTTTCACCTTCCCCGCCTCCTTTATAAGCTGAAATCGCAAAGGTTCCTTTTAGCTTACCTTTTGCTTCGGTATCATATGCCGCAACTTGAACTAAGTCAATGTCATCCACAATTTTCGTTTTAGCACAACCTATTAAGAAGACACTTACTATAAGGAAAAGTATCCATCGCTTCATGTTTTATCTCCTTAACTTTATTTTGGCGGTTTGAATTAGCCATAATATAGGTAGGTATACATATATATATACAAAGCCAATTTGACCTGTCCAAGTATTTAATAAGTTAATTTTATTACGGTTATTCAAGAAAAATGATAAAACAAAGATGAACAGGATGATAACTGGCAAAACATATTTTTGCTTTATTCCCAGTGCCTCTTTTATACCACGACTTACTCCCCATAATGTAAAGGAAACATTGGGTAATATAAAAAAAGCCCAAACAGAAACAATAATGTATTCAAACCGCTCTATAAAGGGAAATTGTATAATTTTAATCATGCTTAAATATGCCCATATCGCGCTCGCTAGTTGTTTTTCACTAAAAAACGCAAGAGTTAAAATCATAAGGTATGTGTAGACAATAGTCGTTACTAAATTTGCATAGTGCGCATATTTTTGAGACGTTCTTGCCTTTTTAATAAATGGGTAGTATAACAATAACATTTCAAATCCAAAAAAACTAAACATATTTCCTTTCATTCCTTTCATAATTTCTAGGAATGAATGCTGTGCAATTGGAAATAAATTTTGGAAATCTGCATACTGCAAAGGATAAAAAAATGTGAAGATTAGAATGCTTGGGATAACGATTCCAAAGAAGCCGATTCCAGCAACTACACGAAATCCTCCAGTCACAATGTAATAACATAGACCCAAAAAAGCCCCTGCTATAATCCAAGATGAAATGGAAGGAAACATCCAAACATGTACTACTTCGATATAGGTATGTAGTGTTGTTGCACCTAACAATACAATATAAGATAAAAAAATGAAGTTGAACAATCCACCAATCCATTTTCCAAGTACGTCTTGATTGATTGCAATGATATCTCCATTACCCTGATTTAAAATCTGATATATGATCCAAATCATAAGATTAACAGATATTCCAAAAAGCAGCGTGCTAATCCACGCATCATTTCCAACTAATTTTGCACTAATCCTTTCAAAACCAAGCATACCAACCCCCATCTGTATAGTAATAATTAAAAAAAACACCATATATGGAGAGACTTGATACTCAATTGGGATCTGTTTCATAATGCTCCTCCCTGTTAATTTCAATCATCAAAATCATTTCGTGATTTAATTTTATTTTTCTCTACCTCTTCTGGATTAAAACGAAAACGCTGTTTAGATCTTGAAAAAATAGGACGTCGAAACATCGCTGAGATCGGCAAACGGATAATGCTGTCTTTCCAATCTGTAGGGCGTGTAGGATAAAAAGGAAACAAATAAGGACGTCTTAATGATTCTGTACGTAATAAACGTGCTAAAAGCAAAGAGCTTGTTAAAACAATTCCTAATAAACCCAACAGGTGTGCAGATATTATAAAAGGAAAACGAATTACTCGAATTGTATTACCAATTCGATATATTGGTGCTGTAAATGAGCTAAGAGCTGAAAGTGCAACAATAATAATAAGTACATTACTTGTAAGACTTGCCTCTACAGATGCCTGCCCAATTACAATACCACCTACTATACCGACAGTTAGACCCACTTTAGTTGGTAAACGTGCCCCCGCTTCTCTCAGTAATTCAATCGTTATTTCTAAAAAAAGCGCTTCAATTAATGGAGGAAAAGGTACTTTACTTCTCGATATGATTAACGTTTCAAGAAGTTCTTTTGGAATAAGCTCGTAATGATATGTTAAGATTGCAACATATAATGGAGTCGTTAAGACAGAAAACATAAAAGCAAAAAGCCTTAATAGACGAAAAAAAGAGGCAATAATCCAAGGCATGGTGTAATCTTCTGTGGTAGAAAAAAAGTCAATTAATGTTGTTGGAAGAGTGATTGCATAAGGTGAGCCATCTACAAAAAGTGCAATTTTCCCTTCTGCCAATACAGCTGCTACACGGTCTGGTCGTTCTGTATTCAAAAATTGAGGAAATATAGAATTCGGGTTGTCTGCAATTAACTGCATCAAATACGTGCTATCCAAAACGTGGTCTGTTTTTATTAGACTCACCCTTTTTATAATTTCTTGTAGATTTTGATCATTTACAATTCCCTCAATATATACAATCGCAACGGTTGTGTTAGATAGAGAGCCTACTTTCAATTCCTTCATTTGTAAATAAGGTGTTGGAAGCTTTCTACGTACTAAATTTAAGTTTACATCTAAATCTTCAACAAACGCGATTTGTGGACCCACGATATTGTATTCAATTTCAGCTTTTGTAATATCTCTTTTTTCTTTCTTTGCCACATTGATTAACAAGCCATTTAATTTATCTGTATCGAACTGAATAAGTATATAGCCGTTTAAAATACTATCCTGAATATCTTCCATTTGATTTGTTATTTTTGAATTTTCAAAGGGTAAGACAGACCGAATATCTTGTAATGAATCGAAGCTCTTCTCTTTTATATAAGTTAAAACCTCTTCATGAAATATATTTACATCGATTAAGGTTCTAAAATATGAAATGACTATAGAGGATTTGTTTGAAGCGATCTCCAACGTTATAAAATCTTTAGATTTTTTTAGTAATTGCATTAATTCCTGCAAAGATTTTATAGAGTGAACAGGTACTTTTTCATGTGGTTTCAATTGATAATACCCTTCCTTTCAAAAAGAACCTATATATAGTTTTTAGAAATTTCTATTTTAAAAATGAGGGATATTTATATGTCAATATGCTCCTTAAAAACAATGCCTTTTTAACTAACTTAACCAAAATTAGTTAAAAAATGTATTACAAGTAAAAATTTGAAATGTCTCCAAGAAAAATTACAATATTAAAAACATCCTTTCTTTTGGTTCTAAAGAAAGGATGTTTTTATAACAGGCTTTTTCAAGTGTCTATTCTATAGGGTACATTTACCAGTGTTCTTCTCTTTATTATTTCATTAAGTAACATTGGCATTACATTCTGTATGGTTTCTTAAAAAATTTCAGTAAGAGAATATCTTAATTTTGAAGTGTACAAATAGGGAGAGTGACTTCAACTGTAGTCCCCTTATTCATTTCACTCTTAATAAATATCTTTCCCTGATGTGTTTCAATGATTTTATAACAGATCATTAATCCTAAGCCAATCCCCTCTTCTTTAATACTATAAAAAGGTTCTCCGAGGTATGGTATACGTTCTTTTGGAATCCCACACCCTTGATCGATAAAACGAATGCTTACTTGATTATTATCAAGTATATTTATTTGAATCAGAATTTCCCCTCCCATCGGCATAGATTCAATTGCATTTTTTAATATATTAACAAATACTTGTTTTAATTGATTTCCTTCACATGAAATCAATGGAATACCAGGGTTAAGATCGATTCTAAATTTTATATTATGCATCATTGCTTGAGGTTGTAGTAGCATTAAAACTTGATCCATTAGCACACTAATGTTATTAGGTTGCATTTTTACTACCTGTGGTTTGGCTACCGCCATAAATTCAGTTGTTATGCTCTCTATACGCTCAATCTCTGATGATACTATATTAATATAACCCTGATTATTCTCATTTTCCGTTGATTTTAGTAATTGCATGAACCCTTTCATTGCAGTTAATGGATTATTAATCTCATGAGCCATTACAGTCGCTAATTGTCCTACAACAGCAAGTTTTTCAGATTTTCGTAATAATTCTTCTGTTTTTAGCCGTTCAGTGATATCACGAGAAATACTTAGAAAAACTTTTTTACCATTTAAGTTAAAAACACGAACACTAAACTCAGTTGTTATTACTTTTCCTGTTGGAAAAACATATTCATCTTGCAAAGTGAAGGAAGTTTGTCCTTTTTTAATTTTTTCTAATAACCTTACGATTATTTGAGAATCTTGTGGTACTATATTTGAAAATGATAATGAAAGCAACTCTTCTCTACTATATCCAAATCTTCTACACCCAACAGGGTTTACCTCAATAAATCGACTTGGAGTATTATCTTCATTCAGCTCTACTACATATACCGCATCAGTTGCTTGTTCGATTAGTGCACGGTACTTCATTTCACTATCTCTTAATTGCTGGTGTAATTGATGCCGTTCTCTTTCTGCTTGTTTTCTTTCAGAGATGTCTCTACATATTGCTGATAAAGCTATCACATTTCCTCTTACATCTAGTATAGGAGAAACTGTCAGACTGATATCAAGAAGACTCCCATCGCTCCGTTGTCTAACAGTTTCTAATCTAGTAACCACCGATTCTCCTGTTAGAATTTTCTGAATATTTTCAAGTGATTCTTCCATTAAAAAATCTGGTACACAAGGTAATCTCTTACCTATGATTTCTTGTGATGACCACCCAAATATCTTTTCATAAGCTTTGTTGGCTTGTAAAATATGCCCTTCTCGATCAGAAATGGTAATAGCATCTAGATTGTGCTTTATAAATGATTCCAATAATTCTTTGGTAGCGCTTAATTCTGATTCTACCTTTTTTCTTTCGGTTATATCAACTGTAGAACCAACAACTTCAATAACTTGTCCATTTCGTTTAATCGGCCTAAGCGCAATAAGAATAATAGTTTTATCATTTGGCCAAGGTAATTCAAATATAATTTCTTTTCCTTCCCATGCCTGAAGATAGTACTTCATCAATTGTGGAACTAAATGTGGAGGAACAATAGAAGCATCAATAGTACGTAAGCTTTTTCCTACCACCTGTTCAGAATAAAATCCGTTTTGATAATAAAACTGTCCATCACATAAAGTGTGTATAAAGTGCTTATCCACTTTTTTAAATTTAAAAATTCCTCCTTGAAGCTCATGTACGGTATCTGCAAGTTCTTGCTTCGATTTTTTTAATTCTCGATTCATTTTAGATAAGTCCTGTGTTAAATAATACAATCTCTGGTAGGCTTCCATAAGAAATAGCCCAATTAAAAGTCCTAACGCTATATATAATAGGCCTCCTGTGTAAAGTAATGTAGTATTAAATAATACGCCAACTAACCACTTTATTCCAATAAAAACAGAAAAATATAACGATGCACTTTTAAAAGGATGTAGTTTTTTAAAATAAGTTTTAAAAGTAGAAAATAGAATCCCCATACATAAATAAGCAATCACAGGAGGTTCCCAATACTCTCCAATGTAAAAAATACGCATTAATATTATGCTAATTAGCGTAATCCAACCAGCAATACGACCAAAGTAAATAAAAGATAGAATAAGAGGAACAACTCGAAGATCGTAAGAAAATCCCATGTATGGAAAAGAAAAGAACATTAACGTAACTGCAATAATCCCTCCATAGAGCTTTTCGAAATATCGACTAGAATTAATTGTAAACACTTGAATAAATATTGCTGCGCTAACTAATAAAGAAAAAATAGAAAGGTTGATGAAATAATCTTTAATAATCATGTAATGTCCCTCCTTGCATTAAGTGTATTCGACAAAAAAGCTAAAAATCCTACAAATTGTATAAACAGTTCAAATGCATAAATTTTAAACTAGGATAAAATCTGGAAAAGTAAATAAGGAACACAGCAGATGGGATATTTTAATGAAAAATAGTTCAAAAAAGATAATAGTAACCGTTGACTACTATTATCTTTTTTCTTTAAGTTATCGTAATACGTATGAAACTCTAAGGGACGTGGTATGTCATTTCATCAAACAATGATTATATACTGAGTCATGAATATAGAAATTTCAGCAGTAATTTTTGAAAAATAACATAAAAAACAAAACTATCTTTGAAAATGGAAAAAATCTATATGAATGTCAACTAATCTATGTACAAAAACGTTCACTTAATTTTGCATAAAATCACTCGACTTAGGAAGCTAAGTAGTTCTTCAAGGTCGATAAGAACACCTGTAGATGCTTCAGGATAACTACATAATTGTATGGGTAATGTACTTGAAACCTTTCGGTAAAACCATACACATAATACAACTAACTCCTTGGTTCAATATTTACTTTTTCGCTGAACAAATTCTTTTTCTTGAGCAAAATATTCTAGGATATAAGGAGATTTTTCGATTAACTTGGTGTCTAGTTTATTCTCCAGCTCCAATTACTTCGTTACTTTCAGATTCAGTTCATTATATTTTGTACTTTGTCTTTATACACAACATATTCTTTACCATCCACTACTGCTACTACCGCAAATTCATCATTTGGATTGAATGAAAGCCAATCAGCCCACATGTTAGTATTAGCCCCTCCACTCCACATATTATGAACAGTGTTTTTCGTTAAATTCATAACTTTATAAGACGCATTTGGCGCATTTGTTCCAGTCTTTATTTCAAAAGTGTATGCGTTATGAATTTTTTTATAAAAGTAGAAAACGTTTGATGGACGAAGCTGATTCAAAAAATCCTGTTCTTTTTTCTCTGCAATTTTTATCCCTTCTTGCAAAGTGACAACATCTGTTTTTAATGTTTTCCAACTGTTTTTCGCTGCATTCAAGCTAGGGGTTAAGAATTTATATTTATTTTGATCAGCTTTTTGATCAGCTTTATCAATATGTCCCAGTACACCCGAATATTGAGAATCTAAATCCTCCCATTGCGTAGACATATAAGTAAGAGCAGTGATAGCACTATCAAGCATACTATGCATATCACTAATATTATGAAATGCAACTCCAACTACACGATTCAATGTTATTTTATAATCTACAGTCTGACGCAATTTTGCTAATTCAGGTTCTAGCCAACCTAACTTACCTCTTGCATCACCTATCATTATGCCACCAGCAATTAAGGTTGGAATAAAGGGGATTTTCACCATGTCTACCCCCTTAGATTCTATGTCTTTCTGATATTTTACTTGTCCTAAAAGGTCCTCTAGACGCTTTTGGTCAGCCTCCACATCGGCACCTTGGTTTTTTAAAATCGATTGCAATGTCTCTTTATGACTTCCAAATGTTCTAACATCTTCTCCAATAGCATTTTTTAATTGCATTAATTCTTCTATTAATGCTTTTGCAGACTTTTGATTTTGTTGAATTCCTCCCTGTAAATCTGTAATCCCTTTTTTTAAAGTATCTCCATTTCCAGTATTGATCGCCTCTACTAATGTTTCATAATAATTTTCAAATTTTGTATCGTATTCTATAATGCCTGTCAATGTATCTAAAAGCTGTTTTTTTACTTGTGTATTCCATGTAACAGCATGTGCTCTTGCATTCTTTTGATCTTGTACAATTTTACTAGGTAAATCCGCATTTCCATTAATAGTTATTCCTTCAAAACTCACATCTGGATTATTAATTAGCAAATAAGAATATTCATTCATAGCTTTTGCAAATAAACCAGCATCTTGCAAAGCTTTTTTCATCTGTTCTTCATTTGCTGAAAGAGACATATTTTCAGTGTTCGTTTGTTCAATTTCAATTGCAAAAGTTTCTAGTGGTATGACTGCATAAGTAGTTGTTATAGTTAAAAACGCTGATATAGCGAGTAGTTTATTAGGGATTTTTTTCATCATTTCGTATTCCTCCTATATAAGGTATGGTTTCAAGTTCTAATCTTATTAAAAAGCGATGTCTTTCAAAATGAGTTCTACATCTTTTATCAGTATCGTTTGAACTTTCTTTAGCATCCTTCAAATCATTAAGTATTAAAGAAAATGTATATAATCTACTTCAAATTAACCGATTCTGTTGCAAATTTAAAAAAAGCAATTAAACTACAAGGTTATTTTTTATTCGAATCATACTTATATATAATTGAAAGGCGAAGTCTTTAATGAGACTCCGCCTTTCTGTTATATAAGGATTTATTAATTATTACTTTTCTGTTTAACAGTGTAATCATAGACTTTCCATGTTTTAGTTCACTTTACAACAGAATTAATATTTCCCTATTTTTGTGGAGTAACAGTTTCCACTTTTAATTCCTTTATTCCTTCTTTTAATGTAACAGCATCTGTTCGTAATGTTTTCCAACTGTCTTTCGCTGCATTTAAATTAGGCTTTAAGAATTTAAATTTATTTTGATCGGCTTTTTGAGCTGCATTCTCAATATGCCCTAGAACGCCCGAATATTGAGAATCTAAATCATGCCACTGCGTGGACATATAAGTAAGAGCGTTAATAGCATCATCAAGCGCCTTGTGCATTTCATTAATATTACTGTAAGCAACTCCAACTACACGATTTAAGGTTACTTTATAATCCACGGTCTGACGTAATTCTGCTAATAAAGGCTCTAACTTACCTAAATTATCCCTTGCTACTCCGACTATAATACCGCCAATTATTGGTAGACCCAAAATAGCACCCTTCATTACATTAAACCCATCAGATTCTAATTGTTTATAATAGTTTACTGATCCTAATACTTCTTCTAGACGCTTTTGATCGGCATCAACATCTGCACCTTGATTTTTTAAAATTGACTGCAAGAGCTCTTTATTACTTCCAAAAGCTCTAACATCATGTCCAATAGAGTCTCTTAATTTAGTTAATTCTTCTATTAGTTGTTGTGCATACTTTTGATTTTGTTGAATTTCACCTCGCAAATCTGTAATCCCTTCTTTTAAAGTTTCTCCATCCCCTGTATTAATCGCTTCTACCATTGTTTCATAATAATTGTCAAATGTTGTATCGTATTCAACAATACCATTCAATGTATCTAAAAGCTGTTTTTTTACTTTCGTATCCCAAGTAACAGCATGTGCCCTTGCATTCTTTTGATCTTGTACGATTCTACCAGGTAAATCTACATATCCATTAATGGTAATTCCCTCAAAATTCACATCAGGATTCTTAATTAACATATAAGAATAGGCATTCATAGATTTTGCAAATAATCCAGCCTTTTGCAAGGTCTCTTTCATTCTCACTTCATTTGCAGAAAGAGCCGTATCTCCATTGTTCGTTTGTTCAATTTCACTTGCAAAAGTTGTTACTGGTGAAACTACATTAGCAGTTGTAATAGTTAATAGCGTCGATACAGCGAGTAATTTGTAAGGGATTTTTTTTATCATTTCATTTTCCTCCAATTTAGGTGTTAAATTTCAGTTCTACTCCTGTTTAAAAGCAATATCTTTTGAAATGAATTCTGCATCTTTATGAATATCATTCCAACTTTCTTTAGCGGCTTTTAAATCATCTGGTATTAAAGAGAATTTGTGGTCTTGCATAGAATCGATATTATCCAGTAAATCTGTATAATTTGCGCCCATTGTATTCCATTGCTTTTGAATATTTGTTAGAGACAATATCGCTTGATCTACAGTCTGATATAAATATGCCAATGTTTCTTTCGCGTTAGTAAGCGAAAGAACTGCTTGATTAGCACGATCTGCTTTCATACTTAATTCTCCGATTTTATTAGAAATTTCATTATAGGAGTCCATATGCTTAGATGCTGTGACACCAGCCGCAGTTCCTAGACCGATACCAGCTGCACCAAGAGCCGAGAGTCCACCAACAACAGCCGGTGTTGCTGTACCGCCAGTTACAACAATAACTACCGCTCCTCCAATAGCTGCAATAACTAAAATAGCTGCTCCCAATCCACCACCAATTGACCATGCTAATACATCATCAAAATGTTTTTTCTGAGTAGAACGAAGTTGCTCAATTTCAGCTTGAAGTTGTGGAATCGTTGCCTGTTGACCTGCTAATATTGCAGTTAATCCACCTTTCCCATCTGGACCACCAACATTATTTTTAAAATCTGTAGAATTTTGATATAGTTTCCCTTTGAAGTCTTGTAGCATCTTAATCACATCTGTAACTTCTTTTGAATTTGTATTGATTGTAGTAATTAAATCATTTATACCCTCTTTTAGACCTGCCTTATCTTTCTTTTGTACAGTTTCTACTAATGTGTCGTAATAATTTTGAAATTGTTCATCGTAATTTACAATATTACGAGCAGTTTTTTGAATCTGTGGCTTCGCTGTATCTAACCAGTAATTCGCATTGATTCGTGACAGCTCTTGATTAAGGTGAATATTTTTGAGCAACTCTCCCCCCTCTGAGCCTAAATCGATATTAGATAAATTTACATTTGGTTGCTTAATCATTGTTTTTGCGTATAAATCCATTACTAGAATATGAGACCCTGTTTCAGCTAATGCTTTCTTCAGTCCTTCGGGGCCTAATGCATAATTGCCTACTTTTTGTTCTTGAGCGGTCGTTTCTTGTGCAAATGCATGAATAGTGTTACCGGTAGTAGCAGTTATAACAGTTGCTAATGTAGCTAAAGTTAGTACTTTGAATGGAAATTTTTTCATGACTATTCTCCTTCTTTCGCTAAATGCTTATAATCTTTATGAATTCCGAAAAAAACGAAATATTAAAATTTATATACTTGTTCTTCAAGGTAACTTATTACATTTTTTAATTGTCTTAATGTATCTTTTTGAGACTGCTCGCTAGTTGTATCAACATTAGTAGATAATTTTGTAATGCTATTTTTTATTAGATTTAAATCTTCTTTATAGCGCTTTAGTAGATCAAGTTCTACATCTACTTGATTTGCAAACGTATGCAAATCATTTTGTGTAAGAAGAAGCATTGATTTTTGTAAATCAGCTATTGATAATTTCGTTGTTAAATCATATATTTTTTGATTTTGTTTCTCTAAATCATCTAAATATGCTCGCTGTTCTGCTGTTAATTTATTTACTTCAGCAAAAACGCCAAATGTTTTCTTAATCTTTTCGGTATCAATGACCTTCATCAGGTCATACTCTTGTGTTTTTGCTGCGGCTGCGGCTGCTATTTCACCTTGTTTGCTTTTCTCAATTGCTTCACGAGCTGCTTTTTTTGCTGATTCAATCTCTAGAGCAGTTTTACCTTGTTCTGTCGCTTCTTGCGCCGCTTTTTTCTCAGCTTCTAGAATAGAGTTGTTAATTTCTTTTCCTTTGTTATACGCTGCCACCCCTGCTTGAGCAGCCGGTTCAATAATTTCTTTTGAAAGACTATAAACTTCTTTGAATATAGCAAATCCCTGTTCATTTAAAGCCCCTGGTATTAATGCAATTTGCTGTAAATCATTTTGAATTGCTTTTTTGGTATTTAATATTTCATTTTTTAACTGGTCTATTTTTCCTGTTCCGTCTGTACTTAGTATGCCTTGAGCAGTTGCCACATTGGTATCAAAATCTTTTAATTTTTTATCAAGCTGTAATTTAAGATCTGTTAATTCATTGATTTGCCGTTGCGTATTTTCTTGATTCGTCATAGCCATTTCTTGAAGTACTTCAAGTCTATCCGAAAACCCTTCTCTATCTTCTTTATTGTCTACAAACGATTTTAATGTCGGGTAATAGCTATTAAATTTTGTTACAAATCCTTTACTTTTTGAATTTAATAGAATTAACTGTGGATAGAGTTCCGATGACCATTCCTTCATATCTTGTTTGATTAGGAATTGATTGGTATTTAAAGCTGGGACTTCCTCTAGCTGTACATTAGGACTCATTAAAGATTGATCAATATACGTTTGGATTAATTTAGATTGCGCACCTAATTTTCGTAATGATGAAGAAATATCCATGCCTTCCTGTTGAGTTTCCGCTTGAACGATTGGTGTTGCGAGAGTATTGATAGGAATAGTTGCTCCAGTTACTATGGATGTTATTAAAAATCCTGTCATTATTTTAGTTTTCATTCCGTACACTCCTTTACCATTGTTTTTATAACTTAATTCATATAACTTGTACGACCGCTCTCGTTGTAAACTGGATAAGAAGGAAAAATCTATCAGATACGTTAATATCGTTGTTTTTTATTTCTAATAGGATGTAAAGATTTTATTTATCTCTCATTTCGATACTCTATTTTTTTAAATATAAATAACAAAAATTTATTAACTATATTTGAATCAGGCACCCTATGAGTAGTAAATTATTAATTCTTTCCTAAAGTTGCGGTTTAACTTACAGAATCGTGAGGATCAATAAACCACTGCTTACAGTTAATCTTGCCATAACATTGTTTAATTTAAATTTAATAATATTACTCTTAGTTTTATCAGCAAACTCCTTACTAGACTACAAAAGATGGAATTATGCTGTACATCGCTTATACTTTTATTGCGGAATAACTTCACTTTTGTTATGCAGAAACTTAGAACACGTTTATTACAAATTTGATTCTTGACCTCTTGTGGATAAATTTACTATTTAGAAAATTATTAACAACATAATGTTACTTACAACTTCACTATAATTCCTATTAGCGTAACCTTCTCCTTTCTGTCTGGTCATACCAGTTATGTTGTTCATTAAAACATTAAATTTTTAATGCGTAAATAGAAAAATTTTGTCGATTAAGCTCGATAATTTACTGTTAAATAAAAATATGCCCCGAAAAAAATTATATAAATATAGTTATTCATAAATTTCATTTCTGTAATTGTAATGATTACAAATTAATGTGTATACGGTTAAAAATAACTATTTTAGCTCAACCAAGAAATTTTATTTTAGAAAAAATACTTATAGAATAATATAATAGGTCTTTTTATACTTTTTTACCTTTATTTAGTTATGTATAATTGCATAAAATGTAGATATATTTAGTAATATATGTTATATTGTTGATTTTTTTACAAAACATTTTAATATCATTATTAACAAATATAAAATATGAAGATATTAGTCTATAAACTTATCATCGTTATAAACATAGGTTTTAAATTACAAAAAAGCTGCAAAGCTTACTTGGAACACTTTGCAGCCTTCTGTCTTTTTGTTTTCTTTAGCAAAATAATGGTTAGTGTATTTTCATTTTTTGGGATACTTATACCCATGTTTAAGTCTTTACATTGAAGACAGCAGATAACAAGCTTATATTACTGTATATTTTTCACGGTACTGCCTAGGAGTCATACTAGTGATTTTTTTGAAAACTCTTATAAAATAACTTTGGTCATTAAAGTTAAGCCACGCACAGATATCTGATAACGAATAAGTAGTGAGTGTTAATAATTTTTTTGCTTCTTCCACTCTTTCCCTTTGAATATATTCGCTTAAAGTAATTCCCATTTCTTTTTTAAATAGTTTAGACAGATAAGTAGGCGTAATTTCTAAATGATTAGCAAGTTCATTCAGAGATATTCCATCGTAAACATTTTTATTAATATGTTTTATACATGTAGTAACCGCGTAAGAATACTTTTTTGCATTGTATTCTTTCACACGATCTGCAAAGGTACGTAAAGCGTCCCCTGACAATCGCTTTACAGATTCTACATTATCTAATTGTTCTAGGGTTTGTATATATAAAATACTATGGGCAAAAGCAATATCTGGTGGCAGGTTTCCTTCTATTGCATATCGAGTGGCTAAGGTAATCGCAATAATTCCAAGGTTTTTTTGATTCCTGAGCGGATCCTCTATTAGCATAAGTTCAACATCTTCTTGCGAAACCGCATACATATACTGTATTAACTTTTTTTTATTTCCTTCTTTAATAGTCGAAAAGAAATCATTTACTAATGCCATATTGTGCGTTTTAGGTTTGTTTTGTCGGCGTTTTAAAATATATAAATCCGGTTTCACAATTTTATTAGGAACTTCCTCTAGTACTTTATTTTTTTCCAAGACAATATCTACATCTAACTTTTCATTGAAAATCATGTAATGTAATAAAATTCCCATATCAATTAATGTAGTTTTTTTAATCTCAGATAAACACTGATAATAGGCAAGTCTTTCTTGAATGTTATCATTTGCTTTAAATTCTTTCTGAAATTTTATGATCATATCATCTGAATCTTTTGGATGTATAGTAGGACCGATTATAATAGTCCCTTTAATATCATCATGATTTTCTATATGAATTAGAACAAAATTTTCAAGATAGTTGTTACTTCGGAAAAGTGGCAAGTTAAAGGGATCGTTTTCTTGATAAATATCAGTAAGATGTTCTTCTTTTGAAGAATAAAAAGGACTACAAACATTATCAGATGTAGAATGATATAAAATTTTTCTGTCTGCAGATAAAATATGTACAGGGGCATTAAATGCTTTATGTGCAAGATCACACAAGTGTTGTATATCGATAGAAGTATTCATTACATTCTCCTTTATAGATCTATAAAATATATTCTGTTATATATAATTCACGACAAATAATACTATAAAATATCAAATTAGTACAATTCACAACAAAATATTACTATATCTTTTTTATAAAAATCATATATTATTTAATTGTAGTTAGCATCTAAATATCAGAGTAGATAAGATAAGTAAAGGAAATAAGCTAAGTTCTTTTCTTAATTCTACAAGATATAATTATTGAACTTGAGAAAACAGTGAAATACTACAAAATACAGTGGTAGTCAATGCGAGGACCAAGCTGGAAAAAGATTTAAAATACAGCGAAAATAACAGGAGATACTGTACCACCGCAAGAAACAACAGTCAAAGTTCCAATTCAATCACTTATACAAATTGAATTCAAAAAAATAAATACTGCTAATTTAAATATGAAACTGAAAAACTATTTTGCTCCAAATTCTAAAAAAAGATAATAAAGAAGTTGTGAAATTGGAAACAGATGAAAGCGATATGGCTATTTTTGAAGCACTATGCTTTGAAAAGTATAAGGTGGAGGAAATTCAAGTACTCAACTAAACATTTAATTGAGAGAAAGGTCTTTTCATCAACTAAAAATAAAAAAACGAATGGAATTTTCAAAAAAATGACACTATATTACTGGTCGCAACATTAGCTTACTTTCCACAAAAGAGGAAAATATATATAGACTTTACAAATACTAAAAATAGCAAACTAGATAGTTTTATTACCGCATCACATAAAGTGAAACTTTAATCAGTGGGGGTTTTGTTCATCCCCACTGATTATTAGCCCACACCAATCGGGCTTTTACGGGCAAATAGCGAGATAAACTTATTATTAATTTCCAAATACAATAGTTGTTAATCAACCAAAAACTTCAATAACCAAGGTGCACAGTAAATTGACATCAAAACAATTCTTACTACAATATCAGGTTTTGCTTATTCTATAAAAAAAGAAATATCACTTAAAAACTATTCCTTTATATCGATTTAGACATAAAACATTTTATTATATCGGCTTAAGTATTATGGAATTAAAATTGCAAATAACACCAAAACTCTTTAAAGGGTTCATACATCGCTCGTATCGAATTTATCACCTTTCGATACCTACGTCATTAACATAACTAAAAAACATCATTACAAAGGAATCTGAGAGGTTTTTTCAATTCCGAAATTTATTTTTTTGTAAATTAAAGGAAAAATAATCCGTATATATACGGATTATTTTCTTAGTGTAGTCTGTATTGACCTGTTAACTGTTTTTCAGCCATTCGAACTAAGCGTTTTGTAATCTCTCCACCGATCCGAACCATTTGCAGATGATGTGATGTATCAGGTCCCAGTGTGACTCCTAGTTCAAAAGCAATTTCATACTTCATTTGCTCAATAGTACTTGTAGTAGCAGAAATAAGAATTTCATTTGTATCACTTTCGTATCTTTGAATATTTATAAATAACATGTGCCTAATTATGCTATTTATGCATGATCAACCTAATTTATTCCAGTATTTTTATAGGAACCCTTTCCCTCCCCTTATTCCACCAATTAAATTTGAAACACAAATGTACATTGCATTTCAATATAACAATAAAAGCTACAAAAGCAACGAATTTACTACTTTAAAGTTAAGTGTTTAACCTTGAAGTACTTAAATTCTTTTTTCCAGATAAAGCATACATTATATCTTGATGTTTTATTGTCCTCTTATAATTATGTGGTATCGGGAATTTTTTTCGGTATTCTTTCATTATAATTAAAGTTTGAAGTTCTATGCTCAATACTTTTGCGAGGATATGATAGTTATATCCATTGTTTAACAGAGAAATTATGTCATAAAACATAGTTTTTCCACCCACTAATTTTACTAATTTATTCTTTAACTCATCCCCCTTTTCTTTAGCTTTATCAATTTCTAACAACATAGATTTTTTATTTGTCTGCTTAATGTATTGAGTATACAACTCTGGGAATTCTTTTTGTACTTCTTTGTTTAATACTGGTCTATATTTAATCATATAAGTAACTTGTAACAAAGAGCGTTTTAACAAACTATCTTCAATGAGATACGCTACTTTATTAAATAAATGTACATATTCCTCAATATTGGAATAACTATTAAAATGAGCTAATACTCTACTTTTTATACTAAAAGCCTTGCCTACATAAATAATATTGTCATTATAGTCTTTAATGAAATAAATACCACTGTCAGATTTTTTCAATTTATTATCCAATTCTTCTATACTCATAAAATGCAATTCACTCATACTTCTCTCTCCTTAGCAGTGTTAAATCGTAAAAAACAAGCAAGGTTTCTAAAAAAGTACTTAGCTGCCCTAGCATCTCTTATTTTATCTCTTGCTAAATGTCAAAAAACTGTTTCTATGTTACTCAACTATCAATATGATTATTAATAAAATTTTCGATCGTTATTATCTCGCAATTTTATCATGTAATTTCGAGATCGTTTCCTCATTTAAATTACTGTATTTTATCGAATAAAGGAAATATACTACTACCCCAATAGTAATCCAAATACTAAAGTACACCCATGTCCTTAACGGTAAATTTAGCATTAAAAACACACAGCATACAATTGCAACGCATGGTAATACAGGTACAAAAGGTACCATAAATCCACGTTTTAAATTTGGGTGTGATTTACGAAGGATAATAACTGATAGACAAACTAACGCAAATGTCACCAAACTACCGATATTAACTAAATTAACTAATTCTTTCAAATCAATAAACCCAGCTATTATAGAGCTCCCTATTCCTGCTAATCCAGTTATAAAAGTGGGTGCTCCAGTTTTCTTATTAACTTTCGCAAATGATTTCGGTAACAATCCATCACGACTCATTGCAAAGAATACTCGTGTTGCCGCATACATATTGGAAAAAATAACAGCCATAAGGCCAATTACAGCACCTGCAGCAATTGCACCAGCGACTTTTCCTTGTCCTACAACTTCCATTACATAAGCCATTGCCTCAGGAACATTTAATTCTTTATAGGAAACCATTCCTGTCATAACAAGGCATACCATAACATAAATAATTGTACATATGATTAATGATGCAATAATACCGATGGGAAGATTACGTTTCGGATCTTTTACTTCTTCTGCTGAAGTTGCTAATATATCAAAACCCGTAAAAGCGAATAAAATAGCTGCTCCACCCGTAAAAACTCCACTTAAACCGTATGGTGCAATTGGTATCCAGTTCATTGGTTTTACATAGAATATACCAACCGTAATAAACAACAAAATCATTCCAATTTTAATCAATACCATTATATTATTGATTCGTTTACTTTCTCTCGTACCACGAGATAACATCCATGCCAATATCAATGTAATAATTACTGCTGGTAGATTCACAATACCACCATGCGAAGGAATCGTTACTAGAGCTTTAGGTATCTCTAATCCAAATCCCTTTATTAAATTGTGGAAATAGCCTGTCCATCCAGCAGCGACAGCTGCTGTTGCCACGATATATATTAACAGCAATGACCAACCTACTAGATGAGCAACAAACTCACCAATTGTTGCATATGAGTACGTATATACACTACCAGACGCCGGGAGTGTAGAAGCAATTTCCGCGTAACATAATGCTATAAATCCACATATAATTGCTGCAAGTATAAATGAAAAAACAACTGCTGGACCAGCATTTCTTGCTGCTACTAATCCAGTTAACACAAGAACACCCGTTCCAACTATCGAGCCTACCCCTAACATAATTAAATCAAATGCTCCTAATGTTTTCGTTAAAGTCTTGCTTTGATTATGCTCTAACAATTGTGTAACGGATTTCTTTTTTAGTAAATTACTCATATTTTCTGTATCCCCTTTAAAATAAGGTTTGTTCTTCTCGTTAGTGTTGTATATAAATTTACTTAGTTATTAACTAGCCTCATAATATTTCTTTTACATTAAATAGATTTGAAATATTATATAAATTCGCTTCTCACTTACTAGTTAAACTAGACATTTCCATAGATTTTTGCGTACAACGTTTCATAGCTGAAATGATAGCTGTTCTTAAACCTTTTTCTTCTAGCGTTACTACAGCTTCTATCGTCGTTCCACCTGGAGAACAAACCATATCCTTCAATTCACCTGGATGTATTCCTGTTTCCAATACCATTTTTGCAGAACCTAATACAGCCTGAGCCGCAAATTTATAAGCTTGTTTTCTCGGCATACCGCCAAGTACAGCAGCATCTGCCATGGCTTCTATAAACATATACACATATGCTGGAGAAGAACCACTAATAGATGTAACAACATCCATTAGTTTTTCATTTATGACCTCCGTCTGGCCGAAAATATTAAATATGTTCAGTACCTCTTTTATATCTTTTTCTGTAACCATTTCATTAAAACATAACGCAGACATTCCTTCTCCAACAAGTGCCGGTGTATTAGGCATTACTCTAACAACCTTTAACTTTCTACCAAATTCATTCTCAGTGCTCTTAATACTTTTTCCTGCAGCAATAGTTACAACGATTACATCATTTTTTATTTGATCTTTTATTTGGTTAATTACCGATGAGTATAAATCTGGTTTGATTGATAAAATTAAAATGTCAGCACTGTTAGCGACTTCATTGTTGTTAGTAGTTATAGTTATGCCATATTCATTACTAGCATTTTTTAAATTAATGACGTTTAAATCTGAACAAATTATTTGATCTGGAGAAACTATATATTTTTTTATCATCCCACCTATCATAGCGATACCCATGTTTCCACATCCGATGAATCCTATTTGTTTATTCATAATAATTTGCTCTTGCTCCTTCTACTCTAAATTTTATTGATTTTGAAATTATTATTCTAAATAAGGGCTATTACAATTACTTGGTTTATCAATAGAATTTCAAAATTCTCCTTCCTATATAGAGCTTACATATACCTCTAATAACTTCTTTGCTTTCGCTGAATTTTGAGGTGGGGGTCTTACTGCCCGGCAAATAGCCGGATAAAATCATTTCTTTAATCTATAATAAGAAGGACATAAAAAAACAAAAAGTTACAAAAATTTTCAAATTAAAACTTTTATAACTTTTTGTTTTGATGCAAATATAATATTAATTAAGGTATCTCACCGTTTTAAACTTGACGCTCCATAATCTTGTATAGTTACATTTATATGATATTTAATCGGTACCTTACTAAATGTTTGATCCCAATTTTTTTTGACTTTCTCCCATGTTCTCGGGTGTTTAATTCTTAATTGGTTGCCAAAACCCGCAATATCGACTTGGTATTCTTTTTGTATTTTTTTTGTAACATGATGTACTAAGTGCTTTACTTCTTTTTCAATAGCTTTTTCTTCCCTTTTTAAAAATTCATTTTCAAAATCTTTTCCTGATTGCATCCAATTTTCAGACAAACGCCCTTCTGATTCAATGTTTACATCAAAGGAAATATTATTTCCGTTAACATGTGGTATGATTTTGCTTTTTATTGACTTTATTTCGTATATAATGAGTTTCTTTGATTCTTTATCAAAAGTTTTTACCACACCACCATTCCTTTTTCCGTTTATCCATACTACTCCTTCCAATTCCTGCTCATTTAAAAAGCCCATCAACTTTTTTGTCTTCCCTTTAATTACAGCAGCTCCTGCAAATTTTGTTTCCCCATTTATCGAGATTACATTTTGCAAAAGAAAACTGGCCCCTGACCGCATCTTTCCTTCCAATTTAGCGAGCGATACAGGAGGTAAAATCCTTGTTGTTCTATTTCTATTATCTGCAATTCCAGACAAACGAAATGCTGGGATTTCTCCTTTTTTGTTTGATTCCAGTACCTCCTTCGCTAGACCCTTGCTAATTAAGAGCATACAGCTAAGCCGAACTTCATTGTCACGGAGATACTGTTCAAGTAATTGTTCTAAACTGTATGTACGTACAAGACTATCGCTAATAACAATATTTTTTAAATGTGGGCTGAACATTGTGCTCTCTCTTTTCAATGAAAACTCACGAACAATTTGATGAATGGAATCACCGGTCTCAGAAACATTTATATAACGTTTTTGTTGTCCATTTCCTTTACTTTGTGCTTGCGAACTAACAATTTGATAAGTAGCTGTTATAAGGTTTCTTTTAGGATAACCTCCTTCCTCATCCTCTTTCTCAATTGTTGAATCCTTCCCTTTATCTAGTGCTATACCTGCAGTTAAACTCAATTCTTCTACTTCTTTACTGCTCCAACACCCTGTTAAAAATAGAAGCAAAAGCGTCCATAACAAAGCCAAATAGAACCGCATATAATTAAATTTATGTTTCACACTACTCCTCCTTTTAATCGCGTAATAATAAGAAGAAGCAGTGGCAGTAAACCAAATAAAAATAAAGCAGCATTACCGAGCATATCCCCCAATTTAAGCAAGTCATTTATATTTTTCGAAGTCATAGCAATGATGTAAATGATTGGAATCAAAGCAAAAATAAATGGATGAATACTCTTTTTAAAGAGTTGCGCTAATCCTAATGCAGCTGCATAATAACTAATCGTATAGGTAGCAAATATTTGCATAATCCATATTACAAGCAGTAAAGATTCAAAACGTTCAAATATCAAACCAGAAATTTCAAAACTGCGCATAAGGTCAATTGTCGGCCATGTTCTTGTTACAACCCCATCAATTGATAATGCACCAATGACCATTACAACAGTTATTACATAAAAGATTAACGGAATAGAAATTCCAACTAAAATAGCTTTTACTGCTTTCTTTCGTTGTTCCATAAATACCAAAAGAATTAACATAATTTCAGGACCTGTATATGCGAGAGACGTTGTTTTTATCCCATCTAACACTGGTTTAATTCCCAAACCTAATACGGGACGGAGATTATCTATCTCGAATATTCCGATACTCATAAAGGAAATGATTAAAAAAATAAAAACAGTAATAGGAAATATTATTTCAAACATCCGTGCAATTGAATTAATACCACCCATAATCAAATAGAGACCTATCCACATAAAAGGCATAACAATAGCCCATGTGGGGGTTCCTTCTAGTAAAAAAAAGCTTATTACTTCTGCCATTGAACGAATTTGAAATGCTGAAGTTGTAAGAAAATACCCTATAATAAGAAAACTAAGCAATCTCCCTATCCATTTCCCTACAATATCTTGACTGTATTGGTAAAATGTTTTTTCTGGAAACTGCTGACTTAATTTGACCATAATTACTCCTGAAACCATTGCCAGTATCCCACCTAATATCACACTTAACCATACATCTGGTGTTTTCACTTTTTCCACAGATGCTCTGGGCAAAGTAAGAATTCCTGTCCCAAGTATGTAATTTACAATAATAACAACTGCTTGTGAAGTTGTTATTCGGTCTTTAGGTATAGTAATCACTGAAGGCCACTTCCTTTCGTCATCAGCTACCTTTTGCGGATAGTTTTTTTGGTATGCATTATTTTCGGTCGACGTCTCATTATTTTTAATGGCATGCGAACCATAAAATCTTTCCAATCACTGAATCGATATGGAACAGCAGGGCTGGTATAAGGAACGCCAAAACTTTTCAGTTTCACTAAATGACTGCAAAGTAAAAGAAAGAAGAGAATAACTCCATACAATCCAAATATCGCAGCACAAAACATAGCTACAAAACGAAGAATGCGTAACGTAATTCCCACACTATATTGCGGAATAGTAAAAGAAGAAATAGCTGTTACCGCAACAACGATAACCATTATTGGACTAACAATTCCTGCTTCTACGGCAGCCTGACCAATTATTAAACCGCCCACAATTCCCATTGCCGGTCCAATCGGTTTAGGCAGACGTAAACCTGCTTCTCGTAAAACTTCGATAGCTACTTCCATAATTAACGCTTCTATTAAAGCGGGAAAAGGAACTCCTTCTCGCGATCCGATAATAGAAATAGCGAGCTTAGTGGGAATTAATCCTGGATGAAATGAAATAAAAGAAATATACAGTGCTGGAGCAAATAATGAAACAAAAGCTGTCATGAAGCGTAATAAGCGGAGAAGCGTACCAGGAAGCCACCTTTCATAATAATCTTCTGGTGATTGCAGCAGCATACTAAATGTAACTGGAGCAATTAAAACAAATGGTGTTCCATCTAACAAAATAGCTACTCGACCTTCCATCAAAGCACTAATAACACGATCAGGTCGTTCTGTATTTTGAATCTGCGGAAAAGGACTGAGATAATTATCTTCAATAAGTTGCTCTATATAACCAGATTCGAGTACACTGTCTATGTCAATTTTCTGAATTCTGTTTTTTATTTCATCCACCAATTCTGTACTAGCAAGATCTTTAATAAATGCGACGACTAACTCTTTCTTTGCACGTTCTCCTACTGGTAGCTTTACTAATGATAAGCTCTCATCCGCACAGTGTCGTCGCAAAAGTGAGGTATTATCACTTAATACTTCAGTAAAACCGACCCGTGGCCCTCTGACTAATGCCTCCGATACTGGTTCTTCAATGTTTCGTTTATTTGCTTTTGTTGTACCAAGAATAAACACATCTGCTAAACCATCAATTAAAAGAGCTGTTGAACCTATCAATACTTTGGGTATTAAATCTTTTATGTAATGGACTTCTGCTACTTCACTAATTGTAAGAACTTTATTTTTAATATATTCTTTTGAAACAGTCCCCTCCACATAAGAAGATTCATTTTTATATTCATCAGAAAAATCATCCATTAGTAATTTCATAATATGTTTGTCAATTATCTCTTTATCTGATAGACCATCAACAAAAACGATCCCAGCCTGAATATCTGTGCGTCCAATATTAAACTTCCGAAATCGAACATCAGAATTATGTCCGATTTGTTGCTTTATAAGTTCTAAGTTAGAGGCAAAATCATTTGTGAAATGAACGTTTGTATTTTGAGATGGTTTATGCTCTTGTTTCGTTTTACTTTGAATATTATTTTTTTTCACTTGTTTGTCTCTTGACTTCCACCAACTCATTCTTCCCACTCTTTCTCTGACATACGAACCCAATGAAAAAATCTTGAGATAGTATACGGAATTAAAAACAAGATAAAAGCTTGTACAAAGACTTTCCAATCTGGAAGATAAGAAGTAATTATGTTCCACATTTTTATCACCCAATTTATATACTCTGCTAGGATTGAGATTTCTAAAAAACGATATGTACTTAATAAAAAATAACGATAAGATTAAAGAGCAGAAAAGCGAGACATTATGCTTATTTAGTACCAATAACCTAATTAGTATAAAAACATTTCTGACCTAAAATACCATTTCCAATTATAATTTGTTAAATATTATCTCCTTTTCCCTTATTTATATGCCCGCATTTGAATTTCAAATAATATAAGGATCAATGATATTTCCTCTTAAAGAAAAAAAGATGCCAGAAGATAGCATCTTTTTTTCAATTCAACTTACTATGTATTTATATTTTATTGTGAAAATACTCGTTTTTTTTAATGAATATTAATGTGTAAAAAATACATATTCTTTTGTTTTAAGTTCATACACTTCTACCGAATCGATACGGAATTTTCTGATTTTAAAGCCAATATGAAATAAAGGAAAATCCTCTCTTAGAAAAACTATATAAAACCAATAACATAAAAACAATTATCAATCTATCAATTGAAAATAATACTTAGCAAGAGTTTATCATCTTAACTCCAAGTGTATTCGTTTTGCTTCAAAATAAAGAACTTGAATAAATTTTTTCGTATCAATACGAGCAGGTAATGTTGGTTCATTATTCAATTCTGTCATCTTTCTCCTTACGGTAGTAAAATCAAAAAATCTAGAAGCATAATTTTCGAACTTCGGGTTTAAAAAATCAGTAAGTCCAAGGGATGCTAAATGGTTTAATGATTGATAAATTGCTCTCCGAATCCGTTGTTTGGAAGCTTCTATGAACCTTTTTAATTCGGCATCTTCAGCTGAATCCCCAAGTTTTTTTTGAGCTAAATTCATAAAAATCTCTTTTAGTGAGGGAAAGCCTTGTTCCAACGTGTTATCTTGTTCATATTTATATAAATAATCTAGCATATCCATTAAATCTTTACTTCCACTTTCACTGGCTATTCCTAATTCAGACAAAAGAAAATGAATGGAATTTTGAAAATGATTGAAAGTATTTAAATGTTTTTCATTACGGTATTTTTCTTGCACAATTGAATTACTATCCAATTTTAGTACCATATTAAGCGATTCTTGAATGTTTTTTATTGATTTTTCCAAACGAATTCGTTCAATGACTTTCCGAACAACTGTTAATACTTCAATCCGGTTAATTGGCTTAATAATATAGTATTCAACACCAAGCGAATAAGCTTCAGCAATTAATTCTTTTGATTCTACTTGAGAGACCATGATGATTTTCCCTTTAAACGAAGGCTTTATTTGACGAATTGTTTTTATTCCATCTTGATTCGGCATTAACAAATCGATAAATAAAATGTCTATATTTTTAAGGATTACCATTTGTTGCTCTAAAGATAAACCATCCTCAGCTTCTCCTATAACCTCCCCAAGATCTTCATCCTCGATAATTTGAGCCAACATTGAGCGAACCGCTTTTTCATCATCTACTATATAAAAATACATAGAATCACCCTTTCGAAATTATATGATCAATCCCTAATCTAATTATAAAAATTGATCCTTTTCCTTCGGTTCTGTCCTCAAACGTAACATCACCTTCAAGTTGTGCGACCATTTCTTTAACATACGATAATCCGATACCTGTCGATGGGTTGCCTAAATCATCATATTTAGAAGTAAACCCAGGCTCAAAAATTGAATCTTTATATTTTGAAGAAATACCAGGACCATTATCGCCTATTTGAAATTCAACAAAATGGTGGTCTTTATTAATGTCAATTGTGATGGTTCCCATACCTTGGATAGCTTCTACAGCGTTTGTAACGATATTATTTATAATAGATAAGATTGTGTAAATATGATAATGAGGATGCACACCATCAATTTTATACACAAATTGGATGTCTTTCTCTAGCAACCGTGCATATTTCGTATTTGCCCGTATAATGATATTTACTAGTTCATGCACAGACATATAATCTGTAAAACTTTCATCAGAAATTAATTTTGAAAGTCCCGCAAAAATACGTTGGTTATCCTTTTTAACATCATGGACCTCACCAGCAATTTGTAATGCCTGTTGCCTTAAATCCTCAAACTGAAAATCCATCTGTTTGTGCTCAAAAGAGTCTAAGGTTTTATATAAATCATAGGATTTTTTTGTTATATTCTCAGCATCTTGTAATGTTTTCTTTAAATGAACAGCATCTTCATATAAATTAGAGATGAGCATGAGCATGTGTTCATTTTGCTTCTTTATATGTCTCTCCCTTGATTGTGCTTCATACAATTTCATCATATTGAAAAAGCTTAGAACTATAAAACTATGGGAACATGCGATAACAATGATCTCATTTATTGCCTCGGATGTGATCGATGTTTTTAATACGAAATATTGAATCATTAATTCCACACAGTCTGACAGTATTTCAATCATGCAACCAATAAAACCAATCATTAGTGGTTGATGATAAAAACGTTTAATTTTTGCTAAATGAAAGAGATACGAATAAGTAAAATAAAAGAAAAAACTAGGATAGTGAGTATGAAAAGCGGCTAGCCAATCCATATTTCCCTTTATAATGACATCCATTGAGATACGAAATACTACCACGACTATCGCTGTTAAAAAACCCGGTAAAAATGCTGGAATTCGTCGAAACAATAACAAAAAAAAGAAAAATGTTGGTGCGCCAAAGCTCATTCTAAATGTTTCATTTAAAGGAAATGACTTTATTTCACCTACTAAGGGTACTGTAAGTATCATTAAAACGAGAATATAGATGTCTTTTTTTACTAAATTACTAAGATTCAAAATAATCACTTCTCACTTTCGCCTAACAGTCAGTATACAAACCTATTTGCATTAATACAATACTTACTCTATTTTTTTCAAAAGCTGATAAATAAGATATAAACGAAAGCATTATAGATTGTGAGTATTCATTACACCCTTCTACTTTAGAAAGATACTTTATAACTCAAAAATGTTCAGACACAATATAAGGTCTGAACACTTTTGGACTCGCTCTAACACCAAAATATCTGTGCTCCTTTTTAAAATATACTTAAATCCCATTCTTTTGCAATATGTTCTAACAACATAATTCCTGGTAAACTATTCCCATATTCATCAATGGCTGGTCCGTAAATACCAATACCACATCCATCTTGGAACGATAAATCCTTCCTAGATTTTGAGGGAACAAGTGTCATAATTCCGCCGGATACCCCACTCTTAGCTGGTAATCCAATGAAAGCAGCAAATTTTCCAGAAGCATTGTACATTCCACAAGTTAGCATTAAAGCTTTTGTTAACCTAGCTACTTCTTTAGGGAGCACTTGTTCTTTGCGAATAGGATGATATCCATCATGTGCTAGTATAAGCCCTATTAAGGCAATATCTTCTGTATTTATTTCAATCGAACATTGTTTTAGGTAAACCTCTAGTGTCTCCTCCACATCTGATTCTAGAAAACCATTCTCCTTTAAATAGTATGCTAATGCTCTATTACGATGAGCCGTTTCCCATTCTGATTGAAATACTATTTCATTAATAGCGGGACGCTTCTCTATCATTTTTTCAATTAATACGTATAGAGATTCTAATTTTTCTTGCACCGATGTCCCTGGCAAAAGTGAAGCTATCGTAATTGCTCCAGCATTGATCATAGGGTTAAAAGGTTTTCCTGGTTTATGTATCTCTAAACGAATAATTGAATTAAAGGCATCTCCAGTTGGCTCTACGTCAACTCGTTCTAATACATAAGAAATACCGCGACTTAAACAAGCGGCTATAAAACCGATTACTTTTGATATACTTTGTAATGTGAAAGGTATCTCCCAATCTCCTGATCTTATCATTGTTCCATCTGGCTTTACTATACAAATACCTAACTGCGATACATTTATTTCCCTCAGAGCAGGAATATAACTGGCGCTTCGTCCCTTAGCTGCATACGTTCGATAATGAGCTACCCATTGATCTAAGCAAACTTTTTCTTGACCCTCAACTTGAACGCTAGAATCCTTTATCATTTAATCATATTCCCCCGTACTATTAACTTTATATAGAATGATTTTTTCTTTACTATAATCAATAATATTTGCACTAGAACCAAGAAAAATATTCAGACATATTGCAGTCTGAATATCCTTCTTATTACACACTTTTCTTTTTTGAAGTTTTCTCATAACTATCCCAACATTCAATATTTTCAAGTCCTTTAATGTTTTCTTTATAAAAAATAGGATCTTTACCAGCTTTTTTCTGGTTTATATAATCTTGTAACGCCGCAAATGCTACTTTTGAAAGTAAGGTAATAGCAATTAAATTAATAATAACCATAAAGCCCATAAATAAGTCCGCTAAATCCCATACAATTTGAATCTTGGCAACAGAACCAAATATAATCATAGCCAACACACTTATTCTGTATATCATTAGCCACACTTTACTTGTATGTAAGAAGCGAATATTTGTTTCACCATAATAATAGTTGCCAATTAACGCACCGAATCCAAATAAAAAAACAAAGATAGCAAGACAACCCGATGCCCAAGGACCTATGTGTTCACTTAATGCTGCTTGTGTAAGTGCAATACCATTTAATCCCGGTTGTTTATATGCATCAGACAGCAAAATAATAAAAGCTGTGCTAGTACAAATGATTAGTGTATCCGTTAATACACCAAATGCTTGAATCAGTCCTTGTTTCACCGGATGACTTGTTGTTGCTGTTGCGGCAACGTTTGGTGCACTTCCCATACCAGCTTCATTTGAAAATAAACCACGTTTAACTCCATTCATAAGTGCTGCACCAATTGAACCGCCTGCTATTTGTTTAAAACCAAATGCGTTTTGAACAATAAGAGAAAGAACTTCCGGCATTTTTGATATGTTGGTAACTACAACAAATAATGCAACTCCAATGTATAATACCGCTAAAAATACCACCTTGTATTCAGCCATTTTTGCAATACGTTGTACACCACCAAAAATAATCGCAGCGAAAGCAATGGCCATGATTATCCCAACTGTTAGACGATCTGTACCAAATGAGTTTTGAAAAGCAATTGTAACTGTATTTGATTGTACTGAATTGAATACAAGTCCAAAAGTAATTGTGATTAAAATAGAGAATAATACTCCCATCCAACGTTTATTCAACCCTTTTTCCATATAATAGGATGGACCACCGCGGAAACCAGTTTTATCTTTTACTTTATATATCTGTGCTAATGTGCTTTCGACAAAACTAGATGCCGAGCTGATAATAGAAATAATCCACATCCAAAATACAGCTCCAGGACCACCTAATGCAATTGCAATCGCAATTCCTGTAATATTCCCTGTTCCAACGCGGGCTGCCATACCAATACAAAACGCTTGAAAAGGAGAGACTTGATCTTTAGCACCGCTTTTTCCCTCCATTAATACACGGACCATCTCTTTTAACATTCGAAACTGTACAAAATTCAATTTAAATGTAAAATAAATTCCGCAAATAACAAGCATAATAATTAACAATTTAGACCATAAAAAATCATTTGTTGATCCGACTAAATCTACAAAAAACCTTTCCATATCATCACTCCATACCAAAATTTATCTATCATAATCTATATAAAATCACCTATATTTCCTGGTATAAATACCTCTTTCATATTCAAATACAACAAGGATAAAAATTTTCTATATGAATCGGATTGGCCTGCTTAAGCAAACATCACAACATGTAACCGTAAAACTGAAATTTTGAAGTACTTAACGATTATACAAACGGATGCTCTACCCCTTTCTGCAAAACTAATATTTTTATCCACTAACATTGTTGTACTACTATGTTTGTTTCGTTTACCGGTGATTTAAATCATAATAATCAATAGTGATTAAGTGGTTTTTTGTTAATCTTCTCAAGAACATGGAAATATCTCCTTTCTCACTACTAATCTCAAAAATAGGCTAGGTAAAAACTTCGCGAAAAACTCTATAAAGCGCTTTCACTATTCAACTAAGAAAATCTTGTCTTTAATTTATAATTAAAAGTACAGAATGTTACGAAAAAGTACAGATTTTTATAAAAACAAAAAATATTTTAAGTTTTTTCCATCTAAAAAACACTGAGATTTTGTAAATTTTATACAGTATCCAAACGTCGCAGATTCTGTTCTACCTAACCTTTGACAAGCCTCTATTTTCTTCATAAAAAACATGCATACTTTTTCTCTTTTAGAACTTCTAATAAAGTATTTGAAATCAAGAATCAATAGAATATTATAAGAATATTAAAAAAATAAAGCATTTAATTTATTTATGGTATCATACAAAAAACATTTGTTTTCTCAATTAATCCCCCTAGCTGGATTCGTCTATATTGCACATATTTACAACATGAAAGACACTAAGCAAAAAAGGATTTTATTGAAGGGATGAAACATTACAAAACTCTTATTTAGGAACTTATGACATCCTCTTTTCTAGCAATATCGAGTTATCCCAAAAAACGTATATTTACTAACATAGATTACAGGTGGTGTATTGTGAAAGAAATAGTATTCGTTCAAAATAAAAAAAGACTCCTTATGAAATTCGGATTTTTAAAAAAAGATTTAGTACTTACCATTTCACTAATACTAGCAATTGTAAGCTGCTTAATACATTCGCCAAAGATCGAATATATTAACTTTGAAGTGTTAATTAGCTTATTTAATCTAATGGTGGCCATTAAGGCCTTGGAACAGCTAAAGATATTAGACAAACTTGCCGTTGCCATTTTAAATAAATGCAATAACAGCAGGTCAATATCTATTATTCTAATTTTGTTATGCTTTATTTGCTCCATGTTTGTAACAAATGATGTCGCTCTCCTCACTTTTGTACCAATAACACTTGTCATTAGTAAAAAAACACAAATGAACATGATGGATACAATCATCTTGCAAACAATTGCGGCAAACATCGGTAGTAGCTTGATGCCTATGGGAAACCCACAAAATTTATACCTATATTCTTACTATGGAATTAAGCTCATCCCATTTTTAGGTTCAATCCTGCTTTTAGCTGTACTTGGAATTAGTTTGTTATTTATATGTACTCAAAAACTTCAAAAAACAGATTTGAAAATAGAACTACCTGTTATTACCGTGAAAAATCGAAAAAAAGCTAACGTCTGGATTTTAATACTTCTCACTATCATTGCATCTATTTTTGGTGTCATTAATTATTACATTGCACTAATAGTCACATTGATAGCAGCATTTACGTTAGATAGAAACTTACTATTTAAGATCGATTACTTTCTTCTAATAACCTTTGTCTGTTTTTTTATTTTCATCGGAAACATTTCACATTCGGATGCACTGGAGACATTTGCTCGCGCTAATTTAAGAGGAGATACTTCAGTCTTCTTTAGTTCCATATTTTTGAGTCAATTGATTAGCAATTTTCCTACTTCAATTCTTCTATCAAACTTTACTTCTGATTGGAAAGCTTTATTACTAGGAGTAAATATTGGAGGGCTCGGAACAATCATCGCATCTTTAGCCAGTGTAATCTCCTATAAACTATTCATTCAGGCCAATGTTAAAGAGAGCAAGGCGTATTTAATTAAATTTAGCATTTACAACTTTTCATTTTTAATCATACTTACATGTATACAATACTTTATGTTTAAATTTCTAAAAATTTTTTAAAAAATTGATTCCTTTAGAAAAACCCAAATTTCTCAATTTAATGCTGAGATATTTGGGTTTTAATATAGGTATGTTTAAAGAGCTACAACAAAGTTACCATCAATTTAATATTTTGAGATGTTCTCACAGCGAAAATCTTTTAGCTTTTACGTTGTTTATTAGATTTCAGTTCATTTTTGAAGTCTTCTTCACAAAATCCTTAATGCCCCTCAATTTTTTCCTGCTAATATTATCTTTAATGGTTGAATCTATTTCAATTTCTAATTTTGCAAATGCTGCTCCTACACAATTATAGATACTTAATCCAAAAGCAAGATGTCTTGCAGTACCACTAAATGCCTTTTTAATATCAATGTCAGGACGATAAACGTTGAATTTATCAGGCCTTTCAAATACGTTAGAGTCACAATTTGTTGCACCAATCATACAGTAGTATCCACATAACTAGTTACATTCTCCTTTTTTCTATTGTTAATAGCTTCGTAATAAAAGCTGTTAAACATCAAAAGTGCGAAGTCTTAAATTAAACTTCGCACCTTATACAAATTTACAATCCGTGACGATACCAATACAAATGCAATACTAGATACATACTAATCACTCATTATATCTGTTGCTCTTTTAATTGGCCAATGTATAAACAAATCCTTTTACTTAGCCATTCTTCATGATTGGCTTGATTGTTTCTAGATACTTAATCCCTCTATACTCTTTCAAGCGGTAATCCATTCCGATGGAAATTACAAATGACAAAATTTATCCGTTTTTCCTACTTTCTAAATTCAGCAAGTAAAATGTTCTTAAAAACTTCCGGGTTATTAAGGTTTAAACTGTTCGAATTGATAGCGAGTGTATGTTTACCTCCAAGTGTTCCACCAGCAAAAGTGGAAAACCCTGGAACCGCACCCCTGTGTCCCCATACCGAGACACCGTTCGGAAGCTTAATTTCAAGTATTCCAAGACCATATCCGGTTCCCTCTCTATTTGTAGGAACTGTAGTAAGCATTTGTTTTAACTGCTGTTCCTTCAGTAATTTGCCACCTAGTAAGCAAGAGAAGAATTTGTTTAAGTCGTCAGCAGTAGAAATCATATCTCCATCCGAGCTACCTGGGTTAATATAAGTAACATCTTTTAGCTCACTCGCTCCGTCTAGTTGCAAATAGCCACGGGCATGCTTGGTGCCTGGAATCACGCTTGAATTACCAGGTAGAAATGTATTTGACAAATCAAGCGGTTCAATAATCCGATTTTCAACCTCTTCCGCATAGCTGTTTCCTGTTACTTTTTCAATAAGGATTCCTAGTATTACATATCCTGTATTTGAATAAGACCAACCCTTTCCTGGGGCAAAGTCTGGGGGAAGTGAAATCCCCATCTTTACAAATTCTTCAGCCGTATACGATTTTTTTATATCCGTAATATCAAAGTCTTTTGAATTTATATAGTCAGCAATACCACTTGTATGATTCAATATTTGCCGGATCGTAATCTGGTTACCATCATATCCGTTTCCTTGAATAACACCAGGTAACCATTTTTCAATGGAGTCGTCTAGATTCAAACGGTTCTCTCCAGATAATTGAAGTAGAACTGTTGCAATGAACGTTTTCGTCACACTGCCAATGCGAAAGCGAAAATCTGCTTTCATTGGTTTCTTAGTTTTCAGATCCGCTACCCCAGCTGTATAACTCCAAGTTTTCCCCCCCTTAGAAATTTTAGCGAGTATTCCCGGGTATCCAAGTTGCAGTTCATCTCGCATTGCTTTCTTAACGGAAGTACGATCGCTTTGCGTACTTGTTTGTAACGAACTAGATACATTTTGCGTAGGTTCTGCTTTTACAACTGATGTTGGTGTTATGTATAACAGGGAACTTCCACCTATTAAAAGTGCTAGACTTGCACATGTAATTTTACTGCGTGTTTTCATAAAGAATTCCTCTCTTCTATTTAAATTGTATTGATGGCTAATAGCTGTCTCATATACGAACCACACAGCTATCAACTCTCCCAATGATAAAAGTCAACACTGAATTTGCAATCAACGTACTAATCATTATTTTCACAAACACCATTGTGTTCTAACAATCTCTAAATCACTCTTTTTCCACATACATATTAACCATAGAAATTACTTCTTTTCCTTAAAACACTCTTGTTACTGATTATTTGTTTTATATGTAGGCCGTACTTGTTCCCCCCTTCATGCCTCCTTATATTTTTATCCTACACAATGAAAATCTCTTTTTTCTTACCTATTCCTTACAAATTCCTTACATACAAAATCACTTCTACAATAGGATTGAAGTAGCATCTGTGCCCGAAAGCGCAAAAAACACCGATGCTTTTCGCTTCAGTGTTTTTGCGCTTTACATATTGTAAGATTCGTTTTACTCTTAACAGGTTAAACTGCTGATTTTTTCTAATGCGATTATTCTTCTTGCTATATAAAACAAATTTCATTGTGTTATATGAAACACTATGAAATTTGTCATTAAGGCACATGATTCTAAATTTATTGATGTACTTGAGATGGACTCACTTTTTGAATTTGAACAAGTATATCAAACGCTTTACCTAATGATATATCAACAGTTTTTGGTATATCAGGCCCTTCGGTAGTTATTCCAGCGAAAATTGGATGTTGTTCGTTTAACCAAGTTTTTGTCACGCCGTTCGCCTTACGTAAATCAATAAAAAATTGATCTTTTTTAACTTGTCCAATGATGTAGTTATAACTGTTTGGATCATCCGATTTTAATGTTCCATAGGGGCCAAATTCACCATTGCTATTCTTCACATTGTATTGTCCTTCATAAACTGACGTTCCAATAGATACGTACCGTTTTCCGTAATATTCTGCTAAATGCTGCCCTGCTACTTTAGGGTATATAAAAGAAAGCATATTTGTTTTCGAAACGTGTCCATTATGTCCCCATACAATGGTTTTTCCTAAATGTTCTTCAGTCCACTTCGCATTTTCATACATTGCAATATCATGTTTCAAATAAAAATCCGCTGGTTTATCAGGAGGTGTCGCTAACATTGTAGTAAACTGTTCAATAATACGAGCATTTTGCTTTATCCATACGAACTCTTTAGATTTCCCATTTAAATGACTTTTATTTTCCTCTAATAAAGCACTAATTTGTTTAGCATCTAAAACATACTTTTCTTTTTCTTCTTTCGTAAGGCTTTCAAAAGTATTCATATCCTTTGTTACAGGAATAAGCCCTTTTATCTTCTCTTCTACTCTAGGCAACAGTTTTGAATTATTCGCTTTAATATATTCTATTATATTATTATAAACATTTTCGTTTACTGATTGAACGTCCATCCCGATGACACGTACTTTCGATTTATGTTTTGGATTAGCATTATATTGCCGAATCCAATCAAGTAAATCTAGCATTTCTTTCGTCTTAAATACAGGTGTTAGATGTTGGCTTGGGTTTCCCTTACCAGTAAGAACATATCGATCAAGTTCCAAGGCCCTGTCCCATCCCTCTTCTAAAACTAGATTGGTAAAGCCCTTTTCAGATACTAAATACTTAACAATGCGGTGTTTCATCGTAAAAACTTCATGAGCCCCATGCGTAGCTTCACCTAAACCTACAATTGAAGCTGAACCTACCATATCCTTAAGTGGTTTCAAATCATTAAGAGATGCAGTTGGATTAGTTGTTTTTAAAGGCTTTGCATGTGCTTCTAACCATTTCGCTATTTGATTTGTATTATAGGGAGCTGTAACAGAAACCTCTGTTTTCGAATCTGCATAAGTATTTCCTACAAAATGAGTCATTGTTATAGCAGAAACAACAATTGCAATAATCATTTTCTTTTTCATAAAAAACCTCCTGAAATATTTACTTATAGCTTTTTGACATACTCTGCCAACTTCCGTTTAAAACATTCATTTTCTTATTACTGTTAAGATACATTTATTCTAGTTCCTAAAACTCACTTATTTCTTAATAGGTTCTTAAGAAATTCTTAATTCACTTATACGAATATAAAACTAAATAAGCTTCAATTCATTGTATTGTAAATTCCTCATTGCATAACATTATAATGTACAGATATTCGTTATAAATGATGTTATCTAAAGTATTCAATTTCAGTATGTATTATTAACGTAGTTAATATATGGTTAATATGAAGTTCCAAATTTTGATTGTTTGTAGTCTCTTTATCATAGAGTTAATTTAGGGGTTATTTTTTGTTCACTTCATTTTTTTCGGCACTCTGCATCTAGACGGTATACCCATTGGCCACAGTTAGACTATTTCAAATCAAAAAAATAGATTACCTGCACACTAAAGAGTATAGCGCACAGGTAATCTAGTTGTTTTTGAGATTAATAAAAAACTAATTTATCTTTTGAATTCTTCCATCAATAATAGACTGAATTGGTTCTTTTGATTTTTTTATATAATCTACTAATGCTTCAAAATCAGTTGGTCCTGTTTCAGCATCTTTACCGTTTTTAAAGGATACAAATCCATCTCCACCTGAAGCTAGAAATGCGTTCGCAACGACGCTGTAAGTTTTAGAAGGAATAATTTCTTCTCCATTTGTTAAGCGAATACTTGTTACTTTTTCTCCATTAGGCTTGTTCGCATCCCAAGTGTATTGGATACCTGAAATTTGAAGCATTCTTGTTATGTCTTTTTGCCATTGTTGATTTAAAATATCACGAATGTCTTGACCTGTTAAATTTACTTTTATTAATTGATTTCCGAATGGTTGAATACCATATATCTCTCCCCATGTAATATCACCAGCATCTAAGTCATTACGAATACCACCAGGATTCATAAGTGCAATTTGGGATTGCATTGTTGTACGCTGAGCATCAGCAACTAAATTTCCAAGAGTAGATTCACCAGCCATATTTTGTTTGCGATCTAGTGGAGCGATAGACTTACCTACAACTTCATTAACAAGAGGTGCGATTTTTGCTTGATATTTCTCCATCTTCTTCTTTATTTTTTTATCAGGCTCTATGCCTTCATGATAAGTTGTAACAATTTCTGCTTTTTTCTCAACAATATCTTGTGTCTTACGATCAATCTTTACATCAACATCAGCAAAAGCCATACCATAAGAATTTGCTTGTACGACAAGTTTATTATTAACAGTTCCATTTACATAGGTGTGGCTATGGCCACCAAAAATAACATCGACTTCTGGATCAGTCTCATTTGCTAATCGGACGATATCACCATTTGTTACGCCGTTCCCATCTGTTATACCTCCGTTATGTGCAAGAACAACGATAGATTTAACGCCTAGTTTTTTTAATTGCTTTACGGATTTGTTAATAGCTTCAACTTCATCTGTAATTTCTACATTCTTTAGCATAGTAGGCATAACAAGGTTAGGAACATCCGTTGTTACGACTCCAATAAAGCCAACAGGAACTCCTTGTACCTTTTTTATAGTGAATGGTGGTAAAAATAAACGACCGGTGGATTTATTATAGAAATTTGCAGCAACATATGGGGATTTTGCTCCTTTAAAATTTCCTGTTTTCTCATGGTATCCACCATAAATAAGGCGGTTCATTTCTTCAACACCTTCATCAAATTCATGATTTCCTATCGTTCCAACATCGAATTTCAAATCATTTAGAAATTCAATTGTAGGTTCGTCTTGTAATAATGCTGAAACAGGAGTACTTGCTCCAACAACATCTCCAGCATGTACCTTTAATGTATTTGGATTTTGTTTTTCACGATCACGTAAATAAGCCCCTAAGTACTCAATTCCCCCTGCATCTTTATTGTTAATTTTTTTTACAGTGTCTAGTTGCCCATGAAAATCGTTAATACCGAGCATTTGTACATCTATGTAGCGATTTTGTTCTGTACTTGCTTGGATTGAAGGCGCAACAAATACACTAGTAAAAGTAACTGTACTTAATGCTAAAGCAACTGGAATAATTTTTTTCAACATAAAATTTCTCTCCCCTAATTAAAATCTGACATAATACGATGTTATTTTAATATATTAAGAGAATTATTTCCATAAAAATTCTACCAATTATAAAAATTAATAAGATTTTATTGTTTTCTGACAAGATATTTCTTCCTCAAAAAATGTACATTTCTTTGTTTTGAGGATTATTCAAAATATTATCTTGATAGTAATATAGCAATACATCTAAAAGACCTAAAAAACTCTAAACAATAAATTTTTGCTGTTAAGAAGAATATTCAATTCGAAACTAATGAAGATTTATCAACCTAACATATCAATACCACCATTTAAAAAGATGCTCCTGGATTTATCCAAGAGCATCTTTTATAAAGCTTTATTTTTTACTTATTTATAATTTATCAACTAACAATTATATAGTTGTAATCAGTCCTTTAAAAATAATAGGAGTGCTTCATTAAATTCTTTAGCATGCGTTGCATTTAGCCCATGTGGACCACCCTTTATTAAGGCTACTTTAGAATTAGGAATTGCTTCATGTGTTAATTTCCCACTATATTCATATGGTACAGTTGCATCAGAATCACCGTGAATAATAAGAGTAGGTATATTAAACTTCTCCAAGTCTTTTCTAAAATCTGTCTTACTAAAGGCGGTAATACAATCAAGTGTTCCTTTAGGTGATGCACTGGCTGCAATATCCCAATTATATAAACGGAATGGCTCACTAACTAAATCTGTTCGATTACCAGCCGCGAAAAATCCCTTAGTAAATTCATCAAGAAATGCAAGGCGGTCATTTATCACACCACTTTTGAATGCTTCAATTGTTGCATCATCTAAGGCCCCTTCAGGATGATCCTCTGATTTGTATAAATACGGAGGAACTGCCCCAGCAAAAACAGCCTTTTCAATACGATCTGTTCCATACGTACTAATATACCGGGCTACTTCGCCTCCACCCATAGAAAAACCAACAAGTGTGACATTTTGAAGCTCTAAATGTTCTAATAGTTGATGTAAATCAGAAGTAAAGGTATCATATTCATACCCTTCCCACGGCTGAGATGATTGTCCAAATCCTCGACGATCATATGTTATAACTCTGTATCCAGCCTCAACAAGAGCGGGAACTTGGTATTCCCAAGATCGACCACTTAACGGCCAACCATGAATGAGTACAACTGGTTTTCCTGTGCCATGATCCTCATAATATATCTCAATTGGTTCTTGCTTTTCGGTTCCTACAGTAATTTTAGCCATGCTTCTACCTCCTAAAAATATTCCAATATTTATCCTTTTCTTCAATAATCTGGATGAATGTCATAACCTATTCATGCACGTTTATGTTGTGAATTCTAAGTATGAAACTCTATTGTTCCAATGCATTCATTTTCTCCTTTTGGAACAATCCCCCCTCTAATACCTTTTGCATCATAAAATAATTACTGAACATTACTCCTATTCAATTGTAATAACAAAAATAGGTGACTATCAATATCGTTCTATCTATAGGATGTATAGGTAAAACCAATCTATTTTATAGTGAAAACAACTATAGTTACGACCTATACGAATTATAGATAATTTAGAATTGATTAACGAATCAGTTTTCAAATACTATAAATTTGTATAGCACTTCATGTTCTGTGAATGCTGCTATAACCAATATTATTGGTCAGCTTAGTTATAAACGAAGAAACTTATGATAGTATCCGACTATTTAAACTTTCTTCGATTACTTAATTTTTAGGAGGAATACATAATGACTGATCTCTATTCTCGTATTAACAAAGATGATGCTGTTGTGCTTTTAGTAGATCATCAAACTGGTCTTATGTCCGGACTAGTACGTGACTATGGTGTTGATGAATTCAAGAACAATGTTTTAGCTCTTGCTCATACTGCTAAGTTTTTTAATTTACCAGTTATTTTAACAACAAGTTTTGAAAACGGGCCTAATGGACCTTTAATGCAAGAATTGGTTGATCTCTTTCCTCATGCACCAAAAATAGCTCGACCTGGACAAATTAACGCATGGGATAATGATGATTTTGTAAAAGCAATCGAAGAAACTGAAAAAAAACAACTTATCATCGCAGGCGTAGTTACGGACGTTTGTGTTGCTTTCCCGGCACTTTCCGCTATAAAAGCTGGATATGAAGTATTTGCTGTTACTGATGCTTCAGGAACTTTCAATAAACAAGTTGCAGATGCTGCCAATACACGTATGGCACATAGTGGCGTGCAACTTATGAACTGGTTTAGCGTAGCTTGCGAATTACAACGCGATTGGCGCAACGATGTCGAAGGTTTTGGCAATTTGCTTGCTAGCAATCTTCCAGGCTATCAAAATATAATTGGAAGCTATAGAGGAGCTCAGCGAGATCTTAGTAAACAAAATGCATAAATGTATCTCAAGGAAATAGCTTTAAATCACCTTTTTTAAAGTAGATAGTATAAATTTAGTGCTGATTAAATCAGCACTAAATTTAAATTAAAAAGTATAGTAGAGTTTCAATTGACAGAAGATACATTACTTTCAATAAACAATTGAAAAAGGAGCGTTTTATTATGAGTAATTTAGAATTGTTAAATCCGGAGAACAGTGCCTTAATTTTAATTGATTTTCAACCTCAAATGACTTTTGGAGTTGCAAGTATTGATAGACAAACATTGATTAATAACGTTATGCTACTTGCTAAATCAGCAAAAACTTTTAACATACCTACTATTCTTACTACAGTTGAAACACGCAGCTTTTCTGGTTATTTTTGGCCACAAATTCTTGATATATTCCCAAACCATGAAATTATAGAACGTAGTTCAATGAACTCTTGGGAAGATCCGAAATTTGTTGAGGCAGTTAAAGCAACCGGTAGAAAGAAATTAATATTTGCAGCACTTTGGACTGAAGTTTGCCTTGCATTCCCTGTGCTTGAAGCAATTAAAGCTGGCTATGAGGTATATGCAGTTGATGATGCTTCAGGTGGTACTAGTTTGACAGCACATAACGCTGCTATGCGTCGTGTAGAACAAGCTGGTGCAATTCCAGTGACAGCAATTCAAGTTTTACTTGAATACCAACGTGACTGGGCACACAAAGACACTTATGATGCTGTAATGGAGATTGTAAAGGAACACACTGGTGCTTATGGTCAAGGTGTAGAATACGCATATACTATGGTGCATGGCGCGCTTCCAAGCAGGAAAATATGAAACAAGAAGGAGTAGCTGTCGAAGAGACTTATACAGGGAACACGATGGATGCCGGCAATCCAGTAACAACGATTGTTACATGGGAAATTCAAGAAGGTAGAGAAAAACAGTTTGAAACATGGAGACATGAAATTGAGGCTGCGGCTACTAAATTCCCAGGACATTTAGGTGTAAATCTAATAGTCCCAAGTAACGAATCCAGAGAGTATACTGTTATTTTTCGCTTTGATACGTATGAGCATCTACGTACTTGGCAAGAATCAGATGTTCGCCGGGATTTGTTAAAAACGGCGGAGCAATTTCAAGCCACTAATCCAACTTACAAAACTGAAAGCAGTTTGGCTTATTGGTTTGTTACTCCGAAAACGCCAGTTCCACCGCCAAAATGGAAAATGTCTATCGTTACCTTTCTGGTTGTATGGCCTCTTAGCATGTTAGTTCCTAAAGTGATAGGACCTATTATAAAACATATGAATCCTATTATATCAGCTTTTTTTGTTTCTGTATGTATAGTGTCCTTGCTATCATGGGTAGTCATGCCGATTTTCGGTAAATTATTTCATCCATGGTTACAAAATAATAGAAAGTAGACGAGGTGTGAACATGAATTTACCGGATATGATTTTATATAACGGAAAAATTACTACCCTTGACCCTTCTCAGCCTGAGGTATCTGCTATCACCATAACTGATGGTTTAGTCACTGCAGTAGGTGGAGATGAGCTTCTTAATAGTGCCACGGAAAAAACAAAAAAAATAGACCTTAAAAGAAAGAGAGCTATTCCAGGCCTGAATGACTCCCATATACACGTTATTCGTGGTGGTCTGCATTATAATATGGAATTACGTTGGGAAGGCGTGCCATCACTTTTTATTGCTCTAGAAATGCTCAAAGAACAGGCAAGGCGTACACCTGCTCCTCAGTGGGTAAGAGTAGTTGGAGGTTGGTCTGAATTTCAATTTAAAGAGAGACGGATGCCAACATTAGAAGAGATTAATGCTGTTTCTGAAGACACGCCTGTCTTTGTGCTACATCTTTACGATAGAGCACTTGTAAATCGTGCAGGGCTACGTGCACTGGGATACACGAAAGATACCCCAGACCCTCCAGGCTGTTTAATTCAGCGGGATAAAAGAGGTAATCCAACGGGCCTTTTAATTGCTAACCCTAACGCTTCTATTCTTTATTCAAGTTTGGGTAAAGCTCCAGTACTTAATCTTGACGACCAGATTAACTCAACTCGCCATTTTATGCGTGAATTAAATAGATTAGGTATTACAAGTGCCATCGACGCAGGTGGTGGTTTCCAAAATTACCCTGATGACTACAAAGTTGTTGAACATTTAGCCGAGAAGGAACAATTAACTTTGCGTATTGCTTATAATCTATTTACGCAAAATCCTAATCATGAATATGAAGACTTTGCTTCATGGGCAAAAATTGTTTCTCCCGGTCAAGGAAATGATAAGTATAAAATGAATGGTGCCGGAGAAATGTTAGTATTCTCGGCAGCCGATTTTGAAAAATTTCAAATGCCACGGCCCGAACTAGCTACAGTAATGGAAGCCGACTTAAAGAAAGTAATTTCTCTATTGGTGGAAAACCGTTGGCCATTCCGTTTACATGCAACTTATGACGAGTCAATCACACGTTTCTTAAATGTATTTGAGGAAGTTAACAGAGAAATTCCTTTTAATGGGCTACGCTGGTGGTTTGATCATGCAGAAACAATCTCAGATCCTAGTATGGAACGTGTTAAGGCTTTAAATGGCGGTATTGCCATCCAAGACCGCATGGCTTTTCAAGGTGAATACTTTGTTGACTTATACGGAAAGGAAGCAGCAAAGCGTACACCTCCGATTTATCGTATGTTAGACCTTGGTATACCTGTTGGCGCCGGTAGTGATGCAACCAGGGTTTCCAGCTATAACCCTTGGGTTGCTCTTTACTGGATGGTTGCTGGAAAAACCATTGGTGGGCTTTCCATATACGATGAAAAAAATAAACTTGATAGAAAAGTAGCCCTGGAATTATATTCAAAAGGAAGTGCGTGGTTCTCTGGTGATGAAGGTAAAAAGGGAACCCTGGCAGTAGGTCAGTTTGCTGATATTGCTGTATTGTCTGCTGACTACTTTACTGTGCCAGAAGAAGAAATCAAAGACCTTGAATCATTACTCACCATTATGGGTGGGCAGGTTGTTTATGGAAATGATGAATTTAAAAATTTATCACCTGAATTGCCGCCAGCATCACCTGATTGGTCACCGACGGGCGTTTATGGTTATGGTGGTGCTAACCTAGCCAACACTATACTTTCTCACGATTCCCATGATAACAAGTTACATAGTTGTAGTAACCCTCTCCATCAACACACTCATACCGTAATAGGAAAAGATGGAACTAAATGGGGTATTGGTTGTACTTGCTTTGCTTTCTAAATCAAAACCACCGGTATAATGCCGGTGGTTTTCTTTCTACAATAAGGATATATAAATTCAAAATAGCAGTGTATATCCCTACATGGAATCTGTTACTATGCGATAAGACCGAAGAATTGATTGATTAACTTAACTTGTTTTTGATAGCCTTCTCTCCTTGCAAAGTCTGTCCTTTTTTCCTTAATTAAAAGTCAATGGTATCCCCCTTTTTGATCGACTACACCACACATATAAATCCACTGTCCTTCGACTTTAATATAGATTTTAATTTTTTCAATTGTTACACTAGGATCATTATTATTTCTATTACACTGATACTTTTTGAGAATCATTTAACTTCTGCATAAAGATGCGTGCTGCAAAACTTAAAAATTTATCATCAAAGTGTATAAGATTAATATCTTGACTTGGTGTTGGATCAGTAATACGAACTATGCTCAAAGTATCATTATTAACAAAGTTAACCAGTGAAAGAGGTATTATGGCAACACCATGTCCATTGTATACAAGGCTCAATAGAGAAATAGAAGATTTTGTTTCTATATTTGCTTCAGATAAAGATAACCCTAAACTCTCACAATATATCTTAATAGATTCACGACAACTACATGAAACCATTACTCTACTGAGCCCTACTAATTCTCGAAAAGAAACAAATGATTTTTCATTCAAAGGATGATTTTTGGGAATTACAAGGACGAGCTCTTCACTATACAAAAGGGTGTTTGTTAATGTGTCTGGAATTTGAGCACTACGTGTAATCCCGAAATCAATATTTTTGTCAACGATTTGATTTACAGCAACTTCGGATTCTATAATCTTTACTACAATGTTGGGATAATGTTGTTGAAACTTCATAATATAGGGTGTTAAATAAGTGAGATCCTCTAATAAACCTCCTATAGTAATCACACCTCTTTTTACACCCTTTAATTCAAAAATTTCATTATAAACGTCATCAAATTGTTTCATGATAAATTTTCCTTTATCAAATAGCAGCTTACCCGCTTCTGTCATTTTGATACCTCTTCCAACTCGATGAAACAAGGGTGTATCAAGTTCACCTTCTAAAACTCGTATTTGTTGACTTAAAGTCGGCTGTGAAATACCTAGAACTTCCGCAGCTTTAGTGAAACTATTATTATTACAAACTTGAATAAAATACTCTAAATGACGTAATTCCATTCTTGATACCCACTCTCCGCTTTATGAAAGATTTATAATTTAAAGGACGATATGTATACATTAACATAACAACTTTATTTCATATTATACCGATTGAAATTACACGCTTTATTCATTTTGTATTATAATAAATTTACTACCATTTATTAATTTTTCCTCCTATTTATTTAAATTATATTTAATTAGGACATTACTAATTCGAGATATATTTCTAAAGATTTATAGTTCTAGTGCATAATACCCTAATTTTTTCAACTTTTCGATTATCATTTTTTTCTCAGTATAGTCCAAACCACCAAATATTTGCTGAATCGCCTCTTTATGCTGGGGAAAAATAATATCCATTAGTTCAATACCTTCTGAAGTAATTGACGCATACGTGACACGGCGGTCTTTAGGACATGGTTTTCGTATTAAGAACCTCTTCTTTTCCAACTTATCCACTACATACGTGATACTACTACTTGCAAGTAATATTTTGTCTCCAATTTTTTGTATAGGCTGATCGCCTTTACTATACAGTAGCTCAAGCACTGCAAATTCAGTTGGATTAAGTCCATAACTTTTTATATCCTCTTCAATACGCTTAGTAATTGACTGTACTGCCCTTGATAATATAACAAATAACTTTAAAGATAAGCTCTCATCGTTAATCACGCTCATAATTACCAATCCTTTACAAGTTATCTTGAATTCGAGATTCATTATATTATCGTCAAAATATTATGTCAATCATTCATTTTAGCTTTATCAATCCATTTATAATTTATTTCTCAACATATGACATATGGAATTAGAAGAAAACAATTGTTACTATATAAGTATCTCAATTACGTTATTTCTTTTAAAGAGAGCTTGTTTTTAATCGCAAGTTCTCTTTTGCCATATTCTAAATTGAATCCGGACAAATTTCAGAGTATATGATATAGTTTTTAAATAAAGATTAGAGCTCTCCTACAGGAAGGAGAGCTCTAATCTTTCATATAAATATTCACCATTTTTATCATTGTGAGGACATCAAAACTTTAACTTGATGGGGATATGGTGCTATCTCAATTAATAAATATTACAAACCATATATCTATCATATTTTTTATAAACAGGATTAATTAGATTTAAAAAAAGATTTCTTTTTCTTTACTCGTAATAAGTCACCTGTCCATCCTTTGAATCGCATATACATATACATACCCGCTGTTGTGAAAATAATAAATAAGAGAGCGATTAAATAGCTATATTTCCATTCTAGTTCAGGCATGTATTTAAAATTCATACCCCATAATGCTCCTAAGGCTGTCAAAGGCGTACTCACAGCAGTTAATACAGTAAGAGCTTTCATAATTTCATTCCCACGATGAGAAGAAACAACTTCTTGTAAATGAATCATCGTGTCTAATTCTTCTTGGTACTCTTTAACAAGTTGTAATCCACGCTCTAATTTTACGTGTGTTTGTTTATAACAAAGGGTGTTTGTTAGTTTTTCTAACCAAGCTTCTTTTAGGCCTTGTAACACTTCTTGTATTAAGCGAAACACATGTGTGTTCATAAATAATTCATGACGAATATGATAAATCCTTTCTAAAACTGCTATGTTATTATGATGATAAAAATCCCATAATACATTTCTGAAATTGTTTTCAAAGTAGTCAACCTTTCGCAAATAATGAGATATAAACATTGATAAGATAGCACATAATCCTTCAGCGGAACTATTACAATTTTTTGTACCCATAGGGAAATTATGTATTATTTTTTGGAAATCCTCTTCCTCTTTTTCCTGAACTGTTATCAGTATTCCATGAGCTACAAAATAATGAAGAAATTTTTGAATTTTGGCGTCCTTTTTATCTTGATCATATAAAAACGAACCATATACACAAGTTTGACTTGGTGATAACGTATAAACATATAATCCATTTTCACAAGGAGAACTTATTTTCTTTACAAATTGAGCGAAATAAGATGTTACATCACGAGGGATTATAGAAGAAAGTTTTTCAAGCTCACTAGTTTTCACATGATACCAACTCCATTTCGTCATTTTTATGCATTCCATATTATTCTTCCTTTCTAAATAGTTTTATGTTTGATCGAATCATATCCGTAATACGAAATTTGTATGTAGGTATTCATGTCTTGGAGGAAAAGTTTTTAGATCATCTAAATTACAAAATAAATAACATAGGAGGTCTTATTCTTTTAAAAGGAAGACCCCCTATATATTAGTTATTTTTATTTTCAATTTTAAACATTTACTCTATACAAGCACTTTTTATCTTTTCTTATAAAGAATTTATTATATGTGGAAAAGAAGCTACATAATTTGGCACGTCTATTCAACGAACTCCATTTCATTCGTTATTATAATTTGGATTCATATGCAGATTGATTGGTAATGTCCTCAAATACTTGACTCCCAATAATGTAGTATCCATGGAGTGCAGCCTCTTTCGAAGCGTCTACCATACGGAAAGAAGAAATTTCACTTTGCATTTTTTCAATTCGTTTTTTGTGGAGATCTACTATTCCTCCTGTCCAAATAATAGTGTTATACTGTTCTAACTTAAATTGTTCTTGTAATACACGCATGACGTCTTGGAAGTGTGCATCCAACTCTTTTTGAATCAAAGTATGAACCTGACTTGTCTCATGATTTTCTTCTCGACATTCATATCCTTTTTCTAATATGTTTGGCATGTCGTTAATATGCAATTGATTACTTTCACCCTCATGATTCTGCACGATATTCTTAATATTTTTCAAAGGCTTGCTACATCCTAGTTCCGCCTCATAATGATTTAAAATGACATTCTGTTTCATATCTGTCATTTCTACTGTACGAAATCCGCCATCAATAATTAAGATGCGATCTCGTTCCTGAATGATTCCCTCTTTTAAGAAATAGGCATGTAAAGCGACCGGTTGCTGAAGAATCAAAGCATTTTCCACCGTAATATGAATAAATTTCCCATCAATTTGTACGGAAGTCTCTTTTTTTAGTGCACGTTGTAATTGCTCATGCTGACTACCAAAACAAGTAACGGGGAGCCCAGTAACAACTAGAGGTAACACGACATTTTCTTTATAATCCTTTGCAATGCAACCAAATATTTGTTGTTTAAATCGTTCGCTTTCATAATAATTTTCTATTTCTTCGTCAAATGGAGGAAGAAACGAAGCGTCAGATTGATGTGCTTCATTTCCCATGTAGTATGCAAAATCTAAGTCTATAAAACTTACCTTTGTTAAATCTTCACTTTCAGCATGATTAGGTACAGGGGCTAGTGTAGAAGCTTCACTCTTGATTGTCATCTCAGAATCTACATCCTGTCGATATGCCCTTTTGGTAAAGCCAATTCCTACATCAATTGCATACAGAGATTTCATACTTTTTTCCTCACTTTCTATTTTTAGAATTAAATCTAGGCACTCTCTTCTTTCCCTTCTTTCACATATTTCTTTTCATTTTTCGTTTTTTCCCCGTCTAAGTTCTTACTATTTTCATTTATTTCGTAATCCTTTTCACCTGTTTTCTTTTTATTATTTTCGTTTTCTGTTAAGTCTTTAATGGTAGAAATGACAACTGGTGTGGCTGTAAGCAGTTGTGGTAATGTTTGTTTTGCAACATTAGCTGCAGTTACAGAAAATTGTTTACTTGTCTCAGTTACCTTCTCCAATGTTTCCTTTATGTTTCCTTCTTGTAATTTTTCTTTTACGCTTTTTCCTTTTGTTTGTATAGCTTTCCGATTTTCTTTTTTTAATAGGGAGACTATAACTCCGGTCGTAATTCCAATCACAGCATATTTAAATATTGTATGTTTCATTTTTCTCATCCTTTTCTATTTTTATTTTCTTCCATGCTACAAACTAAAATAATTCCCTTACCTATTTATCATATGTTGCAATCTATTACAGAGAATGATAGTTTTGCGGCTGCCTAGCATTCGCCATTGGTACTTCAGCTGTTACTAGGAGTAAAATCTTCCCTTGATCTAGTTTTTCTTCATATAAGTTAGCTTCCTCCTTCGACAACCCCATTTCTTCCATTTGATTTCGAAGTTCGTCCCCTTTTTTGGAGAAAAAGTTGATAATACTTGTTCCCAATCCTTGTTCTTTTACTCCAATCGTATTTGTGTTTGTATCATCCGCAATCCTTTTTGTTATATGTTTTTCATGTGCTAAAACATAAATGTCATCGTGGCGAACCCCTTGCAATTCTAGCTCTTTTACTTTCATAACTACTTCCTGTTCATTTTGATATTCATAAACTACCGTTTTTCTTTCATTCGTATGCATCGTATCTTTCCTCCTTTAGATTTTTTATTTTTTTATTTAGTTGTTATGTAATATGTAATACACCTATTTTAAAGATGTTAAACCTAAATTTTCAAAAAATTTTACACAATAGGTTATTCATGTTTTTAATATCAAAGAAATGTCACAAGCACTTTGCTTTGATAAAAGCGCTCCAAATAACGATTTGTTTGGAAGGTAAGCCCATTGTTTTATAGAAATCATAGCAAAATAAAAAAGCACTCCTTTTCAAAGAGTGCTTTAAAAAAACATACAACCTAATCAAAATATTTCTATTTTGATTACGGAAAGAAAGTCCTTATTAAAACATATGGTTGCTAATTTAATTGCGATCTGCCTTGCACCCAAGCAGCAATATCATTTATAACATACTCAGGGATATTAGCAGGACTATAATATTCATCTGGCTTACTTATTTCCCCATCACCCTCTGTAAAGAAATGATTTAACTTTGGATATAGTCGATAATCTACGTTATCTCGTTCTTTTAATTGTTCTTTCCAAAGAGGAATTTCAATTTTTGATTGAACTTGATAGTCTCTTTCTCCTTGAATAATAAGAAGCGGTGTCTTTTGTTCTTTTGACATTTCTGCCGCTTTAATTTTCCGTATAGAATCCCAAAATACTGCTGAACCTAAGTAAAAATCTTTTGGGGGATTCTGACCAGAGAAGTTGGGATCATTTAATAATTCAAATTGCGATTTGTAGAATTTATATTGATCCAGGTTCATTGCTCCAATAGAGAAAAGGTACTCAAATTGATCTAAAACAACGTCTTGGATCGTACGAGCTGGCCCTCCCATTACAATTGCTCCAGCAATATTTTTATTTTGGTCTTTTTCAATCATTTTCGGAAGCATCATTCCACCTTGACTATGACCAAGAATATATATTTGATTCTTATTTATTAGAGGCTCATTTTTAAGAAATTGAGTTACAAGAAGAGCATCATCTGTTGTCTCTTTATCAACTGTATAAAAGGGACTGAATTGTGTTTTCAACCCATGTTCATACGTTCTTTTATTATAGCGAAGGACAGCAATTCCCTTCGATGCAAGACCTTCAGCTAAATCGCGAAATGGTTTTAAAGCAAACGCTGTTTCATCCTGATCAGTTGCTCCTGATCCTTGAACAAGAATAACCGCTGGAAAAGGCCCCTTTCCTTTTGGAACCGACAATGTTCCTGGTAATGGAAATGCACCACTTCCAACTACTACTTCTTTATCAACAAATGACTCAGGCTTACTATATGATGGACGCTCTGCAACAGGACTAAACGACATGCTGAGTTGAAAATCGTCTATTTTTCCAGATGGATCTAGTTTAATTAGTAAAGGTACAGTCATTTTTTCAAAAACTAATTGAATCTCCACATTTGTATGAACAGGATTTGTCTCTTTTTGTGTAACCTCTCCAATTTCTATAAAAGAACCTGCTTGTAATTGAACTGGCAGTCCCTCCCAATAGCTCTTCAACCATTCTTCGGATATTATTTTCTGTAATGACCTTGAGGTTAAATCAAATGCAGATTTATAATCTTCACTATTCATATGGCGAATAAATGAAAGAGTAGTAGATATAATAGGATTTTCATCATCACTATTGTCTACTTTTTTTATAGTTGTGTTTGCTTCCTTTAATTTCGAACTAAATTGGTAGTTAAACGGATAGTTATATGTATCAGGATATAAGCTTGTTTTCAATACTTCCGTATTCCGTCCCTCATACAAACTTGAAGAACTCGTAAAATTTTCAGGTGAAATTACTTCCTCCGCATATGAGACTGAAGGAATTGCTATTGTAAAAATTGCACTGACAAGTAATAACTTATTACTTATTCTTCTTTTCTTACCCATAATTATTGATTCTCCTTCCAAAATTTAAAATTTCTAATAGAACATGCCAACTATAAGGAAAATAAAAATTATTAAAGAGATTAATAATCTATTTTACGATCCCCCCTAACTAGTTAAAAATCTATCATTAACAAACTTCAATAAAAAATGCCTTCCCCCTCTTTTTTTATCATTGGATTTTTCAGTGACATAGAAGCGCAGCGCTGCATTACATGTAACTGACCCATGGGGTTCTCTATTCTAAAAGAAAGCAGCACCCCACAAGATACTTTCTTTAATTGTTCTCACTCTAATTTATTTAGATAATTCTCTTATTACTGTAAGATACATTTATTCTAAATCCTAAAACTCACTTATTTCTTGATAGGTTCTTAAGAAATATCAAAAAATAAAGAAAAAAGTTATTTGGTTATTCATTCCGCAAGCTTAATGCTCCAGTTAGTTTTTTTCACATGGTGAAACTTTATTAAGAAAACCTTAAGAAATTTCCCTCTATATTTATAAGAATTTTTTTCTATACTGGAGCATGTAAATGAACAAGAGGAGAAACGATAATGAGAAAATTTGTAATTTGCATATTAGGAATAGGCCTTCCTATATACTTACTACCTTTCATATTACGCGGGGATTTAGACAGATTTAATCCGATTGCTGAAGAAAAAAATGTATATGCCGTTGCGAAAGGATATGGTGTTCCAGATTATCTTCAAAAAGGAAAAGCTATGTACTCACTAAAAGCTGTTGATGAATTAAGCAATGAAAAAGAATATAATGTTGGAACAAACACGCCTAATGATTTTATAAGAAAAACTTACTTAAAAATTCATGTGAAAGGAAAGTATGTGTATTCTTACGATATTATTTCTAAAGAGGATATTCCGGAGAAAATAAGGAGACAATTGGAGATAGCAAATAAATAAAAGAGCCAATTCATACGATTTGGCTCTTTATTCTCTCTCCCATCTACCGTTTGGATAATTCTTTCGGTAGATTTATTAAATTCGTTATCATTGTTTCAATAACCATTCTTCAATTACTTTCACTGTTTCATCTCGTTGTGCTTTTGCCGTAATTAAACTCGCATTATCACCTTTTTGCTCACCATACATGCCAAAATGAGCATGATTGCCCCCTTTTATCATGTGCATATTTGTATTCTTTGTCATGAACTTTTTATTGTTCTCTATTTTTTCTACAGTTGCTAAAGCATCTACTTCCCCGTAAATTGATAACATCGGAATCGACTTAGTAGAGAAGTCATCTGCAGGATACGAACCTAAGAAAATAATCCCGTCTACCTTGTCTTCATGTTGGAAGGCATACTTAGAAATCATAGCTCCTCCCATTGAATGCCCTGCAACATACCATTTTTGAACTTCCGGATACTGTTCAATTACACTGTCTACCTCATTTATTCCAAATATCGCTAAATTTAATGGTAACTTAGGCATTACTACAAAATGCCCATCTTTTGCAAGAGCTTCTCCTAAGTAACTATAAGCCTCGGCTTCTACTTTAGCTCCTTGATAAAAAATAACTCCTATTTTTGCATCTTTCTCTCCAAAAACTATATAATCTTCATCTTTTTTATCATCTACTAAAGACAAAGCCTCTTTCGTTGGTTTATAAGTAAACTGAGACCAAGTTAAAAAAGTAATACTTCCGATCATTAAAATACCTAATACAGAGTACAGAACAATTTTTATCCATTTCTTCACACATATGACCTCCCTAAGATGTATATATTCTATACTTTAGATTATCATTAATAAACATAAAAACTCGAGCATTTTCATTGTGCTCAAGTTTTCATTTACGTCTTTAATTTATACTATAAATTGTCCAAGATAAATATGTAGCAAATGCAGACCATAAAAAATATGGGATTAGCAACCATGCCGATACTTTAGATAAATTGGAAGAAAACATAATGAGAAGTAACGTAGTAATAGCGACTAGTAAACAATCTACTGTTGCTAAAAATAAATTTTTTTCACTAAATTGAAAGTAGCTGAACGCTTGATTGAACATATAATTTAAAAGGAAAATAAACCAAAATGTTTTTGGCTTGAATCCATAGTTGTTGTAAATAATTGCAACTGATAATGCAATAAGTCCAAATAATACAGCCCATATCATTCCGATTGTCATGCCAGATGGTGTCCAAGACGGCTTTTCTAACGCATCATACCAAGTACGATCAATAGGGAATAAAACACTAGAAACATAAAACAAACCATATGTTAGTAAAAATACTATAATACTAGATTTTTTCATAAACATTCTCCTTTTTACTAGAAGATTATAGAAACTTTATATGATTAGTATGTCCTTGTAATGGATAAAATTCTAATATTAAAATTCAAAATACATATTGTTTAACCTATTTCATACAAATTCTTTCATACTTTTATATGCACAAAGGGCTCTCTCCCGTGCTGCCTTATGATCAACAATCGGAAAAGGATATGTATCCCCAAGTTTTATATTGGATTTTTGTAAAATATGCTCAGGTGCTTCCCAAGGCTTATGTATATATTTGTTTGGGATATCTCTTAATTCTGGTACCCATCTTCTTATATACTCTCCATTTTTATCAAACTTTTCTCCTTGTGTGATTGGGTTAAAAATACGAAAGTACGGTGATGCATCTGCTCCACTTCCAGCAACCCATTGCCATCCCATTGTATTATTTGCAATATCAGCATCTAGTAGTGTATCCATAAACCATTTTGCTCCTTCTTGCCACGGAATTAACAAATGCTTTACAAGAAAAGAGGCTACAGCCATTCTTGCCCGGTTATGCATAAAACCTGTTTGCCATAGTTCTCGCATTCCCGCATCAATAAACGGATAACCCGTTTTCCCCTTTTGCCATACTCTTAATAACTCCTCTTCCTTATCCCACGGGAAATTTTCAAAGCTCTTATTAAGAGGTTTATATACTGTAAATGGATAATGATATAGTAAATAATAAGAAAACTCTCGCCAAATTAATTGACGTATAAAGCTATTAACTTGTTTTTCAAAAAGACTACATTGTCTTTCGGTACTTTTATTTATTAAGTAATGAAACATTAGCTTTACTGATATTTGACCAAATGAAAGATACGGTGCCAACATCGAATGGACATTTTGACCTGGAAAATCTCTTCCTTCACTATAAGAGACTAATTTACTAGAGAAAAATTTCTTGAATGTTTTATATGCCCCTTCTTCTGTCGGATCCCATATTACTTCCATATGAGATGTCCACGGTATAATCGGCAACAATTGTAATTCTGAAACAGATAAGCTTGCTGGTAAAGAGTTCCCCCACTTTATACTCTGCACTCTGCTAAAAGGTTTAGGTATTACCTGCTTTTGAAATGCATTGTAAAAAGGCGTAAACACCTTATATTCAGTGTTATCTTTCTTTTTAATAATCCACGGTTCTAATAATAAATGCGAATTAAATTCTTTACAGATAATACCTTTATCCTCTAACATCATTTTCATTTTTTGATTAGATTGTAATCTGTCCGGATCATAACAAATATTCCAATATACAGCCGTTATATCTAATTGCTCTATGAGAGAAAGTATTTCTTCCTCCGTACGTCCTTTACGAATTATTAAAGTAGAGCCCAATGCCTCAAGTTGCTTCTTTACATCTATTACAGCATGGTGCAACCACCACTTTGACGCACTTCCTATTGAAAAAGTTTCATCTTGTATATATACAGGAAGAACCTCACCAGACTGAACAGCCTCAAATAGAGCTGGGTTATCATATAAACGAAAATCTTTTTGAAACATAATAATAATTTTATTTTGCATGGCTATCCTTTCTAATTCTTAAAGCACAATTCATTCTTTATTAGAACAAATACTTCTGTTATTTTTAAATGATTATAAGAATCATTTTTTGTAATTGCAAACAAACTCTTCTATCTTTAATGGATTTTTCCAACTCTTAATAAAGATAAAAATATAATGCACTTTGTACTTATCTTAAACTCTTATAAAATAAAAAAGAAAATGGAGAGAAAGATGAAAAAACAATTTTATAAACAATCAAACTTAAATACATCTATAGATTCAACAATCCTATGGACTTTTCAAAACCAAAATGCCATAAATACACTTTTGAATGAAGGTAAGCTTATAGCCGATCCTATTTTTGTTAGTAAAGAAGATTGCACAGCATATAAATACATTGTAAGACACATGAAACAGAAAGGTATTGACTTTATTATAGATTTCCCCATTTGGGCATGGCATTCATGCAATGGTTACCAAAAGAAGCCTACTTTTGAGACTGCAAGGGAATTACTATCAGATATTCAATTAGAGAAAGAAATATACCTCATCGAATTCACATGTCCTAATTTTTTATTCATGTTAACAAACTATAGCGGATGGTGCGACATTTATTTTAAACTTACTGACAATCCTAAAGCAAGTGTAACAAATGATGAAGAAAAACACTTATTTGATCTTTACCCTATCATTGAGGAAGAATGGGAATATCATCATATCCAAGCAACTCTACCCTACCTAAAAAAAGAATGGATTATACAAATAACTGAACTTAGTAAAATGAATGGATTTAACAAATAATATTGTTTATGAATGCTTTATTTAAGCATTCATAAACATAACAAATAGTCACATGAAACTAATACATTTAAAATAGCATTTTTTTATAATGGAACCCTAAATAAGCTCCTTACTACTATGATTTTGTATACATGCAGTTTACTCATTTAGTTTTGGTCTAGTTTGTAAATATAAATTCAAATCTGGACTTGAACCGTTAATAATTATATCTCGAACAATTTTAGAAAGTACCATACTATAAACTAATCCATTATCTCCATACGCATAGATAAAGTGACAATTTGGAAACTCTTCATACATTCCAATTATAGGTAAACCATCATGAGTACCACCATAAAAAGCACTTAAATAAAATTCAGGTTCAACTGTTATATTGGGAAAGAGCTTATTAAATTCATTCACTAATTTCTCTTTTTTATGGATTAATTTTGAATCTCTTTCTTGAGCAATGTTTGTATCTTCATCTAATCCACCTATAATAATCCTATTATCTACAGTAGTTCTCATATAAATATATGGTCTCGCAGTTTCCCAAATGAGAGTGCGTTTATACCAAGAAGATAAATCTTCCACAGGATTAGTAACAATTGCATATGAGCTAATCAGTGTAGCGTTCTTTTCCTTTTTAAATTCCAATCCTTCATATCCTGCAGCCACAATTACTTTATTGGCAGTAATAGAATTGCCCTCCTTTGTATAAAAGATAGCACATTCTTTCTCTAACTTTTTGCCAACAATCTCTGTATCTTCATAAATGTGAACTCCTTTATTAGAGGCTTTTTCTAATAAACTATGTGTAAATTTATAAGGATTTATTTCACCATCATTATACGTATAAATAGCTGCACGTTTTTTAAATGGATATCTCTGTCCAATTTGTTTTTCTGATAACCAAGCCGCTTTAAAATCATGCTTATGTAAATAATACAGTTCCTTTTCTAATTTCTTTATATCCTCTTCATAACTTGCATAATATAAGCTGTCACGTCGTTTAAAGTCAGAGCAATAAGGCAAGTTTTGATCAGCATATTCAATATCATTAATAGCTTGTTCACATAATTTCATATGCTTAACTGCATACTCTTCCCCAAATGTATTTACAAGTTCAAAAAACATCTTATCACCTAAATATTGAATAAGTGCTGTATTTGTAAGGTTACTTCCATGTCCTACCTTTCTTTTATCAACGATAACAATATTTAAATCTGATTCACTCAAATAGTATGCTGATTGAGCACCCGAACTTCCTGCTCCTATTATTAGTACGTCACATTTTATATCTTCGTCCAAACGAGGATAAGAAGGTGTATTAGAAAAAGTCGTGTTCCAATATAATTTCCCTTGCTGTAAATCCATTTTAATTGCACCGTCCTAAATAAAATAGTTATATCCCCATCGGTATCTCCAAATCATTCTTACTATATACTTCTTATCAAAATTATCTTGCTATCATGAATAAAGGTTTTCATAAACCTAAAAGCCTTGTCTTAAAAATTTTTTCGAAAAAACGTCAAATAATTTTTTATTTTTATTATAAAAAGAGCAAAAGATCTCCATTTATAGAAGATTTCTTTTACTCTTTTTTAAAGGAAACAACTCCAAATATTTAACATATTATAGTATCTACTAAATAAAAGTTGCTTATCTATCGATAACTTACACATAAGAATGCATTTGTTTCACTACTTTATTAACAGAAACTTTAACAACCGTTTCTTTTTCCCCTGTTCTATCAATCTTGAAACCATGAACTTTAACATCAGACGGTACTAGTGGATGATGACAAATCATATCTATACTCTTCTCAATATTTTCACTAACATTTTCTTTTCCACTTAGCCATTCATCAAGGCTACCACTTGAAAATTCAGGCATGCAATTTTCAAAGAGATAGTCTAGTTCCCTGTTATTTTTTATGGAATCACGTTGAATTTGTAGATTAACTACATCAGTTTCTTTATCCTCTATTCCTACAACGAAAATTTCTTTAACATTTTCTTGATAAATAGCAATAATAATAGATCTCATTATATCTCCATAAGGATGCACAATTACAGAATCGTAGCTGTGTATAGTCAACATGTTTTCTTGTTGAATGTTAGTTACTTGTTGGATAATAGGCTCTATTTCATGTTTAATGTCTGTTAACAATAAAACTTTTTTATTCTTTGAATTCATATGGAGCACTCCTTCTTCATTATTTTATTTATGAAACTTTTAAGCTAGTAACAATAGTTGATAATTCATTACATGATTGTTACCAGTTTTTCCAGTGTCCCTCTGGATCAACACTTGCAAGTCTAACCCATCCATTTTGAACTTTTTCTCGAAATGTGAAATCATTATTTAGCAAACGTTCTATATATTGACTAGGCGCTTGAATTACAATTAGTAAACGAAGTGGTGAATGATACGTCTCACTATCTGACTGCATAACGGATTGCCAAGGTAAGCCTGGCAACAAATCACTTGCATTTCCCTGCATAACACCTAGACCCGCGGTTACAGTTTGGGTTGTTTTGTTTCCACTACCATAATAATGAGGAGCTACAGTTGAAGCGTAATATTGTAGATTTATCCACTGAGCTACTGTTCCTGGTCCTGCAATAATGTTAGCTAATATATCGCCACTTTCATCCTGTTTCCAATCATAATTATGAAGGAAAGCCCTACCTTCTAAGTCACAATCCTGAGTTAATTCTCGTTGCCCGATAATAAAAGATGCATTACGAGCTAATCCCCATTCTGGACGTATTTCACTCCAATCTTCTGCAAATCGATGTGCCTCTTTACTCGCATTTTTTATTTTCGTTTTAAAATTTGGTAATTGCGTTAAACGCTCTCTATTTGCATGTTGGCTCACATTTGGCATAATCGATTCGATACAATCAAATGCTTCTTGCGCAGTTTCCGAAAGTTCTGGGACGTAAATCCATTCCAATTCGTCCACTGTTGTTTTATGTTCAGCTGCTGCAAAAATGGTATCCTCAGGAATTTTAATACCTTCCACAAACAACGCCTCTCTCACTTCTGGGAGATTACATAAAGTAGCAAAAACTCTTGCATTGAATCCTCCTGCTGCTCCGCCACAAGCACCACACTCAAGTGCTGCAGCATAAGGATTGTTCGTACTTTGACTACTATGTCCGCACATTACAACTAAAGGAGCAAATTTTTCTGTCAGTCCCACCATTTTTAAAGCTTGACGCACATAGTTCACTTTTTCTTCTTTCGTAAAACCGATAGGTATCTCGCCCTTTGTGTCATGAACATGATTAAGCGAGAATGTTGTATCAGGTTTTTGTAACATAGTTTTACGAAGGTTACGAATGAAGCCACCAACTCCTCTTGGGACAAAGCTTCTTGTCACCATCTGTAGACCAAGTAAAGGACCACTTAACTCAGGTAGCACCATACTTGTCAGTACGTTCTGTTTCATCGTTTTAAAAGTATAACGTACCGAACTGCCTACCCTCTTACGTTGCTCATAAGATTTAAGTTCATTTTCATTTGTGAGCTCTTTTATTTGATGTTTCGGTTTGAGTATAACTGGCAAAGAAGGATGGTTGTTATTACTACCTAGTTCACTAGTTGCAATTGGTAACCCAAAGAAACCAGCTATTCCAAATGTTTCAAACGGACCTAATTTTTCAAGATGGCGACGAAACGGTTCTGAACGTACATCAATACAGAATGCTAATTGAGCTAATACACGCTTTTTATCATTGGTTGCACGTTGTGTAGAAGCAATCTTCTCCCTTAATTGCTCTGCATGCGTTTGTTCCCAAGCTTCCAGCCAAAGTTTCTTGCGAATATTTTCATCAAAACGATAAGCGAATACTAATAATTCACTTTGTTCAGTAGCAGGCATTTGTAACCATTCCCGTGTTGAAATATTCCCCCAATAGATCCAAGAAGCTATAAGTGGGACGATCGAAACTTTTTTCTCAACCTTTTGATTTTTTAAAGGTAAATAAGGTTTTACAATAGCCAGCTCCATAGAAATTCGAACTGCTAAATATTCTATGAGAAGTTCCTGTTCCTGAATTGATTGTTGTGAGCGCCATCGTATCATTCCTGACCACCCAGGCAAAGAAAGTAAGTGCCCTTCAAGGTAAGATTGTATGTTAGATTCAGAAATTCCTAGTTCAGATAATGCTCTCGCTAAAGCTACTTCGGCATCTTGTGGCCAATTTTTTAAAACTTTACGCTCATTTTTACTGAGCGCTGGATCAAATTTAATAAGGTGTTGCCATGCGCGATAAAAACCTTTCTCTCGATTTGGCATCGTCCAATTTGATCCGGATTCATCAAGATATAATTTACACCATTTAATGATATGATAATTAAGAACATCAGATAGGTTTTCACTATTTTGACTCTCTATAAGCGAACTTATTGGCTGCATAACAGAGGCTTGCATACTTGCTGTATTTATATAATTCATTTCTTCTGCCAATTTATTTACTTCTGGCGATGATAATAGACTAGAAGGTAATTTTTCTAACTTTAAAGCTGCTTGGCAAAATCGCTCTGCTTTCTCTCGCGGAATATGAAAAGATTGTGAATCCAGCCAACGAGACAAACTCATTTGTAAAAATGATTCCTCAATCTCACCTTTCGCTTTTGCCGAATGAATCATGGAGGCACTAGGATAAATATCCACATTACGAGCTTCTTTTAACCAATTTGCGACTTGTTCAAATGATTGCTTTTCAAGTCCCATCCAAGGGTGGTGAGCTGCAAACGTAGAGATAGGCCAAAGTGGCGCAATAACTCGGCTAGCAGATGCAACTAAATCATTTATATTATTTTCTTGCATATCAATGTTTGTATCTTTCTTTAATATTGACGGTATGCTCATCACGAATTACCTCCCTTTGATACATAATGTTTCAGATAGCTTGGGTGACTTTCTACTGACTTTCGTCTCGCCTCACCTACTCGAACTAACCAAAGATAAAGTACAGCGAATAAAGTAGAAGATTGATGACGAGTAACGAAAGTACTAATAACACTACTAAATAGTAAAATACATATAACAAAGATAACGGCTGGAGCTGAAGGTTGAACACTTTGATAAATATCAGTATGCAACCATTTATAAAGAGAATTATGAACGGTAAAGTAAATGAGAGAAAATCCAATCAAAACAATTACGCCAGCAATTCGTCCCATTCTTCCCTCTCCAAAAACAACAAGCTGTTTCCATGAAAAGTATAGTGACCAGCCTAAGATTAACGCACTAACTAGTTGATACCCCTCTCCAGAAGTCATAAACCAGAAAGTAATTGCTATAAATAATCCTAAAACACGCCCAACTATAATCCATAAATTGGACATCTTTTCATTAGACTGATTCACTACCCCAAAACGTTGCACGGAAGAACCAGCTTGTAAAAATAGTGTAGCTTTAAACAAACCATGTAAAATTAAATGAATAATAGCCGCTAAATAGGCGCCTAATGCACATTGAATAAGCATAAATCCCATTTGTGCAATAGTTGAACCTACTAGCTGACGTTTATAATCAACTTGGACTAAACTAATTCCTGTACCTATTAAGATAGAAATACTAGAGAAAATTAGTAAAATTATTTGTGCAATATCATCATGAAAAAGAGGTGAAAATCTAGTTAACATGATACCGCCAGCATTTACTAAACCCGCATGCATAATAGCAGAAACAGGAGTTGGAGCAACAGCAGACTCAATTAACCATCTTTGAAAAGGCCATTGTGCTGCTGGAATCATCACCGCTAATATAATTAATAAGTTAATTCCTGTTCTCTCCAATGTTCCATGTAGCACTACATTTTCATTCGTTAAAACTGATGTTAACTGCCACTGTCCTGTTACTTGAAAAAGCCAAATGATAGCTGATAGTAAGGCAATCCAACTTATTGTAAATAGGTAGCCAGAGATTTTAGTTGCTTCACTAACTACTTTCCACCCTTTATTTAGCCCTATAAGTAGAACCAATCCTATAAGCGTTGCTCCCCAACAAATGAGCATTAAGCGAAGATCATCACTTAACCATGCAACCGAAGATACACCTGTAGTAAATGTAAAAAGTGCAAAGTATTTTCGATATGAACGATCTCCCATTAAATAACGTACAGAGAAACGCTGAATGATTAAACCAATTGTAAGAACAAAGAAAGCCATTAACCAAGCTAAAGTATCTAGATGCCAAGGCCCCACAACTCTATCTCCATTGTTATTAACAAGTGCGAGTAAAGAAACCAATGATGGTAAAGCAGCGATACCAATATGGATATGAACAAAACGTAAAGGTATCCTTGCATGTAAAAATAATAATCCACTTAGCCAAGAAGCACTAAGCGCCATAAAAAATAAAGTTAACAGTGTTGATGAACTCAGCGAAATTAACATGTTAAATACTCCCTTCTAAGCGAAAATAGCCTATAAAAATTCCTTTTCATTACGATAGTTTTTTAAATTTCAATTTTCATTCACTCTTTTTAGTACATCGTTTTTTCCCATAAAAAAAACCGACAACTTCCATAATTCAATGATTTTATATCATCATTGAATTATGGAGATTGTCGGTTTCACTTCAACTAACTTCAATAAAGTTTTTTGAAGAGCTCCCATTTTATAGAGGATAGTAATGTATGTATTACTCCTATTAAAAATAACAGTATATCTCTGATCTCCTAGATTATGCAATCAATATATCAATTTATGTTATGCGCTATCTTTCAATTAAGAAACTTTTTCATTTAGTCAATATTACATATTAAAAAAATGCTAAAGCCTTAATTATAGCAAACAGTTAAAATAAGCATCTATTAATTTTTTAAAACAATTATAAGATAAACTATATTAAGCAGTTTGTCAATTTATTTATCAGTTTTTTTGAGCGTTATTCCAATTAAAATTCAGTATACGTAAATAATTTCAAGTTATTAATTATTATCATGTTAATAAATTTAAATAAAGCGCAAAACTTTTAGGTTTCTTAATTATCTCCCACTAACCCTACGGTGGTTTTAATTTTTAAAATTTTTCCTCAAGATTATGAAACAATTTAAAAATCATTACTCGTTCACCAGTACGGGAGCTTATATCCGTATGAAAACTTTTCACTTTTTCTCCAGTTAATTCTAATATAATCTCTTTCAAATCTTCAATTCCAGATTCAACTAGCTCCGAACGATTTTTCTTTATCGTTAGCATACCGTCTTTTGTTTCGCAAACCGTATATTCAGCCGGCGTTAAAATACCTTGTAAATTTACGATAATCATATCCCGTAATATATCTGTCTTAACGGATATAGACCCGCGTCCTAGGTAGTCCTTTTCCCAGTGAGTAATTGCTTTGCTTATCTCTGATTCAATAGAGCCTTTTGAGTTTTTCATCTTTGTATCCTCCTTCAATAAAATGTAATTACATTTATAATTACAATAACAATATAATAATCTGGATTGATTTTATTTTCAATTATTGAGAAGAATTTATAGGAATCGTTGTCATGTATCCTTTAGTATTAAAGTGAATTTTTATATTGTAATATACATTTTTTTGATTATCCCCCGATAAAATACTCTTACTATAAAGACTCTGTTGCATAGATTTCAAAAAAGGACATTCCAGAGAAAATAAGAAAACTCTTGTAACGTAATATACAAACAAAAAATCCTACACTTATGAGTAGGATTTTTCTCTTTTTATATTAGTCAAAAAACTAAAAGTATACCTGCCCTCCAAACATATTACCGATTGGGTTTATGCATATTTCCTTCGAATTTTGCCAACCACCAATAACAGTAAAGGAATCCCTAGCTCATAAACAGGAAATGCAATTGGAATTACGAAAAATATGTAGTAATAATGGGTAAATGTTTGGATATTTTTAACTGACACAGCTATGATGAACGAAATAGGAGCAAGAACTAACGCTACTTTTCGCCAATCCTTCAAATGAAATATTTGTGCTGTTCCATAACAAGCGATAAACATGTATAACGCCAATTTCACAAAAATACTAAAAAACCAAATAATAACTATCAAAATATCCACATTTTGAATGAACTCCATGACAGATATGTATCGGCTCAAATCGTAAACCGGATACAAAAAACTTGAAGATAATTTCGGACCGAATGTTAAAATGACCGCTAATGTTCCAATCGTTACCATGAAAACGGCTAATCCTACCCCCAACATCGCCCTTGATGACGCTTGCTCTGGTTTATCCATAAAGAAAACGAACATCATCATCATAACAGCCTCTCCAAAAAATGCGGCTACAGGAGTATAGGAACCTTTAAGGATGGGAAGCCAGCCAGAATCGTGATAAATAGGCCGCATATAATCCCAATTCATATTGCCAACATTCAAAATGATTACAAACGTTATCATTAAAAGTACAATTGGCCCTATGATTTCACTTAAACGTCCAATACCTTCCACCCCTCCTTGGTAAATGATAAAAATGAGCAATAACATCGCAGTAAAGACAATGACCCACAAAGGTGTATTATGAAACAAAGCGATAATAATGAACTCACCAAATTCACGGACGGTTATCCAAATTATCATGTACCACCCAAAGAAGTAAGGAATCATCAGTAGCTTTCCTAGCCATTTACCAAGAATAGTTTGACTAAATTCAATGAGAGTTTGTTTCGGATAAAGCGAACCAAGTGTAGTTGCCAAAAAAGTAAGAGCAACCCCTATCACTCCTGCAATCAAAATCGAGATCCACGCATCTTGTTTGACAGTACGAATCGTCGCTGGAATAACTAGAAGGAGTGATTGTCCCACTTCAAATGTGAACATCATCCAAAAGATTTGCCTGCCAGAGATTTTCATCGAATTTCTCACACTCTATATTCCTCCTTATTTTTTCATTTCATTTTTCTTCAACTGCAACGGTGGTCCAGTCAGTCCTACTCGCCGAATAGTAAGCTTTGTATGAAGAGAAACCTCCACTTTTCGAAATTGTTTACTCCAATTCTTTTTTAACTCTTTCCATTCGGATGGATATTTTTGATGAATGGCTTCTCCAAATCCAAAGATATCGGTTCCGTATTGTTTTTGAACCTTTTTAATAGTTTGGAGAGCTTCCTTTTCGGACTGTTTTTCCAATACACGTTCTAAAAGAGTAAGATTTTTTGGCTGCGAAAGATCTAAATTCGTATTGTTCTCCTGAATTGTTCCTTCACCAGAAAAAACAATGTCACACTTAATTGTGTCCCCTTGTATAGTAGGTATGATTTTTCTATTGATCTTTGTCATATATAAACTTGCACTACCATTTCCTTTAGAGGCCGTTGCTGTAACTGTCTGTTTACTTAAACGATTCACTATCCAAAGAGTAGTTAACCATTCCTGCATGTTCAAGTATCCTACCAATTTGAAATCGTTGTTAAATATAGCACCGCCTACAATTTGAAACCCTTTGACCTCAGTTTTTCCTTTTTTATGAGACACATTTAGTTTAATAACGGGCAAAATCGGAGTGATTCCATCACTCGTACCAGCAATAAGAAAATTTAATAAAGACATATCTCCCGCTGCCTCTATTTGCATATGCTCTTTAAGTGCCCCAAGTGCCGGGATAGACTCTAAAGGGATGGATGCTTTCAGAAAATCTTTTGCAGTATTCCCTTTTATGACAAACACACCTGCTCGTAATCGAATATCAGGATCGCGGCTATATGCATCTAAAACTGGAGCAAGACCACTTTTAGCCATTTTTTCTCCAATCAATATTACACGCTGGTGCCCTCGAAAAATTTCTCTCGACATTTTTGTTTGCATCATTTGTATAGCTTCATGTGTATCCCTTCCCGTTCCCGATTCTGTAAAAAACGCTTTTCCTGCATTACTTCTTCCGCTCTGTCCCATTCCCATTTTTGATGGAATAATAAACTGAGCACTAATTTCAATCTTATTATTCTTCGCTTGATCAAGTCCCCATCCTAATTCTATTGCCAAATCATTTAATTCTGTCCGATCCCAACATCCCGTCAAGAAGCATAAAGAAATGACCAGTATCATACAGAGTGCCTTGTGCAGGCTCATTCTGTTTCCCCTCCCCGTTTCTCATCTGGCTTTTGTCCACCTGGAAAACGGACTTTCTCTTCACCAGATACCATTATTGGGCGGTGGGTCATATTCCAACGAGGTGTTCGGAGAAAAACATCCTTTAAATCACGAGGAGTCTGTGGTGCAACTGGACTTAAATACGGAATGCCAAAAGAACGAATGTTAGTTAAATGAATCAAAATCGCAAGGGTACTTATTGCAACACCGTATAGCCCGAGCATCCCTGCCAATAACAGCATCGGAAAGCGTAACATCCGGTAAGCTGTTCCTAAGTTGTAGCGCGGGAACGCAAATGACGCAATACCGGTCGTCGCCACAACAATGACCAAAGGTGCGGAAATAATACCTGCTTGCACAGCAGCTTGCCCGATAACAAGTGCTCCGACAATACTAACTGCTGATCCAACAGGTTTTGGTAACCGAACCCCCGCTTCCCTCAAGCCTTCAAATAAAAACTCCATCATTAGCGCTTCTATGACAGCCGGGAACGGAATGCCTTCTCGCGCAGCTGCAATACTAATAAGCAAATTTGTCGGTATTAATTTAGGATGAAAGGTTGTAATAGCAACATAGAGAGAAGGAAGAAATAATGAAATATTAATTAATATTAAACGTATCCATCGAACAAAAGTTGTGTAGATGGAGCGTTCATAATAATCCTCCGCTGCTTGTAGACCAGTCCAAAATGTCATAGGAACAATCAAAACGAAAGGTGTGTTATCTACTAAAATGGCGACTTTCCCCTCTAATAAACTTGCACAAACCGCATCTGGCCGCTCAGTATTTTGAATTTGTGGAAAGGGTGAAAAGGGTTGGTCCTCAATAAACTCTTCAATGAAAGCTGACTCCAATACTCCATCAATTTGAATTCGCTTTACCCTTTGGCGAACTTCATCCAAAACCGAATCAGGTGCAATTCCCTCAATATAAGCAATTACCACATCTGTCTGTGACAATTCCCCAATCGAATAAGGTTCCATTTTTAGTTTTTGGCTTCGAATTCTTCGGCGAATCAGGCTCGTATTGACCCTTATCGTTTCCGTAAACCCGTCCCGAGGGCCACGAACAGAGATCTCGGCAGCCGGCTCTTCAATACCTCGTTTTTCAAAACCTTTTAAATCAGCGACTAGAGCTTGACTTTCTCCTTCTGTTAAAATGACAACATTCGCTTTCAATACTGCTTCTATAACCTCACGAACTTTAGAGATTGTCTTTACTTGAGAAACCGCAATTAGCTGATTTTGTATAATTTCTCCTACCGAATCCACACTCTTTACTCCACTAGGCAGACCTTCGAACATCATTGGTTTCAAAACAACTTGTTCCACAACTTTAGTGTCAATTAATCCATCTATATAAATAAAAAGAATTTTATTTTGACTATCTATGATTATTGGACGAAAAACAATATCGGAACAATTTTCAAAAACTTGTCTCAAAACTTCTTCATTCGCAGATACACTCTGCTTGAGTTCGCACTCTTGATCATTTTGGAGCAGCATACTTGCACTCTCAAGTTCCTGAATATCTTTTCTCAAACGCTTTCTACTAAGTTTTTTCATCATACTACCCCATTTATCGAGTGGTTTATGTTTTGAACCCAATTGTTAGTAATTTCTTGACAGAATAGCTTTAAAAAACCGTTCCACTAAATGTTTTTTTGTAAGTAATCATTTATCTAGAAAACAAAAGGAAAATATCCCCTCTATATCCTTCTTAAAATTTCCTTACACATGAAAATTATTCAATTTTTTTCTATAAGTTAGTTATTCTAAAATGAGGTATCCATAAAGTAACTTGTAAATTCTGCTTTGTTAAATTGGTAGTAATAAACTTATAGAAGCGAGCAAAAAAAGCATGTTCTGAAGAAAGATAAATCAGAACATGCTCTTAATTTATTTATTTGATACTATAGACGTTGATCTTTCTGGAAGTTTAGTTGAAAATGATCCGCTTCATTGTATACCCTGAATTCATATCCTTTTTCCTTATAAAATTTAATAATTTCCTGAAGCGCTTGTAATGTCTGTGGTTTTTCATGCATTAGAACTACTTCCACATCTTCTGTTGTTGTACGCTTTACATTTTCTATAATTTGCTGTGGGTTACCTTTTAATTTCCAATCATTTGAATCTATCGTCCAATCCCAAACTTTTATTCCTGCTTCTACAATTTTGTTACGAATGTCCTGCCCCTTTAATCCTGGTGCAGATCCGTATGGGGGACGGACTAGTTTAGGAGTTGTACCTGTAATATTATGAATAAGAGCTAACGTTTCTTTCATCTCCGTTACAAATTGTCCTTTTTTGTATAGCTTATCACTATTATGTGTCATACTATGTGCACCAATATAATGTCCTTCTTTTACTGCTCGTTTTACATTTTCCTGAAAACCAGTATTCTGTAAATTGCTACCTTGCATAAAAAATGTCGAAGCAACATGTTGCTCTTTTAGTACATCTAAAAATTTGCCAGTTAATTCGCTAGGACCGTCATCAAATGTTAAATAAACAACCTTTCCTACTGGTTTTCCATCAGCTCTTTTCTGTTTTGCCAGCGATGTGTCCTCTTTCTTTCCTTGTTGTTGCGTATTAGCTATCCTAATATTTTCATTAGCTACCCCTTCCACTGGGATAGAGTTCCATTTCCCTATTAAAAAGAACGTGAAAAAGGTCGTTGCTAAAACAACTCCTAGAGATAGTATTGCCTTAGTTACTACACTTGTTTTTTTCTTATTTTGTGATTCTTTCATTATGTTTCGATCCTTTCCCTACTCATTTTCATATTCATTATTTATGCAGCTAAACATTAACTTCAGCTGATATTTACAATAAATAGATTAATAGAGGAAGGTGAAGATAAAATGCAGATAATGTCGAAATTAGTTAAAGAATAGCCTATTACATCCACTCTTTAAAAAAATATTTGTTTCTCTACTACAGTTAAATTTGAAAACTGGATATACATCCAAAATAAAAAATACTACTCTTTCTAAATAACATTTTCATATCAAGATAACAGCATACTGATATAAAGATAAAATACAAAGATAGCCGTACAATTGAAATTCTATTATAATTTTGTAATTGGAATTCATTTGAACCAAATGAAGAACTAGAAGAAATATTATTATGTGGAGGTACTCCGATGAACCTTGTAATTAGAGAGTTAGAAACAAATGATTTAGATAATCTCCCGGAGATTGATGACAGTTTTATAGTGAATGCTCGGTTAATTCTTTCTCTTTCCAAAGGAAATAGACGCATAGAATATACAGTAGAAGACGTTCCAAGTTATGAAAAAAGTTATTTACAAAATCAAGATGATAATGAAGAACTGGCTTACAATGAATATATAAATAAACCTAATCAAGTAATTTACATAGCACTGTTACATAACCAAATCATCGGATTAATAGTATTGAAAAAGAATTGGAACCACTATGCTTACATAGAAGATATAACGGTGGATAAAAAATATCGTTCACTCGGAGTTGGTAAAAGATTAGTTAATCAAGCAAAGCAGTGGGCAAAAAAAGGAAATATGCCAGGTATCATGCTTGAAACGCAAAATAATAATGTCGCAGCATGTAAATTTTATGAAAAATGTGGATTTGTAATTGGTGGGTTTGATTTTCTTGTTTATAAAGGTTTGGATAAGACAAGTGATGAAGTTGCAATTTATTGGTATATACATTTCAAATGATAATAGTTTATAACGTAAAAAACTCAAAATAAAACCCCAATTTCTCTATATTAAAATCGAGAAATTGGGGTTAAGTTATTTAAAACAAATAACTAATTAATAATCCTGCTGACAACAAGAAGCCGAAAATCGTATTTGTCATCGCTGTTGATTTCATTGCGATGCGCATATATCCAGGATCCTTTGCCCCTTTTTGGAAACTTTGAATCGCAGAAATTGGCTTTCTCAAACCTAAGAACATAACTAATGCCCAAGGGCTTATATAACCCATTAATACAATTACGGCAATCCATAAATACGCAATGAAAAAGGCTACCGCTAGTGTTACCACAGCTTTTTCTCTCCCAAGGAGGATTACTAATGTCTTTCTTCCACCTTTAATATCTTCTTCGATATCTCGGATGTTATTTGACATATTGATTGCACCTACTAAAATTCCAATTGGAATGGAAATCAATACACTTTCAATCGTTACAGTATTCGTTTGAATAAAGAAAGCAATGAGTACAAAACATGTCCCCATTAACAACCCAGAAACTAATTCTCCAAACGGGGTGTACGCAATTGGTAATGGACCGCCTGTATATAAATAGCCAACTGCCATCCCAATTAAACCAATAACCACTAACCACCAACTACTATTCATACAAATATAAATGCCAATAAAAGCTGCTACGACATATAATAAAAGCGCAACTGTTAACACATTTTTTGGCTTCAATCCATGACGGACAATTCCGCCACCGATGCCAACGGATTCAGCGGTATCTAATCCACGTTTGAAATCATAGTACTCATTAAATAAGTTCGTTGCTATTTGCAGCGCTAAACATGCAAGCATCATCGCAATAAATAAAAGCCAATCAATTTTGGCAACATAAAGTGATGCCACTGTCCCTAAAATTACAGGAGAAAACGTCGCCGTTAATGTATGCGGGCGCGTCATCTTCCATATTAATTTAGCGGAACTAATTTCCTTTTCATTCCCCATAACTCTGTTCAATCTCCCTACATTTTAAGTATAAATTACTAGCAGTATCTTTCTATCTATTTCCTGCCACGCATCCATTCATTATAGCAATAAATGATTATCCTTTCTAACAAATCAACTTTTAATAAAGTAAAATTTATAAAATGAAACTTTAATCAGTAGGAGTTTTGTCATCCCCACTGATTATTAGTACATATCCATTGTTTTTTTACGGGCAGCCCTCCCATTCGCTGAATTTTGTGGTGGGAGTCTTACTGCCCGTTAATGCGGGATAAAAAAGAAGTCAAATTACTTCCAAACAACACCTCGCCTCTCATATTCCATTCTGTATTCAACAGCAGCCGCAATTTTAGGACTTGCGAATCTTTCCGTGATCCAAAGTCCCAAATCAACTCCTGAAGTGACCCCTCTTGCAGTGATAATATCCCCTTGATCCGCAATTCTGTAATGAAGAAGCTCTGCCCCGTATTCACTCATTTCATCCTGTGCAAAACAGTGCATCGTTGCCTTTCGACCGTTCAATATACCAGAGGCAGCTAATAGCATACCCCCTGTACACGCACCAACAACGATTGTTCCTGCATTGTGCATCTCGCTAATCATTTTAGTCAAAGTTCCAAGCTCTGCTTGTTTTCGTGCCCCATGCTCTGCTTTATGATTCCAGCCACCACCAGGTACAATTAACAAATCTGGACGATTCTCCTTCGTAAAAAATCATGTAGTTTAACTGTAACTCCAAACGAGGTAGTAACTTCCTTCTTTTGTTCACTCGAAACGAATTCAACTATAAATTGAGCCCCTTCTTCTATCGCTCTTTTCAGTACCTCAAACGGTGCGAAAGAGACAAGTTCTCCGAAACCATCAAACCATACTATTTGTATTTTCATTTTCGCACACCTCATATGCTTTCTTTTTTAAATTGTAGATATATATAATAATTGGACAATCTCAAAGTGTAAATTGTAAAGTATACCTAGATTATTCAAATAAAAAATAATATCCCACATAGTTAAATACATTTGTAAACCCTACATTTTCTACAACTGCAACAGAAGGCTTGTTCAATTCCATACAGTCCCAATATGGAATAATATCATTCTCCAAACAATCTTTCACAAAACTATGCGCTATCTTTTGAGCTAATTTTCTCCCTTGGTGACCTTCTATCGTTTCAATATCTATACAGTGTATATTTTCAAAGACGAATCCTGAAAAACAAACACTCACAATTAAATCATCATAAACAATGCAATAGCCAATCCCCTCATTGAAAAAAGAATCCGGTGAAGACCAAAACTCTAAAATTTTTGATTGTAAAAAATCAATGTTCTTAAATGTATTATTATTATTTTCATAGAGAGCTTTACTCATTTTCAGTACAGTATATCTCTGTTCAAATTTAGGCTCATGATGATTTTCATAATCCTCTTTTCCTAGCATATACACTCTTTGATTCCAACTCTTTAATTTACGATGCTGAAATATTCTTTCGATTGTTTTATTCCACTTCGAATGATTCCCGATTCCTTCAAAGCAATCTAATCCTACTCTCCTCGCCTCAGGTACTATTACATGATTAATAAAACGATTCACTTCTTTATTAAACTCTTCATTTTCAGCATCTCCAATAAAGAAGAAGCCATCATTATTACCTAACCAAATGAGTCCCGAATTAGGAGAAGTCACGTTATCTACAAATATACGACCAGGATTCACTCCTGCAATTACAGCACGTACCTCTAATTGACCTTGTTCATTCACTAAACGATTACACCTATAAAAATCATCCTTGCTTAGTTCACAGATCATACGTTACACCCCTTTTTTAAACTGTTCTATTCTAACTTTACCATTTTTACATAATATTCTGTATTTTTACTAAGAGTAGTTTTAAAGCGATGCGATAAGTAAATGAAATACATAATAAAAAAGAGCCAATCTCCAACACAATAGAAGATTGACTCTTTCCTTTATTTACTCACCTGTTTCAGAAAATCGTTTTATACGTTCACCAATTTCATCGCGAACACGTTGAAATTCAGACCATTCTTTTCCTGCCGGGTCATCAAATCCCCAGTGAACACGATTTACGTGCGAAGGTGTCGAAGGACAAACAGAATCCGCATGACTACAAAGTGTAACGACTAAATCAGCATTATTTAAAATGTTTGTATCAATCATATCTGATGTTTGATTTGTTATATCGATATTCACTTCATTCATTGCTTTAATCGCATTTGGATTCACTCCATGTGCTTCGATTCCTGCAGAATATACATTCCACTTACCTCCTAAATATTGTTTACCCCACGCTTCTGCCATTTGGCTTCGGCATGAATTTCCTGTACATAAGAAATAGATTGTTTTTTTGTTTTCCATGTTGTTTTCCACCTTTGTTTTTAAGTTGATTGATCATTAAAATATTTACGTTTAAACCCAAAAGCGACATTTACAAGTGCAATCATGACAGGTACTTCGACTAACGGTCCAATGACAGCTGCGAATGCTGCGCCCGAATGAATACCAAACACACCAACTGCTACAGCAATTGCTAACTCAAAGTTATTACTACCTGCTGTAAATGCTAACGTTGTCGTCACCGGATAGTTTGCACCAATTTTTCTTCCCATAAAGAAAGAAACAAAAAACATTACAATAAAATAGATTAATAACGGAATCGCTATTCTTACCACATCTAGTGGCACGCTAACAATCATCTCTCCTTTTAAAGAGAACATAACGATGATTGTAAATAGCAATGCAAGTAATGTAAGTGGACTAATTTTAGGTATAAACACTTTTTCATACCACTGTCTTCCTTTTAACTTAACTAGTACAAAGCGTGTCAACATACCTGCTATAAAAGGAATTCCTAAATAGATACATACTGATTTTGCTACTTCTATCATTGTAATATCGACAATAGCACCTTCAATCCCTAACCATTCTGGAATTACAGTTACAAATACGTATGCATAAACTGAGAAAAAGAGCATTTGGAATACCGAATTAAAAGCAACTAAACCTGCCGCATACTCTTTATCCCCATCAGCAAGATCGTTCCAAACAATTACCATTGCAATACAACGTGCTAACCCAATCATAATGAGACCAACCATGTATTCTGGTTTATCAGGAAGAAAAATAATTGCTAACCCAAACATAAGTACCGGACCAATAATCCAATTTTGTACTAAAGATAGCACTAACACTTTTACATCTTTAAATACTCGGCCCATTTCCTCATAGCGAACTTTCGCTAACGGTGGATACATCATTACAATTAAACCAACAGCAAGCGGAATAGACGTCGTTCCAACCTGTAATGTATTCAGTCCGTCTACTACACTAGGGAACACAAACCCTAAACCAATCCCAACAGCCATCGCTAGAAAAATCCATAGTGTTAAATATCGGTCTAGAAAAGATAAACGTTTCATTTTATTTTCCATCTCCTATTAACAACAAGAATTTTTAGCTACCTCATTTGAAGTCGCGCAACAAGATGACTCTTCAATTTTGTGAACATTACTATCTGCTTTCGTATAAAAGAATTCCCACTCATTCCCATCTGGATCTGTTACCCAAAACTTATCTTGCACCGCATAGCAACAAGTCGTATCCATCTCATCACGCGCAAAGAAACCTTCTTTTTCTAATCGTTCTTTATGTAATGTAATTTCTTCAGCTGTATCCACTTGGAAACCGAAATGATTTACTTGATTTCCATTCACCTCATCTCGTACGTTCAGCGTAAAATTAAGTCCTGGCGTCTCTAATAAAAATTTTGCATAATCTGTTTTCACTTTAACTGGTGAAACACCAAATACCTTTTCATAAAATTCAATAGACTTCTCTAAATTCGTAACGTTTATACCGACGTGAACATATCTCATACCTTATTCCTCCTTTTTATATATCATTAATCAATTTTTTTTGATTAACAACTCAAAATTTTAACAGCAACTACCTTTCCCTGTTTTTCTAAAGATACAGCACAATTCTTCTGATAATAAATTATTCACTTCCGCATCATTTAAATCATAATAACTCCACGTACCTTTTGTTTCTTTTACAATCAAACCTGCATCTAATAAAATTTTTAAATGATATGATAATTTAGATTGCGTCATTTCAAAAACTTCTGTTAAATCACATACACACGTCTGTCCTCGCTGGCAAAGTTCATACATGATTTCTAAACGTTTCTGATCCGCCAACGCTTTAAACTTTTTCTCATAGAGCTGAAAATTTTGTGCCACTGTAGTTCACTTCCCTTCATCAACTTTTTTTGATGTTTATAGTATATACGTAGATGAGTTCTATATGCAACTTATTAATCAAGTTTTTTTGATTTATCTAAAAAACTTCCTCGCATCATATCTTTGTTACAATTAAAAAAGACCATAACCTTTTCAAAAATGAAAAACTATGGTTCTTTTTACAACTTAATAGTTACAATATTTCCGAGAAATGGAGTCTCTATAACTATTTTAAATTTTAATTTGATCATTATAGAGTAGTGCCCCATCACCCTCAATCTAAGAAAAACAAATACCCCAAAATGAGAAAAATCGATATGCTCTTGTTTTTGGTGCATATTCATAAAAAGCACGTTACTATTCTCATTAACATAAGAGAATAGTAACGTGCTTTTAATTTCAAAAATTGTCTAAGATGGTTGTGGGGCGGGCCCCCCATAAGAACGGTATCTAAAAGATTGTATGATAGGTGTTAGTTCCATTCCAATGGCCTCAGCCGGCGATTAACTCAAATACCGATTTCGGATGACCGCCATGTGATGAAGTTCGTGTCCTGCGACGCCGTACGCGAGGGCGCGCGCCGTAATGCTTAGGTTGTTGGCTGTGCCCTTGCGGGTCCACGCCTCAGCCGGTAGCCCGCGCAGCAATGTGATCGTTGATTGCCGTACGGCCCGGTAGTCTTCGGCCAATTGCGCGGTTGTCCAGCTTCCGAAAGGAGGTATGAATAATTCCTGATCGAAACCAGTCAGAGGCGTCTGGTCCCCTCTTGCGAACCGGAGCAGGCGGTAGGTCATGACGCGTTCCGCGTCTGTAATGTGGCCCACGACTTCTTTCAGCGTCCATTTTCCTTCCGCATACCGATATGTGGCCTGGCTTTCGGTCAACGATGCCAGGAGCTCTGTCATTTGCTTTTCCTGGGCGAGCAGAATATCGATGATGTTACCGTCCGGCACCAAACGGATATATTCGCCGGAGCTCCCGGCATATTCTACTTCTGACGGTCTTTGATTCATGCGTAGCCACCTCTTTATGTAGATATAGAAAATTATAGCACTCGTCTATGTCTAATCAATTCGCGAAATAATAGAACTTCCCTTCTAATAATTGAGGATAAGCAACTATTTAGTCAGTCGCCACACTATCCTGATTCGTTAGCACAATAAGCAATGCTAATCAATAATGCATAAAAATTAGAAGTTATACAATATTTCAAAGTTATTAACATATATTAGATTATTCCGAAACATATATAAATACATTTTGTCGAAACTATTAAAAAGGGAGAATTTCTCTAGCTGGAGAATTAATAATTGTGTTACCAATATGTAAAAATCTCAATTTAAAATTAAAGGAGAACAAAATGGGACAAATAATTGTATCGATGTACCTCTCACTAGATGGTGTCATGGAGGAACCAGCTTGGACTGCTCCATACTTCAATGAAGAAGTAGCAAAGTTTCAATCCGATTTACTGTTTGAAAGTGAAGCTCTTCTACTAGGGCGAGTAACCTATCAAGGTTTTGCAGCTGCCTGGCCTTCTATGACTGATGAAGAAGGTTTTGCTGATAAGATGAACAGCATGCCTAAATTTGTTGCTTCAACAACTTTGGAAAAAACCGAATGGAATGCAAATCTTATCAAGGGTAATATTGTAGAAGAAATATCGAAATTGAAGGAACAGCCCGGTCAGAACCTTTTAATTTATGGTAGCAGTGATCTTACACAAACATTGATGCAACATGACCTCATTGATGAATATCACTTTATAGTCAATCCCGTTATCGTAGGAAGCGGAAAGCGTCTCTTTAAAGACCAGAGCAATACAAAAGCATTAAAACTTATAGAAACAAGAACGACCAGTTCAGGTGTCGTTATTCTTTCCTATCAGCCGGAGAAAAAAGAATAATTATTGATAAATTATAAAAAAAGATTGACTCTTTCAGATCAGGAAAAGTTAAAAATAACTTCCAATAACGAGAATAATGTAAATAAGCTGTCCATGTGGACAGCTTATTGTTTTTTTGCTTAGCGTGCAAAATTCGCGTCTTGTTCGCGGGACTCCAAACAGTACGATTTTATTTCAAAGACACAACGATCTTACTACACACTTTTTATTTATCCCACACTCTCATCTGCTAATATTACTATTTTTTATTACTAATGTTGCCGTTTCACTCGGATGGCTAAGAGGAAAATGATGGCCATATGGAACAAAATCAACCTTACCAAGATGCGATGGAGCAGAATAGCCTCTGTCATAATCCCCCCAAATAATGTGAAGGTTATACTTTGTTACTTCATTGAAATCACCTTGATCGTTTTTCAGTAGTAAACTGTTAAGCTGGACCGTAGTATTTAAAATTCTGGGAGAAGTAAAACTATTTCTTATTTTTTCAATATAATGTTCAGGGATGCTCTCCATACTTTCAAACAAACCATTACTTAATAAATAACGCTCTATCAAATTAGTAGTTGCCAATTTTAATGTCCATTTGTTCATAACTTGAGGAACATTTAGCGATTTAGCATTTTTTTTAGCAACAGGTGGCTGAAGTAAAGTGATTGAATACTTCTTATCTATGTACTCTTGTACCACTGCTTCCAGAAGAATAAACGCACCGAATGAATGTCCAATTAGATGCGCACCATTCGTAGCTTTCTCCAATAACTTTTTCACTACATTCAAATAGATATCTAGAAGATTTTTCTCTTGTTTAAAAGGAGACCGTCCCAAACCTGGAAGATCCAAGATCCATACAGGTTGACCAGTTTTTTCATGAAGCTCTTGTGCTAAAGGAAATAAATCCTCTCCATCACTCAATAAACCATGTAATAAAATAAACGGTTTACCCTTTCCTTGTAATTGGTAAAGGGTAGTGTTATCGCATAATGTTCGTTTAAATAAATGATTATGCCGGCCATTTTGATACATTATTCGATAATCCAGATCAGCTACTACGGCAGGGAAAAATTTCATTACACTCGTCTTCTTAAACCAATCTCCTCCCATAATTTTTTTCGCTGAAACATTTGAAAATTTTTGTTTTGTAATAAAATTCAGTCCATCAGAAGGAATTTTTGTTATTTTACTTCCTCCACTATTCATAATTGCTTTCATAAATGGCATTGGAACAGAGATTTTTGGTGCCCTCATATTCATACTTTCCGACATAATACTTAATAATTCAGCAATGTTTTGATCGTGCTGTTTGTCTTCAACAAGTGTATATGTTTGAATAGTCGGTTGCTCCAATCTGAAAACCTGCACAATAAACTTCGCAAGCTCATCGTTTGAAATAAGTGGTAACCTATATCCCTTACCTCCAGGAATCACTGGCATGAGCCCTCTTCGCATACTCATCACAAGCAAACCTAATCCTGCTATCTGCTCTGTACTCCCTGTTTTACTACTACCGACTACAGTTGGCGGATTAATTACAGAAAGCGGATAACCTACTGCTGATGCCTGCTGACGGATATAAAGATCTGCTAAAAATTTTGTTCTCTCATATGGATTTTTTATTTTCAAATAATTGTTTCCTTCTTTAAACACATCAATTGCAATCTTGCTATTTTTATCATCAAAGGGACTCATATAACCTACAACATGAATAAATTGTTGCAAACCCTTCAATTGATGAATACTTTTAGCTAATTCACTAATATGTTTGGCACCATTTAAAAATACGGAAGCTGCCTCTTTACTTGTCGCTTGAATATCCATGGGGCCTCCTGCGTGAGTAATCACATCCGTTTTCAATACCCTCTCCTTATCTTCAGCACTTAGACCTAAATCTATTTTCGTCAAATCACCTTCAATAAAGTGCATAACTTCCTTTTTTAAGATGCCTCTTTCTTGAAAAAGGCGTGTTGCTTTATTTTTCGACCTCACTAAAAGAAGAATTTTAACATCCTCTTTGGCTAATTCTTTTACTAATTGTTTTCCAATAAAGCCTGTTCCACCAGTTAAAAATACTGTTCTCATATAAAATCCCCCTTTTAGTACTACTTAGTACTAATTTGATGTAAAAAAAATGCTTCTTTTATCGAAGCAATTTTAAAAAATGATCTGCTGTTTTCGTGATTACAGTTGCATCCTTCAATGTTTCTGAAATAAATAACGCTCCTTCAAGATTTGTAATAAAAAGTGATGCAACCTCATCAATATTAATCGTATTTCTGAATTCTCCATTCTCTACCCCTTGTTTAAGTAATAGAGAAACTTTCTTTTGTAATCCTGTAAAAAAAAGACCTATTTTTTCTTTTATTTGCGTGGCCTGTTTAGGACTTTGAATATAAAGAGTAATAAATGGACAGCTCCCCTTATACTCCCTCGACTGAACTCCTTGTGATAATTGCTTTAAAAACAGTTGGATACGATCTTCAACTAAAAATTGGTTCTGAGAAAGTATGTCATCAATTGCAGATTGATACATTTCAATCCAATAATCAACGACCCCTTCTAATAATACTTCCTTATTAGAAAAGTGATAATACACATTAGACTTTGAAACTTTGCTTACACGTACTAATTCATCCATACTTGTATAAGCAAACCCTTTTTCTAAAAATAATGTTGCAGCTACTTCAATCACACGTTTTTGATTCATTAATTTTATCTTTGTCATAACTAGAACTATATAGTACTAATTTAAATATTGCAAGTATTTATGTTAATTTTAAAAAAAGTTCCACTAACATTGATTTTACTGCAAAAAATCTTATTTTGAATAAAGTTGAACTGAACCCCGAAATTGTTCATTCACTATCGTCTAATCGGGGGCACCATACATACCCGTCAACTTAAGAAAAAGAAATGCCCCCTGATTCAAGTTGCCTAGCGAAAAAATCACGTTTTAATAGACTTCTTTAGTATGCCTATCTTTCTATAAATTACTAGATTAGCTTGATGGCTATGGAGTAGTGACCCTATAAACAAAACCCGCCAGAAACATCTAAAATCTGCCCCGTTACCCAGCGGCTATCAGAAGAAGCAAGGAATGCTACTGCATCTGCAATATCTTCAACTTGCCCTATTCGTCCGAACACAGATGAGTTGGTAGCAAAATTTCGTATTTCCGGATCATCTAGCAATTTTGCATTGATATCTGTCTTCGTATATCCAGGCATAATTGTATTCACTGTTATACCTCTTTCTCCAAGATGTTTAGCTAGAGGCAGTGTCATCGTATTAAGCGCACCTTTACTTAAGCCGTATGCAATTGAGCCTGTAAAACCAAGTCGTACTTCAGCTGATGAAATGTTAATAATGCGACCCTCTGCTCGTATTAATGGTAATGTTTGCTGGATTAAAAAGAATGGTGCTTTCATATTTACAGACATAATTTCATCAAAAACTTCTTCTGTCGTATTTTCAATCGTTCCTTGTGTACCTATCCCTGCATTGTTTACTAAAATATCAATCTCTGATGTACCAACTTTTATTTGTAATTCATGCTTTAACTGTTCTACTAGCTTTTTGACACCATCAATTGAATTGAGTTCAGCTTCAATTAAGAACGCTTTTCCTCCATTAGATTCAATCTCACTAATCGTTTCATCTGCAGCTGTTTTATTTCGACCGTAGTGAATCGCAACTAATGCTCCATCTTTCGCCAATCTCATCGCAATCGCACGGCCAATTCCGCGACTCGCTCCTGTTACTAATGCTACTTTTCCATTAAGATTCTTCATTTTTTCCATCCTTCCTAAATTTCCGTTTGATGAATGCTATACTTATATTTTCATGCAAAAACCAATCATTTTAAATATAGATTTATAGGTAATTTAGTTCGTTCACTTATGATATTATAGTTATAATTTATGATTCACTTTAGAAAACAAAACAAGGAGGCTACACAATGCAAAACACAGTAAAACTGGATGAAATCGATCATAAAATTATGAACTTGTTGTATGAAAATGCGAGAATTTCCGTTTCAGAAATAGGACGAATTATATCCATGACGCAACCTGCTGTAAAAGAACGTATTAACAAGCTTGAAGATCAAGGAGTTATAGCGGCTTATCGAACGAAATTTGAGCCTGCAAAAATTAATAAAAACATTCAAGCATTCATCATGTTTAAAACGAGCCAATGCTCTGATTTTATTCAATTTTGTAATGCCGCTCCTGAAGTAACAGATTTATTTCGAATTAGTGGGGAATTTAATTATATGATGAAGGTCATGAGCGATTCGATGGATTCCCTCGCTGCATTTTTAGACTCCTTAATGCAATTTGGCTTGTCATCTCCTTTAATTGTTTTAAAGAGTGAGTTTGAGGAGAAATTGTCGTTCTAATAAAGGGATACGTATTACCCTCCGCTAACAGTACAAGCTTTTCCTTTATGAGAAAATCCAACAGAATCAATGATTAGTAACCAAAAAAAGAACATTGATTTTCAATGTTCTTTTTTATATCTCTACTTATTAATTAGATTGCTATTCGAAAAAAGCACCTTAATCCCCTTACCCTTGATTCCTCTGCGCCTCTCTAAATTCCTCCTTGACCTTCTCTAACAACCCTTCTTCCGTAATTAATCGATATGCCGTATTTGCTAATGCTTTTGCCGATGTAATTAATGCTTTATCTCCAAGTTCTGAACGTGCTGCTTCTCTAAATTCATTCGTATGTGCAATTAAATCATCTGGTCCGATTTTAATGTACGGATGAATTGTCGGTACAACTTGACTTACGTTTCCTGCGTCGGTTGAACCGATTCCTACTCTTTCTTTACGATTTACATCTTCACCTAATAGTTCTAGTTCTTCCGCTACGATATCGTTATATGTTTTTGTTACGAGTAGTTCATCGATTTCATTTTGGAATTGATGGATTTTTACTTTTGTTCCTGTTGCTAACGCTGCTCCCTGCGCAATGTTTTTTACTTTTTCTGTTACTTCTGCACATCTTTTTCGCGTTGCTGCACGGATGAAGAATCTTGCTGCGGCGTAGTCAGGAATAATATTAGGTGCTTTTCCGCCTTCTGTAATAACGCCATGAATTTTCACGTCTGACGGAAGTTGTTGGCGAAGTGCGTTAATACTGTTATACAGCTGAATCACCGCATCTAATGCGTTAATCCCTTCTTCAGGTGATGCTGCGGCGTGAGCTGTTTTTCCGTAAAAATGAAAATCAAGTGGATCGACTGCTAGTGAAGGACTCGTTGTTGCTGTCTTTCCGCTCGGATGAATCATAAGCGCTGCATCAATATTTTTAAATAAGCCTGCCTTTACATAACTCGATTTTGCGCTACCGTTCGGTCCTCCTTCTTCAGCTGGTGTTCCGAAAACGACAACTTCCCCGCCAATTTCTTCAAGCGTTTCTGATAATGCGATCGCTGCTGCAACGCTAATTGTGCCAATTAAATTGTGACCACACGCATGGCCAAGTCCTGGTAAAGCGTCATACTCAGCTAAAAATGCGATTGCTGGTCCTTGTTTTCCAGAGCTTTTTCGCGCGATAAATCCCGTTTCATGTCCAGCTATATTGTGCTGCAACTGAAACCCTGCACTACCTAGTAATAAACTTAACGTTCTTGATGCGTAAAACTCTTGGTTTCCAATCTCCGGATTCGCATGAATATCATGACTTGTTTCTATGTACTTTTCCTTATTTCTTTCGATACTCTCTTCAATTGTTTTTCTTTGTGACGCTACTCCTGTCGCTCCCATTTTTCTTCCTCCTTTTATTTTCACGTAAAAAAGCCTCTTTCTAAAAGATAGAAAGAGGCTTTTGTATATACAGTCAAAATGAGCTTCTTTCTTATCTTTCAAGTTACCTTGCTGGAATTGGCACAGTATTCATAACGAATCCGCTGCCGAGGTATCATAGGGCCAGTCCCTCCACCTCTCGCGATAAGAATTTTCATAAAATTATATTAAATTATTTTTTATTCTAAGTTCATTCCAAGTAAAAGTCAAGGAATTCCTATCCGAATTTACCGAATATCTAAAAATCCTTTTAATACACCAATTGTCTCAGGTGCTTGCAGTCTTGCACATACGTACGGAAATTCCGTACTACCTTCAAACATCATTTGAGATGTGAGCGGTGCGCCTGCCCAGAAGATTTCATCATCAATTACGATAAACGGGAATGCTTTATTTTGTCTTTGTAACTTTACATTTTTCAGTGGAACTGGTCCATCACTATAAACTATTATCTGTGCATTTGTACGCATTAACGCTTGCCATACTCGCTTATCCACTTGTTTTGTACTTGGAAGTGAAATAATAATTTTTCGTTTTGTGGCTAAAATATCTTTCAATAACCCTTTCGGCTCTTCAAGATTCATTTCCATAAACCAGCGTAATCGTTTCGATATTTTTCGTTCCCACAATTGTCTTGATGTCGTGCGATCATACACATCTCCGTGACGTTCTATATGAGCTGTTAATTGTGACAACGCTTGTTTTCTTGAAAGATTTTTACGCATATAATGGCAATCTGATAATTGAATGAACTTCCCTCTCGCTCTTGTCACTGCTACATTGACGAGGCGATGGTTTTTATGGTCAAAGAATAATACGCCAGGTCGTTCTTGCGGATAACTGTCAACCGTATCAAAGATCATCATATCTCTTTCAGAACCTTGGAACTTATGAACTGTCGCCGCTAAAACTGGTATGTGTTGATATTTCGTTCTCTGCAACATTTCTCTAATACACGTCGATAAAAAGCGTGACTGCGCCCTGTAAGGTGTCACAACACCAATTGATTGAATACCGTCTAACAATCCGATTAACATCATTTGCATCGCTACTAAACCAGACATAATGTTAAAACGTGAACCAGAAGCAGCATCTTTTAACGAAAAAGCTCCCATTTGGCTCGTATCAAATAAAACACTCGCTTCATTTGCAAACGGCTGCAATTGCGCAAGTTCTTTACGCTCTGAAACAAACGGATGATCGTATACTCTATTTTTATAAATAAACGAATTCGTAAACTTCGATATATCCGCATGCATACGTCTTTGTTCCTGCAACATAAATAGATTTGGGTGTGCTTCTGATTTATTAACAGACTCCACAATCCCAGCATGGTAAAACATATCTTCCCCAAGCCATTTGCGAACGAGTTCATGATTTGCCATCGCAATTGGAGGTAACTGTAAAAAGTCACCGCAAACGACGATACGTTTTCCAAGTGAAGCAGCTAATGCAATTTGCGGAACGAACGCCATACTCACCTCATCTACGACAACTAAATCAAATGTACGCTCATAAATTAGCGCATCAATGGCACATTTCGATAAAGTTGCGCCGATTACTTTCGCATTTTCAATATATTCTTTTTCTACTTCTTTAATTTTAGCCTTTTGCTTTCGAAGATCACTTTCAATCTCCTGCATACGCTTCTTATCAGAGGACGTTGCCTTATACGATAAGATTTTTTCACGAAGCTCTTGGCGTGTCTCTTCTAAATAGAGTCTTTCCTCACCCCATGATTCGTTCGTCGTTTCAACTAACTTAGATGCAAGTAACGTTTCATGATTTCGTATATGTTCATGTTGACTATAACCGTAACGAACAATTTCGCCAGGCGTCCATTTCTTTTTCTTCTCAATTTGCTTCGTTACTTCACTCATTAATACGTCTACTGCCGCATTACTATGAGCTAACACAAGTACCGATTTTCCTTTTTGATAATGGGCCGAAATAATACGTGATAAATTGTAAGACTTCCCTGTTCCCGGCGGTCCCCATACGTACGTTGTCGGATTATAAAACGCGCGATATGCCAGTTCATTTTTTGGATTTTTCATCTTCTCAATATGTTTCGGGCTGCTCGTCCCATCAACAAGACGCTTTATACGATTACGTTTCAGCTTATCTTTACGTGCTTCTTTCAATCGCTCTTGCAGTTGCTCTAAAAGTTGCCACGGTTCACTGTATAAAACCGCTTCTCTTATTTCACCTTGTATATAATCATTTAATTTCAGTTCTATTTCTAATCCATGTACAGATAATACTTCTCCTGTCGCTTCCTCACCATCGAACTCAATTCGAATCGGTGAACCTTCAGGTAAGCTTACTTCCGAAATAAGCTGAAATACGTATACTGTACTTTCATAATCTGTATATAAAAAACGACCATTCATGATAGAAATTTTACTACCACCTATCGTTTTCCAATGTTTAATTTCATATGCTAATGCATAATGCCACTCTTTCATCGTTTCCGATAATGAAGGAGTTTGAGTAGTTGTATTCATCGTATAATCTCCTTCCTTCTCCCCAAACATACTTTCTCACTATACCATATAACACGCTAAAATTTGTAAGGTTTTTATCTTGCTTATTTTCTTAATTTTCAATAATATATTGTATATAATTTTCAGAAAGAAGGAATCTACATGCCAGTTAGAAGAATAGAACACGTTGGACTTATGGTTGCAAACTTAGAAGCATCTATCTCATTTTATGAAGAAGTAGTCGGCTTACAGCTCCTTAAACGTATGGGGCACCCGAACCCAGACTTAAAACTCGCTTTTTTAGGTGTGGAAGAATCGAAAGAAACGATACTCGAATTAATTGAAGGCTACAACTCTTCCCTTCCGGCAGAAGGAAAAGTACATCACATTTGCTTTAAAGTGGATTCATTAGAGGATGAAATCGAAAGACTAAAGAAACACGCAGTAACCTTTTTACTAGGAGATGAAATCGAAACATTACCAGATGGAACACGTTACATATTCTTCGCTGGCCCTGATGGGGAGTGGATTGAGTTTTTTGAGACGGAGAGATAGAGTGAAACTTTAGTCAGCCCACAATAAACGGGATAATAACTTTATGATCCACATAAGGAGTAGAAACTGATGAATATAGTTTTTTGGGTACTTATACTATTTCCACTTCTTAATATAATCCTGTTAAAGAGGTGGAATATAAGTCCCATTAATCTCATGGGGGTATTTGGTAATTTAAAAATGCTGTTTACTTATAGCACTTTTACGAATGCAAAAATAGCCAAAATACGCAAGCAGTTTCGCATAAAAACTTGCATATTTTAGGCTGTTTAATTGTACTCCTTATTTTGTTAAAGTTACCCGTCGGTTCAATTCCAAAGATCTCAGCTGACGATTAACTCAAGTACCGATTTCGGATGACCCTCATGTGATGAAGTTCGTGTTCTGTATCCGTTACACTATCTGTAGCAACAGTTGCTATCTCATTTTCTTCAACACTTGACAAGGTAACACCTTCTTTTCAAATTCAAAGAAAAGTTTTTATTTTTCAGCATAAAGCATTATAACTCAACTGTTTTCATACAAAATTTTATGCAAAAAAAGAAAAGCGAGGCTCCTTCATATCCCCGCTACATCAATGATGTATAAAATCCTATATAAGAGATACATAGACCAAAAAACAAGATCCCCTGTACATACAAGGATTCTATGAAATTATTTGCTATCGATAATGGGACGTTATGTTAACTATATACGAATATCATATTCATCCAAAATTGCCCTTATTGATGGTACAATTAAAGTCTTGGAGGGGGATTATGGGAATTATTTTATATTTTGCATTTTATTTTGGAGTACTGTTTCTTATAATTGGTACTGCATTAGTTTTATTTATTATGGCTGCATTACCAAAAATCTGGAGTAAAAATCTATCATTCGTAATGATCGGTTTAGGGATAAATATACTTACTATTCCGTTGTCTTTTTTTATAGGTGGGATGGCAACAGATTCTCCTGATAGTACTAGGTTAGATTTTTGGAAAGGATTTTTCTTTATTCAAAAAATACCGCTCTTTTTACTGAGTTTTTTATTATTTTTAACTGTGGTGTTGTGGTTTATTCGTAAGAACAAGAAAAAAGTAAACATATAGAATTTCAAAACGACTTCCAATAACAAGAATTATGTAAATAAGCTGTCCATGTGGACAGCTTATTGTTTTTTTTGCTTAGCGTGCAAAATTCGAGTCTTGTTGGCGGTACCCCATCGCTATCAAGCTAAGTTCATACAACATCAAAGTCATTACAGCTCCATGAGTGCCTAATACTACTTTCCTTTTAAACATATAATTACATTTCTATTATTTATTTTACCACTTGTACAGATGCTGGTTTCCACCCTTGATTCTCTACCCAATCAATATTAACCTTATATTTTTTATTACTTTGTTTATCTCGTACATTACCGTAGGCTTTATTATTACCATTATTTCCAATAAAATCGAAAATCAATTGGCTCTCTGGAACATCAACAGCATAAGAGATTGCTTTTTTCATCTCACTCCAATCTACTGTTCCTTCTTTAAATTTCATATCAGGTTTTGCTCCTTGCTCTGTACCAATTGGCTTCCATGAAGGATTAGTTTGAGGATCCTTTTCTTGAGATACCGTTTTTTCTTCCTCTTTATTTTCAGTTCCGTTCGTTTTTACCGATTTTTCTACTTTTTGTTTCCCTTCTAACTGTGCTGCTTCTTTATCTTCGCTTTTCTTTTCTTCTATCTTTGCTATTTCTTTATCTTCAGTTTTCTTCTCTTCTATCTTTGTTGCTTCTTTATCTTCAGTTTTCTTCTCTTCTATCTTTGCTGTTTCTTTATCTTCAGTTTTCTTCTCTTCTATCTTTGTTACTTTCTTTTCTTGAGCAATTGCTTTCGTTGATGTATTAGAAGGGGTAAACAATTGGTATGTCACTATACCAACTGTCACTAATACCAAAGTAAATGCAATATTAAAAATTGCCTTTTGACGACGATTCTGTTGTTTTTCTTGAAATCTGCTTACTTGTCCCATTCTTCAAACCTCCGTGTTTACTTTCTTCTCTACTCTTTATGTATTATCCCTAAAATTCTTAATATTTTTATTAAACAATAGAAATAAACTACACTTTCCATACAGGATTTCATATCATAATAAAATTTGTGTTTTTTCAAGTATCTGACATATGTTATTCAAAATAGTTTAATACATTAAAAATTGATAAGCTTCTGCACTTAAGAAACCTTCAATTTTATTCAAAGGTGATTCCAATTACGTCCACATTAGATCTCCTGTAGAAAGCTTTTTAACAATTAAACCTCTTCTTCCCTTATTAATAATTTTAAAATTAAATTTCCCTCTATAGTATAATAAAGATGTTTCGTTTTCTAATGGGGTATGTCGTAAAATCAAAAGAGATTTTATCTCTTTTACCTTCTTTTCAGAGTAAAGTTCACCACTAGGAAATTCTATTATTCCTAATGTAATCTTTAATTCGCTCTCATCAAAAGCCCACTCTTTATTAAGTTCTCTTATCTTTTGTATAAAGCTTCTTTTAGTTTGTCCTATATAGAGCAATGTTACATTCTTAGCATATACTCTAGAGATTGCAAATATCCCCTTCTTAGAAGCTTCTTCCCTATTATAAAAGTCATTTATACTATACATGCCATACCACTTAATATGTACTGTTTCTATGAATCTCACCTCGTTTTTAGACAATATTATAATTTCTTAATGTTCAAATTATTATGGATACATATGCTTGATTACTTGAATTATAAATTGTGCTTTTCAATAATACATTTTATTATTACTAATTTCAATAATGAAGAAAAAATACAATATTATAGTTTAATTACAAAGCTGTATAAAAACAAAGTGATGTCGTGCCACATATTTTCTTTTTTTACAATTTCAAACTATCGTGAACAAAATTTTAAAATTTATGGAATAAAAATATAATGTGTATGTACATACATTTCTATTAATTGAAGAAAAAGAGTAGAAATTTAATCTCTCTACCCTGTTAAAATTATTCAACTCCCAAAAAACTGTACATCTTCTAGAGATACTAATTTTCTAGTTTTGATGTTTTTATAGTGCTTGAGCGTGATATTATTCAAGTTTTTTCATTGATAATGCATAAATACAAACAAAACCAGTAATACATCTTTTCTGTACCGTACTGGTTTTGTTTAAGATCATCTTAAATTATAGCTAGTTCACCGAGATTGCAAATTCCGATTTCGGTGCCCCAGCGAATACGATTGTTCCGTTCTTCGGAAGTTCCACCTTGTTATTGCCACTCACAATGGTGAAGTTGACGCAAACTCCCTTCTCATCATACACCGCAAATGAACCATTTGATGGCAGCGTCACGGTCATCCTTTTGTCTGTTGCCGCTTGTGGAATTGTAAACCATTTCGCATGTCCATTTGCTCCCAGCGTAACTTTGGATGATTGGCCTACATCAATTGGTTTTACATTAGATTCACTTACGTATAACAATCCTGCCATCTCCATATATTCATTGCCGCCTTCTGTATAGAAATGCGTTTCCGTCGTATCACGACCATTCATCACGGGTACTTGGATCTGATGCACCGCGGTGTTCGGACCTGTAATTTTTCTGCCATCCCAATAGCCTGCTGGGCCTTCCTTGCGAGTAATTTGAGTACTAAGATGTTTCGACTGAACAAGATATTGAATAGAACTAAATTTCTCGTTTACACGATAAAACTTGACACCTTCCCTCTTTGCCCATGCAGCAGCGGTTTTCTTCGAAAGCACGTTGTCTTCTAGTTTCTCAGCTAAATAGTGGGTCATCACACTTTGCCCTAAACCTGGATAAGATTTATATGCGCTCTCCTTCAAATAAGTTCTTCCATTCTTCTCGGTTACGAAGTTGAGCTTGGAAGTACCCCCCTCATTAATAAAGCTGCCATCAGCAGTATATACATATTTTTCTTCTGGATTAGATGGTAAGAATAGTTCACCGTTCTTCGTAATTTCAATTTTGAAATGAGTTTCGCTATTGCCATAAAATCCTGCTTTCTTTGCTACGCCTTGAGGCATTTTGACTTTGACCGGCTTACCAAAGGATTTGTTCGGCTTGATTTCCTTAATAGTACCTTTTTCTTTAAGCGTAGCGAGCAGCAATTCAGTTGCCATTAGCTGATTTGTAGAGCTCCGTCCACCAGATGTCAATACAGCCGCTGCTATTTTCTGTTCCGGAAGCACGACTAATATAGCATGTTGCAATGCCGTATCGCTTCCCTTACCCAAAGCTTTGATCCCATATTCACTGAATGGGTATAGTTTCACACTATCCCAGCCAAGACCATAGTTAAAAATATTCTCGCCAGCCCCCGGCCACATTCCTTTTTTATATTCCTCTTGCTCCATTGCCTTAACTACCTTATCAGAGAGGATTCCTTTTCCCTGTCCCATAAATAGTTGTGAGAATCGCACCATATCTTCTGCCGTGGAAGATATACCTCCCGTACCAATAACATTCACCGATTCAATTGGAAGTTGCCCTTGGTACGCCGGGTAATATAGTCCAGCCCGATTTTCATCCCTCCATTTGTCCTGCGGCGTTTTCGTATGATTCATCTTTAAAGGCTCTGTAAAGTTTTGATGTAGAAATTCAGTAAAGCTCATACCACTAACTCTTTCCACCAAAATTTCGGCCAGCGTAAAACCATCGTTACAGTATACCGAGAAAGCACCAAGATCCGCCTTCAAGTTTTGATTTGACAATTGCTGTAACAAGGTATCATGGGCATAGGTATCATTATCGTTAAATAAAAATGCATTACCTAACGTAGAACCTTGCAATCCAGAGGAGTGATTCAATAACATACGCGGTGTAATACGTTTGTATCGACCGTCTTTCATCTTAAAATCAGGAACATAGCGGACAACAGGAGCATCCAAATCGACTTTTCCTTCATCGACCAATTTCATTACAGCCGCTGTTGCATACATTTTACTAACTGAACCAATCCCGTATAAAGTATCTTTGGTTAGCGGCTTTTCCCCTTCCATATCGTTCTTGCCAGCCTGACCCGACAAAATAAGTTTTCCATTATCAATTAGTGCATACTGCACGCTAGCTGCCCCATGGGACTTCGTAAGTAGCTCCGCCTTCTCTGCTGCAATCTTCTTCAGTTCCTGACTAGCTACTTCTTCACCAGTTACAACAGTAGTCTTACTTTCAGAAAATGCTTTCGCTCCGGTTGGTAGAATCATAGTTACCGCTAATGCAGTGGCTAACACACCAGTTAGCTTATTTTTCATCACGGAATTACCTCCTTAAATAATTGATCGTTTTCATCATTCATTTGTTTAACTATGAAACTATGATAAATTTTACCCGTTTTTACTTTTAGACTACTTGCTAAATTCAGCAAGTAAAATATTTTTAAAAGGATCAGGAGTATCAGCTTTAAGGCTGTTCAAATTGACTGCCAATGTATGCTTGCCTCCAAGTGTGCCTCCAGCAAAAGTTAAAAAGCCAGGAATGGTTCCTCCATGCCCCCATATCGATTCACTGTTTGAAAGCTTCATTTTGAAAATTCCAAGCCCGGAATCACCAAGCTCATCTACTCCTGTAGGGACTGTTGTAAGCATTTGCTTTAGTTGCTGTTCTTTCAATAACTTGCCCCCAAGTAAATAAGAAAAGAATTTGTTTAAATCATCAGCTGTAGAAATCATATCTCCGGCCGAGCTCCCCATACTTGGGTTATAATAAGTAACATCTTTTGGCTCACTTGCTCCGTCTAATTGGATATATCCACGGGCATGCTTGGTTCCTGGAATGACGCTTGAATTTCCAGGTAAGAATGTATTCGCTAATTCAAGTGGTTCAATAATTCGATTTTCAATCTCTTCCGCATAGCTGTTCCCAGTTACTTTTTCAATAAGAATTCCTAGTAATACATATCCTGTATTTGAATACGACCAGCTCTTTCCTGGAGCAAAATCTGGAGGCATGGATATTCCCATCTTTACTAATCCTTCAGCAGTATAAGATTTTTTTGTATCCATCATATTAAAATCCTTTGACCTTGTGTAATTAGCGATACCACTTGTGTGATTCAATAATTGCCGGATAGTAATCTGTTTATCATCATATCCATTTCCTTGAATGACACCAGGTATCCATTTTTCAATAGAATCGTCTAGATTTAAGCGGTTTTCTCCTGCTAATTGAAGTATAACTGTTGCAGTGAACGTCTTTGTCACGCTGCCAATTCGAAAACGAAAATCTCTTTTCATTGGTTTCTTAGTACTCAGATCAGCTACACCAGCCGCATAACTCCATGTTTTTCCACTCTCAGAAGTTTTAGCAAGTATCCCTGGATATCCTAGTTTCAATGTATCCCGCATTGCCTCTTTGACGGAATTATGATCTCTTTGGGTGCTTGTTTGTAACGAACTAGATACATTTTGAATGGACTCCGCTTTTACACTTGAGGTTGGAGTTGTATAAAACAGGGAACCTCCAGTTATTAAAAGGGCTAAACCTGTACATGTAATTTGGCGATGCTTTTTCATCAAAATATTCCTCTCCCCTATTCATATTGTATAAATGGTTATTTGCTGTTTGGAACTAATCACACAGCTTTCTTCTTACCCCACTGCAAAAGGACGATATTGAATCTGTAATGTCTCTTTTCCTCCAAACAAGTCTTATTAATTGATTTGTTTTTTATAGAAATATATAGTATTTTTCTCCTCTCACTCTTCTTTACATTTTCATCTTACACAAGGAAAATCTCTTTTTTCTTACCTCTTCCTTACAAATTCCTTACGTTCAAAATTACTTTTATAATTGATTATTTTTTATACGAGCCCCCTCACCATCAATTTAAGAATTAAAAAAGAGGGGATTATCCCCCTCCTTTTTACGCTTACTCCAACTTTCGAAATTATTTAATATACCCACGATTCAGTTCCGTTAACTTTTCATTGATGTTAAAAATTTTCACTCTAATATCTTTTACACCAGCTGCTTCAAGTCTGCTCTTGTGCATTTCCGCGTATTTTTCAGCATCTTGTTTTTCTTCAAATACATAAATGCCTCCAGCTTCTTTTGTTTCTTCATTCTCAGTCCATATTTTCCAATGGAATCCTTCTTCTTCGTTAATACTTTTTGCTAAATCCCAAAATCCTTTTTCCATTTCTTCACCAAAAGGACCTTCAAACGGAAAATCAACTTGTAATAAATATGCCATTTTCACTCACTCCTATTTTTAATATAAAATTCTTGCCATTCTTTTACTGATTATGATTCGAATGATAGTAATGTCTAAATCCATATTGCTATTATTATTCAAGCACTAATTGGAGAATCCCCCTATTTGTAACATAATCACAAAACGATAGTAACTTGAACGCATAAAGTGAAAGTTTAATAGTTTTCAGTTATGTTTAAAAAATGTGATACAAACTTATCCCTAAACTAAGGACAAACAAAACAAGTGCAGGTATTGCTTTCTTAAAGGGATCTCTCGCTAATACAATTAGAGTTAATGCGGCTGCAAGCATCGTACCGCCTAATAACAATCCTGCCCATAAAGCTACTACCGGAATCCAAATTCCTATCAACATTCCAATCGCTCCTACAATCTCAAAAGCTCCAGTTAAGAAATTAAAAAACGAAGGTAAACCAAATCGTTTGAATTCATCTGCCATTTTCCCGGATATAATTTTCGTTCCTGTCATTAAAAAGAACAGAAACAACACTACTTTTACAATATTGATGAAAATTAAAATAGTAATCACACCTTTCTTATTATTTAATAAAAACTCAGTATTATTCAGGTAGTAGTCACTACCTTTACCCTATTTCCTGAGATTACCCGTATGGAAGTCGCTTCAATTTACATTACCCTTTTCCATATTAAAGGGCTAGAAATTACATGCTATAGCATGTATAATACAAAAAAATTTGACTGGTACTAAGCAAAAAAGTGACCCTGAATCAGATATCATACAAAATAAAGTTATCTTCCCATTCTTCCAAATGAAAATTATATGCTACAGCATATATAATACCTAAAACAAAGTTTGTTCCTTATGAATAGCATAGCATCAATAAGGAACAAATATTAATAGCGTGTATCATACAATTTGTTTAATAACGATTGTAATACTTTAATTTCTTCCTCGCTCAAATTACTCGTAACGAAATGGTGAGCGTCTTTCACTACAGGCAAGATTGTTTTCTTTAACTCGTCACCTTTTTCAGTTAAAAAAAGGTTATGTGAACGCCTATCTTGGTCATTCAAAGCCTTCCTTACAATCCCTTTTCTCTCCATTGACTGTATCATTCTAACAACAGTAGTTTGATCTTTATCAATAGCTTCCGCCAACTCTTTTTGAGTAGTGCTCCTTTGGCTACAAAGAACACTAATAATCCCCCACTGCTCTGGCGTAACTCCATAAGGCTTTAATTTCTTCGTAAAATAATTGGTCATTTTCACATCAGTACGATGAACAAGATAGCCTATTAAATCATGTAAGTTCATATATCACCTCTATAAATTAAGATATAAAAGGATATAGCATACCAGTCAATCATTCACAATGAATGTATTTGTTTCACCATATATATGCTATGGCACATATAATAAAGTAGATTATTTTAATTGTCAAATGATTTACCTATTATTTTTCGAAAACAAAATCGCCCCCCCTTAGATTATAGAAGGAATGACTAATTTGACGTATTTCTCTGGCGATTTCTCCCTTATCATTTTATGATATGCTAATAACATTTGATAAAATATGGTATCTACAAATAGTCAAACACCTTTAAAGATACCTCATCCAGTTCTTGCTATTACAAGATAAACAGCATATAATCAGTTAACCACCCACATTAGCAACGAAAACATAAAGAAAAGGCATTCCAAATATGAAACACCTTCTTTCGTTTTATAAAACCATCCACTTAAATCTATTTTACAAATATAACATTCAACACGCTGAAATCTTCTATTTAACGTAATCACTCATTTAACTAAAAAACTTAGTTAATTGCACAATGCTCTTCTCACTTTTCTTGCAAAATTTAGTGGATCATCAACGTCCTCGATATTAACGTAAATCAAATTTGGATCATCACATAACCACTCATTGTGTATAGACGAAACGATTATTCCTTGTTTAATAATTGTCGCCACAAATTCAGTGACTTCTTTTTGTAAGAGTGCTACTCGGCCTAGGCATAATGCCCGTCCAGTTTTATTGTCTCGTGATTCGAATGAAAAAGAAGTGGTTACTCTAAAACGTTTCCCCAAGATTGTTGCTCGTATTTCATCCCTGTTTATTGTTGCCACGCATTTCCCACCGGCGAATCCTTCTTGTCCACCTATGATTCTTGCAAACTGTTGACAAATTAATTCATCATTAAACGCCATACCTTTAATCATTCCCCCTTTTACTGTTAGGTTATGAATGAATACATAGGTCTGAAACGGTAATGAATCTAATGTATTATAAAAAAATGATGACAATCTACCGAGAGCTATTAGCTCAATTATTCTTGATCGTATGAATTGTTATCAGAGTTTAAATGGTGCAGAATTTTCATTTTATGTTTAATGGGCATCGGAGACTGAAAGCAAAACTCAGCTATTATATGATAAGACATTTTTAAAAAGCATAAAAAAGACACCCTAAGGTGCTATCCTCCGACTTGAGAATCTTATCTATGTATGGAGAAATTTAGAAAAGACAAATACAAAAGAGAAAATTCTAACTATAATTTATAGAACTCTTATGCCATGAATTACTTACATATTTCCTTATTTACCAAAAGAAGAATCTCAGTTACATTATTTTCTGAACAGTCTCGTTAAAGCCATCCCAAGAAATCCAATGCCCATTCCTATTAGCCATCCAGTTTGGGCATTACCTAACATAGATCCCACTCCTCCACCAAGAAACATACAGCCAACGAATACTAATCCTCCAATTCCCCAATTTGGCCGTTCCATAATTCAATCACATCCTTTCAATAAAACATATGCGATTAGCTCCCTCAACTTTCTTCTATAGGATAGTTCATTATTTTGCTTAAGTTTAGCGCTTCAAGGAATTCATAAGATGTGAAGCTTGAGCCATTTATATAGATTGTAGAAGTATGAAGATTTTCCACATTTTAAAATAGTAAAGTATAAACATGAAAAAACTCCAAACAAATTTTGTTCGGAGTTTTTTCAAATACGCGATATTTATTTAATCTTCATTATCAATTTCTATTGTACCTGTCCTTGCACTAACTTTTAAAATATTTAACAGATTATCAGGTGTCTTGATTTCCACTTCATATTCAAATTTTGATTGTGCTAAGTTGTCATCTTCTAATTCGAATTCTTTTTTCACATTAATAATTTCTCCATTTGTATGAGCTAAAGAAATTTCACGAACTTGTTTCTCTGTGTAGTTTTCATTCTTTTTTGCATAATTGTAACCCATGCCATAATATCCACTAATAATAGCAATACCACTTACTAAAATAGCAATTACACTTATCATTATTTTCTTTTTATATTTTAACATTTTCATCCACTCCTTAATGATTAATCATCTATTCCAAATCTTGCTTCAAGTGCATTTTCTGCTTGCTCTAATTGATCTTCCAGTATATCGTGTTCTTTTTCTTGCGTTTGATATTGTTCAACAGTTATCGTTCCAGCGTGATAATCTGCTTCTAGCTGATTATCAGATAGATCTATCTTGTCATCCAGTTGGTCAATTTCTTTTTTTACTGCTAAGTACGTATTTAGGTTTTCTTCTTTTGCTCCAACTGGTTTCGTGTTATTTGCCTTTTCTACAATAGATGTGACTTCGTTTTTGAAATCTTGTGTTTGCTTCGTATCATTCGTAGCAGGCCCTATTTTGCTTGGTTCTTGTTGTAATTGAGCAACTTCTTTTTGTAATTTATCATTTTCCACTTTCAGTTGTTGTACTTCTGTATTGTTATCAGCTTGAGTAGAACAAGCTGTTAACAATACACAAGACATTGCTCCAATCAGCATCCATTTTCCCATTCTGTTTTCCTCCCTTTACATGTGCACCTTATCCTTGCCTTTATATTACTCAACAAACATTAAAGGAAGATTAATGTACAAAAAAATAAAGTGAAGGCTTTTACAAGTGGCCCGACTCCCCCCTCGCATTCGCCGAATTTTGAGGGAGGAGTCTTACTACCCGTTAATACGGGATAAAATGATATAATTAACTAGTTTCTAATCTTTCTTTAATGTTTCGGAATTATAGTGATACATATTAATAAGAAGAAAAGGAGAATGTTAATGCGAGTTCTTATTGTCGAAGATGAACAAGACTTACAAAATATATTGGTAAAACGATTAAATGCAGAACATTATAGTGTCGATGCATGTGGGAATGGTGAAGATGCCCTGGATTATATAAACATGGCTACCTACGATTTGATTGTACTTGACATTATGATTCCAGGAATAGATGGTTTACAAGTATTACAAAGATTACGCGCGGACAATAATACAACTCCTGTCTTGCTTCTTACAGCTAAAGATACAATTGATGATCGTGTAACAGGACTCGACTTAGGTGCGGATGATTATTTAGTAAAGCCGTTTGCTTTTGACGAACTGTTAGCAAGAATTCGAGTGTTAATGCGAAGAAAAACAGGAAATACATCTAATGTGTTTGAAATCGCTGACCTAGTGGTAGATTGCAATATGCATAAAGTAACAAGAGGAGACCAAGTTATCACTCTTTCCAGTAAAGAATTTGCTATTTTAGAATATATGATTCGTAATAAAGAAGTTGTGCTGACACGAGATAAAATTGAGCAACATGTGTGGAATTACGACTATGAAGGCGGATCGAATATTATTGATGTTTACGTCCGCTATCTTCGCAAAAAAATTGATAGCCAGTTTGAAACGAAGTTAATTCATACAGTACGAGGAACTGGTTACGTATTGCGAGTAGAATCATGAAAAGACTATCAATAAAAATGAGAGTAACTCTGTGGTATACGGGGCTAATTGTAATTATTATGGCACTCGTATTAGCTTTTATTTTAACTTCTTCAGATAAAGTTTTGCTTTTTAATATGAAAGATCAATTGAAGAACACAGTAAAAGAAAGCATGGAAGATATCGAATATAAGCATGGGCAGTTAAAGATTGACGATGATTTTGAAACCTTAGAAGATGGAGTAAATATAAGCATTTATAGTAAACAAGGTGAGCTGTTGGTAGGACATAGTCCAACAAGCTTTAATAAAAAGATATCGCTTAAATCCGATGAAATACAAACCATTAAAGACGGCAATAAAGAATGGATAGTATATGATTTTCTCCATAATGCAGGCGGCGATGAGCAAGTCTGGGTTCGTGGAATAATGACTATGAACCAATTATCCTCAACGATGAATACGCTTATCGTGGTAACAATCATCTCATTCCCATTACTTATTCTTATTGCGGCATTCGGAGGATATTTTATTACGCAAAGGGCGTTTCGACCTGTGCAACAAATGAGTGATTCCGCCAGTAAAATTGGTGATGGTAAAGACCTTTCGAAGAGAATTAATTTACAAGGTTCACCGAAAGACGAAATGTATCATTTAGCACAAACCTTTGACAAAATGTTTGAGCGATTGGAGACATCATTCGAAAGTGAAAAACAATTTACATCTGACGCATCTCATGAATTAAGAACGCCAACATCTGTTATTATTTCACAATGCGAATACGCTTTATCGCAGAGGAATAACCCGAAAGAAATGGAAGAATCGTTAGAAGTAATTTTAAAGCAATCACGTAAAATGTCCGCTCTAATCTCACAACTCTTATTATTAGCAAGAGCTGACCAAGGAAATCATAATACTTTCCAATTTGAATGTATCAATATGAGTGAATTAACGGAAATCGTTGTAGAAGAACTTTCATTAATGGTTCAAGAAAATTCGATTGAAATAACAACTAATATAGAGGAAGACCTATTTATTAAAGCCGATCAAACATTGATGATGCGTTTATTAATGAATTTACTAACGAATGCGATTGCTTATAGCAAAGCGAGCGGAACTGTGCATATGCAACTATTCCGTGATGAAACCAACATAATAGGTACAGTCTCCGATAATGGCATCGGCATCAGCGAGCAACATATTACTAAAATATGGGACCGCTTCTATCGAGTTGACGCAGCACGAACATCTTCAAACATCGGAAACACAGGTTTAGGATTGTCGATGGTAAAATGGATTGTCGAACTACATGGAGGAGAAATTACGGTTGAAAGTAAATTAGGAGAAGGCAGTACTTTTACATTTAAACTACCAATTGAAAAAAGAGCATAATTTATACGTGTCTGTCGCTTCAGAATAAAGATTGATTCAAAGGCTCTCTACAATCCTTATGTAAAAATAACTGACGCATTTTAAACATCATCGATTTTATCATTTTGGACAACCTATTCTGTTAAATTAATATACATGCGAAAAAACTATCAAAATAAAACCCCAGAAATCCAATGGTCTCTGGGGCTTCATTATATATTTAGCTCTTTTTGCTTTTTGTTTTGTTTATGTCTATAGAGCAATTTACGACTTATTAGAGAAATCACTAATAAGGTCAGAATTAATAAGATAAGTTGCATAAATGATAAATCAAAATATTTAGCACCTGTAACGATTAAAAGTGTAGAAATCGTGCCTTTTACAACGAAAAAAATAATAACCCATAATCCGCCTTTTTTCCAGTTCATTTTATATTACCCTTTCCTACGTTTAAATTCTTAAAATATTTAATGATAGTTCGTAAATATGACAACTTAATAGAAATCTATTATATTAACAAAAAATTCATGTCTAATTAAATGCGACGATTCTATATTAAGTGAAAATGATATTCATTGTCAATTTTATTGATTATTTGAATACTTATTCTTAATCTCTTTCTACTTTGTTTCTTATAAGCAATACACTTTTGTATTCAAACAAAAACACCTCCATTGCATTTGCACACTTAGTATGCGAATGCAAGAGGTGTTTTTTCATATACCATCAGATAAGATTTCCTGCTTTGTTTATTTCTTGATACGTAGCTATTTTCTAGTACACGATAACTGGATCATACGTGTTCAAACTATCATATACAGTTTTTGCAACATTAGGAAGAAGGTTCACACACCCACCTGATCCACCTGTTAAATAAGCGTTATTTCCCCAGTCTTTTCGCCAGCCGGCATCGTGGAATCCTTGACCGCTATTTGTGAATGGAACCCAGTAATCTACTTTAACCGCATAATCAGCTTTCCCTACTGCGCTACCTCTTAGCGTGTATGGTGTTCGTTTGTATAGAACGTACCAAACGCCTGGTGATGTATCTTCACCCGTGCTATGTTTACCCGTTACTACATTTGTTGTAACGACTAATTTTCCATCTTTGTAAATCCAAATTTGTTGCTCTGCAATTGAAACTTCCGCATACGTGTCTCCGATGCCATTATTCGCTGTTGTTTTATAACCGATACCTTCCTTCTCCCAACCATTTCCGTGAATGTTAGAAGCAGAAAGCGACTTTTCGCCTTTCTCAAAGGCTTGTTGAACTTGTTTAGTTTCTTTTTCAACATCTAGTGCCCAGCCGTAGCCTTGCCCTTTTACTGATATGACTGAACCAGAATGCGTTTTAAATGAGAAATCTTTATTTAATGTTGATTTGGCATTATTAATTTCAGTAATTTTCTTCTTAATGTCGCTCGCGTCAATTGTAACTTTCATATCCTTTGACATAGAAGCATTTTGAATTAAATCTTTTGCTTTTAAAGGATAAACTTCATTCTGCACTTTATACTCAACAGACTGCCCAAGAAGATTCTGTAGTGCTTTCTCCTCTTTTTTGACAATCGGATCGTCTTCTTTAATAGGTTTTATGTATGCAGACTTCAGATGAATTTCGCTTTTATATTTTTGCTTATCGTAATCTTTCAGTAGACTAGTAACGTCATACTGTTTTCCTTCAACACTTTTCGAAATAACAATTTTCCCTTGTTCTAGCTTCGCCATAGCATCTTGAGGCGCTTTTAATTTCTCATTCATAGAGATGAGCTTTTCTTCTACAAGTTTTTTCATCGTTTCACTACGATACTGATCTGCCTTCTCTGGTAGCAATGAATAATTTTCTCCCTTTGAGGAAGGGAAAAATGTCCACTGACTTTTTAATAGTTTCTTAACTTGAGGCAAATCTTTTTCCGTAAGTTCCGTTTTTGTATCTTTTTCATCTAAAATTTGTTGTTGATCAACATAGACTTTGTTTGCTAGTCCAGATGTCTTTAATTTCTGTATTGCCTGATCAGCGCTCAGACCACCAACTTTTGTGTCATTAATTGTAACATTCGAATTGAAGTGAGTTGCCTGATAATAACTCATTCCCCCAATAAGAAGTGCAATTACACCAATACCCGCTGCGATAAACTTCCAATTTGTATAACGTTTGTTTGATCTTACTCGTTTTTGATCAATTTCTTCAACTGATTCATTTGTTGTATTGTTGTTCATCAATCTTTCCCCCGTATGCATTAACGTCAAACGATTTTCAACTAAAATCATAGACTAGTGTACCTTATTTTTCCTAAAATTTCATTATTTCCGACCACATTTTATCGCAATTTAATGATTTAATTTAGATTTTTTAATAGTACGATGCATTGAACAGCCCTTTACAAGTCATAAAGTGAAACTTAAATTAACCGTCACACCAAGAGATTTAGCTTAATATTCTAGGGGGAAATTTTTCTCTTTACGTAAAATACGAATTATATTATCCATTTTTATGAACATCAATCCCTAATTTTGTCAAAAAATAAACGATAGTCCTTCTACATTTTTGATAAAAGGACTATCGTTTTTCAGTTAGAGTATTTGTATAATCGTTTAACTTTTTATTTCCTGAAGGTCAAACGTGATGAAGATGATGAAATTTCATCTCCAAGACTTTAAATGAAAACATTATGTTTTTTTATGGCAACCAAGTTTATTTTCTTAGCTTGATGACGATGGGATATCACAGCATGTCCAGCAGCCTAAGATTAAGTAAGAGTCCGTTCAACTAGATTTTTTCTAATATTTTTAGGAGCATCTTATTTCAGCCTCGTCATATTACACTAACTGAATTTAAAACACATCCGTATGCTATTTAGTAAAATTTACGATTCGAGACATAATTATTGCAGTAGCCAAGATAATAATAGCGGTTATCAAACCAGATTCTCCAATCCAAATCTCAGTTTGATCTCCTGTACTTGCACGTGCGAAAGGTCCTTGAATAATGGCATTCCAAGTAGTATGAATGATAACCGAAGGCCAAACGCTACCTGTGATAAGTCGTAAATAAGCTGTAATATAACTGAATGGCACAATACAAAAATAGATGCCAAGTACTGAAAGTAGGGCAGATGTTCCCTCTACATATAGACCAGCAATAACAATTGGAACATGCCACGTTGCCCAAATTAATCCGCTAATAAGGATTGGGCGTGAAAACTCTGCATCGATTAGTCTTGTAAGCATATAACCTCGCCAACCCATTTCTTCTCCCATAACTGGAATTAAGTTAAGCAAGCTACCTAAAACTCCGCTCAATACTACTATAAAAATGAAACTTAATGGTATCGGTAGATACTGAAATCCAAGTATATTGTAAATAGGTTCTAGCATACCACCTTGCGGGGGCTGAAACCTCGCAATTCCGCTCAACCAGGCGATAGAATAAGTAATTCCACAAATAATCATAGGTATTAGCAGAGCAAAACCAATCCCCTTCCATATCTTTAAGTTACCGAGACTAAAAGATACATCTTTAAACCCTTCTTTCAATATTATGCGAGTCAAAATAGAAGAAAATGCCGGGGTAAACATATATACCACAATAAGCGGCATACTTTTAGTAATCATTACTAGTACATTTAGGATAATAGAAGTAATAGTTAAGATACTTAGAAAAAGTTGAAGTCCTATTTTAGCACGATGGATTTTATCTTTATTGTGGAACGATTTTGCGTGTAATAACATTGTAATCCGCCCTTCCCCTTTATTCATTTGTTTATCAAATTTACTTCCTGTCATTTCAACAGCTACAACTTAGAATAAAAATATTTTGACATACAGATTATTCATCTTTAAAATCCCTCCCAAATTCATAATCTAGTCTTACTTGCGATTCAACAATTTAATTATTATTTATAAACTGTCATAGCCGATAGTACAAAAGTGTAATGATTAACCTATGACTTGTGTCAATTAATCTTATGACAATATGTAACTAGAAAATATGATATGGAATAAATAACAATTAAATTAAGGCAATTGATTCGTGCAAGTACATGAATCAATCTTGTTTATAAAAATAATTCAATTGAGGTGGGCAAAAATGAATAAGAAAAGAATGATTGCAATGGTTAGTACAGCTTTATTAGTCACAGGATGCGCGGAAGTAGGAAACGCTCAAACTGTAGCAGTCGAAAATTCAGGTCAATCAGTCCAAAAAAATATAGTTAAATCAATACAATCACAGGCTAACCCATTAAAAACGATAGAGCCGTCAAAACCATTTGAAGATTTAAAACCACTTAAGAAAATGATTGGGAACGCGCAATATGTAGGATTAGGAGAGAATACTCATGGAAGCTCTGAAATTTTTACTATGAAGTTTCGCCTTGTGAAATATTTGGTTACTGAAATGGGTTTTACGAATTTTGCAATGGAAGAAGATTGGGGAAACGGCTTAAAACTAAATGAATATATCCAAACAGGAAAAGGAAACCCTAGGGAATTTTTAAAATTGTTATATCCTACTGATGAAATTATAGCCATGATTGAGTGGATGAAAGATTATAATGCTGATCCATCCAATAAAAAAAAGATCCAATTTATTGGGCTCGACTTAAAGGCGTTGGACCAAGGTAGCTTTAATAAAGTAATTGATTATGTAAGGCTGCATCGACCAGATTTGCTGGCAGAAGTAGAAGAAAATTATAAAGAATTGTCTTCTTTTACTGGAAGTATACAGGAATATATGAAACTTGCTCCTGAAAGAAAAGAGAAGTTTAAAGCAAACGCTGAGAGAGTAGCCCGATTACTAAAAGATGAGAATGAGCAAGCCAACACAGAAATAATTCCATCCGAGTACATCTGGGCGAAAGCAACGGCAAGTGCAATAGAGAAATTTACCACAATGCTACTCCCTAACGACTATCCAAGTATAATAAAACTACATGAACAATACTTGGCCGATCATGCAATGTGGGTACAAGAGACATTTGGTGGTAAAACGATGGTATGGGCACACAATATTCATATAGCTAAAGGAATTATCGATGAGAAATTATACCCTTATGTTGCGGGGCAGTTTTTGAAGGAACGTTTAGACAATAATTATGTCACAATTGGTAGTACAACTACGGAGGGGAATTTTACCTTATACAGCGAATATGATCCTTCCACTGGAGGTAAGATTACAACCGACACTATTCCACAAGATGTAAAAAGTTTCAATTATACTCTCGGAAAAGTGCCATATAAAATGTTTTTATTGGATAACCGTCACCTTAAAGGACAAGCAGAAAAATGGGTTAAAGCAAAAAGACCATTACTAAGTATAGGGGGACAAATCCTCCCGAACAGTTCGGTGTATTTTGATACTTCATTGCTTGAGCAATTTGATATTATTTTTCATATTCGAAAAACAAGTCCATCTCATATTAAATAAAAGTACAAAGCAATCCCGTTCTTGCAGATGTAAGAACGGGATTGTTTTGTGGGAATTAATAAAGTGAAACTTTAATCAGCAGGTTTTTGTTCATCCCCCACTGATTATTAGCCTTCACCAATCGTGCGTTTACCGGCAGCCCTCCCCCCACCTAACGCTGAATTTTGAGGTGGGAGTCTTACTGCCCAGTAAATAGCGGGATAAAAGCATCTTTTTAACCAGATGTAAGCTGCTCTCCCCTTTTTAACATCATTTAGAACTGTCATATGACACTTTTACACTAGTGAGAATGACAAAAAAAGCAGTATGATTCGGTTATTACATAGATAGGAGCGATGAACTTTATGAAATCAAGATTCATCCAGAATGGTTATTTTTTATTGCTAACTTTCGGTACAGGATTGTTTTATTTTTGTTTTTATATAATAGCTCTGCTATTTAGTTTAACCCTTTCATTTACTGTTGTTGGGATTCCATTAATTATGCGCGTACTACAAGACTACCACACCCTTTATCCAATTCGAGCGCATACAGACGAAAATTTATACAGATATTTCAACAGACTCTTACGATAGAAGTATAACAATGGATACATCGAACTGGTCTCAGGTGAAATTAGTGCTAACAGATCGTCGCACTTGGTGTGCTGTCTATTGGTTAATGCAGAAATTTGCGATTGGCATTTTCAGTCTCATTAGTGCAATCATTTTTTATGTAATGCCACTTATGTTCCTGTTGGCACCACTACTGTATCGATACATCGATATGAATATTATATTTATACAAATAGATACTTTTGCCAAGTCACTCTTTGTAATGTTTATGGGTATAGTATTTACCGCCATAAGTATTAGAATAGTCGATGGTTTGACAAAGAAAATTGGGGGCTATACACGTAGTATGATTCGGCAACTAAATCAATAGAAGTTTGCAGTCTGTGAGTAGTATCGTAGTTTTAAATTAAAAAGTATAATAAGGCAGGAAGGATTAAATTATAATATAGGAAGTAAAATGGTAGGCTATTTAGGGGGTAAAGGACTTGTTAGATATGGTTAAGTATTGGTTTTGGTATGATTGGATTATGTTAGGGGTACGCCTACTTGCTAGTGTGTCTATCATTCTAGCTACATTAAATTTTCAGGATGGTTTAACATTACCACTTTGGATTATTATTCTTTGGGAAATTATTGCCTTCTCTGTTCCATGGGTAGCCTTACTATTCAATTATAAATATTATTTGTTCACAGAAATACTGCTGTATGGTGGACTATGTATATATTTAACCTCATTATTTCCAGGGGCTTACAACACATTTCTTATATCAGTGTTTCTAATTGCTGCGAATAGTAAGCATTTGTCCTATTATTGGACAGCTCCAATAACAGTTTTTGCAACAAATGGAATTTTCTATGCGGTTGCGCCAAGTAATAGCTATTGGGTTATGGTCACCTATTATGGATTCGCATATGTAATGGGCTTCGCTTTTCATTTATTAATCGTCAATCATAAACAAAATGAATCAATTCGTAAACAAAACGCGGTACTTGAGCAATATATGTCTCAGATTGAACGCATTACACTGGCGGAAGAACGAAACAGACTGTCGAGTGAGCTTCATGATACAGTTGGTCACGCTTATACATCTATTATTATGGGGATGGAAACGTTGCGCACCGAACTTGCTACTGAAATGGGTATACAGAGGCTAGATTCTCTGCTTGAAATGGGACGTAAAAGCATCGAGGACGTGAGAGGTTACCTACATCAAATGGAGTCTCCTTGCCAATCACCTTCCTTAATTCAATCTCTCCAAAATCTTGGAGCCGAATTTCAGGAGCACGCTCAGGTTAATGTAAGTTTTCGGGCATACGGAGAGGAATATGAAATGTCTCGGCAAGCGAAGATAGCGTTCATTCGTTGCTTACAAGAGTCCCTTACGAATGCAGTACGTCATGGTCAAGGAACTGAAATTATAGTTTCATTGCAGTTTGAACAACAATATACGAGATTAGAAGTTCAAGATAATGGAAAAGGAAATGTAGAATGGCAGGAAGGCTTCGGTCTGAATGCAATGAAAGAACGAGCAATGAATTTGCAAGGTCAATTGTCTGTATATACAAAGCCAGATGAAGGAATGCTTGTTACATGTACCATACCGCGACAAACTGAAATAAAAGATGGACTTATTCGTTTGTTAATTGTAGACGACCAGCCGTTTGTTCGGGAAAGTTTGAGGACACTACTCGATAGATATGAAGATTTAAATGTAGTCGGTTTGGCCGAGGATGGCAATGAAGCCATCGATTTGTGTGGGCGCCTTCAACCCCATGTTATACTTATGGATTTAGATATGCAGCACATGGATGGAGTCGAAGCAACCAAAAAGATTAAGCAACAATGGCCACATATCCGCATATTGATTTTTACCACTTTTCAGGATACCGAACAGGCGTTGGAATCGCTTCGCAACGGTGCGGATGGCTTTTTACTCAAATCCATTGAAACATTGGAGCTAGCTAATACGATCCGACTTATTCACAAAGGTGGGACACTGATTGATCAGGGAATGTCTCACAAAATATTTGAGAAATTTGATGAGCAAAAAGAGACACCACAATCAAAAGCAACCGCTTATGAGCTAACAGCTAGGGAGATAGAAATATTGCAACTAGTAGCCAAGGGACTTCGATACACTACCATAGCATCAAGGTTATATTTATCGAATGGTACGGTCAGAAATTATGCTTCCACAGCTTATACAAAGCTAGGAGTCCGCAACAAAGAAGAAGCTGTTCAAAAAGCTCTAGAAATTGGAATTATTGAATAAAAAAACGTTTTTTGTTTCTTTACAGCAAGGTAAAATGTAGTTACAAGGTACAGTAGAAGATAAAGTGAAACTTTAATCAGTGGGGTTTGTTCATCCCCCACTGATTATGAGCCCTCACCAATCGTGCTGCCCGTTAATGCGGGATAAACAACATCATTACATTAATCTTTTTTAGGGAGTACAATTCCTTTAAATAATTGAACAGTAATCCAGTAATACATCGAGTAAATTACTACAAAAATAACAAGTGGTAACCAAATGCGAGAGTACGGATCGATTACAAGAGGGCTAAACATGTTCATACCAACTAATATATGAGTAATCCCTACAATTGCTGGGAATAAGAATATGAAGAATAACTCTTTATAAATCGATTTTGTTAATAACTCTCGGCGAACACCAATTTTATGAAGCATTTGATAACGTGTTACATCTTTTGATGCTCCCGACAGAACTTTAAACATTAAGCAGCTTGCCATCATTGCTAAAAATGCAATTCCAACGAAGAAACCCATAAACATTAGTCCGCTGGCAAAATCATGACTCATAATATATGTTTGATACTTACTACCCAATTCTTCCGCTTTCACATTTTTATATTTTGCTATCTGTAATTCATCAAGTTTTTTCCATTCTTTTATGTATGATCCAAAATCATCTGTTTTCCCCATAAACACAATACTTTCTTTCCCCTTCAATCCATTGTATATGTTATAATCTACAATTTTTATTTCATAATCAGGATATAAATAATTGGGCTGGATCGTTCTGAAAACCTGAATCCATTGTTTTGTGTCTGTCTCTCCTTCAGCCCGTTTTATTGAAAATGCACCAATTGGTATTTCCTCTGAAGCTTTCTCTATTTTCATACCTTGCAAGAAAGGGCGATTTTTCTCTACATCTTCTTTAAGATAATAAACATATCTATCATCAACTTTGTAATGATATTCAAGTTTTTCTTGAAATAAGATACTACCCAAAATTGTCTTTTCTTCCACTGTTGGATTATGAATGACTGAATCGTAAATTTGTATTTGATCTGTAATTTTTAGGATGTTGTTTTTAAATGCCATACCACAAGCAATTCCACCAGCACCAAGAGCCACTAAAATTGCTACTGTTGCAAGCACATTTGTTAGACTATTAATGCGGAAATTTAATTGTGCAAAAGTAAAAGCATTGAGGCCTTTTTCACTACGTTTTTTATTACTCTTTAGCTTGTTAATCATAACTGGAAGAAGTGATCCAAATATAAGGTAAGTACCAACAGTTGCTGAGATTAATCCAACAGCCATTAATCCCAAAACAATTAGCGAATTTGCATATGATATATAAATAAGTGATGCATAACCAATACCCAATAAAAGAATACCAAGGAATGCAACTACAACTGTCATTTTTCCTTTTATGGCAACACGTTCTGTTTGTTCATCAGCATGTACAAGTTGCAGTACAGAAATACGAGATAATTTAATACTATTCATAATTGCAGATAATACAAAGAGTGCAAAGAAGAAGATGCAAGTAATAGCTATAGATGGCAGATAAAATGCTTTATAACCTTCGCCAGCAAACTCGAGTTGTTTCATTAATAGCTGACCGATACCTTCTGCAAGTCCTACACCAATTGTAATTCCAATCAAAAGAGAGGTGGCACCTAATATGATTGTTTCAATGAACATAAGTAAGGTAACTTTATGCTTTTTTGCTCCTAACATCATATACATACCAAATTCTTTTTGACGAAGAGCTGATAAGAAAGAGTTTGCATATAAAATATAGAAAAATGTGATAATCGCTAACAAAACGGAACCAATTTTAAAGACAGCCACAATATCCCTAATAGAAGAGTTAGATTCAAGGAACGTTTTATTGGATGCTAGCGTTTGAAACATATAAAAAGTTGAAATAGAGACAATAAGACCAACAAGTAAAACAATGTAATCTTGCAACTTACTTTTTAGGCCTGACATAGAAAGCTTAAATAACATGATTGAACTTCCTTCCTTACGCTTTTTGTGTGCCTAAGTTTGCAAGCACATCTAAAATTTCTTTATAGAATTCTTCACGGGTACTATCGCGATGAATTTCTTTATATAACTCACCATCTTGAATGAATAAAATACGTTGACAGTAACTTGCGCTGTAAGGATCATGCGTAACCATCATAATGGATACACCTTGCTCTTTATTTAAGCTTGTCATGGCATTAAGTAAACTCGTTGCATTTTTAGAATCTAGAGCTCCAGTCGGCTCATCTCCCAAAATAATTTCTGGTTCATGAACTAACGCACGTGCTGCTGCGGAACGTTGCTTTTGTCCACCAGATACTTCAGAAGGATATTTTTGAAGTATCGCTGTAATGCCTAACATATCAGCTACTTTTTCTACTTTCTTTCCAATATTACGAGATGAAACACCTTGAAGTGAAAGTGGGAGTGCGATATTTTCATAGATAGATAAATTCTCCAATAAGTTAAAGTCTTGGAAAATGAATCCTAACTTTTGTGAACGAAAATCAGAAAGTTCCCCCTGCTTCATCCTCGTAATATCCGTTCCTGCAATTTCAACAACGCCGCCTGTCGCTTTATCTAACGTTGAAATTACATTTAATAATGTTGTTTTACCAGAACCAGAAGGCCCCATAATACCAACAAACTCTCCCTCTTGAATTGAGAATGATACACCTTTTAATGCGTGTGATTGATTCTCACCTTTTTTACCGTACAATTTTTGAATGTTTTTTACATCTACAACTGGCTTTATCATTTATATCCTCCTACATTTTTTTATTTCATTACAATAAGCTACTAAATTTGTTTACTACTAACAAAATAGACATGTTTCCTCCACACTTAAGCTACAATGAAATCTTTCCTTTTATCTTCTTTGCTCACCTCATCACTTTGAATACACCCATGATAAACTATGAAAATTAGGAAACACCCCGTAAAATCCTTAAGATTTCTTAAGTTTTAAAAAAAGCTTATGGAACCTGTAGTTCCATAAGCTTTCTATCTAATTGAATGTTCAACAATAAAAGACATCCAACCATCTTTATATTCTGCATGTATATTACCATGATGAAGTTCAACAATTCTTTTTGAAATAGCAAGTCCCAGTCCATTTCCCTGGTCATCTTTTCTTGCCTTGTCCCCCCTGAAAAACCTTTCAAACAATTTATTTGGATCGCTAACAGGCGGTTTCTCGACTTTATTTGATACTTTCAACATTGCCTTGTTACCTATTAGTTCAAGACATATAGATAATTCGGATGGTTTCATGCTGTACTTTATCGCATTCATAAAAAGATTTTCATAAACACGTACCATTTTTTCTACATCTATGAAGATAGGTATTGTTTCTTGCGTAATTGATTTTTGAACGATTAAACTTTCCTTTTCAAATATAGGTATGTATTCTCCAACTATTTGTTCCAACAAACCTGATAAATCAACTTCATTAAGGTTTAACTTAGCATCTATACCTGATAAACGAGTATACTCAAACAGCTCATCAATTAAATATTTCAGTCTCTGTGACTTTGAATACGTGGTTTCAAGGTATTCCTGTAATTGTATGTTACTGTTGTATTGCCCTCTTTTTAATAAATCTATATAGCCAATAATAGATGTTAAAGGTGTGCGTAAATCATGGGATACATTGGTGATAAGTTCATTTTTTGTACGTTCTAATTGTCTTTCTTGTTCAAATGTATTCTCCAATTCCTTGGACATATAGTTGATATTTTGAGCAAGTTGGGTCAATTCGTCCTTCCCCTTAATCCCAATTGTTAAACCCAGTTTTCCATTTGCAATATCATTCACATTTTCCGAAATGAGCTTCAAATATACTATTTTCTTTCGAACCAATAGCAAAAAGATTACTATAAAGTTTAAGATTGCGAACGTAAATAAGAACAACATTGCGAGTCTCACTTCAAACATGCCAAAATCTTCGTGTTTTATAAAAAATGGATCTATGACGTATTGCACAATGAGGATTGTTAAACCAAATGAAATAAAAAAACTAATTGCAACAGCACCAAGAAGTTTTATAATAATCTTATTTCTGAAACTAACATTCTTCATATTTTATACCCAATTCCCCAAACAGTTTTAATATAAATGGGATGTTTAGAATCTTCTTCAATTTTGTCTCTTATTTTTGTAATATGCACCATGACGGTATTATCTGATTTATAAAAAACCTCTTTCCAAACTGCTTCATATATTTTTGCTACACTCAGGACAATCCCTTTGTTACGGGCGAGTAGTTCGAGAATAGCAAACTCTTTTGGAGTTAACCTTGTTTCTTTTCCCCTTACCCATACTTGACGAGTATCTGTATTCACGGTTAAGTCACCAATTTCTAGAATACTTTTATTATGTTCTATGGACGTATTGTATTTTTTAAACCTTCTTAATTGGGATTTTACCCTAGCAATTAATTCTAGTGGGTTAAACGGTTTTGATAAATAATCGTCTGCACCAGAGGCTAGGCCCTGAATTTTGTCTATATCCTCAGATTTTGCAGATAGCATAATGATAGGCATATTGCGATCTTCCCTAATTTTCATACATGCTTCAATGCCATCCATATTCGGTATCATAATATCTAAAATAATCAAATCAAATTCCTTTTCTTCTAACAGTTGTAAAGCTTGTATAGCATCTTCTACCTTTTGAGTTTTTAGGCCTTCATTTTCCAGATATACAGAGATAAGATTTCTAATCTCTTTATCATCATCAACAATAAGAATTTTTGACTCCATATTATTCCTCCACATTAAATGCAATAAGTATCCAATAAAGCATATATTTGTTGTTACTTAGTTAATAAACTTAATAGAGATGGTTTCTATCTTCTTTCTTTACTTAAGACGATCTTTTGTAAAATACACAAAAAGACCGTCACAGTATTGTGACTGAAAAACAAGAAAATTTCAATAACTAATACTATTATTATTTATTTTTAGCTTTTAAGACACCCAGCGCTATTTTGGTTGCTTCTGCAATAAGCTTATCATCGTATTTAGCATCCTCTTTATCATGATTAGAAAGTATCGCAAGAACAATTGGCTTTTTATTTGGTGGCCAAATAATTGCGATATCATTTCTGGTTCCATAAGATCCTGATCCAGTCTTATCAGCTACTTCCCATCCTCCTGGAACTCCAGCACGAATTAAGTTGTCTCCCGTAGTATTCCTTTTCATCCAATCTATTAATAAATCCCGTTTCTCAGTTGAAAGTACATCTCCTAGCGCAAAAGCCTGAAGACTAGTAGCTAATGCCTTTGGGGTACTAGTATCATGTACGTCTCCTGGATGCACTTCGTTTAACTCTGGTTCAAAACGTTCAGGATTTGTAACGGTATCTCCTATTTCTCTCAGTGATTTTTTGAATTCACTAGGTCCACCTAATTGTTTAAGAATAAGATTTTGGGCAGTATTATCACTATATCGAAGGGAAGCATCTGCAAGCTCTTTCAGAGTCATACCCCTATCAACATACTTTTCTGTAATTGGATTGTAATTAACAAGATCTTCACGAGTATACAAAACTCTTTGATTTAGATCTTCTATTGATTTCTTTTGTAAAAGTACTCCCACAGCTAAAGCTTTGTGGGTAGATGCGTATGCAAACCGTTTATCTGATTGATACGTAACGGTTTGATTCGTATCAGTGTCCAATGCATAAATACCGAGTTTAGCATCAAATTCTTTTTCAAGTTTAGCAAAAGAATCATTACCAGTAGTTTCTTGTTTGGTTTGATTTGTTTGTTTCGTTTGTTTCGTTTGTTTTGTTTGTTTTGTTTGTTTAGGTAATTCAGACTGAGTATTGCCATCGGAACAGCCTATAAGCGTTGCACACGAAAGAAATACTACAGGTACCATCTTTTTGTAATGTAAAATGTTAAAAAACTTGTTTAAGACTATCATATATTTTCAACCTCTTTCAAGAATATATAGTTTTTCTAGGTGTTATACATATCGATACAATTAAAGAGTGTATCGGATATCACTCTTCTTGCATCTCACTTTTCATAAAATGATTGAACTATCATGAACACCTGTTTTATACGTATACTTAATAGACAACCTAAGTAACAAGTTTGTTCCATTTTTATCAGTAGTCGTATCTAGAAACCTAAAAGAGTCCATTTAGAAGATTTAAATGGACTCTTTCACTCATATAATACTATCTATTGTTAAACAAATAAGATTAAATACATTTAAATTTTCTTGTTTTATCTACTAAACTGTTTAGGCATTTCTTTAACGTGCTTATCATCATCACGCCAATCATAGGTTTCTTTCTGCGAAACATCTAAAGTTTGATCTCCAATTCTAACAATATTCTTATTTACCCATTCAATATATGGATCGGTATCTGGATAATTCCAATATATATTTTTCTCTGAATCTGTATCAAGGTTAACTAATTCACCCCTAACAGCATCCGCACTTAATGATCCTGCATTATGAAAATAAGTCTTGATGAGATATTTTCCATCTGGAGATTTCACTGTTCGAATTAATTCCCCTTTTGGAACACCTTGCAAACTAAAAAGTTTCCAATATCCAAATCCAATTATAATTACTAACATAGTAAGTATAGTTAGTAATACTTTTCTTTTCGTTTTTTTAATTTCACCTTTTGTATTTATAATACTCATTCAACTCCATTCCATAATATATCAAAAATAAAAATCCTCCGTTAATGCGGGATAAACATGAAAATTCCCCTTTAAGAAAAAAATAAAAAATCAGACAGTATACTTGAATTGCTCTTCGCAAGAGAATATACTAATAAAGCAGGCTATGACGTTCCTTCCTTCTAACTTCTTTGGCGAAATAGGGATGTTACTTTCCTGCTAAACACATAGGCTATGACAATTCTTCCTTCTTTGTAGAAATTTCAAATTGTTTTAGAGTTGTCAATTTCCTATGAAAATAATTAGACTATAAAACCTCTTTCTTCTTTGGGTTTGAATAAACTTTAGTTTATCAACCATTGATGTAGAGGTTTTCTTTTCTTAATTAACAAATTACCACTTAACAACTAAATGTTATACCCCTAATTTTTCACTAAAAAATAGCTTTATACCCTCAGTGCATTTCTCTACAATTAGTGTGTTTATGCATGTAAAAATAAAAATCTACCACTGAAAGGAGGACAGTCGGACTATTCCCCTCTTTTATAAGGAGTGAATAATCGGCGTTCTCATGAAAAATTCTATTTACATAAGAAGAAGTTTGAAAGTAATTATAAAAAGAGAAGAAAATAAACTACCGAACATGTATTTAGCCACTGCTTTAAAAAACTTGGAAAGTTTAGGATTTACTTTTTCTGAGCCTTTAATAGAAGAGTTGCAAACACTTTCGGTTGGTGCATTCACATCGTTTTACAAAGAGTTGGTAAAACATTTAAAAGAAATGGTTGGTGCACATATTCAGTTTACTCCTATGTATCCAAACTTTCCGCAACAAATGATGGATTTAAGTGACGCTGATTTATACATCAATGCCGTTATTCATTATGTGACGTTGCGCCTACCTGTATCAAAAGTAGAAGAACGACTTCCTCTTTTAGATAGCGTTGATTTGAAAGTGATTGACTTAGGAAGTGAAGAAGATTTCAATCAAATGATTTCTCAATTGATTCGTGCAAACAGCTCTATTTCCTCAACTGATAAGACAGATGTAGAATGGGCTATTACACACACTGAAGATGTTTCCTGTTTTCTACCTAATGTAATTCCCCATAAGGAAAATATGTCTTTTATAATTGGGGTTTTATTAATAAACAGAAAAATATCAGCCGATGCTGCTGCAAAGTATTTTAAAACAGCAACTGATGTTCTTCGCCTTGCAGTTGCTTTATCTGAAGGTGATGTGAGTTTAGCATCCTCCGTTCGATTCAAGAAGTTTAACCGAGTAGAAAGACGCTTCCTTTTAGGATTGTTAGAGCAATGCGGAAACATTACCGAAGATATGATTCGATACAAAAAACGTTGGATTCGTTTAGGTGAAATTCTTCATCCAGCAGAATATCATACTCGTTTCCCAAAAACCCACCGAGCATTTGAGATGCTTCGCAACAACATTAAAGTTGAAACATTTAATGGAAAAATAGAAGCAGCTTTGTTGAATCGTGATATCATGACAGCGAAAAATCTTTTAAAAACTCGCCCGGGGGAATTTGCCAGACGCTTGGATCATTTAATCCGTTTATGTAGTGATACGTCAACAGATGTTTTCAATATTCTCGAAGAGTTTCTAAGTATAATAGGAAATGTTTCTACTCCTGTATTACTTCAACTCACGGCTCATTTTAAGCATCGAAATGATAAAAATGAATTTCGCACCTTTTTTCCAAAGGGAAATGTAGCAAAAGCTATAGGTATTGAAAATACACTTCCATTTATCTCAGAGGATATTTGTTTAATGATTGTAAAAATGTGTGAAGATACTTTAAAAAATCGCTTCGCAGAACTTCCAAGTCTCGGAAAAGTATTTTTGGATGAACAGTTAAAAAATCACTTAGTTCCCTTCTCTCAACGTTCAGCCAGCAAAGCGCTTCGCACATTATCTCGAGGAAGTAAAGTAGATTTGCCAGAAGGAGATACGATTCGTTTTTTCCTATGGTGGAAAGAAGGCTATGTGAATGGACAACATACAGGACGTGTTGACATTGATTTGTCTGCTGCAATGTACGACGAAGATTGGCAATACAAAGAACATGTATCCTTCACGAACTTACGTTCAAAAAATTTCAAAGCCTACCATAGCGGAGATATTACTTCTGCACCAAAGGGAGCATCTGAATTCATTGATTTCGATATTCCGTCTGTGCTGAAATATGGTGGACGCTATGTAGTTATGACTTTGCTTTCTTACACAGACCAACCATATAAAGATTTACCAGAATGCTTTACTGGTTGGATGGTTCGTCAATATCCTGGTTCAGGTGAAGTATTTGAACCTTCTACTGTTCAAGACAAAGTGGATATTACTGCCGACACCCAAATCTCTATTCCAGTTATTTTAGACTTAAAGGAACGAAAATTGATTTGGACAGATTTGTCTCTTACAAGAGATCTAACTTATGATAATACCATCGAAGCTAATCAAAAAGGTATGATACTAGTTGGAAAGGCTTTAACTAATTTAGTTAAACCGAATTTATATGACTTGTTCCGATTACATATTGAAGCTAGAGGTGAACTCGTTCAAGACATCGAAGAAGCAGAAACTATTTTCTCTTTGAATAAAGGGATTACTCCTTTCGATATCGAAAAAATAATATCTGATTTTATAGCTGACTCAAAAGGCTAACTACATTACAAACATTGATAATGTGTGGAAAATATCGATGTATAATGTCTATGTGAAACAGGACCTGATAGATGTATATCAGGTCCTGTTTTTTATTTAGTAGATACTAAATAATCTGGTTAATCACTATTCATCTAAATACACTATACTAATAAAGTGAAATTTATTCGAAAGAAGTTCATTAGTTAATATGTATCTAATTAAGAAACATTCATATACCAGCCCAAACATCTTTTCCATATCGCCCTTCATCTTGCACACGATCCAACCAATTTCTTGCTTCTTGTTCACTGACTTCATGAATTTCTTGATATGCTTGACAAAGGGTATCTTCTACATCCGGAGCCATTTTACTTCCATCACCACATATATAAAGATGAGCTCCATTATCTAATAACGAAATTAAATTGATTCTATCTTGTTTTATCAAATGCTGTACATATGTTTTTGGATGTCCCTCTAAACGAGAAAAAGCTGTGTGTAAAGAGATTAATCCATCTCTTTCATCATTTTCTAGTTCTGTACGATAAAGATAATCTTTTTCAGGATGATGACAACCAAAATATAGATGCGCTTGTCCTAAGTTCATACCTTTTTGCTTTTGAACACGACGCGCTTGCAAGAATCCACGGAATGGTGCAATTCCAGTACCTGGCCCAACCATAATAATTGGTGTTTCTGGATCTTTAGGTAATTCAAAGTTTGATTGTGGCGTTCGAATGAAACAGATAATCTCATCTTTATTATGACGCTGAGCTAAGTAATTAGAAGCGACTCCTTCATATGTCCCTTCCCCACTCCATGCAGGTGCATTAACAACACCGACCGTAATGCTCAGACGATTGTGTGCAACGAGTGGAGAGCTTGAAATAGAATAGTAACGCGGTTTGAGCGCAGGAAGAAGTTCTAAAAAGCGTTCAAATCGGATTTCACAAGCCTCATACTTTTCAAGAAGGTCCAACATTGAAATCCGTTTCTTTAATATTTGTTCATGATAAACTCCTTCTTCTAATAATGCTTCCAATTCTTTTTTATGAGGAGGACATGCTGTGAATGTTACCATTTCTCGTATTTGTGCTCGAGTGGCAGCTTCTTGAACTTCAACACTATAACTAAGAAGGTCCAATAAACTAACAGGACTGTCTAAAGGTATGTGATTTATACTTCGTCCACTTGCACTCAGTATAACTTGATCCTTCCCATTTAATCCAAAACGTTTTAAAATTCGGTTGATATTTTTCTCGCTATTAACTGGCAACACTCCAAGGTGGTCTCCTTCTTTATATGTAGCGCCTTCTGGCAAAGATACCTCGATATGTCGTGTACTTCTATCACTGCTGGATGATTGGAGTTCACGATTTTCTAGTATAGATGCATAAACTGCTTCATATGTTCGTGCAAGAGGAGATCCTCCAAGACGACTGACAAATTGCAGACTCAAAGTACTGCGCTCTTTTTCCATATTTTTGTTGAGCTCCAATCCAAATGCCTTCATCGCATCAGACCACATGTTTTGTTTCCATTGCTCAAGCTGTTCCTCGAAATCACCACTTGCATCTGCTTCTCCGCGTTTAGAAAATCTTGTTGCTCCTTTTTGAGCCATTTGCTCATCAATGTATCTTGGAATCCGTTGGTAGGTACTAGCCCAATTATGATCTCCACAACCAAAAACTGCGTATTGAACCCCTTTTAGCTCATCTGGTTTTAGTTCCTCCAACCATTGCACAAACTGCCCTGCATTACTTGGCGGTTTTCCATTATAAGAAGAAGTCACAATAAGTACCGCTCCTTCTTTTGGCAAACTTCCAATTCGATCGTTAAGAGCTACCACTTCCGTTTGAACTCCTTCTAAACTAGCTGTATCTGCTAATTCTCTTGCAATACCTTCTGCTACACCTGTATCCGAGCCATACAGAACAAGAAGTGAAAGATTATCGGCCCCAATAATAGAAGGTGCCTTCTGGACGTGCTGCTTAATTTCATCGTTTTTCAGCTTGTCCTCTGTAGATGCAAGAACAGTAGGATGACTAATAGTTTGTTTTCGGGGTAGAATCCTAATCTTAAAATCACCGGGCTTTAGCGTTAATGTTTGTTTTACGTCCAGCTGATAGTTTTGATAATCAATTAATTCAAAATGTTGAAGAAGCATTCCCATTACAAGAGTGGCTTCATGAAGTGCAAATTGCATACCGATACATGCTCTCTGGCCATTTCCAAATGGCTTATAAGCATGATGAGGAACCTTATCTAGCTCTTCAAATCGTTCAGGTTGGAATTCTTCCACATTGTCTCCCCATGCATCTTTATCCCTATGTAGCTGTGGAATAAGAACAGAAATACGATCTTCTCCTTTCTTAATTGGGTATTTCCCGCCAATCACTGTATCTTCTTTTGCATAGAGACTGAATGCTGGAGCGGTAGGCCATAGACGTAGCGATTCATTTAAAATCATCCGTATATACTTCAGTTTCATAACTTGTTGGTATGTTGGAGTAGGATCTGTCAAAACACGGTCTACTTCTTCATAGGCTTTTTTCAACTTATCCGGATTCTTTAATAAAAAGTAAATTGCAAAAGATAACAATCCACTTGTTGTCTCATGCCCAGCTATTAAAAAAGTAATAATTTGGAAACGAATGTTTTCATCATCTAATTTTTCACCAGTTTCCGGATCCTGCACATTTAACATACGGGAAAGTAAATCATTTTCTTCCTGATTCCCATTACTTTTACGTTCAGCAATAATATTATCTACTAAAGAAAACATAGATTGAATATCATGCTGAAATTGACGTTTCGTTCTCCACATGAGTTTATCTTCTATATCCAGCCTCTGTAATTGGTGCATCGCCTCATCTAGAGCACGGGTCATGCTAGTAATAAAAGGATGAGGTGTCTCACGATAAAAGCTATTGAAGCGGTAATTAAAACCACATAGACCAATTGTATCTAACGTAAGGCGAGTCATATCCTCCGGAACATCTACGTTTTCATTCGGATTAAGTCGTGCCCATTTTTGAACGAGTTGTACAGCAATATCGACCATCATGGCATGGTAATCTTTCATTGCCCGTTGACTGAATGTAGGCATCAAAATATTATGAGCTTTTTTCCAGTTAGGCTCGTGAGTCTCGCTAGTAAATAATCCGTCTCCAGCAAAGGCACGAACTTTTGCTAAAGCACCCTCTATACTTTTATCGAACCGTGTTTCGTCACAAACTTCTGCTACCAATTCATGTCCAGAAACGACAATGATGGTATCACTTAAAGTTTGAATTTGAAAAATGGGACCATACTCTTCCGCTATCTTGATAAAGGATAGGGTCGGTTTATCTTTATCGATTAATGGGAGATTACCCAGCGGTCCATATGTTTTCGGCTGAGGAATGGCAGATACTTTTTTTTCCATTAAAAACACCCTTTCAAAAAAGCATGAAATAAAGATATGTAATTGATTACCTTATTTTATCTTTTCCCTAACTATTCATGATTATGATATTGCGTATAAGCTTGGCAATTAGATTTATAACTTGTAGAAAAATACTAAATTAAAATGAAGCGAATAAATATAGTTGGAGCCTTTTAATGTTGGTATTAAAAGATAATCTAAACTTGTAATGTTTATGAGAAATTGCAAACGGATCTCATCTCTTGTATTTGTTCATAAAAATGATTATTTTGATTCATTTTCTTCTAAAACATCCCAAAATAGAGAAGTTGACGAGCTTAAGATTGTAGTATTTGAAAAATCAGTGGTTTAGTTAAACCAATACAATAAGCAATATACCGTGTTACTAATGAAAGAGGACCTGATATGAACATCAGGTCCTCTTTCACTATATAATTATGTCACTGCTTCTTTCAGTTCTTTTCCCATTTTAAATACCGGCGCCTTAGTAGCAAAAATTTGTATTTCTTTATAGTTTATCTAATCAGCAAACAACTTGTAGGAATCATTATCTAACGTTTTATTCTTCTCTACCGATTTAACTTCTCGACGGCTTCCGCACTTGTGTCTACACGTTTAACGAAAAAAACTAATAATAGTGCAACAACATTCATGCCAAGCGCTACATAGAATGAATATTGAATTCCGGATAATAAAGCCTTCTGAGTTACTATTGCCTTCGTAGTTTCTGTGAAGGTTGTTGGATCTATATGAGACATTAAACTTTCAGCTTTTGTTTTTGTTACAGAGTTCATAATCGTAACAAGAATAGCAGTACCAATGGAACCGGACACTTGTTGAGCTGTATTATTAACAGCTGTACCGTGCGGATTTAAGCGAGTTGGCAATTGATTAAGACCATTTGTCATAAGTGGCATCATCACCATCGCCATCCCAAACATCCGCAGTGTATAAATAAGAATAATATGTGTATGACTAGAGTCAATTTGCAGACTTGCCAACATATAAGTTGAAACAGCTGTAATGGAAAGCCCTACTATGCCAAGAATCCGAGGACCATATTTATCAAATAGTTTACCTGTAATTGGTGACATAATCCCCATTATTACCGCACCTGGAAGCATCATCAGCCCAGAGCTCAGCGGCGAAATACCACGGACGTTTTGTACATAAGCTGGTGTTAAAATCATACCCGAAAACATGGCCACCGCGTTAACAATTGCAATTACAGACGCAAGTGCAAACATTGGGTACTTGTAAACACGTAAATCCAATAACGGCTCATCCATTTTTAATTGACGGATAATGAAAGCAATTAAGGCAATAGCGCCTATGATTAAGGCTGTTAAGACAACTTTATTCGTCCAGCCATCGGAGCTTGCAGAACTGAATCCATATAACAGACCGCCAAAACCGACAGAAGATAATAGTAATGAGAGATAATCAAGTTTTGCATTTTTGTTTTGTTTCATGACATTCTCAGATTTCCAAATCCCTAACAGTAAGCTAATGATTGCTAACGGTAAAATCATTTCAAACAGCAAACGCCAGTCATAATACTCTACAATATAACCTGATAGTGTCGGTCCAATTGCTGGAGCTGTAATCATAACTAGTCCAAAAATCCCCATTGCTGTTCCCCTTTTTTCTCTCGGAAAGCTTACTAGCATAATATTCATTAACAAAGGTCCCATAACTGAAGAGCCTGCCGCTTGAACCATCCGACCAGTAAGTAATAAACCAAAATTCGGTGCTACAGCCGCTAAGGCAGTACCAAGAATAAAAATCACCATAGATGTAATAAATAGGCTCCTATTTGAAAAACGCGTTATTAAAAATGCTGAGGCCGGAATTAATATACCACTTACAAGCATATACCCTGTAGAAAGCCACTGGATCGTTGAATAATCTTGAATGTTTAAATCTTTCATTATTGATGGCAAGGCTACATTTAAAAGGGAGTTATTTAGAAATGAAACAAATGCCCCAATAAAAAGGATTACAAGCATTAAATATGGTGGTTTTCTTTTATGTAATGTTTCACTCATATATTTAATTGCCCCTTCATTATAAATTTCATTGATTCGTTTAAATCGTTTACATATTTGCACAAGAAAACATTACCCTTGCAGTATTTTGCCAAACTCTTCGAATGGATATTCTCTTTTTAGCAATTCCACTTGCTCAACATACCATTTTAAAATCTTTTTGTTGATGAAACCTTTATAAAAACGTTTGTTAACGGAATTTAAATTAGGCTGAAATACAAAAAGAAGCAACTGAAAATACCCTTCTAAAATAAATTGAAACTTTAAATCAATGGAAATTTTACAGGCAGTGAGAAAAATCAACAAGACCACGCACCCATTCCTTTAAATACAGGCTTGTAGATCTAGTTATGTAACCATCCCAAAAAAGGAATATTACATAGGCTAAGTCTAACATTACATTTTTAAAGTGAGGGGAATTAGTGTATGCACCAATATTGGTATTTGAAGTCACAGGGAAACGGGGAACAATATAATAACCAAATTTCATTATATTCACAGCCCGAAATAACTAAATCTGAGGTAATGAATGATTTGAAGCTTCCTGAGAATTGGAGTTACCGAGTTTATCCAGTTAGTTGGGATTCATCAGCCAATTATACGGGGTTCAATCCCCAACCTCCTCCCTTCTCTTTGGGGCAGCAGCCAATTAATTATGCAGGGATAATACCACAAGGTCACCCTGCTAATTGGACTCCATTACCAGGGCATGCAGGTTTTAATTTTCAAAAACCTCCCTTCCCCTGGGCGCAACCATTCAATCATACAGGGATGTTCGCACAAGGTCATCTTGCAGCTTTACTATCGCCGCCAGCCAAGCCTTTTCATTTCAATACCAATAACTCGGGTGTTTTTGGAAACCCTCCAGGATGGGGTGGTCCGTGGGCCCCAATGGGATGGGGAAATAACGGAGGTAACGGTCAGCTAGGACTGCTTGGAAACTTACTTACAGCAGGAAAAGGCACCATGAGTGGAATAGGAATGATCAGTAGTTTAATCGGGATGGGGAAGTTCTTCTTTTAGTTAATTAGAACAGGAGAATGTGGCTGTAGCTTTAATCAGCCACATTTAAGGACAGTAATCTCCCACCTAACTTCCTAGCATAGCATTCGCGGAAATTTTAGGTGGATATGTATTGTTACAAGTTACTGTTTTACTTTGAGTACTCCTTTACTTTCTTATCAAGTGCCTTACTATAAGCATCTTTGTTTTCCTGTGATAACTCATAAACTGCTTTTTTCCAATGCTCTCCGTCTACACCTGATAAAAATTCAGTACCTTTCATTGCAGCTTCTTGAATCTTCTGTTTATCTTCTTTACCAGCATCCTTAATTAACTTCGTTGCTTTTCTTGCCTCTGTTACCCCTTCTTGTATGGATTTGTGAATGTCTTTGTATGTATCAGGTACTTTTATGTGTTCCATATTATCTAAAATTTTATCTATTTCGTTTGATGTTTTTAAAACAGCTTTTGCTTTTTCTTTATCCTTTAAGGATTCTCCTAAGTTTAGTAATAGTTCATCCTTCTTAAATTGGAACTCTACCACTTGCTCACATATGTAGTACGGATACTGTTGTTCGGAAAGTATTGTTATTGCTTTACTAGTTTGCTCAGTCTTATGAGTAGAATCTTTATCTCCTACCTCGCATCCGACTAACAGCATAAATGGAACTGCTAACGTTACTAGTTTCTTTGCTCTCATTATGTATTCTCCTTGTGGAAATTATTGTAAGTAATTAACATATCAAACTATAACATACATTACATTATGGTTCACTTCCATTACGCTTTTAAAATGTAAAATAAGAATACACCCCATAAGCCACAAATAAGATTAATAGAATAGAAATGCCGAGTACCGTATATATAATCCATTTTAAATTTGAATTCATATCATCCTCCTACCTCTCAATAATTCCAGTATATAACAAAAAAGCATTGGATACCCAATGCTTTTTACACTTACGCAAATAAAGAAGTATTCGCATATAAAGCTGGTGAACCACCTGAATGTACGAATAAAATATTGTCTTCCTTATTAAAATTACCTTTTCTAATTAAGTCGATTAATCCCGCTACTGCCTTACCTGTATACACTGGATCAAGTAAAATACCTTCTGTTTTCGCAAGTAACTGAACTGCCTCTACCATTTCCGGCGTTGGTAACGCATAGCCTGGTCCTACATATTCATCAAAGCACGTAACAGCGTCGCGCGAGATAAAGTTTGGAATACCAACATGTGCTGAAGTTTCATCTACAAGTTTTGCTACTTTCTCTTCTTGCTCAGCTTTTCCTCTACTTACATTAATCCCGATTACAGGAATATGGCTTTGTGTTCCAGAAAAACCAGTAATTAAACCAGCATGCATACCGCCGCTACCACTTACACAAACAACTGAACTGAAATCAATTCCTTGCTCAAATGATTGCGCCATAATTTCTTGCGCACAAGCAACGTATCCCATAGCGCCTGTAGGGTTTGATCCACCAACTGGAATTACATATGGTGTATTTCCTTTTTCACTTACTTCTTTTGCTACTTTATGCATTTCTTCCATCAGGTCTGCTCCGTTCGGTACAACAATGACGTTTTCAGCACCTAATAAGTGATATAAGAAATAGTTTCCGTTAAAGTCTCTCTTCTCTTCTGGCTCAAGCCCTTCCTCTAATACAAGAATACATTTCATTTTTTCTTTTACCGCAGCAGCAAGTGTCAGGCGGCAATGATTTGACTGAATACCACCAGCTGTAATTAACGTATCTGCACCATTTTCCTGTGCATCTGCAACTAGAAATTCTAACTTTCTCGTCTTATTGCCACCGGCTGTTAAACCAAGTAAATCATCTCGTTTAAAATAAATAGTCGGACCACCAAGTGCTTCAGAAAAATTGTTTAACTTTTCAATTGGTGTATATGATTCTGTATATTTTTTTCTCGGGAATTTAGCTAAATTCATTGTAACGCTCCTTTTGTACTTCTTTCACAATATATGTAACGTTACTATTATTACACGTAAAAATGGTGAAGTCATCTTTCTGGGTTAAAAATGTATTAGAATTTCATTTTGATAAGTAAAACCGTATTAATGATTTTAACTCAATTACGGTACATGAAATTTATATCAACGATTTTTTAAATATATCGTTCATTACTTACAATATATCAACGATTTTTCAAATATATCGATCGTAACTTGCAGTATATCAACGATTTTCTTAATATATCGATCTATCGACAAAAAACGACAGACAGGCAACCCCTTTCTCATCAACAAAAAAAGAGCCCACACATTCAAATGCAGACTCCCTCCAATCACTTATTTACCGAAAAACGAAGTAACTGCGTTAATCCCGGCTCTAAATTCATTTCACCTTTATGGCGTACGTATACGACTTTATCTCCATCTAATTTCGGAGGATTTGCTTTACTATACGTATGCCACTTATTCGTTCCTTCTATAGAATACTCCATATATTCAGTTGCTCCGACAATTATATTTTTACTATCATCTGCCGTTACATTTGGTGCCATCTGCGCAATTTTTGAATCACTAATTAATAACTTCTTTATATCCTTATCACGTTTGTAATCGTAAGCTGTCACAATTACATCGTTACCATATGCTTTCACTTGTAACCCTTGTTTAAATGAATAGCCATCTGGAGCAGTTTTCTCTCCTCCATTTGGTCCTGCTGACATCCAGCCTGTTTCAATCCCGCCCGTATTTACAACAGTGAAACCTTTTTCATCTCCGCCTGCAATTTTCTTTTTACCAGCCCAGTCCGGTAAGTTTAAATCCCAATGCGTATGACTCGTAAAGAAAACGACCTGCGGATAGTCTTTTAATATATCGTACAATTTATCAACGTTTAAATAGTCTTGTAAATATGGTGATTGTCTTGACCCAGACACAGTATCAGGTAAAACGTGATGAGAGAAAATGAAAATTGGTTTATTTTTATCTTTTTGGCTGTACTCTTCTAAATTTTGTTTTAACCAACCTAATTGCTCATCACTCATATATACTTCGTCCCACATTTTTGAATCGTGGTATTCCATATATTTTTCCGTTCCTAAAAATAGAAACGGATAACCGTCTAATTCTTTTTTATGATATACCTTTTCTTGTCCACTAAATTTCAGATAGCGGTTAAATAAAGTTTCCTCATTTACACCATTTGGCCATGTACTTTGAGAGAGTTTTCCATCTGCTGTCCATTTACCAGCATAAAACTCATGATTCCCAACAGTAGACCATACATTTTCTGGATGCTTATTTTTATTTAACACACGCTTTACATCATCATATTGTGACTGTTGTCCAGTCGGCGTTATATCCCCATTCATAATAAGCGCTCTAGAAAGTGGCGTCACTTTGTTCATATCTTTTAGCACATGATCAAAATCCCCTAAATCACCTTGAATATCACTAATAACATTAAAAGTTGTAGCTGATTTTCGGGCTTGCTCTTTCCCTTCCGCATGCACTGAAAACGTCGGTAATAATGCCGCCATAACTGCTAACGAAGCAACTGTCTTTTTCATACAAATTCTCCCCCTAATAATAGAAAGTACAAACTGACATGTTCTGTTTTCTCTTAGGTGCTTGTCCAATTCACATTATAGGGGGTGATTGTAAAGATTGATGGAGTAAAAATTTAAGTTTTTTTTAAGAGATTTTGTTGTTTTTTGCACTCCACAATTCGCGATTCACGCCAATCTAGCTTTCTAGTCTTTTACATTACATAAATGTAAATGAATATAATGAATCTCTTAGTTTAATATGTTGTCTTTTTAATCTCTGTTATATAACCGCCACAAAATATGCTATCTTTTCAAGTTCTCTTTCTTTAATAAACGTTACTCCTCTTTTAATTCGCCTTAAAATTGTAAAGTGGCTTAATAATATGTTTAATATCAATTGTTTCTTTTGTATTCTCAATAATTTCTTCCATTGGCTTATATACCATTGGCGCTTCATCTAAAGTACTTTCTGCAACAGATGTAGTCCAAACCTCTGTCATTGTATTTTGAAAATCCTCTAAGTTAAGTACTTCTTTCGCCTTCTTACGGCTCATAATACGTCCTGCTCCATGAGGGCCAGAAAAGTTCCAATCTGGATTTCCTTTACCAAATGCAATGATAGAACCGTCTCTCATATTAATTGGAATGATTACTCGTTCATCTTTCTGAGCTGAAATAGCACCTTTTCTTAGAATCATATTGTCCATATCGATGTAGTTATGGATTGTAGTGAATTGATCTGTTACTTTCCAATCCATTTTAGTGACGATTTCATCAATCATTGCTTTACGATTTAACTCCGCATATTTTTGAGCAATTTTCATATCATTCATGTAATCTTTAAATCCTTGTCCTTCTAAATAAGCTAATTCTTTGCGAATCACCGGTTTCTTAATTCCACGTAAAGCTTCATGTATTTCTTGTTGTCTACCTTCTTTCGTTAAACGTTCAATAATTTCTTCTTTAATAGATTTAACGTTTATAAGTTGCTCGTAAGCAAAGTTTTGATAATACTCTGCTACCTGTTTCCCTAAATTACGCGAACCACTATGAATGACAATGTATACATTTCCTTTATCATCCTCATTCAGTTCGACAAAATGATTGCCCCCTCCAAGCGTACCAATACTTTTTTGAGCACGTTGCAATGTAAACGGGGCTCTTACACTATCAAAATCAATCATTTCTGAAAATCTATGTTCCTTATCTCGAATACGAAAACCACTTGGGACAAATTTGCGTATCGTTTCGTCTAAGTGATCGAAGTTGATTTCCTCTTTTTTCTTATTAATCATAACAACTTCCATGCCACAACCAATATCGTACTTACCTCTCAGTTTCCTGAAAGAGTGGACTATACCTTCTCTACAGTCATCGAGATATGCAGTCTCTACTGTAGGCTCACCGTATTAATTATTCCTCTTCAATTCAAAATGGATGAGGAATAATTCTGTACCTTAGTCTGCTAACATCGTACAAGTCTCTGAACCATTCGATTATGTCACCATAACCACTGGCTGCTGATTGCCCTCGCCTTTTATCGTTAGGGTTTCCAGTCAATTGAGTGAGTAGTTTAAAGTCTGAGCCGCTTAGTTAACCCCGACTAAATTAGGAACAATCTTATCTTGAATTGTCATTGTTGTCCCAATCGTACAACCTGCGCCCGCATGTGTATCTGGCATAATACGGATCTTGCTATCCTTTACGAATTGTTGGTTACAAAGATCAATAATTTGACCTGCTGCAGTTTTTTCTACATTTGTAGTAAACACTTTTGCTTCATTGTATTTCCCTTGTAATTTCAACATCTTCTATTTCCCCTTTCCTTTAGTTTCTACAAAAAATCAATTCATACATATTATATAAATATATTTCCCACCACTACATCTCATTTCCTTTTTTATAAAGAAAGACACAGAGATTCCTCTCCATGCCTGTTAATTTCCTACCTCTTCACCGCATACACATAATGTACCGTCTCGAAAGCTTTCAAATAATCATTTCTTCCGGCAAAATATAATGTATTTATATCCTCTGGTGATAAGTGCTCATAAATGAGTAAACCTGAATTCTCTAACAATACTTCCATTTCGCGATAAGAATAACATGACTTCATCGGTTCTCCGCCTACCACTGCCATTTTTACCATATTTTCAACTCGGTTAGACAACCCTTTTTCCGTAAATAAGTTTTCATCGGGATAATCGAAAACGATAGAACTCCCTACTGGAACTATCTCAAACAAGCACTCTATTAAACTAGCAAGTTCCTCTTTCGTTAAATAGTACGTAACACCTAAAAGGCTAAAGAAAGTCTTTTTATGTTCAAATCCTTCATTGCGTAACTGTTCATAGGAAAATCCTTTCGTAAAATCCATTGAAACAAAATGAAGGTTATTTGGAACTTCAAGTTCTACTTCTTTTATTCTTTCCTTCTTAAACGCCTGCGTAGAAGGATGATCCACTTCAAATATTTCTATTTTATTTTCTAATTCTCGGTGTCTAAAACTGAACGTATCTAAGCCTGCACCGAGTATGACGTATTGTTTCGCTCCTAATGTAATTTCATGTAGTAATACTCTTTCACAATATGCCGCACGTGCTAAAGGTGTTGGTGATAACTGAACTTGCGTAATCCATTTTAATATTTCTTTTGGATTGTCTTGAAACTGCTCTGCAATGTCTGTATTGAAGAAATGTATTCCTTGAACCATATTCGTTTCAAGATTAATTCGTTCTTTTGGCGAAATGAACTCTTTAGCTACATAATCATCAAAGATTTTCGGATTATCAAATTCACTATGATATGCCCTGCTGAAAGCTGATACTAACGACGTTACACTTGCTTCACCTTGTTTCACGCACATACACTCTCCTTCATTTTCACAACAAAAATAGGGTTCCCCTGGCCAGGAGAACCCTATTATACACCTTATTTTTACATTGGTAAATTATAGCATAAATAAGTTTTTTTGTCAAGTTTTCAGCCTGCTACGCTCCAACAATTTTTGTAATCTCTAGCAGGAAGACTTCGATCTACACCGAATATTCCAGTTCATAACAATACAAATGGAGGGCGTCATGAAAAGATTAGTCATCATTACAGTTGGAAAAACACACAGTGGAAAAACTACATTTGCAAGAGCATTAGAAAAAGAGTTACCCCACTCTTTCGTTATGGATCAAGATAATCAAGCTGAATTTATTAACACGCATTATGAAAAATTACAGCCGGCTGAAGGTGCTAATACATTTAAGCACGGTCTTTCAAAATTCATTGTTGATTATGCGAAAGAACATTCAAATTTACACCTTATTATTTGTAATTCCAATCGCAGTAAAAACGGAAGATTCTATTTACTAAACGAATTATTTCCATAGAATGAATATGTACGCATATTAGTTCATTTTGACATTCCAGATGATGTACTTTACGAAAGAGTGGCTCGAAGCACGCGAAGTACGAATATTTTTAGAGGTGGATATTCTAGTTTCAAAGAAGTACTTGATCGACAACAAACTGAATCACTTCACGATGATGTGGTAGATCCTGTAGAAAACGAAGCTGATTATTTGTTTGTTATTCGCAATAATAAAGATGTAAGCTTTACTATAGAAGAAATTGTTCATCTAGCTAAAGGTTTATCCCCTACCCCAAATAAGAGATTATAAAAATTACATAATCATAGATTATTATGCAAATCCTTCCTCTAAGCGCCTAACATAGTATATAATAATAAGATAATCTACTTCTATATGCTCAATTTTACACAAAACAGCTCATGCATATGAAAGAAAAGAGGTACAAAAATATGAAAACAAAACAAACAATTGCTGCGTCTACACTAGCTTTAGCAATGATTGCTGGCGCGAACTCTGCTCAGGCGGAAGTAAATGATGCTACTCCTCAGCAAAGTACGGGAGATCGATTAGCTGAAATTAAGCAACATAAACAAGAGTTAGATGCGAAATTACAGCAACACAAAGAAAACGTGGATCAAACATTAAATGAACTTAACAAAGTTAAGGAAAATGTTGATACGAAGGTGAATGAACTACATGAACGTAAACAAGTTGCTGATGAAAAAATTAACGAGATTAAACAACATAAACAAGAGTTAGATGCAAAACTTCAGCAAGACAAACAAATCGCCGAAGATAAAATCGCTGAAATTAAAGAGCATAAAAAACAAGTAGAAGATAAAGTTGCTGAAGTAAAAGAGCATAAACAAAATATCGATAACAAAGTGAATGAGATTAAAGAACATAAACAAACTGTCGATGAAAAAGTGAATGAAATGAAGCAACATAAAGAGAACATTGATCAAAAGGTTAATGAACTTAAGGAAGTTAAAAAACAAGTAGATGAAAAATTAGCTGAGTTAAAGAAAGCGAAACAAACTGCTGAAGACAAACTCGCTGAACTAAAAGAAAACAAGCCGAATACTGGTAACACGTTAGAGGAACTTAAGAAAATTAAAGGCAATTTAGACAGTCTTTCCGCTAACTTAGAACTAGCTAAACAAGATGTAAAAAACAAACTAGCTGAATTACAAAAGGCTAGAGAAGATTTACTAAATAAAATTAACGAAATTAAACAATCGAAACAAACTGTTTCAGACGATTTAACAAAGAAAAAACAAGACTTAGATATTAAAATCAACGACTTTAAGCATACTGAGAAAAAAATTGACGACAAATTAGCTGAGTTACATACAACGAAGCAAAATGTTGATAACAAGATTAATGAAGTATCACAGTCCAAACAAACGCAAGCAGATAATGGTACTAAAAACAATAACGCTAAAGAACTTCCTAACGCTGGTAGCGAGCAATCAAACAATATGGCTCTAGGAATGCTATCTGTATTAGGCGGGATTTTATTACTTACTCGTAATAAAATTAAAACGTTATTCTCTAAATAAATCCATTAAAAAAAGGAAAACCGCACATACATGTACGGTTTTCCTTTTTTTATATTAACTGTCCATCTCGAAGCGTCAATATACGATCACATACATCAAGCATTCTTTCATCATGTGTAATCATAATTGCTGCTTTTTGGCTCTCTTTCACTTCACGTTTCATCATTTCAACAACTTCACGTGCGCGTTTTGAGTCTAAGCTTGCCGTTGGCTCATCCGCTAATATTAAATCTGGGTTGTTCATGAACGCACGAGCAATTGCTACCCTTTGTTTTTCCCCACCAGATAGTTGATTTGGATAATGATTTTTTCTTTCTCCTAATCCAAATGCCGCTAATAAATGATCCGCACGCTTTTCTGATTCTTGTTTACTTTCTTTTTTTAACTTAGCAATGTAAAGTAATTGTTCTTTCACATTTAAATATGGAACAAGATTTGCGAACTGGAAAATGAAGCCGATTTTTTTCAAACGAATGTCTGTCATTTCCTTTTCTGATAGCTTCGTAATATTTTGCTCACGAATGTAAATATCCCCTTTTGACGGTGATAATAGTGCACCCGCGATTGATAATAATGTACTTTTCCCTGATCCAGAAGGACCGACGATTCCGATAAACTCTCCAGCTTTCACATCAAGCGACATCGGATGAAGGGCTGTTACTTCCGTATTCCCTTCTCCGTACACTTTACTTACTTTGTCTAATTTCAATAATGAAGTCATTACATCCCGCCTCCAATTGCTTCTAATGCATCAACTTTTAATACTTGGTATAACGAAATAAGTGTTCCTAAAATACTAATTACGATAAAGATTGCTGCGTATTGTGCAATCATCGGTGTTGTTAATAAGAACGGCATACCCGCTGGTAAAATTTGTTCTAATCCTTGTACAAGAACGATACTAATTACCATCGCAACGACTGATAAGAATAACGCCTGTACGACTAAACTATTTGCTAAATACGAGTTCTTCGTACCAATTGCTTTTAATACACCTAATTGCTGTGTTTTTTGTAGTGTAATAACATAGAAGAATACACCGATTAATAACGCAGCGATCACAAGTAAGAACGCAATGATCATCGTTAAAGTTCCTTGCTCTTCTTTAAATCCTGGAATACTTTGCAGTACTTCTTTTTTATCGATAACGTGAGCATTTTTAATTTCTTTATCTGTGTTAAGTGCAATTGCACTATAATCTTTTTGGTTTGGTTGTGAAATAGATCCCCATACGTCTTCATTTACATAAACGACTGGTGTATGGCTAAACATTTGATCTTTCGTAAATCCGACGATTGTAAATTCTTTCTTTGAAACAGGATCGATAATTGTATCTCCAATATCGATTCCCTTCTCTTTAATCGATTCATCAGCAACCATCTCGTTGTTTGCTGTACCTAATTTCTCCCCTTTTACAATGTTCGGTTCTAAAAATGAATCTCGTTCGCTTGAGAAAATAGCGATATCAACCTTTTTCGAGCTATCTTTCTTTTCATATGTTGAAACTTTCACACGAAACGGAACTGCCTCTTTCTCGCCTACTTGACTTACTACGTTATCTACATCGTCTTTCTTAATTTGTGAACGAAGTAATTTATTTTCCGCATCATCTGCTAAAACGAACTTATTTGCCTCCATATTTTGAATCGATGAAGCATTATCATATGATAATCCATTTGCTAATCCTGAAATAACAAGGACTAAAAATGATAATAACACCATAATCAATCCGATTAATCCGTATCTTAATTTTGATTGTTTTAATTCACGCAGAGCTAAAAACATTTCGCTCGCTCCTTCCTCTTTCTTTCTATGCACTTATCATAAAAAAGAAATATGAACGGAATATGAACAGAAGATTACAGAGATTAAGATTAAATTTTCAGAAAGTATTGAAAATATTTGAGATCCTTGATACAATTCAGTCAAATAATATTGACCGAGTAATTTAATTTAAGGAGTTGATCATTTTGAAGCCCGTATTAACACTAACTACTTATAGCCAACTAAAAGCATTAAGCGATCCACTACGTGCCGAAATGATGATACGTCTATGCGAACGTCCTTATACTGGACAATTACTATCTGAGAAATTCGGCATTTCAAGGGCGAAAATTCATTATCATTTAAAAGAATTAGAAAAGAATGGTCTTATAGAGATCGTTTATACAGAAGAAAAGAATGGGATTATTCAAAAGTTTTATCAATCTGTCGCGAAAGGCTTCACCCCTGCTGCAGATCTATTACCTCATTTAGAAATATTAAGTAAATCAGGTCGCCAAATCTTTTTACAAATGATAGAAAGAACGAAAAGCCAAATTCTCGCTGCACCAGAAGAAGCTTTTACATTACGAAAAGAAAGCGAAGATCCTGCTGATTGGAATTACGTTTCATCTTGCTGGGAGTTTGATGCTACGCCAGAACAATTTCAAGTGTGGGTAAAAAAGTTTTATGAATTAATGGCTGAATTAAACGAAATCACAAAAGGTGCAGATAAAGATCCGAATAGTAAACCTTATTATATTTCTACTACTGCACTTCAAATCGCTGAGAGAACAATGCAGCAATTTATTAAAAAAGAAGAAAAATCGTAATACGATTTTTTTTACATAAACGGTCAAATTTATTTTACCGAATAAATTTATTATAAAGGAGTAGATAAAGTGGACATATTAAAAAACCGGAATTTCCTCTTATTATTTTTAGGGAGAATTTTTACAAACATAGGAGATAGTTTGTATTATGTAGCCGCGATGTGGCTCGTATACAAATTAAGTGGTAATCCTTTTTATTCTGGATTAGCTGGTTTTCTTACATTATTACCTTCTGCACTTCAATTTCTTACTGGTCCATTCGTTGATAGATGGTCCATTAAACACACCCTCGTCATCACACAAGTTTTGCAATGCATTCTTATTTTAATCATTCCTATTACACACTACTTCGACCTATTAACAGTCCACCTACTACTCATCATCATGCCAATCGTAGCCTTTATTGAACAATTCGCCTATCCCGCACAATCAAAAGCTTTACCACTTCTACTGCATAAAACACAATTATTAAAAGGAAATTCACTCTTTTCATTTGCGTATCAAGGCATTGACTTAATTTGTACGACGCTTTCTGGAATATTAGTAGCACTATTTGGCGCGATCACTTTATATGTAATTGACTCTTTCACATTCGCGATTACTGCCCTTTTGTTCTTTTCATTGAAAATACCAAAGCAAACCGAAACAGGTACAACACTTTCAACTAAACAATATTTCTCTGATTTAAAAGAAGGTTTTTCAATCGTCTTCCGTTCCTTAATGGGCGTATTCTTAATCGGTTCCGTTGTCGCTAATTTCTCAATTGGTATGACGATGGCCATACTCCCTTCTTTCGCTGATTCTTTAGGGGGCGTGAAATCATATGGCTTCTTCTTAGCTGCTATATCAGCAGGTAGTCTCATCGGTGCATTATTCAGTTCATGGGTTGGTAAACGTAATGTTGGCCGTGTCTCTATTATTGGCTTTGCGACTGGCGCTACCTTTTGGTTTCTCTCTACAATCGTACCGTTTCAATGGCTATCTATTCTCTTATTCGGCCTAGCTTGGATTCCAATTGGTGCAACCAACATATTATTTGCGACAATTAGCCAAATTGTAATTCCAAATCAATATATTGGCCGCATCAATTCAGTCATGCGAAGTATGAGCACAATTGCTATGCCGATCGGTTCTTTAATTGGCGGATACACTGCAAATGTATTTAGTAGCCAACTCATTTTCGCGCTCGCTAGCATCGGTATTTTATTTATTTCTCTCGTATGGCTACTTCATCCGAAATTACGAGCATTGCCAAAAGCTGATGAGATTACAGCGGATACTTTTGGAGTGCAGTTTAGGGAGGAGCGCGGGAAAGGTGCTGCTTTATAGCCAGCAAACATAACCCCGTTCTAAATTTGGGACGGGGTTAAAAATATAATAATAAAGTCGTTTGAATATCTAAATTTTATTCAACAAAAGCACCAACCTAAAACGGCAGTTAACGCTTTGATGGCCATGCCCCCTGCATTTTCCTTAATTGAATAATTTGGCCTGTATGATAAGCATCATGAAGCATGATGTCCAGTAATTTACCTTCAAGTGAATTTTGTTCAAGCTCTCTTTCAGAAATTGCACTTAATACCTGTCTTAAATTACGCTGAGCATTTTCAGAGCGTTCAACGACTTCCTTCCATTCCGTATCATTATTAGATTGCTTAGTCAGATAAAAGGTGTCATTACCGTCAAGATTATGTGTCCATTCACGTCCTTCCAAGTTTGCAGCAAGTCTTTCTTTGTAATAAGTGAGATGATTAACATTCTCCCAAATGGTATTCGTTGTCTCTCCAGCTGGTTTCCACATAGCCTGTTCAGCTGTAAGTCCTTCTATAGCATGTTTAAACGGTGCATACCAACTCTCTTTATCGAATGTTGAATCTAGTTTATTTAATAACAAGTCAATTCGTTTCAAAGTAATTTCCTCCCTACACAGTTCAAGTTTTAATACACTTCCTCTAACTCTGTAGAGATTCTACATTTTTAAATAAACTTCCTCCTAATCCCACTCCATAAACTCATCCGATTATGCAATTAAAATGACTCATATTTTTTCATTTTACACGTATACTAGCGACAAAAAAAGAAGAGGCTGTTCCCAAACAGCCTCTTTCATCTATTTAGGAAGTTCAACCCGAACAGTCGTCCCTTCCCCTTTCTTGCTATATACCGAAACGGTCCCTTTATGCAGTTCAACAATCTTCTGCACGATTGATAACCCTAAACCGCTACCTTCTACGTTTCTTGCTCTCGCTGTATCCACCTTATAAAAACGATCAAAAATACGATCCATTTCTTCTTTTTCCATACCGATTCCGTTGTCTGATATAGAAATTATAACGCTAGACTCTAACTCTTCCACGAAAAACTCAATCGTTCCACCATCGTTTGAAAACTTAATGCTATTCGTGAAAATGTTACTCCATACTTGATGAAGTAAGTTTTCATCACCTTGAATTGTAATGTCCGGCACATCAAATTCAACGGCGATATCTTTTTCCCGCCATTTCCATTCAAGCATAAAAATGACGTCTTTAATTTGTTTTTGTAAGGAAAAGTCTTTTATTTGTAAAACCTTTTCCTCCTTATCTAATGAAGCGAGCGTAAGCAACTGTTTACATAAACTAGACATTCGCTTACTTTCACCTTCAATAATTTGTAAGTAATGATTTCTTTCTTCCTCACTCATCTTTTCTGTTTGCAACGTTTTTGAAAAACCTTGTATGGAAGAAAGTGGTGATTGAAATTCATGTGAAACGTTCGAAACGAATTCTTGTCTCATTTCATCTAGTTCTTTAATACTTTTCGTCATCTTTTGGAAGCTTGTAGATAACGTTCCTATTTCATCTTTTCGTTTTACGTCTAATTCAATTTTATATTCCCCACTTGCAATTTTTTGCGTAGCCTTCGTAAATTTACGGATTGGGCGAACGATATAACCTGCTGCAATCGCTATAAAGATAATGCTTAATAGTACGATAAACCCAAGTAATACCGCTAAGAAAATTCGCATTTCGCCAAATTGGTTCTGAATGTCGGGGCGAATAAATAACGCGTACTGTTTATCACCGTGCTTTACCGGTACACCAACACTATTTATTAATTCATTATCGAAAAATCCTGTAATAAAAAGACGCGTTGGATACGTAGAAACACCATTAAACGTTTCTCCTTGCAATACTTTATGAACAGTAGCATCGCTAATAGACGTCTTACGAAACGCATTACCGATACGCTTTCCATTCTTTTGATCATCGACAATATAAATTTCATACCCTAACTTTGCAATAGAATGCAAATACGTCTCTTGATTTTCTTCACTTTGCTTTTCATATAACGATTTAACTTCTTCCGCATACTTTAAAATCTTTTCACTATTATACGGTTTTAACTTCACTTGATAATATACGTTCGTTAATAAAAAGCCGATAATACTACTAAGTAGCATAATGCCGACCGTCATAAATACAAATCTAGAATATAGTGATTTCATCTTATTTCAACTCCAACTTATACCCGAGGCCGCGCACCGTTGTAATTTGAAAATCATCCGTTCGTTTTGAGAAACGATCTCGGAGCCTTTTCACATGAACATCAACTGTTCGTTCATCTCCTTCAAAATCCATTCCCCATACTAATTCAATTAGCTCTTCTCTTGAAAATGTTCTCCCAGGATAACTAGCTAATTGTGATAATAATTCAAATTCCTTTAACGGAAGTAGAATCGTCTGTCCGTTACACTTCACCTCAACACCTTTACGATCAATTGTCGTTCCGTGGAGTGTAATAATGTCTGCACTCAGCATTTGATAACGGCGCAGCAATGCTTTCATACGGAAAATCACTTCAGCTGGTTCAAATGGTTTTACGATATAATCGTCTGTGCCAGAAATGAATCCTTTTTCTTTATCCACTAACTGGTCTTTCGCCGTTAATAAAATAACAGGAATATCATGATACTTCCGTATTTCTTCACATAACGTATAACCATCAACAAACGGCATCATAATGTCTACAATCGCAAGATGAATATTTTCCTTCTCTAATACTTCTTGCGCTACCTTTCCATCTTCTGCCTCAAAAACTTTAAACCCCTCTTTTTGTAAATGATAATGCAATAACTCTCTTATATGTTTATCGTCATCAGCTAATAAAATATGTATCATCTTCATTAAACCCTCTCTCGTTCATCCTTCTACATCACTACATTAAGAAACAATTGGATTTTTTGCAAGAAAAAGAAAAAGAATCTATTTTGAAAAAAGATTATTCAAAATAGATTCTCACGTTTTAGTATTAAGATTATTTTAATCAAAAACAATTTTTAAGCCTTCGAAATATCAACAAATCCTTCTCCGAACACATCACGAACATCGTGTATAGCGATGAAGGCAGCCGGATCTGTAGTTTGAACAATCCGCTTTAGCTTCACTACTTCTTGCTTATTAATAACAACATAAAGAATTTCCTTCGGAGTTTTCGTGTAATAGCCATGCCCTGAATATACAGTAACCCCTCTGCCCATTAAAGTAGTCACCTTCCCGGCAATTTCATCTGGTTTATCAGAAATAATTGTAATGGCCTTTTTCGGATTTAAACCTTCAATTACAAATTCCATTACTTTCGTTCCTACATATAGCATAATAATTGTCAGCATCAGTTTTTCTGCACCAATGATGAAATAAGATGAAAACGCAACGATTAAATCGAAGAACAGTAGACCATAGCTAATACTCCAGCCTAAATACTTATGCGTCATTCTTGCTAAAATCGTAGTACCTGCAGTTGTTCCACCAACGCGAATGATAAGACCAATACCACACCCGATAAATATTCCACCGAAAATGGCATTTACGAGCATTTCATCAGAAGCAATCGTCCAGCCTTCTGTTAAATGAAGAAATAGCGAGTTAGTCACTACAGCGATAATCGTATAAATCGTTGTAATCTTATTTAAAAATTTATAACCGACTATTAACAAAATCGCATTTAAAATTAAGTTAACTAAACCTGGTGACCACTCAAATAAATAGTACGTAATAATCGTGATACCTGTTACCCCGCCCTCACCAAACTCGTTCGGAATAACAAATAAATTGACACCTAACGCAAAAAGAAATGCACCGATAATAATAAAAATAATGTCTGTCGTTCTTTTTTTCATACAGTACCTCACTTCTTATGTAAATATTTATTCTGCCATAAACTCTCACTATTATATCGTGGAATATTCAAATCGAACAGTGGTTTGTTTTTATTTTAATATAAGATAAAAAATCAACATTATTTATTATGTACTGCAAATAAAGTTTTGATTTCACCCGTAATTTACTCTTAAAAAGAAATGCTGAACATTGACTTGCACAAATTTCAAATAAAAAAGTACCCATCTAATTGTCATACACAATGATAATTAGATGGGTACTGCATGATACATTTAGTTTTTACATGTATTGTTTGGAGAAAATTGCAAATAACGACTTATACTCGCCTTATTAAGACCAAATCCATACATCATCATTATTTTCAACGTTCGTCTTTGCTTCATGAACTTTTTCAATATGGTCAACTGTGTTCCAGTTAATAGAACTTCCGCCCCACCCTACATACTTCATATCAATTTTCACTTTCTCACCCACATTAAATACTTGTCCCTTTGTTAAGAAAACATCAATAATATCTTTCTTCCCATTTAACGATGGATACTCAACTACAACATATTTAGTAGCACCGTCTCCCTCATCTTCCATCGTTCCTACTTTTGATACTTCTCCAATTACATAATTAGGTGAGCCATCTTCTTTCATGTGCATACCTAACTTGTTTGTTGTATTTTCAACTGCAGTTGCAACCATATATTCTGTAAAATTACGCATCATAGATCCAGTAGCTTTTACTTCATCTCCTACTTTCACGTTTGAAAGTGAATCAATATACACACTAACAGGTTCCTCATATTGCTTAGATTTTACAACAATCACACCGTTATCTACTTCTACTACTCGTCCTTCTAACGTCGAGAAATTCGATTCAATAGAAGCTGCACTCGCTTTTGTTAGTTCTAATCCTGGTACATTTGTTCCTGATAATGCTGCGATCCCTAAAGCACCTGCTAAAATTATTTTTTTCATACCCATATGTAACATCTCCATTCATGATGATTTTATTTTTTTGATTGGTATCGACCAACCTGTAATCATTATAGTTACAGGTTATAAAAATAACAACCGTTTTCCTCATGCAATGATGCATACTGTGATTTTCAAATATAAATTTTAGCAAAAAATATTTGTAGATTATTCCTATATTCAGCACTAATACTAAATTCTCAAATTACAGCAGGTGAACTTATTGAAGGCGGAGAAACTAATGTCATGTACAATGTTCTTCAACTCTACGGTTTGTATAGCCGTAGTTCATTACATTATGTAGGAGCGGGATTCATATGTTAATAAAACCAAAGAGATTACAGCCAGGAGATATCGTAGCGACAGTAAGTCCTTCGTGGGGAGGAGCAGGTGATGCTGAAATAAGATGGCGATATGAGCAAGGAGTAAAAAGATTAGAAGAAGTTTTTAGTCTTACGGTTATCCCAATGCCAAATAGCTTAAAAGGTAGCGAATACCTTTATAACAATCCAGAGGCTCGTGCGGAAGATATAATGACAGCATTTAAAGATACACGCGTGAAAGCAATTATCGCGAATATTGGCGGTGAAGATAGCATCCGGTTACTTCCCTATATAGATTTTAATGTGATACGCGAAAACCCGAAAATTTTTATGGGGTACTCTGACGTTACTATTACACATTTATTTTGTCATAAAGCAGGGCTTTCCTCTTTATACGGTCCAGCAATTCTGACCGATTTTGCCGAAAATGTAGAAATGGATCCATACACAATTGAAATGGTAAATCGTACCCTCTTTTCAAATGAAACGATTGGCGAGATTCAACCAGCTCATGAATGGACAAGTGAGCATTTAGAATGGATTGAAATAAATAAGGATACAAGACGTACGATGCAGCAAAACAATGGATATGAGGTACTTCAAGGCTCTACCACTGTACAGGGGCGCTTAATTGGTGGTTGTATTGAAGTATTGGAATTTGCAAAAGGAACGGAACTTTGGCCTGAGAAAAAACATTGGGAGAATAGTATTCTCTTCTTTGAAACTTCTGAAGATCATCCAGAACCAAGTTATATAAAATATTGGTTACGAAATTATGCAGCACAAGGTATTCTGCAAAAAGCAAAAGGAATCATTTTTGGTAAACCGAAAGATGAACAATACTATGAAGAATATAAACAGGAAATATTGCAGGTTATGAAGGAACATAACTTAGAAGATTTGCCGATTCTTTATAATTTAAATTTTGGCCATACTGAACCGAAGTTTATTTTACCTTACGGTGCAATGGCAGAAATTGATTGTGAGAATGGATCTTTCTCTATTTTGGAGAGTGGTGTGGAATAAAGGAAAACTTTAAATAAGTTTAGCCATAAGTTTTATAATTTTTTTTCATTTTAGGGTGTATTTTATTTTGATGAGCTTGATAGCAATATGACAGGACTCAAATAAATAAAAACACTCCTATGAGATATGACAGTGAATTGGTACTTTTTAAATGATATGGAGATTACTTATCTAATGATAAAGGGGGATTTACGTGTATGGAAGTAACATTTACAGTAAGTAAGTGGGATGAAAAACCAATTGATGATAATAAAAAAGATTTCCCTATTAATATTGCTCATGTCGAATATGATATTGATGGGGAATTAAAAGGAAAGGCTTTTGTTGAATACTTATTATATTATTTAGACTCAAATATAAATGATGGTCACTTGGCTACGGCTAAAATTTCTGGATTTTTACACTTTGAAGGGATTTATAAGGGGCAACAAGGGACATTTACAGCTATAGAGCAAGGAATATTTGATAAAGGAAATTTAGATTCCCCAGGAACAATTATTAAAGCTACCGGTAACTTAGAAAACCTGAGAGGATCCTATAATTATCAGTTTACAGGTCAAACTAGTAAACTAATTTTAGAGTTTGAATTTTAGTAAAATATCCTATAATTTAGTGGAAAGGACATTTCTTGTAATACTAGGAATGTCCTTTTTGTTGACGAGCTTATTCAACTATTTTCTAATAGTTAAGAAAAGAACAGAGTATACGTTATGGAGGGAATTAAAACGCTAAGCCTGGGAGGCATCGGGGGCCCACTTATTCATTACTTTTCCTACCAATCAAAGAATAATGCCTGAAAAGCTCCCCTGCATTACTTCTTTTCCAAGTTGATTCATACATATAAACATCGTAATTATCTTTGGACGTTTTTTCATCAGGTTCTAATTGTTCAATGCTTACGTCACAACGAATGGTTACTATTAATTGGTGACTTTCTATTAAATGAAAATCGCCTCTTATAGAGCGCAGTTTTACTTATGTTCATTCTTATGCAAATTCTGAAGCATATTCTTCGTATGTCTTTAATGTATTAAGCAATCGAGCTGATTCAATCATGATTTCGTTCGAGGAATCAGTTACACAAATGACAATAAATCGATTATCATCTCTATCTCCAAACACCCCTTCTGATTCAAGTTCCATTAACACATTTAACGTTTCTTTCAACAGTGTATGTACTCGTATGTTAAAGTCATCTTCGACGATATTATGATATTTCTTAATAATTTTGTTCACTTCATCAAACGTTCCAAAATCGTTCCATTCGCTCCACTCAACAGCTCCGTATCTATAATAATTGTATATAGGGTCCGATTTATTAACTTTGATTAGTCTTTCTTTATTTGCCACTGGTCCAATGCTATTGACACAATCGTCTGTTAATATGGAGTACCCGTATATTGTGTCAACACCGCATCTTGTTAAAAGTTCGTTATAATGACAACGAATTGCATTTTTCAATTCAACATAAAAACTTTTTTGCAGCTGCATTTTCATCGTATTTCCTCCATTTTTTTGTAGCGACCTGTTGTTACATATTTCAATCTTAACATTAAAATCAACATTAAACGTTTACTGAGCCAAAATAAGAAAAACCGAAACTAAAAATCATTTCGGTTTTTCTAACTAAAGAAGTCTATTTATTTTAAAGAATGAACAAACAACCCACTACGCAGTTTCGGTTCAAACCACGTTGATTTTGGCGGCATGACTTCACCGGCATCTGCGATTGCTAATAAATCTTCCATAGATGTCGGATATAATGCGAATGCTGCTTTGTATTCGCCGCTGTTCACAAGTCGTTCTAGTTCTTCTAGCCCCCGTATTCCGCCAACAAAATCAATGCGTGAATCAGAACGCGGATCATGTATTTCAAGCACTTGGCTTAATAAATGGTCTTGCAGAATAGATACATCTAAACCTCTAACAAGATCATTCGCATCAAACGTTTCCTCTTTCACTGTGAGCTTATACCACTTCTCATTTACATACATACCAAATGATTTGGGCTCATTTGGTTTATACGGAGAAACAGGTGCTCCTTCTACATAAAAGTACTGCGTAATTTGATTTAAAAACTGTTCCTCTGATAAGCCATTTAAATCTTTCACAACTCGGTTATAGTCCCAAATCGATAATTCATCATGAGGGAATAGAACCGATAAGAAGAAATTAAATTCCTCTTCTCCTGTGTAATTTGGATATTGTTCTCTTCGCATAAGTCCTACTTTTGCAGCTGATGCAGAACGGTGATGCCCATCTGCAATATAAAGATTAGGAATATCTTCAAATGCGTTTACTAAAGTCGTAATTACATCTTCATCTGCAATCTTCCACGCAACATGCTTAACACCGTCTTCTGCTGTAAATGTATAAATTGGCGCATGTTCTTCTTTCCAGCTTCTAATTAAATGCTTTACTTCATCTTTTGTACGGTACGTTAAAAAAATCGGACCTGTATTTGCGTCACACACATCTACGTGGCGAATACGATCTAGCTCTTTTTCATGACGTGTTCTTTCATGTTTTTTAATTGTATCATCTTCATACTCATCAATAGATGTACAAACGACAAGGCCTGACTGCGTTCTTCCTTGCATCGTCAGTTCATAAATATATAGCGCTGGCTCTTCATCTTGTATGAACACTTCTTCTCGTATAAATTGCTTTAAATTGTCTCCCGCTTTTTCATACACGCGATCATCATACGGTGACAGTTCAGGATCTAAATCAATTTCTGCTTTATCAACATGCAAGAAAGAATATGGATTCCCTTTTACAACTTCCCTTGCCTCTTCACTATTTAATACGTCATACGGTAAAGCTGCCACTTGTGCCGCTTTTTCCTCTACTGGACGAATGGCCCGAAACGGTCGTATTTTTGCCACATTCCTCTCTCCTTTACACAATCATTCGAACGGCTACAACACCTGTAATTTTGCTTATATTTTCTACAATATTCTCTTTTATTATATCATCAATTCCGTTATCGATATCAATCATTGTGTATGCCCAAGAATGTTTACTACGATTAATCATATCGGCAATATTAATATGATGTTCCGCTAAGCATCCTGTAATTTGCCCTACCATATTCGGGACGTTTTGATGCATAATTGTAATGCGTTTCTTTCCGATATACGGCAGCTCAACATTTGGATAGTTGACTGAATTACGTATATTTCCTGTCTCTAAATATTCACGTAATTGACGTGCTGCCATTACTGCACAATTTTCTTCTGATTCAGACGTAGATGCACCAAGGTGAGGCGTCGCTGTTACATTTTTCATCTTTATTACATTTTCATTCGGGAAGTCCGTTACGTAATGTGTAATAATATCTTCTTCTAATGCTTTTTGAAGAACCTTTTCATCTACAAGTTCTCCTCTAGAGAAATTAAATAGACGCATCCCTCTTTTCATCTTCTCTACAGCGTGTTCCCCAATAATCCCCTTCGTTTGATTCGTAAGAGGAATATGCAATGTAATATAATCACATGTTGCAAAAATTTCATCAAGGCTAAATGCTCTTTGCACATGTGTAGAAAGACGCCAAGCTGTTTCAACTGAAATGTAAGGGTCATATCCGATAACATCCATCCCTAACGCTAACGCATCGTTCGCAACTAAAGCACCGATTGCGCCAAGTCCGATAACACCTAGACGTTTCCCTGCAATTTCTGATCCAACAAATTGTTTTTTTCCTGATTCAACAAGCTGTGGTACTTCTTCACCCTCTAAGTTTTTCGTCCAACTTACACCATTAATAATGTTACGTGAAGACATAATAAGACTGGCAATAATGAGTTCCTTTACAGCGTTTGCATTTGCCCCCGGCGTGTTAAATACTACAATTCCTTTTTCTGTACATCGCTCGACAGGAATATTATTTACACCAGCGCCAGCTCTTGCAATCGCCTTTAAGTCTTTTGAAAACTCTTCTTGATGTAAAGAGTAGCTACGAAGCAAAATTCCATCTGGATGATTGATTCTATCTCCTACTTCATAACGTTCTTCAGTAAAAACTTGCAAACCTTTTTCTGCAATTTGATTTAACGTTTGAACACGAAACATATCCCCATCTCCCTATCTATTCTCAAGCTCAAATTCCTTCATATAATTTACTAATTGCTGTACGCCTTGTACTGGCATCGCATTGTAAATACTAGCGCGCATACCACCGACTGATCGATGCCCTTTTAACGTAACAAGTCCTCGTTCTTTCGCTTTTTGTAAAAACTCATTGTTCAGCTCTTCTGACGGTGTTGTAAACGGAATGTTCATAAGTGATCGATACGTAGGATCAACTGGTGAAGTAAACAATTTTGATTCATCTAAGAAATTATAAAGAAGTGAAGATTTCATTCTATTTTGTTCTTCAATCGCAGATACTCCGCCTTGCTCTTTCAACCACTCTAGTACAAGTTTCGTTACGTAAATACTAAAGGACGGCGGTGTATTATATAAGGAGTTATTTTTACTGTAAGTTTCATAATTTAACATTGTCGGACAAGAGCCATCTGCTCCCCCAATTAAATCTCTTTTTATAATAGCAATCGTTAAGCCCGCAGGTCCTAAATTCTTTTGCGCCCCCGCATATATAAGACCAAACTTCGAAACATCATATCGCTCTGATAAAATATTTGAGGACATATCCGCAACGAGCGGCACTTTTTCTACATGTGGAATGTCCACATATTTTGTCCCCTCAATTGTATTATTCGTTGTAATATGTACATAATCTAGTTTTTCATCACTTAATAAACCGTCCAGTTTAGGAATCGTAGTAAACTTCTCTTGCTCGGAAGAAGCAATCACTTGTACTTCCCCAACTTTTTCGGCTTCTTGCAATGCCTTTTTAGACCATGAGCCAGTTAGTACGTATCCAGCTTTTTTATACGTATTCATTAAGTTCAACGGTATCATAGAGAATTGTAATGACGCACCGCCTTGTAAAAATAAAACTTCATACTCATCAGGGATGCTCATTAATTCACGAAGTAAGTTACTCGCTTCCTCTATAATACTTTGAAAATAAGAAGATCGATGACTCATTTCCATAATAGACATGCCTGTCCCGTTATAATTTAATAGCTCCTTTTGCACTTTCTCTAAAACTGGCAAAGGGAGTATTGATGGTCCTGCTGAAAAATTATAGACTCTCTCCATTACCCTCATAACCTCCCTATTTCTCATCGGATTATTTTTTAAACTTTCTGAATTATAACCTAAAATATAATATGCGGTCAATTTGTTTTCTATTATTAAGGCGCAAGACGCGATGGAATCGCTTGCAAGTGCAGACTTTTTTATGGACATATAAAAAAGTGTTAAGTACATAATCGTACTTAACACTCTAATAATGAAAGAATAATAGCTAATCGTTCGTAAAGAACCGATCAAAAATTTGATAAATAGCAGAGAGACCAATGAGCCAATAAATAGTGTCCACAAGCGCCGGCATAGAACCAAACCATTTCTCAACTACATTGTAATCTAACGCTACAAATAACCAATTCAAACCGCCAAGAATCACCAAAATTACTGTAAGGTAAGACAAAAATTTCATTATGATTGCCCCCTAGGTGATAAGATGGTGAAAGGCCTTTCACTAGAAATATATGTAGTAAACTTTAAAACTTACCTATTTTATAAAATTTATTTTCTGTACCACCCGTTAATAACTGCCTCTGCTTCTTTACTATGTATTTGATACGCATGTGTACTATCATTAGAGCCAATAAACCAAATTGAAAAACCTTTAAAATATGGTTTCGGTTCTAATACATCGCGGTAAGCACGCCATCCATTTAATTGCACATCCTTCGAAAACACATTTGAAACATCTGGATTCCATGGATTTTGTAATCCAAGTTCACGTGCTGGAACGTTAAATCCACCGAAGTAAACTGGCTTTCCTGTTGCATTATGTAATTGTTCCAATTGCTGAACAACATTTTGCCCACGATTATATACTGTTGTCGCAAATAAACTTTGCTTCACTTCTTCATATGTTGGATTTCTTTTTCCTGAAACTTCAAACCAACTGTCTATGCTAACAATATCCACCTTTTTTAAATACGGGCGATTGATTTTCTCTTTAAACTTCGCTTCATAAGAAGGGTCCCAGCTTGCTGTTAACCACCAGTTCATTTGATACAAAACATTTCCTTTATACTGATTACGAACAAAATCAATTGTATCGCTCCAGTATCCTTCTGCATACTCCATATTCACGAAATTAGAAGCAATCTTTAGTCCATACACATTGTATTTACTTGTAATGGAATTAAAAATATCTTGCAGAATAACCGTCTTCCAATTCCAGAAGAAATCATTAATGTTACTTGGGTTCCATTCTGTCTCTCCAACATTCCCCTGCTGAATATACGGGAACGGTTCCACTATAACTTGAATATTACGCTTTAATAATTCTTGAATTAAAATAATAGCTTGTTGCTTTTGCGCTTGATTAATTACCATGTTCGTAGAAGTCACATTTGGGATATCTACTTGAATCGGTACATTTACTGTATTTAAATTTAAGCGCTCTACATCAGCTAACACTTTCGCTACATTTCCAACTTCCCATACTGTTACGTTTCCTGATTTGATTTTTCCAGATTGAACAGTATTTACATCTGCCTGTACATTTCCTTGAAAACAAAAAGAAAACAACATAAGAAACACTCCTAAAAAACTTATTAAACTCTTATTTTTCTTCACAACTTTCCCCCTATAATTTTTGGCTTTCTTGATTATTTTATACAACGTTTCATATATATTCCACAAAAAACCCAATAAATTTTTATTGATAAAAATGCTATTCATCCTTTATTCACATCTTACTCATACTAAGCTCCTAAAAATAGTAAGATAAATAAAAAAGGAACGGATTTCCGCTCCTTTTTTATCTTTTTACAATTATCAATCCATTTCCCTTTTAGGCTCTACCAACATGATATGGGATTCCTTTTCAGTGAAAGGTTTATGCTCAACGCCTCTCGGGACAATAAACATCTCGCCTTTAGAAATTTTCACCTGTCCATCACGAAAATCGATGAACATCTCCCCTTCAAGCACAATAAATAGCTTATCTGTATTAGGATGCTCATGCCATATAAAATCTCCATTAGCTTTAAAAAGCTGAATTTGATCGTCATTCATTTCACCAATCACTTGTGGATACCAATAATCGTTAATTTTAGATAACTCGTCATTTAGTTTAATAGGTTGGTAATGGATAATAATCCCTCCTCACTTTCAAATTCCACTATATTACAGTAATATAAGTAAAAAAGTCGTTATTACGCTTAAAAAGAAAATGCTCCGGCCAGAACTTTTCATTCAGATAGTACAAAGGAGTGATTTCAATGAAAGTACTTTCAATCCAATGTTTCCTTTAACTCTCCATAAGTATAGAACAGTGATTTTCAAATAAGAATGGACCCCTGTTGACATTAGTATGGATTATTGATGAACTTCTCGCGATATTTAGTAGGCGAAATGCCAACTCGCTTCTTGAAAACTCTACTAAAATAAAAAGGGTCTGCGATTCCAACAGCCTGCGCAATTTGTTGTACAGGCACATCACTTGTACATAACATTTTTTGAGCCATCTTTATACGATAGTTCAATAAATATTCTGCTGCCCCCATACCTGCATGCTTTCTAAACACGTAAGAAAGACGGTTTCGATTAACATTATTTTGTTCTGTAAGTGTATGAATTGTAATATCTTTATAATAGTATTTACGAACGTAACTAGATATTCGTTCGAATAAAGTATGCGACTCATAATTGCTTTCTCTATTGAAAACACTTAATAAAGCTTCATTCAACGCTTCGCGAAACAGCATTTCGGTCTGAAACATCGAAATGCCTCCACGCTGATTATATACATCCCAAAGACGCATAAGTAATTCGACAAGACGAGGAGATTGTCCTGTTAATAATTCAAAATGCTGATGAGTAAAGCCAGAGTCTTCTCGTTCTGAATTGCTTATCCGATATAAAACAAGAATATATTCCCAGTTTATTTCACCAAGCATTTTATGGGCTAATGTCATTTTTGCACCCCCATGTATAACTTTTCCTGGGGAAAGAGTATACGGCGTACCATTAAATTGAAATTGCGTCTTCCCTGTAATTGGAAATACAAATCCTGGGAAAGAATCTGTAGACTCAGCAAAAGGCACACCTGGATTTTTAGCATAACGATATACTCCTTCTACTCGGAAAGGAGTATTGGCAAGATACTCTGCTAACTCATTCACGTCTAACTTCACAATACACGCCTCATTTCAATAATAGTTTTCTTGTAATTCGCGAGATTAATTGGTGTACATTCTGGGAAACGCTAAACTAAAAATAGTACATACAACTTAACAAGATCTGGTTATTAACCTATAAATATATTGTTTTTCATTTATTGACCAAAGTATCCTCCCTATATTATTGATAATGATTTTCATTGTAGTTTGATAAAAAAACATTTGTCAAGTTGGCTGGCCTAGAAAAATGATGAAACAAGGGGGATAGAGGAACAGTTCTGTTGCAAATAATACCTAGTCTTTGTTAACTAATTCCCCTCAAAACTGGAATGATCATGTTAATAGTTGTAATGACTTTATTAGTTACAGCACTTACAGCATGTGGAAATAATCGTAATCCTGAAGAAGTTGCTACAGCGTATTTCGAAGATGGAAACAGCCTACTATCAAATTAAATGATAGTAGGCTGGCTGTTAAAATTATTTAAGAACTGGGTTATGTTCTAAATGATAAGCTTTCATTATCAAAAAGAGTATTACTAGTTCCCTCCACAAACAAAAACACCCTATCACTTCGGTTCTAAATTTAGCACCTTCCCCTCTATCCCCTCCGTATTCAATGTAGTCGTATGATACGTGCCATTTACCCAACCATCTATTTGATCATGATACCAATCGCTTCTAAAATGGCCCCACTGTCCTGGCCCTACGATATGATAACCGTTTGACATATCTTTCGTATCAATAATGAATCTCCAAGACGCCCCGTGATTTACAATGCCGTTTTCGCCGTAACTCGCTGCTTGCACGGTAACTTGGCTCCCACCAATCGGAACTGGTTTCTCACGATTAAAAGCGAGTAATGCTAACATACTCGATGATTTCGAAATTGGATGTGTAAAAGCGAGTTGATGGTAATCGCCCCACCTCCACTCTCCAATATCGGGTCCATATTCCTTCTGCAATTTCTTCATTACATTCTCGTACGATGTATGCACAACTTTTGTGAAACCTCCGTACTTCGTAAACCAAACGCTATTTTCTCCCGCTACTTCTTTTCGAATCAATTCATCAACAACTTGTGACTTCCCTTCAAATAACTTCATTACATCTTTCGGTATTTCTTTTGAAAATAACGTATTTGAAATCTCTTTCATTAACAAATGGAATATTAATGGTGCCGCTTCATCTTTACTATCGTAAAAATTCCACTTTGTTAATTGGTCTACGCCTTCTTTCTCTACCTCATTTAAAGATGCTTTATTTAACTCTTTTAAAAATATAGGAGTAAACTCTTTCCCATATAAATTCTTTTGATCCATCTGTAACTCTTCTAAATCTTTCACCGTATACTTTTCCTTCTCTTGCAAAAATTCTTGAATACGCATTTGCCTATATGGCTGCGCCCACGTATTGCTAATATGATACGGATAATCATCATCAACAATTTTATTATTCGCAGTTGAAATAAACCCTTGTTTTGGATTAATTACTTTTGGAAGTTGATCAAACGGGATATACCCTTCCCATTCATATTCATCTGTCCATCCTGGAAGAGGTAAGCTACCATCACCTTTTTTACGCACTGGTATATTTCCATTCGCTTTATAAGCAATTGTGCCGTCGTTTGATGCAAACACAAAGTTTTGGGTTGGTGTATGAAAATCTTGAAGAGCGGTTTCAAACTCATTCCAGTCTTTTGCTTTGTTCATATTTAATACAGCTTTTAACTCAGCTGACGGTTCTAAAGCTGTCCACTTTAAAGAGAATACTGTTTTCGTTTTCTCCTTCCCCTTATCCGCAAACTCTGAAATTACTGGTCCATGCCTCGTAATCGTAACGTTATAAGGAATTGTCTTCCCGCCTTTTACTTTAATAGACTCGTCTACAACGGTAGCTTTCTCCCATTTATCGTTATACAGAAATTCATTTTCATTATTAGGATTTCTCTTCTCAATATATAAATCTTGCACATCAGGCCCTGTATTCGTAACACCCCACGCTATTTTGTCATTGTGTCCTAATATAACACCTGGTACTCCAGCGAAAATAACGCCACTCACATTTAAACCTTTCATTTCAAGTCTCGTTTGATACCAAATAGAAGGCGTCGCAAGAGATAAATGAGGATCATCTGCTAAAATCGGCTTACCTGACGCACTCTTCTCACCGCTCACAACCCAGTTATTACTACCGTTAAACTCCGGCGGAATTATTGTTTTTGAAAAACTTTGTGCTACGTCCACATTTGTATTTTTCAGTTCAGCTAGCAATCTAGGAGCATCTTTCGGATATGCAGGAAATAGCTCATTCGCTTGCTCTTTCGGAAGATTTTTCAGCGCCCAATATCGAAATGCCTGTCCGTGCCAATGTCCTCCTAAGTCAAACGCCATATACTTCCCAATCGTTAAAGTATCAACAATTGACCACTCAGCAGGTTCATAACCTAATATAGTAAACTCAACTGGTAATTTCTTTTCCTTTTTCGCCTCACGTATAAAAGCGTTCACCCCATCAGCAAATGACTGCAGGGCATATTTCGCTTCTCCATTATATTGACTAACTGAAGCTTCGGCCGCTCGCCGTAAACCGAGTGTTCGAAACAATTTATCTCGTTCAACAGCTGCTTCCCCAACAACTTCACTTAATATACCAGAAGCTTGTCTTCTACTTAAATCCATTTGAAACAACCGATCTTGCGCTTGTACATATCCTTGTGAAAAATATAAATCATGTGCATTTTCCGATTTAATATGCGGGACACCTTTACTATCACGCTTCACCGTAACAGCGTGTTGTAAATCCTCTAGCTTTATCGTTCCATCTATCTTTGGCATAGATTTCAGCGTATATATGTTCAAAAAAATCGCAGCGGAAATAACTAACAAAAAAACGATACTACTAGCCCAAATAAAAATTCTTTTTCCCCTTTTTCGTTTCTTCTTTATAACGACTTCCATATAACCACCCCTTTCTCACACTATTCGCTTCTATAGTAAAAGAACCTTTTAGACTAGAAAAAATCCTTATCCAAACTATGGATCATACGAACCAAATACTTCTCTCCTATGCATTCCTTCACTAAAATCTACTCGTCCTTTCTTACACCAATTCCTCAAAATCCCCTTCACATAAGCTAACGTTTTCTTATTATTTTCAAACGCAATTTTAAGTGCCTCTAACACTTTCTCTCCAGAAAGTCTTTGTATCCAATTCTTCAATTCCTTCACAATATATGGGGATAAACTACTAATATTTTGTTCATAAAACTTATAAACTTCACTATTTGGAACGTCCTCTTCTATGGTTTCCACCTCTATCTCTTCCGCTTCTTCTTTCTCTTCAATAACTACTTGTGAACTACTATTATCCTCTTCTTTTGGCATACCAAAATGCTGCAGTACTAATGGAATCTTGTATTCTTTTTCAAGGCATTTACGTAAAAATATATGTATGAACTCATTACTTTTTATAGTCTTTAACTCACGTAATACGCACTTCTCCACATTCGTATTTGAAATAGGGTTATAGTGTAACCAATTTATTATGAATACCTCTTTCGTTTCCGTATCATATAGAATCTTTCCATACTCAACAAACCTGTTTAGCAACTTCTCAACAGTCTCCATACTATAACCTGTTTCAAGCTCTGCCACACGCTTCGGTAATATGTAGATACCACATTGCTTCGTTTTCGTACCAGTTAACAAATATATGTAAAAATAACGCTCCTCTGGCGTTAAATCTAATATGAATTCATCTTGCCAAAAGTTCACCTGCACATTACGGTATACCGCCATATGTTTCCCTCCACTCTTTGCTAGTAAATAGGAAAATTTTAATCCTTCATTATAAAGATAGGAATGCAGGAATGGTTTTGGCATTCGAATTACAATTTTTTTTACTACTACAACACCGGTTTCATTTTTTCGCGCTTGTTTTGTTCTTGTAGTTGTTTTTGTTTTTGCTTTTGTTTTTTCTTAGTGATTTATTACTTGGTAGGGGCTTATGAGGGGCTTGGAAGGGCATTCTACATTACAATCTATCAAATACAATTGTTCTTCCTACTAAATAGGAGCTATTCCAAATTATTATTTTGGATAGCTCCTTTCAAATTCTTCTTATTTTTTACTTCTACCAATGTCAGCTTCTACATACAATTTCTTCTGCTATTTGCGGGCAGTAAAACTCTCATTTCAAAATTTGGTGAATAAACTGCTTGATGTAAGTGCGAGTGGCCCTCACTGATTAAAGTTTCCTTTTATTTTTGCATTGAATCTAACATCTTCACAATAAAGGCAGCCGCCTGACCACGAGTTGCTGTGCCTCGAGGATCAAACTCATTATTTCCAATACCATTAACTACCTTTAAGCTGTATAATCGTTGAACCGATTCTTTGTATGTTATTAAATGCTTATCTGTAAATGGTAATGCTACTAACTCACCTGTAATTCCTTTATATCGTAATGCTTTGTCAATCATAATAGATACTTCTTCACGAGTAATTGGTGAGTTAGGATCAAAAATCCCTTCACCACGACCATTAATAATTCCTGCACTTGCACAACGTTTAATACCGTCATGAAGTGATGGATGTGCCTCATTGATATCTACAAATGACTTATTTCCCTCTGGTAGTTTAAGAGCATTCGAGATTAATTTCGCAAACTCCGCTCTCGTTACATTTCGATATGGAGCAAATACACCATTGCCTTCGCCTTGCATAATACCTAGACTGTTTAATTTACGAATATGCCCTTCAAACCAGCCACCTGTAATATCATCTTTTGGTTTTTGTACTTCTTCCTTAGGCTTTTGTACTTCTTCCTTTGGTACATTGTAGTTAATTTTAATCCAACTTGGGTCATAGAAAATCCATTCTCCATTACCTACTTTATACCAACCATTTTTAACCGCTAATACTTTGTAACGATCTCCGTTTGAAGCTTTACGTACAACACGATGTTCAATGCCCGCATCACTACGTACATTGATGCCACTACCATTTACCACTAGTTCCATGCTAGGTTCAGCTGGATTATTTTCATTTGGATTAAATGAGTCATTTTTATCTTGTAAAGACGTATCAATCTGCGCATTTATATTTGCATACCACTGAATTCCTTGTACGAAACCAGCCCAATTACCTCGTGAAATTAAAATGTCAGGACATTTTTTCCCGCTCCATTGTTGATGCTTGTATATATGATCTGCACCAATTCCTTCTTTGTTCATTAAATAACCTGCAAGTCGTTTTGCATTTTCTAACGCTTTATTGTAATCACCGTCTTGGTTAACCGCAATCTCGATACCGATAGACTCCCTGTTTCCTGAACCATCTCCATCTCCTGCATGCCAACCATTTTCGTTTGTTGGTAAGTGTTGATAAATTTGTTTATCATCTACAGTAAAATGCCATGAAGCTGTTCGGAAAGTGCCTTCAGTTGCTTGCTTGTATAAATATTTCGCATGATTTTCAGCATTAGCACCAGCGGCTGTATTTGCGGTCTCATGGATTGTAATGTAACGTGCTTTCATCGGATTCGCAGGACGAATATCAGGATTTCCTGCTGGAACAATCCACTCCACAAATGGAACTCCTGCAAGTGTTCCATATTTCTTCGTACTCTGTGCACTATATTGAATACCTCTTGGCTTTGCAACAGGTTTCATTTGACGATCAGATCCATCATTTCGACCATCTACAGATTCAAATGCCTTTTCAATGTTTGAAATAGCTTCCTTTTCTGCTACTTGTCCCTTCTTAGCATCTTGCATTTTGTTTAATTCTTCTGTTTCATCATGTTTATGCTTATATTCTTCTAAAAGCATTTTTTCATTTTCAGATACTTCTGCTTCGTTAATTTGTACATGATCAGGAACTTCCAACTTGAAATTAGAATAATTTAATCCGCTCGTTCCGTGTTCTCCTTGGGCAATATTAAGTTGATCAGTTTGAGATTTGTTGATCTCTTCTGCTGATGCTGATAAAGGTACGCTCCCTAAAATCACTAGACTTGTTGATAGTGCGATTACTTGTTGTTTAATTGTCTTATTCATTATTATAATAAATACATACACATTCCCGCCGTGTATGTATCTCAACCTCCCTTTATTGTCACATTAATTTTTTAAAATATGAATCTACTATGTACTTTTAATTCGTTTTCTTTTTATTCATATATTTAAATTACCATATTTTATACCCATTAAGAAAATATTTATATGTCATCCCTACAGATGAATTTCATCTAACATACTTTTTATAAAATTCATCAACAAACATTATTTTACAACTAATTACAAATACCGTCAAAATAATCAATTTAAACTTAGACAAATAACTGGCATACAATTTCATAATAAGAGATCCTATACTATCGAAATACATCTATTACAAATTCCCTTTAACGTTTTCAACAATCTCATTTATCGTATTCCGATCAAACTTATCACTAATTTCATATGACTCACGATCTCCTACGAATTGCACGCCTACGATATCATTGCGATCCTTACCGTATTGCACTTCAATAATAGATCCTCGCTCTATTTGTTTCCAAATGAGACCTGCTTCATCTTTATTATCTAAAATAATGCAGTCTTCAATATTTTCATCAATCCCAATTAATTTATTATCATCCATATATCCAATCTCGTATTGTTGCCGTTCTTTCGCTTTGCCACTTACTAATATACCTTTGCTACCATATGAGTAATCCATATAGTCCTTTTTCTCCGTTTGTACCGCTTTCGGCTTTTGTGCTTCAGTTTTTTCAGCAGCCCCACAACCTGTAATAAGACTGATTGGGATAACCACTATTAATACTAATCTAGTAAATTTTTTTATCATTTGTAACCAACCTCATATATTTAATGCAAAACTCCATTTATTACTCTATTAAAGAATAACATGATACTAATTAAACAGAACGAAAGATAACATATTATTTACATACCCACACTTTAATGAAGGACCAGGCCATTTAAACCTAGTCCTACATAACTTTAACTTTGCTTCACATACTTAATTGTATGAAATGACGTCTCATTAAATAATTGCAAGTTTTCCCCATCATAATCTTGAACTTTATATGCTATTTTCTTTTTTTGAATTGTATCTTCTACACCGTCTACTAAACGTTTATTGAGATGTAAATAGATTGTAAAAGCTTCCTTATCATATTCCCAAGTGCCTTCAATATAATTCTTTTTATTTGGATACTCACCTTTACCATACGTTTCAAATGTCTTATCACCTTTTAGAATAAGTGACATAATGAAACCGTCTGTTCCTTTGAATCCCCAATTACCGATTAATTCCGTACCATCTTTCACATTCTTCATAACGTTATCCGTATTAATTCCTGCTTTCTTATCTAACTCTTTCAAATCTTTCACAGATACTGTACCGTCACCGATTTTAATATCCCCTTCAAGATCTTTGAATGCCTTAAGCCAGTAAATATCTCCTTCTTTCACTAACTTTTCGGATTTCTCCATTAACTCTTTATCAGTCTTATCGCCTTTTTCTCTTTTTTCTTTTCGGGTGAATACTTCATTTATTAAAGAAAAAGACTCTCTAAAATAACCAATTGCTTTTTCAAAATCCTTTTGTTGATTTACATACTCTGCAGGGGGATCTATCGACTCAAATTTATCTAACACTTTATTTAATTCTTTCACACTATCTACTATATCTGATTTCTTTTTCTTACCGTCAAAAACCTCTCTTGTAATATTGTTATGCTCCGCAAACAACTTATCAAACTCTACCCCTAATTTATACACTTTATTAGGATAGTCTTCCTTTGAAACTTTTTCTTTCTTACTATTAGACTTCGATTCTTTTACTTTAGACTCTTCCGTTTTCTCCTGTTTAGAAGTGTTCGTTTTCTCAGAAACTCCACAACCAAATAACAACATGACCGGAACTGCTACCCCTAGTAGTTTCTTTGCATTCATGACTGATTTCTCCTTCTACTTGAATAGATTACTCTTACTATACCCATCCTCTTTTTTTATCTTGTAATTAAAGTTACAACTGCAATAACTCCTAAAATTGGTCCCCAATATTCCATTTTTATAAAAAATAGCGAGTGTTTTTTGTTAAACATAACTTTTTCACCAGTTTCGGCATCTATATAAACTTTACCATCTGGCTTATTAATATATTTACCTAAATACCAAGACATAACCCCTGATATAATAAACATTACCGCCATTGGCCAACTATGGTCTTGAAAATATGTAGCGTCCCCCGTTATAGATCCAAAGATAGCCTTACCCAAAAGAGTATTAATAATTACAATAATTGCGACTAAAAAACCCCAACCAGACCAAATAATCATCTATTTCTCCTCCTAAAGCGTACAACTTTGTACTTTATGTTAATTTGAACTGCAAACGAAAATGTTTAAAAAACCGAATATTCAGACGTTGATAATTATATTTAGCTTACATTCGATTCTAACTTTAATGTCCTAAATGCAAATGAACCAGATATAATTTGTAAAATTGTCGGAATAAGTAAAAAGAATAATGACATAAACAACATAACTATAGGAATCACAATCATACAAACTCCATAAACTTTATTATTAACCTTGTTTACTAAACACGATAAAATGAACAATCCTATTTGAACCGTTAAAATAATAGAGTAATAAGCTAAAAGTTCGTAATCAACACCTTCCATAATATTAAACGCTACAACTATTAATATTATGAAAATAATAATTCCCAAAATGCCACCAATTAAACCTAATACAAATTCAGGTGTTCTTTTCAATTCAATCCCCCTTTTTTGAAAAACTAACAACTTGTATATTTTTCCCATTCACCATCATACCAAATATTTATTGGAAAAACTATACAAATCATTTTTATTCTACTGTACTTTACTTCTAACTATAGATAACTTGTAGCAGTTACAAAATTAAAACCTTCACAATTACTTACTGAATTGTCCTATTGAAAATTATAAATTAAAACGATAGAATTATAGGATTTATTTAATTTAACTACTTCCTTAATTCGAGAAAGTATTTTATCATCATATGAACATCCCGTTAATAACATAGAAATGTCATCACTCGCTTCTTCTAACACTTCCTTTTCAATAAAATCTTCATCTACATCAATCATATCAATATTAAAATCAACAAAAAATCTTGCTGGTATAGCGTCTCCTTCTTCATCATACGTAACATCTATATATGTATCCAACTGATCTTGCGTTTGCATATTACCGAACCATATTGAAACCATTCCGTGTACTTCCATTAATAGCGTCCTCCATTATGAATATATATTCTCATTCAACTTACGCTTTAAAATTCATGATTTTTATAAAAACCATTTCTTCTTTCCTTTCAGTCAAATAGGATTATTCGGAAATTCATTGTCATACTTATGAATTAGCGCTTTATCATTTTCATCAATTGGTACTTCACCTAAGTATTTATGTTTCCAAATAATCATTTGATCACTAAAACTATATTCTGTTTCGAGCCAATTGGTATAATCGAAATGCATGTTAAATTCCCCACTATGTTCCAGAGACATTGTAAAAGAGTACCAAAGCTCTTGCTGATTATCTTTGAAAACATTTCTTAATTCCTTACTCAATTTATATAAAAAATCTTCTTTCCTTTCAAACTCCTCTTCATCAACTTCGTATTTAAAAGGAATTTCTACACTATACTTATAATTTTCTTTATTTCTGAAGTTGTTATAGAAAAAGTAAGTTCCCCCCTCCAGCTTCTGATATTTGTGCATAAAAATAAAATTTCTCCCATTCTTCTGGAATCATGGCATGAACCGTTTCCGCTATCTCTCTATATAATCGATTCAATTTTATTTCCAATTGAATACCCCCTATTTGATTTTCATCATTCACTTTTTCTATATTATACCACCCTTTTAATTAGCTCTTTATTTCATCTAAAATTCAAACCAAGTTTCGATACTTTTAGAAAGTAGACATACCTCTTGAATACAATTAGTATTAAAATAAGAAATATGAAAGACTTAAAAAGGCTCTTACATGAAGGAAGGAAGTGCACAGCTATGGATTTTAAAACAGTTATGCAAGAACTTGAGGCTCTAGGTAAGGAACGAACGAAAAAAATATACATATCTAACGGTGCGCATGAGCCAGTATTCGGAGTAGCTACAGGTGCTATGAAACCAATCGCTAAAAAAATAAAATTAAATCAAGAGTTAGCTGAAGAGCTTTATGCCACAGGTAACTACGATGCTATGTACTTTGCAGGTATTATTGCCGATCCAAAAGCTATGAGTGAGTCTGATTTTGATCGCTGGATAGACGGGGCATATTTTTATATGCTATCCGATTATGTGGTGGCAGTAACTTTATCAGAGTCAAATATCGCACAAGATGTTGCTGATAAATGGATTGCAAGTGGGGACGAGCTTAAAATGTCTGCAGGCTGGAGTTGCTACTGTTGGCTATTAGGAAATCGCAAAGACAATGAGTTTTCCGAAAGTAAAATTTCCGATATGCTTGAAATGGTGAAAGATACAATTCATCATTCTCCAGAACGAACAAAATCCGCTATGAATAATTTCCTAAACACCGTGGCAATTTCATATGTACCACTACACGAAAAAGCAGTCGAGATTGCAAAAGAAGTTGGTATAGTTGAAGTCAAACATGATAATAAAAAAAGCAGTTTGCTAAATGCTACAGAGAGTATTCAGAAAGAACTTGATAGAGGAAGACTAGGTTTTAAGCGTAAGTATGTAAGGTGTTAAAAGTATGAAGGTGTCAATCTAGGAGAGATTGACACCTTTTTAGTGGACATTACTAGACTAACGGAGCTGCAAGTTAAAGGGAACCAATCATTCATCTCCCACTATACATCTCAAACTTCTTCTTTCAATTTATATACCCTATCTCTTTTCTCATCATCTTTGATAAAAATAAGTTTTCCTTCTGTAACAAAACCTTCTAATAGTAAACATACTTGTCCATATGCTTTAGGCTTATTCGTAGTGAATCTTTCATCGGGTATTTTACCAGATCGTATTAATCGTTCACATAGCTCAAGCGCACTTATTTCTTCAGAATCAATTAATTCTAAAATATCTTTTTCTAATGGTGATAAAGGGGCTGGTACCTTACATACCTCAGCTCCCTCCACCTTTTCTTTTTCTTCTTCAAATAAATCTTCAAATGAAATTTGATTCATTACATCTTTTCCTTTCTAACGATTGATTTGTATAACATGAACTGAATCCTATAGCGTATTTATTATTATGTATTACTTACCTTTTTTCATAAATCTCAAACTCATGTACATCGTTTCATATAGTATGTTTTGATTATACCAAATATACGTTCTGTCTTCTATTGTAGAATTTTTATAACAGAAATGAAAGTAATAGTGAACATTTTTCTTCTCTTTAGTTGTATAGAAAACTATGTAAAAAGTTTACATAATAAAATTATAGTTATTTGTTAAATTTCTACGCTAATACGCAAAAAAAACACTCGTTTCCTTTAATCGACAATCGAGTGCTTTAAGTTCATCTATTTTTAAGTACATAAATTTATAAATTTTGTAGTAACAGTATGACACCATTTATATGTCGTGACAACGACTATGTTAACACTTACGAGTTTGTATGAGTTCGTTAGTTTAATATACATTCCATATGTTTATATTCATCGCCAAATAAAATGATATTTTACTTTATTTTCCATTCTATCATTGCACACAGTACTCCATGATGGTACAACCATGATGGAGTACATACTTTCAAAAACCTTTTATTTTTTCTATCTACTTCACATATACTTTATTTTTTATTCATATATACTTATGCGTATTTAAATTTAGCACCACGAACTTTATTATATCCGTCCATAAAATATAATTTAGTATAGTAAGGTTTATAAAATCACTATAACTAAGCTCATTTATTTACTGTAATGAGTTTTTAATGTTTATTTATATTTTAGGAATATCAATTATATTTCCTGGTGACTCATTAATAAGAATATCTGAAATACTTGGGTTCCTTTTTTTTAACTTGAATATTTGAATTTTTGTTAATTCAGGGCTAAATGATATATTTTGTGTTTTAAACTCCAAATTCATAATTTTATTTTGAAGTTTTAATATAAAAACCTTCCATTCTTGTAATGGAGAATTCGAAACTTCCTCCGGACTTTCTAATAGTCGATATCCGTCTGCATAATGAAACATTAGTAATCCCGTTCCTAAGTCACAATCTTTATTTTCAAGAATTGCATTTGGTATATCAAATCCACTATTCCAATTATAATTTGCTGCAAAACAATGAAGGATTATTGGATTATCTATATTCTTTATTCGGCTAATTGTATCCTCGTTATTTGTATTATAAAGTAATTCTTCAAGCAAACTAATATCTTTATTTTCCATTACACCTTACCACCTTACTGATATTTACTTATTTTGTATTTCCAATTGTTTTAGCTTTCTTTCCCAAAGTTCCACTGTTGCACCTTGGCTTGGGTACAATGGTAAACCATTCCCCTGTAATTTCCTTAAATTTTTTTGCAAATCATATACCTGTTTTTGTAAACTAGCAATACTTTGGTTAATATCCATTTTATTTAATGCTCTTGCAACTACTTCATTGTAAACAGAATGATATCCTCTATGTCTAGCCATTGTACTTATATTATCATCTGGTACTCTTAGAAAAATACCGTTTGATAAGTCATCAAAGTTCATACCTATCTTTTTAATTACAAGATTATCTGCCATTTCAGAAGGAATAATATGCTGTGCTTGATATCCACTCCATTTAGTTGAACGTTTAAGCCCCATTTCTGTCATCATATTTTTTCCTAATTTAGTAGAATTCCCTCCTGTTACAATACCCGGAGTACCAGGAATAATCCTACTACCTTCACCCGCATCCTTAACCCCACCACTCTCCAAATTCGAGATCCTATTCTGAATACTCGCCTTTGAGGCATTATGGGCTTCTTGGAATTTCCCGCTATAGTTCGTTCCAGTTCTAGCGACACTTCCATCTGGCAGTATTTCTACACCTTTAACGAATGGGGTTACGGAGTACACACCTTTTGCTAATGTATTTTCAATTATATAATACTAGTAATTTCTGTTAACCTTAATTCATAAAAATAATTTTTAAACATTTATAACATGCCTATCTAATAAAAAAGCGCTTGTTGTCTTTCGTAGACAATCAAGCGCTTTAAGTTCATTTGTTTTTAAGCAGCATAAATTTATAAGTTTTGTAGTAACAATATGACACTTTTTATACTTCCTAACAAATACTATGTTAAAACTTACGAGTTTGTACGAGTTCATTAGTTTCATATACATTCCATGTGTTTATATTTATCGCCCGGTAAAATGTCATCTCGCCTAAGCTCGTACTTTATTTTCTATTCTATCATTGCACATAACACTCTATGATGGTACAACCATCATAGAGTATTTACTTTTTTAACAGTTTATTTTTTTCATCCATCTTCTGCTTTAAATATTCAGCAATTTCAGTTTGCCCAAATTCTCTAGCATATTCATATGCATCCAAATTCTTAATACTCTCTCCAGTATATCTAATTGAAATATCTATTCCTTTTTCAACTAGAAACTCAACTACTTCTTTATGCCCACCATAAATTGCTCCAAATAATGGATTTCTGTTCGCTAAGCTCACATCTAATTCTGCGCCGGTCTCTATTAAATACTTTACTATCTCCAAATCCCCCTCTCCTGCTGCCACTCTTAAAGGGGAATCATCAAATATATCACCTTTTGTATTAACATCGATTCCTTTATGGACTAAATATTCCACTATTCCAAAATATCCTTTCTTTGCTGCAACATGTAGCCATGTACCAAATAGCGTCATCGAATGTAAAATTCTGGATTATCTCCTGTTAAACGTTTTACTTCATTCTATAAAATTTAAAAGTTAATACAATTATAAAATTATAATTCTCTTTAAAATTTTCACGTTAAAACACAAAAAAGAACTCTGAAATGAACCCAAAAAGTGTCTAACTTTTTGGGTTCATTTCAGAGTCGCTGCACGACACCAGAAGAAGTAAAACCTTATCAAGATGAATCGATCAATTTACTCATGGCGATAAACCTTTCATGGCTCTACTTTGCGTTATTATGGTGTTTGTTATTTTCATGTCTGTTAAAGTTATGGGTATGTTCGAAGCGTTAGTGATAGTCACAAAGAGCAGGTTAGTTCCTTAACCAAAAACATAAAAGAAGAAAGAGGTATTCATTACAAACTACTAGTAGAAGAACGCAAACGTTCAGATAGACGAGAAAGAGAATTGTTCATAAACTTAGAAAAGAACACAGAACAATTAGAAGGTATTACTACTATCCTTAAAAAAGTTCAATTTAGTTATGCTAGCTTAGAGAATAAAATAATGCAAAACTTCAAGTATCTTGAAAGTGAAATTGAAAATGTAAAAATGCAAGTAACCAAAAAGGAAGGCCACGAATAATTCCTGGCCTTTTTGTTTTCTAAACCTAAAAATCTCTTTAAGTTTATAGACTTTGTATCAAAATTGTAAAAACCTTTTATTCAAAACCGATAACAATCCATTCATCTACAAAATTCCAAAAGTGAACATTATATTTAGGCTGACTCTTAGCTGACCAAAAAGTAGCATTGTTATTCTTACAATTTTCATAATCTATAGCTATGTAACTCCCCATACCATTACTAAAGAATCCAAAAGATGTTTTTAAATTAATCCTTATCGGTTCTTCCAATTCATCTATAATCCCCCACTCTAAGACATCATCCCCAAAGTAAGTTATAGCTTCTAATGGCATCAATCCCATCGATTCACTTGTGTAATCATAAAATCCATTATGAACATTTTCGTAAAAGTCCCTAATAGATTCAGGAATTTCTCTCCATGAAGATTCTAATTCCTCATTATTAAAACTATCTTTAGGATTTCTTCCTTCATAATATAAATCTTCTCCACCTTGATTTTTTATTGTATACAAGATTGAATAGGTGTCCTCACTTACCATCAGTTCAATATCCTCAAGGTATTCTGATAAGTAAGCAATAGTATTAGATAAATTATTATTCACATATTTTTTCCATATACTTAAAATTTTCTTGATTCTCTTTTCTCTATCATGTTTACTAAATACTTCCACCCATAAATCAGGAATTAAAGATGCGTTTATATTCTTAAATTCATTTGCATTAATCAATTGAATATCTTCATTATACTCTCTTAATATATCTAACTTAGAACTCATTTTTTTCCCATCCTTTTTAATATTATTTTATATTATTCTTTGTTAAAATCATCAATTTGTTTTTGCAATATTCTTTCAAGCTGTTTTTCTCTTGTAATCATCTTGCTCCTAAAGTCAGGACTAACTTCTATCTCATCTGGTGTTCTCTTTTTATAATGTGTCCATTCTTCATACGATTTAGATTGCTTTGAAGTGTTTGCAGATTTACTTAATCCTGTAAAGTTTTCTGGGTTATTTAATACTTCTAACTGTTGTTTTTCTGTTAAATTACCAAAACCATCCATATTTGCGATTCTGTCCATAGACACAATATGATCTGCTTCTAGTGAACCTATAAAAGTTTTTCCAGGAAGAGCTTGATCTTCCGTTTCTATCTTTTTATTGTGGCCTTTATTTACTTGTTTTCTTATTTTTGCCGTCGTTTTTTTTTCTTAATGCTTCATATTCTTCATCTGTAATCTTTCTCTCACCGTACCTAGGAGGAATTCCACTTTCACCCGTACCCTTAACCCCACCACTCTCCAAATTCGAGATCCTACTCTGAATACTCGCCTTTGAGGCATCATGGGCTTCTTGGAATTTCCCGCTATAGTTCGTTCCAGATCTAACGACACTTCCATCTCGCAGTATTTCTACACCTTTAAAGATTTGGGATACGGAGTCCGCACCTTTTGCTAATGAATTTTCAATTATATAATACTAATAATTTATGTTAGCCTGAATTCATAAAAAATATTTTCTAAAAATTTATAGCATGTCTATCTAATAAAAAAGCACTCGTTGCCTTTCGGAGACAATCAAGTGCTTTAAATTCATCTGTTTTAAGTAGCATTAAATTTGTAAATTTTGTAGTAACAGTAGTATGACACCTTTTATATGGTAACAAGTAATACATTAATACTTACGAGTTCATTATTATTGTGTCCTTTCCATGTCTTTTCAATAAAATATCATCTCGCCTAATTCTCACGCTTTTCTTTCTAATACAGTTGTAAAAATAAAAAATTCAATAGCCACTACGTTCTCCTAACGTTGCCATTGAATTCCTTTACTAAGCATGTACCTTTGTCAGCGTCCAAGTAACCAATAAAATAGGCACATTTCTCAATTTATTTTTCTATTATCAACCCTCCCAAATCCAAAACATTTTTATTATTTCGAATTCAGGAGGTGACAAGTTTAAATGCATTTGTAGTAACACATGGTGTTATTAAAATTGTACGTGGTCAAAAATAGCACATTCTAGATGGTTATGCAATCTTGATATTAACTTATAAGAAAATCTTGATCGGATTCAAGGGTGAAGGCATACAATCCTTAGGTCTATCTATAATATTTGATACACCTTTCTTGAAAAGGAATTCTATCATCAAGCAACACCTCTTCTTGCAGGATTTTTGTTATATTCTCTATTTTCCCAATGAATAATGCATAAAAGTCGCCTGAATTTGGATATAAAAACAGACCAAATCCCTTTGGTGACAGTATTTTGTTGGCCATCTTGATCTTATCGGGTAAAAATTCATAATTAAATGCTTCTAATCTCTCAAGTTCTTCTTGTGTTGCTAATTCAATTTGGTGGGCAAATTCGTAATCAAGAATAAAATTGACAATTTCTTGGTATTGCTCACCTTTATAGTCAACGTATAAAAACTGTTTCGTTGTCAATCCATATTTTAATAGGTCTTCATGTAAGTCATAACTTCCTTGTTCCTTCAAAAATGTTTCCAAATCCTTGCTATCAGGAAATATAATCTGCGCTATCCCTTGATCAGGCATCTTAGCTTCCTCCCTTTTATTGAAATAATTCTCCATGCTTGTTAGGAATATATTCCGGATAGTTTTCACGATAAAATTGATCGATCATCTGAAGTACGGGATCCCATTCAGGATATGACTCATGTTCCCCAAATACCATTCTAGCTTCTGGAGTATTCATCAGAAAATTATCGATTTGAGTAGGTACTGGCAACCCTAGTTGTTTCCTTACATGGATTAAAAATAATATTTCAAAAGGATAAAATCCGTATCTGAAATCACCAAATTCACCTAGCTGTCCGATTTCAGAAGCTAACGCAGAATGATACTGAGACATTATCGAAATTAGATATTCTATTTCTTCTAAGTCACGAGTCGACCAACGTCCTAACACTTCATCATATATATTTAGGTCTTCAGGGATTAAATCGCATCGCAGTTCAGTTTCTTTAAACTTATTTTTCACGACTAGATGCAATTTTTCATTTGTCCCCATGATGGTTTTATTTCTATACTGCAAGTATAGCTCTAGCAAAAACCAAATATGTCTATTCTCTTCATTAGCATCTATTAAATGTCCACCGAAGTGATGAACCATAAAATCATATAATATATTTTCTTCTTTCTCCCATCCATACATTGCAAAATGAACTAATGTGAGGACGACTTCTTTAAACGTATACCCCAAAATCATCTTTGGATATCTGATTTTATAAAGATCTTGTCCCATGCACTGGTAAAATAAGACTTTCTGCATGTTCTTTAATCCTTCTACATTGTTTCCACCGCTTATCAATACATCGTTTTTCCATAGTGACAAGTGATATGAGAAAATTTTGCTTAAATTTATTAGTAGGATATGATCTTTCTCTGTTTCATTTTGCTCAACAATTTTCTCAACCTTACTTCTACTGACATTATATTTATCTTTAACATCTTCAAATTTGATTCCATCCACAAAATTTTTGCTATATCTTTTAAAAGCCATTTCTAACTTTTTGGGGTTCATCATTGCATCCTCCCTATGAATTAATCTATTTTCTTATTCCAGTCCTTTACCTTTAACTCATCAACACCGAATCCAGTATCAGTAATCTTTATATCTGTTTCAACTCTAATAAAATCGAATTGTAGATCCGGACTCTCCTCCATCAGATTCTCTAAGTTATCTCTAAAATTAGCATACCTAGGATCATCGCTGTTAACCATGTCTTGAAAATAAGTATCTCCACCCTTTTTCTGTTTATCCGAGTAACTAAAACTAGCGGAATCTGATGCCTTTGATTCAATAATAGTTAACTTTGGCGGCGGCCCTTTCGATAGGAATGCTGCATCTATACCATTTCTCCCCACTTGGAACAGATCGGAAACATCTTTACCTAAATCACTGTCTCTAGCTACTATTTTTGTCACTTCTTCCCCAAAATCACCTTTATCATGAGAAAAATATTTAGAATTATCGATTTTTCTTTCATACTCCTTTGCAACCTTCAAGTCATAATGATCACTAATAACATCTTTCGTATCCAACTTGTTGGCCAATTTATTTTTTTCTCGCGTTAATCTTTTGACTTCTTTGTCATTTCCCTCTATTTTCAATCTATTTATTTCTTTATCTAACTCTTTAATTTCTTTTGAGATATTGTCTGAAATGTTACTGCCATAACCAACTTTACCCGTACCCTTAACCCCACCACTCTCCAAATTCGAGATCCTACTCTGAATACTCGCCTTTGAGGCATCATGGGCTTCTTGGAATTTTCCGCTATAGTTCGTTCCAGATCTAACGACACTTCCATCTGGCAGTATTTCTACACCTTTAACGAATGGAGTTACGGAGTCCACACCTTTTGCTACTAGACCTTTAATGAAATAGTCCGCATCATTAATCTTATCTACGGTTTTCCAGCCTTGTATTTTTAAATTTTTTAATAGATTATTTTCCTTAAGCGATTGTACCACATTTTTACTCAAATTTGGATTAAAACCAGGCATTCCTTCTTTGAATTTTAATAATTTCGCTAAATCAGCTAATTCACTTGTGCCTTTGAATGCTTTTACTCCTTTTCCTACTGCTCCAACAACTGGGATTGCATCTAATCCGCCAAAAATGATGTTTCCTACCCGCTCTTCTTGGCTCAATTTCCGGTGTGTTCCCCAGTCTTCTCCGTCGATACCGCTTTTTATTTGTACACCTCCGTATACTACTGCGGCAGCGGCCCCGAGTGGTGGACAAAGGATTGTTGTGATGATGATCCCTACGCCTATTCCTATGTCTCGCACCATTTCTAGTTTTTTCTGTTCATCTTCTATCGATTTGTATTCAAATCCTCGTGTGGATGGGACTACTTTCTTGTATTCTTCATAATTTAATTTTGCATCTGGATTTTGTTTTTTTAGTTCTTCGTACTCCGCTCTCAGTACGTTATCAAATGCAGGTGAATCTTTAAAAATATCTTCTACTGTTATTTTATCTTTCTTCTTCTGTATTGTTTGTGGTACACTTCCGTAGCCCGCATGCGCACCTGGTAATACTGTCGTTGTTGTAGAGCCAATTCGGTTATTTGTTTCAAAACTGAGAATAGATGTATCTCTCATTTTTTGAGCGAATTTATCCATTTCTACTAAAAAAGGTTTATCTATATGTTCAGACACCAATCGCCCTGCTTCTCCGCAATATTTTTGTAATGTCGTATAACTATCAAGTAATTCCCCGATTTTTTGCGATTGATCTTTAGGATTAAAATGTATACTACCATCCGAGTCTAAATCTCGTATTCTTCCATCAATTCTTTTTAATGATTCATTTGCTTCCCGTAATTTCATGAGTGCATCTTTTGTAATTCGATTCATACCATCCCCCATGTTTTGCCATGGTTCAGGTCTATATTTCACATCCATCTCGTTTTCATCCCCCCAGCCGTATGGTGATTTCTACAACTTACTTAATATTTCACGTAATTGTTCGTCCTTTTCAAGCATTTCTACACATACATTCCCTACAACTGTCGCTGACCTAGAATAGTGTTCAGCCAATTCTAGTGTTTTGTGTAATATATCAGGATATTTTTCAATTACTCTCATCGCTTCACCTTTTTGATAAAAATCACAGCTTAATAAACTCTCAATATTCGTTCCAATGACGTCTACATGGATTTTATATATATTTTCTAACTTCATTACTATATCTAGTAGTTCTTGAAAATTAACTAATACTTCTTCTCCACCACCAGAACCACTATCCCCCATTGATACTTGCATTATTGAATACCTCCTAACGAGAATTGTCTCGGGTCAATTAACTTTTTATATGGCATTTTTAACACGTCATACAATTTCTTATTAACCGCATAGAGGCTCACCCAGTCATATCGATTACGATCTACATCTATTTGAACGAAATCTTCTCCTTCAGTGAAATATAAGAAACATTCCCATTTTCCTCCTCTATTACTTCGAGGCCTCGTATACGTTTCTATCGCTATAACGTTTTTATTTGATAAATCTTTTTCCTCAAATGTTTGTTGTTCTTCTTCTGTCATTCTCTTTGAGAAAAATGTATCTTCTATTTCCCTCGGTTCTCTCAATAAGAAAGGGATGCGTGTTAATAAGGAAAAATATACGTCTGGCTTTGGTATGTAGTCGATCTCGTATTTTTTATTTGGTTCTATTTCCGTTAATACAGCCACTCGGTCTTTATCCTCTTTCAAAAAGCCAATTAATACATTATTCATTCTCGTGTATTCATGACAACTTTCATATTCCTTTAATAGTTCAATTATTTGAAAAGCTGCAGGGGTAATTCCATTTTCACTTGTAAGTAGGCCTTTTTCTTTTAAACTCGTAGTTGCTTTCGTGACACATTCTGCATCAAGTAAAATAATTGCGTCACGGTTTGGCAATCCAAATATATCGGTAACCCCAGCTGCACCTGCGAGAACATATAATTCAGCAGGTGCAAAACTCATTTCTTTCCCCATTCTTTTATCCCTCGTTTCTCCATCACAGTTGTTTTATCGCCCTTACTTCCGATTTATCTCCGTACGTTTGAATGCTTTTATCTAACTCTTTCAAAGCTTTCGTATGTCCTTCAAATGCCTCTACCATTTCTGAATTATATTGAATGATCAAATCAAGATAACTTAAAAATGCATCTCTCGTTTTTCCATTCCATTTCGCACCTGTGACATATGCTTTTAAGTCTTTCGCTTGGTTTAAAGAATCCTTCATACCATTTTCAATGTTTTGTGCGTAAGAAATGGCACTTGCAGTGTTACTTCCTATAATTTCAACCTCTTTACCACTCATGTTGGTTCCCTCCATTCTTTGTATGCTTAATGGATAAGTTTTTCAAATTCCTTTTTCTTTTCTTCAAAAGCCTTGGTCGCTGCAGCGTATGCTGACGCTTTCTCTGATTCTGCTTTCGCTTTATATTCCAAATACTTTGCATAAGCTGTACTTTTTGCAGATCCAACATCGCTTAATGCACTTTTAAAATAGGATAATACTGTATTTAAGTCTTCATCCTTTTCATGACGTTTTTGTTCAAATTCAACTGCCGGAATTTTATTAGCTTCTAAGCCATTACTTTTACTCTCATACTCTCTCTTCGCTGATTCAGCCTCTTGAATGAATTGCTTTAACTCTCTTTCTTTATCTTTTAAATAATCATGTAAATCATCATACCGATCTCGTTTCCTCGCACTTTCTGTAAAACCAGACGCATTTAAAAAAGCATTGTATAATTCATCTAACATCTTTCTCCCCCTTTAGCGCAATAACTATGTAGTTAAATTCGTATATTTAAACATGAATATTCATTACATTAAGAATTAACAAATAATTATTTTTACATATTGCTATTTTATCAAAGGGATTTTAACATTTCCATATTTTATGAATGGCTTTCGCATTTTTCTTCAATAAAGTGAAACTTTAATCAATATGACTATGTATTTATGTGCAAAAATAATAAAAAACACTGCCAGGCGCAGTGTTTTTTATTACTACCTTCTATCCAATTCATTCATATTAAATTCTTGCTTGAGAGTAAGACCCATTCTTTCTTATTTCATCAACAACTATTTCTGGATAATCCCAATGAAGCGTACGAGTAGACTCCCGGATTCGTTTTACTATTCCTTGGGCTGTTTTATTTTTATATTCATTCCAATATTTTGGCTCAGTCGCTCTTAAAAGAACGATAGAAAAAGGATCTGATATGAATATCAGATCCTTAACTTTAATTTCTTAATACATACATCTTTTTACACGATAACTGGTTCATACGTGCTCAAATTATCATACTCAGTTTTTACAATACTAGGCGGAAGGTTAACAGATCCTCAGATTCACCTTTTCCTGTAGCAGTGCATAATGTTTAATAAAATTAAAGCATATTTTTACTTACCAGACTTAATTTTTTCGTTATATTCTTCTAAAGTTAACCCTTTTTCTTTTAGATAAACAGCAACTTCTTTTCCTACATAACGATAGTGCCATGGCTCATACTTAATGCCAGTAATATTCTCTTTATCTTTTGGATAGCGGAGAGTAAATCCATATTCTGCAGCATTCTTATCTAACCATTTGAATGCATCGGTAGTTTCAAATTTTGCATTTAAATCTTCTACAGTATTCTGCCATTCAACTGAAATAATGTCTAACGCTAATCCAGTATGATGTTCACTTGCACCAGGATACTGAAGATATTCCAATGCCTTAGCACTAGCCTCTTTATCCGACAAGCCTTGAGATTTATAGCTTTTAACTGAAGCATCATAATAAGTTTGTTGTAATTTTATAGCTCGATAACCTGATCTTAAATAAAGATTGATTCCCTCTTTTTTTGCAGCTGCTACCATATCCTGATAGGAAGTTGCAATTCTACTATCTATTTTCATATTTGGCTTCGCATTTTGGGTGATACTTGTTAATTCAATTCCTAGTTCCTTTGATAACATATGCTCTCTATTTACAAGGATAATTCTCCAATCATTAACATCAGAGATAGGTAAAACATCTTTTTTCTTCGCATGTATTTCATTTTTATTTTTATCGTTATTATTAGTAGTTGCCTGAGATGTTTGCTTTCCACTACAAGCAGCAAGACTCCATCCCATTGCTAATACCAATGCTAAAATTATAAATTTTTTAATTGTATCTCATTCCCTTTTTGTTTATTAGTCTTTATACCAATTTCCCAACACGTCTCTAGGAATCTCCTTGAAATCCTTCAAAGAAACGGGGCCGACAAATTTTTTAATTCCATGTTTTTTAGAATTTTCATCCGAATAATCTTTTAAAAATTGAATTTTAAATTGTTTCTTACCATCAGCATAGTCGGTTACTGTCGGTACGATTGCCGCTTGTCGTATACCAAAAGTTTTATCTTCATACTTAACAAATTGTACATAAGATAATCCTCCAACTAATGTTTCTAATTTTTCTTGCGCAGAAATAAGATTTCCAAGAGAATAATAGATTAGCGTTTCATGTCCATCTTTATTTTGTTTCCACTCAATTGGTTGAATTACATGTGGATGATTTCCAATTACTACATCTACACCTAAATTTGTTAAATATTGAGCAACTTCTTTTTGTTGCTTTGAAGGTGTTGAGGTATATTCTACTCCCCAATGCACCATAACAATCACCATATCAGAGCTACTCTTTGCCTTTTCCACATCATTTTGTATCGCTTTTTTATCAATTAAATTTAAAGCCCAAGACTTATCAGCTGGAATTTTAATTCCATTCGTACCATATGTATAATTGAGTAACGCAAAACGAATACCATTTTTTGTAATCGTTTTTATTTCATTACGCTCGTTTTGACTCTCATTAATACCTACCGGGATAACATCCGGATATTTCTTCCAGTATTCTCTTGTATTCGCAACACCTTTAATACCCATATCCATAGCGTGATTTGTCGCTTGCGTCACTATATTGAATCCAGTGTCCACTAAAGATTGGCCTACTTCTTCAGGTGTATTGAAAGTCGGATATCCTTGTACTTTTAAATTATTTCCGGCAATCGGAGTCTCCTGGTTCACGATAGCAAGATCACTTGATTTAACAGCTTTTTTGATATTTTCATAAATATAATTATAATCATATGAACCGTCTTTTTGTTTGCCATCTTTAATTACTGCGTCATGATATAAATTATCACCCGTTGCTATTAAATTCACAACCGATTGTACTTTTTTATCTTCCGTAAAATTAGGAGACTGTTGGATAGGACTTTTATCTACCCAATTTGGTGCTTTTAATGATGTATCTATATTGGATTCAGCCGGTGGTAATGAAGCTTTAGATGTCTTAACATCAGTATTACCACAAGCGGTTAAAAGCACTAAAAAAATAAGACATACTAAAAAAAACTTTTTACTTCTCTGTAAAGTATCTAACATGTGATCCTCTTTTCTGTTTTATTCCTTATAACTAGTTCTAACAAATCATTCTTTACAACAACGTATTTGGGTTTTACCCTTAATTATGGAAGGACACTCTGTTACACCTGCTTCGGAATATACTAATAATTGTTTTCCGCTTTCTAGCAATCTATCGATTCCATCAGAAATGATAGATTGCTAGAAAGACATAATCCATCAGGATGTCGACTAGTTTGATATACCTGTTCCAATTGCAGTAACTCGTTTAATATTTAAACAAGATGGGAGAATCGTTCATATAGCCTCTTCTCTCGCTTTATGTTTAAAGTGCCTCCAAAAAAAGGGATCGTTGCTGTAACCCTTTACATAGTGCGAAATTTTTGCAACTAATTTCTTTCATTCAAGCGACAAACATTATACCGATAACAATAAGTAAGACCCAAGAACTTATTTTACCAATATACGAAAAAAGTAGCAATCTTTTGCCCCATATAAAGAAGCCAATTAGGAGAAATGAACGAGAGATTCATTCTATTCAATTCCTTCATTGATTAATAAAAAAACAAGCCACCCAACTATTGGATGGCTCTATACTATAAAAAGAATTTGTTATTGGATTACTTCAATTTCCCTTCAAAAACAATCTTCCTACCGCACGGCTCAACTACTGTTTTGCCGTCTTTCTTTACTTCATGAAAGATTGGCTCTTCCATACGACGAGACGGAGCGTAGCCTTCTTGCTCCATACGTGCTAAGCAGTCTGTAATTGTTTCATTTTCAAGTACTTCAAATTTCTTTTTATTAGGTTGTTTTGTCATGCCCTAACCTACTTTCTATTTTTCTTGATGCGAATTGATTTTTCATGTAGACCATATATAACATTGCGAGAATTCCCATTATAATCATAACCGCAATAAAAAAGCTTGTATACTGTATTTTTTCTATAAATACGCCACCTAATACAGGTCCCATAATACTTCCTAAACTAAAAGCGATTCCGGATAATATATTACCTGCTGGCAATAAGTGTCTCGGTAATAAGTCAGTCATAAATCCAAGCCCTAAAGAGAAGCACGATCCAATAACCATACCCGCTAAAAGCATGCAGACAAAGACGATCCAGTAATATTGATCAAATACGGCGGCAAGTAGAAAAATGCCCGTACTTATGCTAAACGTCCACGTTAATATACGGTCCCTTCCGTATTTGTCACTTAATATACCGAGCGGAATTTGTGTAATAATACCCCCAACTGCAAATGCTGGTAATAAGAAGGATACATCTGAAACAGACCACCCTTTACGAAGTGCGTATACTGGTAAGTTACTGTTTAACATTGCTTCAAGTACGCCATATGCAAGTGGTCCCAGCAGTGCAATCCATCCTAATCCAACAACTTGTTTATAACGAGAAAATGATGATTCACTCTTCACTTCTCTTTCATCTTGCGCTGGGAATGCATTTTTTGTTGGAAGTAGTAAAAGCCAACCTATTAAACAAAGTATAGTAGATATAATAAATGGTGTTGCAAGACCGTACTGCACAGTGCTTGCTAAATACGGACCAACGGCAAAACCAATTCCGAAGAATACACCGTATATCGATACTTGTCTCCCTATTTTACTTGGGTCTGATGTCGTCGTAATCCATGTTTGTGTTCCGACATGAAGCATATGATCTCCAACTCCAACTAGAAATCTAAGGATAAACCATACCCAAAATGAAAATGTTTGTGTAAAAAAGAATAATGAAATAATAACGAGAAACCCACCTATAACAATAATCGGCTTCATTCCAAACCTTTGCATCGGTTTTTCAAGAAACGGCGAAATAACTAATATCCCAATGTACAATGCCGTCGCATGAATACCATTAATACTTGAACTAACCCCTTCTTGTTCAAAAATCATTGCAATGGCCGGTAAGAGCATTCCTTGTGACAAACCCGAGATTGCTACAATCCCAACCATAATCCAAAAAGTAAAACGCATTGACATCCTCTGTCCCTCTCCTTCTCACGCTTCCACTTTTCATTATAAACTGTTTCTTCAAATGCGTGTACGAATATTCGCAATAAAAAACAAGCTAAAAGAATGAACCTTTTAGCTTGTTATCTTATCCTTCCCAAACTTGCGCTTTCACATTGTAATGAAAGTGTTTAAAATATGGATTTTCATAAAATGAAGGTCCATATAAGTAATGTTGCATATGAGCTGTTAGTGGCTGCTGCATTTGTAAAGGAACTACAGCTGGTGAAACTTGCATATACATCGGATCTATCATTATTTTTGTATAGATATGATGATTATATGGCGAATAAGCGATTAAGGATGGTTTATGCATTGATAATCTCCCCTTATACATACAAATGTTATAGTATATGCAACACTTCTCATTTCGGGGATTATTTCTGTTCTAACCAATCCTCTACATGTTTTATAAATACATCTAAACAATCAATAAACGGCGAGTGTCCGCAATCTTCTAATACCTTCAACTCTGCATTTGGCAAATGTTTCGCTAATTCCTCACCGACTACTTGCGGTACGACATAATCTCTATCACCTTGTATGACGAGTGTTGGCGCTTTAATACGATGAATTTGTTTACTTCCCTCTACAACCCCATTATGTTCATCTGAAATATTAAATGTAATGAGCGCATAATTCACATCTACGAAATTACGTTGCGTTAACATATCATCTAAATACTTTTCATAACGATCCGGTTCAGGTTGATTATGTGTATATATTAATAGATTCCATACTGTACGGTAATATAGTTTGTTCATATTTTTTATCGCATCTAATACTGGAGCGATTTGTACTGGATCTTGCGCAATTTCTTCTTTCGTCTTTACTAAACTTGATACAATCGGCTGCCCATTCGTATCTTTTTTAAAGATTGGGTATCCTTTCATTCCTACTGATTCTACTAAAATTAACTTTTCTACAAAAGTTGGGTGATTCGCTGTAAATTGCATCGCAACGCCACCACCCATTGACCAGCCCATTAATAAAAATTTCTCTAGCTTTAACTCGTCAATAAATAATTTTACATCGTCTGCAAAGTCTTGTAATGAATCTATCGACTGATTATACGTTGATTGTCCAAACCCTCTTAAATCAAGAGCGTAAATATGGTATTGATCTTGCAACTTTTCAATAACTAAATCCCAATGTTGTGACGATGTCATGTTCCCGTGAATGAGTACAAGAATATCTGTATTTCGCCTTCCAACTTCCTGATATGCAATCGTTTCTCCGTTCGATAGTGAAACAAACTCCATTGTTGCAGGCTTAATCATCACAAGTTCCCCCATTCTATTTAATAGAAAGAAAATTCTTTACTTAATTAAAGAATAGCACTTAGAATATACGTTCGCAACATAAAACCTATAAGAATTTTTTACATAAATCAACATGTCTATTACTAGACAATTATTATAAAAAAGTATATAGTTAGCTAGGTAACTAATTTGAAAGGATCAACATACATGGACGAAAAACAACATTTTTTTCACATCGTCAGCCAGACTTCTCGAAAGTTTACGAAGAAATTTAATGAACGTGTATCTCCAACAGGGTTATTTAGTGCGCAATGGGCTGTTATTTTCCGCATTAATCAAACTGGTTCTTGTACGCAAACAGAATTGTGCCAGTATTTAAATGTTGAATCACCAACGATGACTCGTACGTTAACACGTATGGAAACGATGGGATGGATTATTCGTACAGAAGGTAAAGATCGCCGCGAGAAGCTCATTTCTTTATCCGAAACAGCGATAAAGATGATTCCAGTATGGCAAGAAGAAGTTGATACTTTCGAAGAAAAAACGCTAGAAGGTATTAATGAAGATGATTTACATCAAGCATTTCAAGTGTTACAACAAATTATTAAAAATTTAGATTAAATTGGAGGGATGACGATGCAAAGTGAGAAACTTTGGACGAAGGATTTCCTCGGAACTTGTTTTAGTAGTCTATTTCTTTTCTTAACATTTTACATGCTTATGACTACTCTGCCTGTCTATGTCATAGACGGCCTAAAAGGAAAACCTGAGGAAATTGGTTTAGTTGCAACTGTGTTTCTTATTTCTTCTGTTTTATGTAGACCATTCACAGGAAAATGGCTCGATGATTTAGGAAGAAAGAAAATATTATTTATTTCACTTTCATTATTTTTAGCCGCTACTGTTATGTATTTCGGTGCGCAAAGTTTATTCTTATTACTTGCCCTTCGCTTCTTGCACGGTATTGGGTTCGGGATGGCAACGACAGCTACTGGTACGATTGTAACTGATGTTGCGCCAGCTCATCGACGAGGCGAAGCGCTTGCATATTTCGGCGTATTTATGAGTCTGCCGATGGTAATTGGTCCTTTTTTAGGTTTAACAATTATTTCTCATTTTTCGTTTACAGTATTATTTATCGTTTGTTCCGTATTTTCATTACTTGCATTTTTATTAGGACTACTTGTAGATATTCCGCACGAAGCACCTGTTAGCAAACAAAAACGTGAAAAAATGAAATGGAAAGACTTAATCGAACCATCTTCTATTCCGATTGCACTTACAGGATTTGTTTTAGCCTTTTCTTATAGTGGTATTTTATCCTTTATTCCTATTTATGCGAAAGAACTCGGTTTAAGTGAAATTGCAAGTTACTTCTTTATTTTATACGCACTTGTTGTTGTCATTTCTCGTCCATTTACAGGAAAGATTTTTGATCGCTTCGGTGAAAATGTACTCGTTTACCCTGCTATCATTATTTTCACAATCGGAATGTTCATATTAAGCCAAGCACAAACTTCATTTTGGTTCCTTGGCGCAGGTATGCTAATCGGTTTAGGTTACGGGACATTAATTCCGAGTTTCCAAACGATTGCGATTTCTGCCGCTCCAAACCATAGACGTGGTTCTGCGACAGCTACGTATTTCTCATTCTTTGATAGTGGTATTGGTTTTGGTTCTTTCATTTTAGGTATTGTCGCAGCGAAATCCAGTTATCATAATATGTATTTTATCGCAGCTATTATCGTTGCGTTCACTTTACTTTTATATTATGGATTACACGGACGAAAACAAAAATTCAAGAAACAACCTACAGACGGAAAAATTTCCGCTTAACGTTAATAAGGAAAGTAAACTTCCCCGTTTACTTTCCTTATTTTGTATTTCTTTCAAGACGAGCGTATACTTATAGTAGAAATAAAAAGGAGGGCCATATATGAAACTAAAAAAATCTCCCCTACTCTTACTTATACTAACATTCATATTTGTAATTACAGGGCTTGGGTTTACTTACTTCAAACAAAATAAAACGACCCCATCAAAACATAATGTGACAAAAGAAAACTGGTTAAATGACCCTTACTTACGTTGGTCGTACACACACATGAAAGAATTCACTTTAGTTAATGACGTAAAAAACAATCCTGACCAAATTGCTCACTTCCCTTCCGCATTGCAAAACTTAGACGATTTTGCTGTGGAGCGTAGATTCGGAAATACAACTCCTCTAAAAAAACTTTTAGATGATAACAAAACAGATGCTTTTGTCGTTGTACATAATGGACAACTTGTTTACGAACGATATTTCAATGGGTATAAACAGAATGAACCTCATGGTATGGCATCATTAGCAAAAGTCTTTACCGGGGCAATTATACAATCTCTCGCTGAAGAGAATCGTATCGATTTAGAGAAAACAGCTGACACTTACATAAAAGAATTAAAAAACACACCGTTCGGTAATGCCACACTTCAGCAATTAATGGACATGCAAGTTTCAGCTGAATATCCTACTCATGGATATGAGCAACCTGGGCTAGAAAATCAAGATGCACAATTATATTTAGCTAGCAATATTTTACCCCGCGGCAAAAATTACGACGGTCCGATGAAAATTTATGATATGTTACGGGAAGCCGAAGAAACTGCACCGCCTGGTTCTTCCTTTTCTTACAATAACGGATCAACAGAAACGCTCGCTTGGATTATTAGAACTATTACTGGTAAATCACTAGCTGAAAATGTAAGCGAACGAATTTGGTCTCAAATTGGTATGGAAGAAAACGCGTATTACGTTACAGATGAAACAAAAGTAGAACAAGCTAGTGCTGGATTAAATGCAACTGCTAGAGATATGGCGAGATTCGGGCAATTACTATTAAACAACGGGGAATATAACGGAAAACAAATTCTCCCTTCTTCTATTACAGAAAGTGTAAAAAATGTACAAGAAGATGAACTTGAAATTAGTAGTGGCGCTTCTATTTCTTATCATAATCAATGGTGGATTCCCCACAATGAACAAGGTGCTTTTGAAGTGTTAGGTAGTTACGGACAAACACTTTACATCGATCCGAAAGCAAATATGGTAATCGTTCATTTCTCTTCTAACGCAACGCCAAGTAATGAAATACATTCGACTTACTCAAATATGTATATTGATATTGCACATCATTTAGAAAAGCTTCCACAGTAGTGGAAGCTTTTTCTTATTTCGGTGTTTTATTTGAATCCATTATATTATTCCAGGTTTAAAAGCATTCGTAAATCTACTATACTCATCATGGTTATTCATCATTAAACTTTTTATTAGCAATCCAATAAAACGTTACGAAGAGTGTCAATAAAATCCATACTATAGTTAGTAATCCATTGATTATTGCGTTTGAATTTACTCCCCCCGTGACTAACATTTCCATTGCATACTTACTCATACTGGCTGGATTAAGCTGATCCATTATTGGATTCAAACCGACGATTACTCTACAAGCTAAAAGGAAAACAATTGAAATTAATGCAATCATACCTTGACTTTGAAAAATAGCACTTATCATTGTTGTGAAAGATACGATAAAAAGAACCCAAATTAAATAAAATAGTAATCCAGTAATTAGGTGTGCGAATGGAACAACAGTAAAAAGATAATTTACATATATATAAGAAGTAACGAATCCAATTGTTACACTAAACGCTACCATTAAATAGTTCGACACTATTTTCCCACCTACATATGAAGGAACAGTAACAGGCCTTGTTAAAATAAAGGCCAACATACCATTAGCTTTATCTGTTTGAATAGCACCCATCATAGAAATCACTAGAATCATAAGTCCAAGCTGATCAAACTGGGATCCCAAAGTACTCGCTAATACTTCGCCCCCTTTTTGCGTTGCCATACTCGAATCAATGGTAATTCCCTGTCCTCCACCTAACGCTTCTAAAATTGATGGCAAATAATGAGTTACTATCGGTTGTGTTGCGCCTAAAAATATAAAAACAATTGGTAGCCAAATAATCTTGAAATCACGTAACATTTGAACACATTCTTTTTTTATCAATACAATTGAGTTATTCATTTTTGCACCACCAATTTCAAGAAGATTTCTTCTAAAGTATCGTTGCTCATTTCAAATTTAACGATGTTCACTTTATGTTCGAGTGCATTTTGCAATAACATATTTTTATTTATTTCAATGCTTTCAACCTTCACTTTGATTTTAAGCCCAACCACTTCAACGTCCTTCACATACGGTAATTTTTTTACAATTTCAATCCACTTTTGATCTTTAGCTGTTATTTCAATCATTAATTTATTTTCACTATTACGATGTAAAAGTTCCGTAATCGTTGTATCTTCTATTTTTGTTCCATCTTTTATAATGACAAATCGTTCACAGATTTCTTCCGCATCGCCTAATATATGGGTTGATAATAAAATGGTTGTATCTTTTTTTATTTCTTCAATTAAATTCAATACTTCCCGTCGGCCGATTGGATCTAATGCGGATACCGGTTCATCCATGACAATAAGTGACGGTTTATGCAATAATGCTTGTGCAATACCAAGTCGTTGTTTCATTCCACCAGAAAATGTACTAACCTTTGCGTTTTCTTCGTCCTTTAGTCCAACTTTCTCCAAAATCTTTGGAATCGACTTTGACAATTCTTCTTTTTTCAATCCCGAAAGTTGGCCCATAAAGGTAAGCGTTTCTCTCGCTGTCATCCAATGAAAAAAATTAGGATATTGCGGTAAATAACCAATTTCACTTTTCATTTTTGATATTTTTATCCCATTCAATAAAACTTCACCAGCAGTTGGATGAATAATATCCGAAATTACTTTTATTAATGTGGATTTCCCTGCTCCGTTCGGTCCAATTAATCCGACGCATTCCCCCGCTTGCAGTTCCATCGAGAAATTATTAACCGCAATTTTTCTTTTAAATACTTTTGTTACATTTTTAATCTCTAATTTCATAATTTCTCACTATCCTTTCTCCCTATAACGAAGTAGAAAATAGGTCCCAATACATTAATGAAAAGAATAATGAACGTCCATACAAGTACATTTTTTCTTGTTTTTCTATGTCGGTATAAATCAATGAATGCAATGAAAACTAAAAGTACCCCCACTGCAATAACTGGCAATATAATGGGTAGAAAAGTCATAATATCAATGTCTTTAAGATCATTCAATCCATAATGTAGTTGCATTATTGTCATTCCTCCCTAAATTCATTCTCATTATTGATAATGATAAAACATAAACGAATGAATTGCAAACTTTATTCTCATTATTTATAATGAGAATAAAAATACATAATAAATAAGGTGAGCGAATGAATAATAAAGTTGAAATTTTAATGCATCCGGTAAGAATGAAAATTTGCCAAGTGTTAATGAGAAATAAGGAAGATGGGCTAACACCATTAGAAATGGTAAAAATCATTAAAAATGTACCACAAGCCACACTATATAGACAGCTACAAACTATGGTTGATTCTGGTATCGTCCATGTAATTAAAGAAAAAAAGGTGAAATCTGTTTCTGAAAAATATTACGCAATCAATGAAGAAGATGCAAAAATTGAAGGAAGTGAATGGAAAGGATTATCTGATGATGAAAAGTTAAACTACATTTCCTATTATCAGTTATCACTTATGACACAATATCAAAGTTACCTTAAGAAATTAGAGGAACAAAACAGTCAAGAAGATACTGCTACTTTTTCTGTAGTAGAATTAAAGCTAGATGAAGAACACTTTGGAAAATTTCAAAACGAACTTAACGAATTAATGATTAAATACTACAATAGCCAAAGTAAAGGCGACGAAATAGAGACTCCGGTTCGGACTGTCGCTATTACAATTATTCCAGAAACTTAAATTTACTCGATATAAAAATGCAAATCAATAATTTGAACTAAATCCTGAAAACAGGATACCTCTCAAAACACCTAAACCATCTGCTTCCTATATTCTCTTTAGGGGCTAGGTGGTTTAATTTTTCTTGAATTCACACACAAATGTAGTAATGAATGTATTACTTTTGTTATCTTTTATAAGTAAAAAGCTTCATCTTTTTAATGAAGCTTTCTATCACTTTATTAAAAAGATAATAAATTAATCGTTTCCTTTAAAACACTTCCCTTACAAAGATTGTCTGTTCATATTGGTCGAAAATTTCTTCTATAGATGAAAATAAAGTTTCTTCCGGGATGATGAACTTTATTTTTTGACCATTTTTTAACATGAAGGAAATCGTTCCATTATCATTAAAACCTGTATGAAACGTTCCTCGTTTATTTAATAGTACCTCTTCAATTATATTTATTTCAATTGAAAAGTTATTCTTTAATTGCAAGAGTTCATGTACATCGCCAGTATGTATTTTTGCATCTATTTCAGTTTCTAAGTTTAATTGTTTTTTCTCAATTTTTTTGAACCAAAACAAAAACAATAGCTCTGAAATACCAGGTAATTGTTTTTTATAAGCATGTCGGCTATGAAACTGTCCGCCAATCTTTATAAAATATATACAGTCACCTGTAATAAAAACTTTATAATATATATCTGCCGTAAACATTTTAGGCTTTAAAAGATAAAAACTTTTGATCATAATTCCCCCATCAATTTTAAATGTATTTGTATAAACATTTTTAGCTAGATTTGTGCTAAAACATATTTCTCATGTAATGCAACACTATTGTATTGAATCTCCTCTCCCTTTGCAACAGTTGCTTTGAAGCCAGCTAGTAACCTTTCTCTATACTATCCCTATAAGTGCTACCCCATTTCCAACCGTTTTTCTTCTAGTATATTAAAAGCAGAATTTGATACGAGGCTCTATATCAATCTATCAATAAATTACCACTCTGTAAATATCTGAATTTTCTTTACATTGAAGGTTATCTCCTAAACAACCTCGAATAATTGTAATACATATACATAAGGAGGTTGATCTATTTTGTTTCGTTCCTTTACAAATGGTTGCGTCGCCTTAGTGCAACGCTTCTTGCCAGAACCGTTTATTTTATCATGTTTACTAACTGTTTTCGTTATCTTCTTTGGTATGTTTGCGACTCACCAAACACCTGTAGAAATGATTAATCACTGGGGTAATGGAATTTGGGGACTCCTCGCCTTTTCTATGCAAATGGCACTTGTACTCGTGACTGGATCTGCTTTAGCAAATGCTCCTCTTATTAAAAAAGGATTAACGAAAGCTGCCAGACTACCAAAAACAACTGGACAAGGCATTATTGCCATTTCAATTGTAAGTTTACTCGGTGCATACATAAACTGGGGCTTTGGAATTGTTGTATCTGTTTTATACGCAAAAGAAGTGGCAAGGCAGCTGGACGGATTAGATTATAGACTAGCAATCGCCTCTTCTTACTCTGGATTTCTCATTTGGCATGCCGGTCTTTCTGCCTCTATTCCTCTTACGTTAGCAACAGGCGGTGAAACGTTAATTAAAACGACTGCTGGAAGTATTAAAGAGGCGATTCCAATAACAGAAACGTTATTCTCACCATACGCTCTCGTTCCAGTTATTATTTTTCTCATTACGATGCCTCTCATTAATAAAGCGATGCATCCAGATGAAAAACATACGATTACAGTAGATCCTAGCGTGTTCCATGAAGAAGCTGCTGCTCAAGAAGTAGAAAAAAATACGTTCGCTGAAAAGATGGAAAATAGCATTATTATTACACTTTGCGTTGGATTGTTAGGTCTCATTTATATTTTCAATTACTTTTATACGAAAGGTTTTAACCTTACTCTCGATATCGTGATTTTTATGTTATTAATTGCAGGTCTTATTTTCCACCGTACTCCGATTCAGTATATTCGTGCTTTTTCAGACTCTACGAAAAGTGCTTCTGGCATTTTACTTCAATTTCCGTTTTACGCAGGAATTATGGGCATGATGATTGGAGCAAATAGTGAAGGACTTTCACTTGGAGGAGCTATTTCTAATTTCTTTATTAGCATTTCAAATGAAACGACTTTTCCGCTCTTTACATTTTTAAGTGCTGGCATTGTTAACATTTTCGTTCCATCTGGCGGCGGTCAATGGGCTGTGCAAGCACCAATTATGATTCCAGCTGGCGCTGAACTTGGTGTACCTGCTGCAAAAACAGCAATGGCAATTGCATGGGGCGATGCTTGGACGAATTTAATTCAACCTTTCTGGGCATTACCAGCATTAGCGATAGCTGGTTTAGGTGCTCGTGACATTATGGGATTTTGTGTTGTGAACTTACTATATGCGGGTTTTATCATTAGTCTATGCTTCTTATTTATTTAAACGAAAAGCTAGTTTTATACTAGCTTTTTTACATAATAAATCACTTATTTCCCATGAAATTTATAATCTTCTCCCACTCTAACTCCGTAAGATGTAATGACTCAAATGCAAAAAAATCTTCGCACACTTTTTCAATTAGATGTGGATTTTCCCTCAAAAAATTCCACTGTAATACTTTAGGAAGAAAATGCATTTCATATTCTTTACTTCCCCGTACTACCTGATCAACTTCTCTTTCACAAATTCCTCTTATTAAATAATCATTTCTTAACTCTATTTGAATTTGCTGAAATGTTTCGCTGCATTTTTTCAATTGTAGTAAACACGTAACATACTTCCGAAAAAGTTCGCCATCATACTGAACACAGTTTATAATACGATCGACTTCATTCATAATGCACGAGCCTTTTCTTCTATTTGTAATAACCATTTCTCACGCTTTGATACTTTACTCGTTTTCACAGATTGAAACACTGACCGTTTTATATCGCGAATGCCACAAAAACGTAAAATACCTCTCTTCATCATAATCCAATCTGCTGATCGATATAACAATGCGACGTACCATAGAGGCGAGTCTAACGTATTAATAACCCATGCTTTTTTCCCTTGCAATAATCCTTTCGGCAGAGCCCCTTCATATTTATAAGCAAATCCAGCTACGAAAATACGATCGATAAATCCTTTTAAAATTGCTGGCATCCCCCACCACCATATTGGATAGATGAATAGAAGTGTATCTGCTTCTTCTACTAACGTTCTATACCGAGCTGTTTCCTCTTCATTTACTAAATCGCGTCTTTTCTTCTCTTCATTAAATACGAGGACTGGATCAAATTGTTCTTTGTATAAATCAAGTACGGTCACTGAATGATTTGTTTCCTGTAGTCCTTTTTGCACATGATTGAAAATCGCCGCGTTAAAACTTGAAGGGTTAGGATGAGCATATATAATTAGTACGTTCACTACAAAACAACTCCCTCTATACGTTAAAGTTTCCCCTTCTTTAATAACTTCTCTACAATTTGTACGTTTTTCGAACTTTGCAACAATCGATTTAATAATATAAGTAACTCTTCTTTTTCTAAATCTTTCAGTTTCTCTTTAACTGCACTCTCACCAGCACCTTGCATATCATAAACAACTGCCACCATATGTTTACAATAATTTTCATAGGGACACTCACAGTTACTTTCTGAAAAATCTTCGAGATCGATAACTACTTCATAATTTCCTGCATTTCCAGTAACGAAAGCAAACACTTTTTTATCTTGTATTTCAACATCTTCTACATGCCCATCTTCATAATATTCATATCCCTTATCTACAATGTACTTTGGGATCCATTTCGTTATATCTTTTAATAAGTAAGCGTACATAATTGTACCCCTTCCTTTAATTCCCTTTTGACTTCAAAAATCCTGCATGTTATTCTAATTACTGTTAAGTAGCAAGTCTACGTGACAAAACGACTGACACCTATTCGGCGAAGGTGTCTCTTTTCATTTGCAGCCGATATGAATTGCCTCTTTCAGGCACATTCAATTTTTGACACTACACACTCAACACCATTCCCTGTATCAGGCTGCTTTAGCAGTCTTTTACTCTACATACTCCGTTATTTTAAGAAAAAAAGAGAGCTTAGCTCCCTTTTCTCGCCTTATACAATACCCCTTTTTCAGCATAGAGATATTCATCAGCTAATGTAATTTTCCCATCCAGTTTTAGTTCGTCTAATAATCTTGATAAATAAAATTGATGCAACATCTTTTTCGTGAATTTTCCTTCATGATGCGAAACGATATGTTCTTGAATATCTAACAATGATATCGGCTTATCTTGCTCTATCATATATTCATAAACTGTACTACGCAGTTTTACGTATTTTTCGAGTGTCACAGTAATGCGCAACCCCTTTCTTCTTAATATAAATTTTCGTAATCGGTTTTTTTGCAATAAAAAAACCTCTCCGATAAGAAGAAGTTACGTATATATCTTCGTCTTATCTCCCAGAACAAATATGTTCTGCTGGAATTAGCACCTGCATCGCGGTTGCTGGGTTTCATCGGGCCAGTCCCTCCACCTCTCTGGATAAGAAAATATTCACTTAATTCTTACTATACGTAATTCCACTTTAATTGTCAAACAAATATAATAAATATAACAAATTATATTTTCTTCCTTACTGTTCATACTACCCATATACGAACATGCAAGGAGGATTATGAAATGCATCAAAATGCTCGCGGATATGTACAAGATTCTTTTCAATCATTACAAGAAGCTAAAAATTGTTTAGAAGAAGCGCTCGAAACAGTTGAAAAAGATTTTAATCGCGCTCGTATTGAACAATCACTTTATGCTGTTGAACAAGCTATTCAACGTTGCGAGTACACCGTTCACATTTTAGAAAAAGATTAAAAACTTCCCATCAATTGATGGGAAGTTTTTTCAAATGGCATACTTCATAATTATTGCCGTTATGATTAAAAAATATACAGAATTAGCAATTTCTAAAATTCCTACTTTTATAATAGAAATTTTTTTGCCATACAACACAATTGCTCGAATGACACTTGGTATAAAAATAAGAGAACACCACGGATTAATCACAAATATGATTATCGTTAATACGATATGATATCCCCAAGATATAAGACGATACTTCGGGTTATTTTTTTCACGAATCATCGTTTTCACATAGAACGTACTACCTAAAAAGTATAAAAATGAAATAAGCGCAATGAATAATGCTGTATGATCGATTTGCTTCATTGAAAAGGAATAACTAATTAACCCACCGATACAAAACACAATAATCGCACAAATATCATTTAATAGTGCTCTTTCATTTTTTTGACGAGCGTAATACATATTCACTATAAATAATGGAATCATTACTATTACGAATAAAAGAATTCGCCACTCATATAATAAAGAAATCATCCCAAATAGGAACGCAATAAGAAAATAAATAATGGCGACTTGTAAAAACTCTTTTTTTCGTCTTTGCTTTATGTACGTAAGAAATGGGTACGTAGCTAAATAGATAAAGAACCACGCTAAAAACAATGGAATATGATAAATAGTAGGTTTCCCAAGTATGACACTTAATAAAAAAGGAATAACAAGCATGGCCCATGCACCATGTTGCTTCGGAATAACTAACTTCATTAACTATACACCTCCCTTTTGAAAAAAGTTCTCACCTACAATTATACAAATAATTTTATATAATAGCGGATGCATATTGAATCGATTTTTTGACAAAAAAATGCTCCTTACATTATGTAAGAAGCATGAAAGAGGCAAACGAATATGTAAGTCGCGACCCTACCTTATATGAGTATGCTTTTCTATGTCACGTTATGCTCATCTAATATACCGTATTTCTTTTTAAATCTTGTAAGAATCGTAATCCATGAAGTACTAAATAGTAATAAGAAAATAACATTCGAAATCGCATGGCTCAAATCAAAGTAAAAACTTGCGATATAATACGAAATGACAGTTTCCCATGTTGCTTCTCGTATAAAACCGAGAAGGCCCCAGAAATTCATAATCCAGCCAAATAAAAAGCCAACAATTACTCCGTAAAGAAGTCTTCCCCATAGCTTTTTCATAAAAAATGTATTACGAAGTAAACCTGCTATAAAACCAATCATGCCCCACGAAAACATTTGCCACGGTGTCCATGGACCTTGTCCTAAAAAAATATTAGATACGATTGCTGCTGTAGCACCAATCATAAAACCAGTTTCACTTCCAAATACAATTGCAGAAACGATAATGACAAAAGAAGTTGGTTGTACACTTGGTAAAATAGAAAATGGCACCCGGCTTACTGCTGCAATTGCCGCTAATACAGCAACGAGAACAATTTCACGTGAAACAAACGCCTTTCTTTCAAAACGGATATAGAAAGGTAACATAATAACCGCTAATAGAAACAAACTACTTAACATGTAATAACCGTCCATAACAAGTGTCGTAAAGAGTAATGTGCCGATTATTACTGCAAAGATACATATTATGAATGCAACATATTGTTTGGACAAGCTTCGTACACATCCTCCCATGTTAATGCATATGGCAATTCGTTTCGAATGAATCGATTAATAGATGTTGTATAAAAGAAGTTGCCGCTAAAAAATTCTTTCGGTGCATCATTCATAATGACTGTTCCATCAAATAACATCATACATTGATCCACGTATTTCGCTGCAAACTCAATATCATGCGTTGCCATTACAATTGTTGTACCTTCTTTTTGCAGCTTCCTAAATAGTTCTCCTACTCTTTCTTTCTTCCATGGATCCAATCCCTTTGTCGGTTCATCAAGTAATAATAACGTTGGCTTTGATAATAACGTTGTACATAACGCAAGTAATTGTTGCTCTCCTCCGCTACAATCATGCGGATGGCGTTCTTTAAGCGAGTGCAACCAAAACTGTTTTAGCGTATCTTCTGCTATTTCTTTTCCTTGTTCTCCATATAATTCACGCGCACGTTCATAAACCTCGTCCCATACTGTATCAAATGTAAAATGGTAATACGGATGCTGCGATACATACCCAATACTTTTAAACCGTTCTTTCGAATCGATTTTATGTATCACTTTTCCGTTACACTTTACTTTTCCTCTTCTCGCTTTTTGTAATCCTGCTAAAATCGTTAACAGTGTAGACTTACCTGTACCGTTCTTCCCAACGAGCGCTACCCATTTTCCTTTTTCAATCGAAACTGATAAATCACGTAAAATAAGCGGACTATTTTTTTCATATTGGAACGAAATATGCTCTGCGCTTAAAATTACCTCTTGCTTTTCACTTTGTGCTATTAGGTCATTTACATATGATATCGCTGCAAAATCATTCATTTTCATTTGCGCCTCTCGCACTGTAAACGGAATATCTCTCACATTCCACTCTAAAAATAGCCTTGGAATTTGCGGAATAAATGGACGGAATGTTTCTACTCCCCACATATCCGTAATAACAATTTTAGGACTACCATCATACATAATACGGCCATTATCCATACAAACAACGCGTGTTGCAAGCGGGATAACTTCATCTAAACGATGTTCACTTAAAATAATCGTAATTCCAAGTTCTTCATTAATCCGTTTTAATAATCCTAAAAACTCTTTTGCAGCGATTGGATCTAACTGCGCTGTCGGTTCATCTAATAATAGCAATTTCGGCTGCATAACTAATACCGCAGCTAAATTGACAAGCTGCTTCTGCCCACCAGATAACGTGTGAACAGATTGATGCAATAAATCTTGAAATCCTAAAAAGCTAATAAGCTCTGCTATTCTTTTTTGAATAATATGTGATGGTAATCCGATATTTTCTAAAGAAAATGCTAATTCTTGAATCACTGTATCCATAACAATCTGGTTTTCTGGGTTTTGAAATACCATCCCAATTTCTTGGGCAGATAACAAATCAGCTACTTCCTCTATTAAAACACCCTCATAAAATATCTCTCCAGAACGCGTACCAATTGGAAGTAACTCCTTTTTAAAATGTTTTAATAACGTCGTCTTCCCAGATCCTGATCCTCCAGCAAGTGCAATAAACTCACCTTTTTGAACAGAAAGAGAAATATGCTGTAACGCTTTTTTATTTTCATCAGCATATACAAATGATAAATTGTTTATTTCTGCATGCGCCACCATATCCATTCCCTTCCTTCCATCATAATTGGTAAACTAATAAACAGTGTAAATAATACAAACATCATTCCATCGTATTGCTGGAATAAAATAGATTCGACTTTCGGATAAATAATCAATTTCCCTCCGCCATAATTACTACATACAATAGCAGCTATAAATAAAATGATTAAATAACTGAGCGTATACCAATCACGCCTTTCCATTCTATAGCGAATATACGTCGTACGCTTCGTTACACCAAATCCACGAGCTTGCATAGAATCTGCCGTCTGCAGTGCATCTTCTAATGAACAAATTAATAATACTTGCAGCAATTGCATACCATTTTTGACGCGTTCTATTATCGAACCTGAATCTACCTGCACACCTTTCGTTTTTTGGACGAGTGTGATTTTCTTTAATCGCCTTATAAACAAAGGAATAAATCTCACTGTAATCATCGTTAACAATGCAACTTTCGGTGAAATTCTTGAAAATAAATATAAAAATTTATGACTGGAAATAATATCATTGTATGACGCAAACGTAAACATAACTGCAACTAGTAATAACCCCATTACTATTCCAAACATAATCGCCTCAAGCTTAATACGGCTATCACCTAGCCAAAATAACGTAGTTCGACCTCTATGCGTTAATAACGAATTAAATAAAATCACCATAAAAAAGAAAACAATTGTGCTCGGTAACATCTTTCTTATCTTTTCGCTATTTCCTTGCATCACATTTAACATAATAATTAATACTATTGCTCCAATTAAAAAAAGAGGATGAAGACACATCGTACATAGTATCATCACCCCGATATAATAGAAAAAATTCACAAAAGGATGTAAAGAAGAAAAACTTATTTTCATAGCCCTTTACCGAATGCCTTTCTTATTGTAATACGTATACCCACTCAATTGTATCGCCTGGTTTTACCGTAGCTACACCAGCACTATGGTTTGGAAAAGCACCGTTCACACGATATTTCCAACCACTAGTATCCGAAATATCTTTTTCATATAAATCATTAATACCTTTTACATAAATACTATCTCTAGATCCGCTTGCATCAACATCTAATCCTGTACGTTGCAATACTTTATACACTGTATCGCCTTCTTGTACATCCATCTTTTTCGCACCCATTATATATCCGTTATTTCCTTTTACCGAGATTGTTACTTGTTTTGCTTGTGGTTTAGGCGGTTCTGGTTTCGGTGGTTCTGGTTTCGGTGGTGCTGGAAGAGTTACGTCTTTTCCACCTTTATTCGGATCTTCTTTTTGCTCCTGCTTCGGTGTTTCTTTCGGCTGATTCACAACCTTTGCTTCTTCTTTTACTTCTGGTGCTTTCGGTTGTTGTTTCTCTTCTTGTGCTTGTTGCTGCTCTGGTTGCTTATTTACAGCCGGCTGTTCTTTCGGTTGTTCCTGTTGTTTCTCTTCTTTCTTTACCTCTGGTTGTGCCTGCGACTTTTCCTCTTTCGGCTTCTCTTCTACTTTTTGTTCTTGTTTCTCTTTCTGTTCTTCTTGCTGCTTTTGCTCTGATTCAGCTTGCTTTTCTTCTGTTTTTTCTTCCGGCTTCGCTTCATCTTTTTGTTCTTCTTGTTTCGCTACCTCTTCTTGCTTCGGTTCTACCTTCTTCTCAGGCTTTACAGCTGCCTCTTCACATCCGGCAAGTAGCCCGAGCGAAAGCAGTAAAGAAATGAACCATTTCACCTTACTCATCCTATCTCTCACCTTTCATACGAAAATTAGGAGCAAATAATTGCTCCTAATTTTTTGTTAAGCTGCTTTACGTCTCCATAATACATATGCAGAAGCAATACATAATACACCCATACCTACTTCTGTTGCTGCACTATGAGAAGATGCTCCTGTTTTTGGTAGACTGTTATCGTTTCCGATTTTTTTATTCTTAACCGGTTCGTTATCTACAACTACTTTTAGATTTTCATCTTTTGTTTCTTGTTGTACTTGTTTTTGTTCTTTCGGTTCTTCAATAACTTCTTTTTCTACTACATTATTTTCTGGTTCAACGACCTTTTCTGGCTCTTCAATCGGTTTTGGCTTAATTACATCACCAGCGTCTACATTAGACCAATCATAAATAGATTTTCCCATTTCCTTAAATTGAAGTAATGCTAAAAGAGCCTGTTCTGTAGCCATTCCGTTACCATTTTGATCACTTGGTAACCATTTAAATTCACCATTTGAAAGTTGATATGATAATAGGTTTTGCATTGCCTTATGAAGACGATTTTGATCTACATCTTTAACAAGCGATAATCCAATAATTGCTTGCGCAGTACTATTTGAATTTTCTTGTCCATCAGCTGAAAAACCGCCATTTTGCAGCTGTTCGTTATATAAATACGCAACAGCTTTTTGTATAGCTGGTTTCACATCTGATCGCTCTTGATAAGGAGCTAATGCTGATAAAACCATACCTGTTACATCAACGCTACTAGCACTATCTTTACTACCTGAACTATTATAAGTCCATCCACCGTCTGTATGCTGATTATTTAACAGTGCTTCCACTAGAGCAACTCTGTTCCATTTTGATTCAACTGGAATCTCATACTTTTTCGTATCAAATGCAAGTAAAGCAAATGCATAACCTGTAACAGAATTCACTTTATCTGACTCATACAATTTTTGAACTAAATTATGTCCACCTACATTTTTAGGGTCTGCACTCATTGCATTCATCATAATAATTGTTCTAGCTAAATCTGTCGCTGAAAAACGATTAATGCGCTTTTCTACTTTTTCAGTTACTGACTTAACATAATTTAATTTTGCCTCAATTGGCACATTCTTTCCAGAACGAGAAAGCGCTACAGCTACCCAGTCACTTTCAATTCCATCTTGTAACATCTTATCTGATGTTTTAGAAATGGCTTCGTTTAATTGTGCACTTGGATCTTGAATGTTCTCTTGCTTTGGTTGTTCTGGTTTTTCATCATTTGTTTTTGTACCATCTGGTTTTTCTTGTTTTGAACCATCCGTCTTTGGTTCTTCTGGTTTTTCTTGTTTTGGATCATTCGTCTTTGGTTCTTCTGGTTTTTCTTGTTTTGGATCATCCGTCTTCGATTCTTCTGGTTTTTCTTGTTTTGGATCATCCGTCTTTGGTTCTTCTGGTTTGCCACCGTTAGTTTCTTCTGTTTTACACGTCCCGAACTTATCTAACGTTTCTTTCAATGTTTCCTGGCTTATATTGCTCCAGTCTGAAACAAAGCGAAAGACAACAACATCTCCAGATTTTAATTTATAACTATCTGCTCCGACTTCTGCAGACTTATCATTTACATCATATAGCCAAGCACTTGTAGCCCCGGCCATTAAACCATCGATTCCTTTTACATATGTTCCAAACGACATCGTTTCAGATTCTACTTTGTCCCCCATGACCTTTTGCAGCAAACTTAAAGCTGTTTCCCCATCTTTAATTTGCTCTTCTTTCGGACATAACATAATGCCCTTTTGTGATTCCCCAATAATTGCAAGTTTTGCTGTATTTTCTTCAGCAAACGTAATATGTACTGTATTCGCAAAAGAAACAAATACAAGTGTCACTGCCATTAACGACGTAAGCAGCCACTTTTTCAACATTGCCATCCCAAAATTTCCTCCCTTACTACCATTTACACAAAAAAAGGCCCTTCAAGGGCGTGCGATTGACACTCTCTTTTTGTAAGTGTCGAACAAAAATGTACAACACCTCCTACCCGCATTATTCGCGGCTATATTTGTATAGGAAAAATAATTTTGTTTATGAACGTATCATTGTGATAACATTCACTTTTCTTGGCACAACTTACTTCCATTTAAGTTATCGTAAAACGATAAACCTATACATTCTGTAAATTTTAAATTTCTGTATTATTTTACTATTGACAAAGAATTTTGTCCATGCTTTATCGGATTTATTTTCTAAGAATAATAACTTATTAACTCTTAACGATGTAAACTCTTTTCACTAATAATGACGCCATCTTCATCCGCATAGACATATTCATTTGGATTCCAATCCACTTGTCCAAAGTGCAATGAAATATTTCGTTCTCCTTTTCCTTCTTTCACACTTCTATTTGGCATCGTTCCTAACGCTAAAATACCAATATTAATATTCTTTAGTTCACTAGAATCACGAACATACCCATTCACAATAATTCCTGCTAGCTTTCTTTCTTCCGCAATAGCTGCCAAATTATCACCAAGTAACGCACAATTCGTAGACGCTCCGCCATCAACAACTAATACTGTTCCTTCTGGTAATGTTTGCAATCCTTCCTTCACTAGTACATTATCATCTTTCACTTTTACAGTTGCAATTTTCCCGTGGAATTGTTCTTTCTTCCCAAAAGACCGAAAAGACTGGCGACATATTTGTAATTCCTTTTCAAATTCATCACATAGATCAGTAGTTTTCCACATCTTGTTCCCTCTTTTCCTTTTTCTTTCTACATAACATATTCTTGGCTTATTATCGTTTCCCTGTCTAATATTGCAATAATTTGTACGTGCGGGAAAAGGATATAAAAACTATTGCCTTAAGAAGCTACCTTTATTATAATCTATTTCACAGATTAAATTCAGAATATTAAAAATTAACCAAGTGAAGAAGGAGGGATTTTATGCAAATACAAACTGAGGCAAAAAAACAACCTAGTAAACCAAAGTTTAAAATGCCTGATGCGTACGTACTGCTATTTTTTATTGCCTTACTTTGCGCCATTGCTACTTATTTCGTTCCTGCTGGAGAATTTAAAAGGGTTACAAACGGGACCGTTACAACGACAATACCAGGTAGCTACCATTCTGTTCCGCAATCACCTGTAGGATTTGTTTCTTTTTTTACCGCTATTGAAAAAGGAATGACACTTGCTGCTCCTATTATCTTTCTAATTTTATTTACAGGTGGAGCCATTGCAATTCTTGAAAAGACAGGTGCCCTTGACGGTTTAATCTATCATGTTATTAACAAATTTCGTAATCAGCAATTACTTTTCATATGTATTGTCGCCGCACTCTTTTCCATTCTCGGAACGACTGGCATTATCGTTAACTCAGTTATCGGCTTTATCCCTATCGGCATCATCGTTGCCCGCACATTAAAATGGGACGCTATCGTTGGCGTAGCAATTATTTATTTAGGCACTTATGCTGGTTTTAATGCTACTATTTTATCCCCCTCACCTTTAGGCATTTCACAAAAGATCGCAGAACTTCCGATGTTTTCGGGAATTGGTTTACGCACAGCAATTTATATATCTTTTTTACTTGCTACCATTCTATATATAAATTGGTATGTAAAGCGCTTGAAAAAATCGAATAAAGGAAGCATCCTTGGCGACAACTGGTTTCCAAGTAACGCTCTTTCAAGCGAAAAAGAAGCAGAGAAAAAGGAAGTTCCTTGGACGATACGTCATAAATTAATTTTACTCGTTTCAGCTTTATCATTAATTGCATTTTTAATAGGCGCTTTTCGTCTGCATTGGACGGACGCAGAAATGACCGCTACTTTTATTTTCATAGCAATTACAGCCGGAATAATAGGTGGCATGAAAGCAAACGATATCGCTTCTACTTTTCTAACTGGCTGCCAAAACCTTATCTATGGTGCTTTAATTGTCGGAATGGCTCGCTGTATTTCAGTCATTTTAGAACAGGGCAAATTACTTGATACTATCGTTAACCAGCTCGCACAGTCTCTTGAAGGACAAAGCCCTGTATTTGGCGTTATCGGTATGTACGTAAGTAGTGCTGCATTACATTTCCTTATTTCATCCGGGACAGGAGAATCGGTTATTTTTATTCCGATATTAGCTCCATTAGCTGATTTCATGCACATTACACGCCAAGTTACAGTACAGGCTGTTATGCTCGGAGAAGGTGTAGTAAACTGCTTAAATCCAACTTCCGGTGTTTTAATGGGCGTTCTCGCAGCAAGCGGGATTTCTTATGGAAAATGGATTCGTTTCATGGCTCCACTTGCACTCATTTGGTTTATCATTGGACTTGTTTTTCTTATTGTTGGGGTGAATATTGAGTGGGGACCTTACTAAATACTTAACTAGATAAATAAGTACTATCGTTCCATATAAATATCTATTCTATTTCCCTCACTAGTCCTATAAAAATCATTTATTCTAGTAAAAATATAAGAAGGGATTGATCATAATGATCAATCCCTTTTATCAAAATATAATACCTTTAAAAATCTTAGTTCCAGATTTTATTTATCCATTCTGGATGATCAATAAAAGGATTGCGGTTATGTTGATATTTTGTAAAAATCACTTCATTACGCTTTCGCTCTAAATCATCGACCGGGTCTTGTTCATTCCATTTTAATAAAACAGATAGTTTCCCCATGTATGGATCTTTATTGTTATTCACTTTTTCATTTAGTTCTAAATCTATTTCGCCGTTGTCCCCCTCGTAACGAACAGCCATATAAAACAGCATTCTAGCAATATCTCCTTTTACACTATCACGAGGTTCCCAAGAATCACTATCATATTTACATTCTGTCGCTTCAGAATGATTTACACCACCGTTATCAAAATCTAGATTTCCACGTGAACTATTTACAGATACATCCGTCGCTCTTAAATGATGTAGATCTGTTCCAGGTCCTGCAGTCGTTCCAAAGTCACCGTGAGATTTTGCCCAAACATGCTCTCGGTTCCAGTTATTTACTCCTGATCCATTCGTAAGTTTCCCTTGCGAACGACCAGTATATAAGAGTATCACATTATTTTTATTATTTGGATCTTCATCAGTATCTCTTAACGCTTCCCAAACCGCACTGTATGATAACTTTGTATGATTATCAATAATATTATGCAGTTCCTTCTTTAATTCTAACCCCGTTTTTCCTATTGCGTTATTATAATATGTATCGTCATAATTTTTTACAATAATCTCCTGTGCTGATGCAGGAACCACTTCACCGTGTATAGTATCTGTGAATGATAGAGATGCAGAACCTAAAATAAAAAATGAAGATAGTGTAACCATAGCGATCTTTGTATTTCGAAACTTCATATACCCATTCCCCTTTAAAATATAATTTAAAGCTATTAACTAAAAAGTGCTTTCTAACCCCCGAAACCTTTTAGAAACCCATACCCCTTTTCTGTTTATTTAATACAAGACTCTATCCAGTCTGTATCACTTCTAAACTTTTTGTTTATTCACATTCCAAACAATTTCACTTTTTACAAGGAATATCCTTTTCTTATAAAGATTATTAACATATTCTTTACAACTAAAAAGTAGTTTAATATTAACTTATAAATTTAAATTTATTTATGCAATAATGCATATTTGATAAATACTTTAAAAAACAGTTTGAATAAAATGCATTCAAAGAAAACCGTGCCACAAAACAGATACGGTCTAAGACAGAAATAATAAAAATTAAGATGATAGCTCGACTTTTCCCTTTTCCATAACTATCTTTATTTTTGTGTAAAACCTTTCTTTCTCTGAATAATACGTACAAAAATAGATTGGATACCATGTAGGCACCAATCTATTTTAATTAAAGAAACTGTGTCAATTCTGAGTTCACAACACGTTGTGCAGTAATAATAACATTTTCAGCTGTTAGTCCATAAACACTATATAGTCCACCAGGTTGATTAGGAACAATTTGAACTTCATATTCAAATGCTTGTCCAAGAGCAGGATGAACTAAACTTAGAGTTGCAAAAGTAGAAGCATTAGAATTCACATTGAAGTTTACCTGTTCAATTAATACTAATGAACCGTCAAGTCTAAAAACTCTAGCTACTCCAGTAAGTGGGCCCGCAGTACGGTTAAGGATCTTCACCCTAACTTTATTTGCATTAGCAGGTTGATTTCCTACGTTTTCAATTGGTCCTGTAGTAAGAGCCATATAACACCACCTCCATTATATTATTATTATATTCAATGATTAACATTAATGTTATAGTCTAATTACCTAATTTATTTAAAATAAAATAATGTTCGTTTTTATCTCGTTAATTAATAAAAACGAACATTTTATAATGAATGAATTCGCAAAAAAATAAATTCATATACTAAACTAAATCAACCTACAACAACCGTTTTTTTTACAGACAATTACTCTTCCTTCCGACTTCCTCACTTTCGCCTAATATTGAGCCGGGAATCTTACTACCCGCATGTTGCGAGTTAAAATGTGTATCCAGCCAATTCACAATTATTTCTTCCAACTCTGGATGAAGTGGCTTTCTTGCCCCTTCTTCATAATTCTTTTTAAAATCTAATGCTTTAAACTCACCTTCAAAAACTTTCAAACTATGATCCATATTTTTTATTACATGTACTTCAGAATCACCCTTCACATAATCACCGATCCGCTTCGCTCTTTCAGGATCAGCCTGAATATCTTTATCACCAGCGATTGCTAATACCGGGCACGTTACTTTCATTAAATCTTTATAAATGTCATGCTGAAAATGCTCTCTAAACCACTTTGCGTTCATCGGTTTAAAACCAACTTTAATCGTATCTTTTTCTGTATTCATCATTTTCTCTTTTATTTTTTCCATTTGCTTCTCTCCACGTTTCTCTACATTGAGAAGGCGCATTAGTTTTCCTTTTATTCCTTTCTGCGCTTTTAATTCTTTATAAGCAATCTCTCTTTGTCTTTTCGAAGCCTCTTCTAATGATTCCGCAGCTCCGGTAAGAAGGATGAGCCCATTAACTGGTGTTCTTGCATTGACTACTGTTGCCAACATACACCCTTCACTATGACCAGCTAAAATGATATTTTCTGGATTAACAAATGGTTGTTCTTTTAAATACGTAATCGTAGACTCTATATCACTAACTAAATCCCACATTCCAGTCTTCAGAAATTCTCCGTCACTCTTTCCTACTCCGCGCTTATCAAAACGGAGCGTCACTACACCCAGCCCCGCTATTACATGCGCTAAATCTTTATATATGTTCGCCTCAAGCTTTAGCGGTACGATCGTTCCATCACGATCAATCTCTCCAGATCCCGCGATAATGACAACAGCCGTATACTTCCCATCAGCTTTTGGCTTTGTAATCGTACCTTGTAAAGTACACTCACTATTGATCGCTACTTCATATTCATCAAAAGTCATCATTTTGTCCCCCTATTCTTTTATATCCAATTTAAATTTCAAACTCGTTATTATATTTTTATACTCTCTTACATCTTTCATTGGAGCGAAAACTGGATTCTCTGCAATACTTTGTAACATGCTTCGCTTTATAATCTCTTCATTTCTAACTGTTTTAGCGCCGAGCGGAAACTCTGCAAACCATCCATCAATCGCATCAAAATAGGAATCTCCATGTAAATGCAGGCTATTTACTGTAAAGCTAGCCGCACAAACCGCTACATATTTCCGTAACATTTCTAATGCTCTTTCAAAATTACCTTGCATACAATATACTTGCGCAGCAGCATAGTATACTTTTAAAGTCATATTAGGATGTAATGTTTCTATTTCATATATATCTATTAACATGAAAGCTCTATTTAAAATTACCTCTACCTTTTCAGTGCTTGAGGCATTTACTACTACATAATTCGGTATTGTCGCAACGAGTTGTATTAAATGTTGGTACATACTAATTTGCATTATTTCATTTGCCTTTTCAACATTTCCAAGCATTTGATACGCTTGTGCGATTAGATCTTCCGCTGGAACGTTAGGTCGTATCGTTCCGCCAAGTAATTGAAGCACCTCATTTGGTTTATTGAGTATAAGATAGCAAGTTGCTTGAAACGATACCGCCTCTTTCACAAGAGAAACATCGTCACTTTCTTCCTGTACCCTGCTAAAGAGAGACATTGCCTCTTCTAACATTTCAATTCTTTTATCCGTATCCTCTGTTAACATATGGTGATTAATAAAAAGTAGTCCCATTTGAAGTAATAACGGAAAACAAGAATAATATTTTTTGATTATTCCTCTGCACTCTATCATTACTTCATCAAATGGTTCTTCACTAAAAGCTTCCGCTAGTCTATGATATAAATCCTTAATATCTTCCTGCTCCATTTGTGGTGTATAACTAATTAGTTCATCAATACTTATGTTAAAGTACGATGCTAACAGTGGTAAAAATGTAATATCCGGATAACTCTGCCCTGTCTCCCATTTGGAAACAGACGCCTTCGTAATACCAATATACATCGCTAACTCTTCCTGCGTAATTCCCTTTTCTTTTCTCTTATCCGCAATTATTTTATGAATGTTTATCTCCTTCACATCATCACCTCATACTTTTATTATATGCTTTTATTTCACACAAAATATGGATTTAAAGTCGACTTTCGTTAACAAAATCAACTGTTAGGAAACATCTCTCTAAAATGAAAGGCAGGAACATATTTGATATGTTCCTGCCTTTTTATTGTGGGGTACCGATACTAGCACTCTAGTTAAGATTTTGAAGTGCTGCAAAATCAAAAATTTTATCTCACCACAGTTTTCTATGAGAATCTAGTGAACAGCTTATTTACATAACTTTCGTTAGCGGAAGTCATTTTAAAATTCTATGTGTCGATTTTTTCTTTGTCCTTACGGATAAACCACCATATTAAAGCTACAAATAGCACGAAAAGCGGTATTATTTGAATAAAGAAAAATCCTTTCCAAAAATAAAGTGGATTATTATATGTAAATTCTGTTGACGCCTCATGTGTATAAGAAACAAACGAACCTACCAAATAAGCCATTGGAATTGTAATTAGATTTATCCCTAGAAAGATCATTATTAATGATAAGTTTTTATCTTTAATTTTTGGTGAACCAGACTTGATAAATAAAAATGTTGCAGTGCCAAATATAAGAAAAAGTGGTATTACATAAAAAATTCCCATAACATCCCTCCGTGATTTTAATTGTACCATCAGGAAAGACAACTTTGTGCAAATTTGTATGAATAGGGTATTCATGCGGGGTTAACATAACGCATCATTATCAGGATTCAATATATCTGGAATCCTATAAAACTCCCCTCCAGTAAAGCAATCTGGAGGGGTTCATATTCACATAATCAGTGAAAACGGAAGTTATGAGGTAATTTAACTGTGCTAGTATTTACTTTATGTTTGGTGGTTTTTTATGGGACAATAGACTTTTAAAAATTTCTTTATGTTGAGGAACTAACTTTTTTGGTAGATTTTTGAGTGAAAAAAAGTGATTATTTAGGGATTCGCTACTCGATTCTAATAGTTCTCCTTCAAATTCATAACAAGTGAACAAAACTTTGAACACGGAAACTTGATCGCCATTTGAAAGTGTTCTTTCGTATTTAGGTCCAGAGTGGATATCGAAAAATTCCAGTTTCCCTAATTCAAGTCCTGTTTCCTCAAATACTTCTCTTCTTGCTGTATCTTGTATGGTTTCTCCTAACTCCATAAAACCACCTGGGTGACCCCAATATCCGTTATCTGTTCGTTTTTGTAGTAATATGCGATTTTCTCTATCGAATACAATTACTCCCGCGGAGACCATAATCACTTTTTCATGACCCACCATATTTCTTAAATAGTTAATGTAATCCATATATGTCCCTCCCTTACTTTTTTCTTTCATTTCTTTTTTCGGCAACATCTATGTAATAAATAGTAGTTTCTAAAGGCATTATTTAGAAACTACTATTTATTATTTTACTATTTAAAACAAGTAATTTATTGTTTGATTTTGGTTGTATATTCTATACATATCAGGTTAACATAACGTCTCATTATCAGTAGCATGGAAAAAGGAGAACCTTCTTTTTTAGTTCTATGAATCTATACATATTCTATACATTCCTATTCTGGTATTGTTTTATGGTTCTTGTTTGTTACTGGATTAGCTAAAAAACTGTATAAAATCTTGCATACTCTTATGCGTGGGTTTTTTTAAAAATACTAGCATCCCCAATATATGCTTTCTTATGGGTATTTTTTGAAACCTCATTAAAACACTCTCCAGACCTTTGGCTATCTTTAAGAGTAACTCTTGTTTATTTAAATTCCTTGTAAGGAGGCATTGTCCTCCTCCCAAAGCCAAACAAATGATTCATATTATAGTCTATTTCAAACTGAATATTCGATCTTTATCCATTTTAATATAGGTATGTAAATAAAAGGGATAATCAGCCCCATAATGGACTAACTATCCTATAACTTCTTATCTAAACTTAATAAAACTAAAACTTCTTTCCCTATGTATCATTACTTCGTTACCTCTCCAAACTGCGCTCTCGTCACTTTCGCCAAGTCATCTACTTTAAGCTCAATTTGTATACCAATTTTCCCGCCACTTACTATCATCGTTTCAAGTGATTGGGCACTTTCATCAATACATGTAGAAAATAACTTCTTCATTCCGACTGGTGAACAACCACCACGAATATATCCTGACACTTTCGTAATATCTTTAACAGGAATCATTTCAATTTTCTTTTCACTTACTGCTTTTGCGGCAGCTTTTAAATTTAGTTCCTCATCTACCGGAATAATAAACACATGATAATTTTTACTATTCCCTTGAGCGATTAACGTTTTATATACTTCTCTCACTTCTCGTCCAATTTTCTCGGCTACTGATACGCCATCAATTTTCCCATCGTCTGGATCATATGACATCATCGAATATTCAATTTTTTCTTTATCTAATATTCGCATCGCATTTGTTTTATCTTTTTTCATAGTGATCTCCTTAAAAGGTTATTTCATATTATTAAGTTTTATTATACACCCTTTTCCATTTCTCCTACATAACTTCACGTATATTTCAAAACTAAAAATATTGATAATTCAAAAATCATCTGATATAATTTGGAAAAACTTACGTTAAGGAGAGATTTGCAATGCTAAATTTTAATACTTCTTTCCAACTTCATCATCAAACGTAACGCCGTGTATCCGAAGAAAAATTTTTCTTCGTGGGTACAGGGCTTTTCCTGTTGACCCACGAAGCGTTCATAAAGCTATGTGGGTATTTTTATACCTGCATAGCTTTTTTTAATTTGAAAAAGGAGTGATTATGATGGAAATGAGAAATGTAAAAGGAACGAAAGACTATTTACCAGAGGAGCAAGTGCTGCGAAATAAAATTAAAAGAGCTTGTGAAGATACGTTTGAACGATACGGATGCAAACCTTTAGAAACGCCGACGTTAAATATGTATGAGCTTATGTCTTACAAGTACGGCGGTGGCGATGAAATATTAAAAGAAATATATACACTTCAGGATCAAGGAAAACGTGAGCTCGCCTTACGATACGATTTAACTATTCCATTCGCAAAGGTTGTGGCAATGAATCCGAACCTCCGCCTCCCTTTTAAACGTTATGAGATTGGGAAAGTATTTCGAGATGGGCCAATTAAACAAGGAAGATTTCGTGAATTTATACAATGCGACGTTGATATCATCGGTGTTGAGTCTGTCATGGCAGAAGCTGAACTTATGGCTATGGCGTTTGAGCTGTTCCGAACGTTAAACTTAGAGATAACGATTCAATATAATAACCGAAAATTGTTAAATGGTATTCTTCAGGCCATTAACATCCCTACTGAGTTAACGAGTGACGTCATTTTGTCATTAGATAAAATCGAAAAGATTGGGATTGATGGTGTACGAAAAGATGTATTAGAGCGCGGGATTTCTGAAGAAATGGCTGATACGATATGTAATACCGTATTATCTTGTCTAAAGCTTACTATCGCTGACTTTAAAGAAGCTTTCAATAATCCACTCGTTGCCGATGGAGTAAACGAATTACAACAATTACAGCAATATTTAATCGCTCTCGGAATAAATGAAAATACGATATTTAATCCGTTTTTAGCGCGAGGACTCACAATGTATACAGGTACCGTATATGAAATCTTTTTAAAAGATGGATCAATTACATCCAGCATCGGTAGCGGAGGGCGATACGATAATATTATTGGGGCATTCCGCGGTGATAATATGAACTATCCAACAGTCGGTATTTCATTCGGTTTAGACGTTATTTATACAGCACTGTCACAGAAAGAAACGATATCATCTACAGCGGATGTATTTATCATCCCGCTTGGGACAGAATTACAATGCTTACAAATTGCCCAGCAATTACGTTCTACCACTTCCTTAAAAGTCGAACTAGAACTAGCAGAACGCAAATTAAAACGTGCCCTTAATTATGCCAATAAAGAGAATATCCCTTATGTGCTTATTATTGGGGAAGACGAACTTAGTACAAACACTGTTGTGTTGCGGAATATGAAGGAAGGTAGTGAGGTGAAGGTTCCGATTTCTTCTTTAAGTAATTATTTATAATACGAACCACCCTCGTTTGGGTGGTTTTTCTATTTTATAGATACCTAACAATTAGTTTACATAAAATTATTATAATCTATTAAAAATACAAATAAACAATATCCAATTACCTATTATTTTTGGTAATATATAGATACGAATTGTTTTAGGAGGATTAACTTTGAAAACCTACATTCAAGCACTAAAGTGGACTACAGGGATCTATCATCTTTTATTACTTCCTTGTTATTATGTATTTCCAAGTCTTGTTAACCTATATGGGTTACCTTTACTACTATTGATTGTTTTACATATCAATACTATTTTATTAGCTAAAAAAGAAGGCATGAATACGTACCCTCATTATATCGGTATTATCGTTACTCTAGTTGCCTTCTTTCCTTATATAGACATCTTTCTACATATGATAGCAGCCATTTTCCTTTTATTAGATGCTGCTTCTACGAATGCAAAAGAAGTGTATGATTCATAACAGGATGAAATGAAACTTTAATCAGTAGAGTTTTGAAGTCGGTTAGCAAATTGCAAAACTTACACAATAACTTCATTGCTAACACCCAAAAAGGATTTACTTTTTAAGTAAATCCTTTTTTAAATTCCCCTCCTTACTCCAGAATAATAAAAGAATATTCTGTTTAATTTTTATAAATTTCTAAATATTTATAATACATTCGAATTAACATACATTTTAGTTATGTAAAAAATCTAAGTTTTAAGGAGATGAATCCATGCTTAAAAAGTTGGTAGCAGGTGCATTATTAACTGTTTCGTCGTTAACTGGAGGAATGGGATTAGTATCAGCTAGTACCGAAAAAGATTATACGATTTCCTCTTTCGAATATGTAACTGTAGATGAAAAGACTGTTGATTCGTTTAACAAATTGAGTGCTCCATCAAAGGAAGACGTAAAAATAACGTTAGTTCTACCGAAACAAAATCAAAATGGAGACTGGTTATCTTATGGATTTTCGAGCAAAGAAAGTTTAGAGTCTTTTATTGAAAAGGATAAACAAAGGTTGAATCATTCAATCACTCTCCTTGGTGTTGGAGGAAGCGGACCTGGTAGTACAGACTTCTATAAACTCACAAATCAAGGTAGCGAGTATTTTTCTCTAAGTAGCGGTTATAAAAACTTGTCTGCTAGTTGGCAAAATCAAATTGTTTCTGTACGTACAGCAGCTCCTACTGCTAGCTATTCAACAACACTATGGGAACATACTTCTACTGACGGATATGGAAAAGGTGTTGTTTTTAAACATGCTGATTGGTATGGTCAAACTGCAAACTTAAATAACTTTCCAACTTCAGCAGTTGAAGTTAAAAAGTAAAAAATATAGAAATAAAAGGTGTTTTCACGTATGGAAACACCTTTTATTTCTACAACTATTTCACATAACTCGTCTATATCAATTTCAACTCTTAACTATTATTTTTCGTATTCCTATTCTCCAAAACCTTCTCCATATTATGAGTTGCCCATTCCATCATTAATAGAATCACTGGACGTAGTGATTCACCAAGCTCAGTTAACGAATATTCAACTTTAGGTGGCACTTCACGGTATACTTCACGATGTATAATGCCATCAGCTTCAAGTTCTCTCAGCTGCAGCGTTAACATTCTTTGTGTGATATTTGGTTTTAATCTTTTTAATTCATTAAACCGCTTTGTACCATCTAATAAATGATACAAAATTACCCCTTTCCATTTCCCTCCAATCACCTCAACCATAGCTTCAACTGGACAAGAATATTTATTTAAAAATGGGTAATTTATATTATTTTCGTTTGGACAATCCATAATAAATCCCTTCCCTTAACATTAGTATCTTTTTTGATACTATACCACATAAATGTGCGTACTTGTATCTATGTTACTTTAAAAATATAATTTACTTACAAAAATAAATTCATGAAAAGAGGAACTTTTATGACAAATACAAACGAAATTACAAAAGAAAAGATTATGGAGGCTTTTCATTTCAGACATGCATGTAAAGAATTCGATCCTATGCACAAAATTTCAGAAGAGGATTTCAAATTCATTTTAGAAACAGGCAGATTATCTCCTTCTTCTTTTGGATATGAGCCTTGGAAATTTATTGTCGTACAAAATAAAGAATTAAGAGAAAAACTACAACCGTATTCATGGGGCGCTGGTGGGCAACTTGCAACAGCTAGTCATTTTGTTATTGTTCTTTCAAGAAACATTAAAGATATGCATTATGATGCAGAGTATATTAAATATATGATGAACGATATTATTGGATTGCCTGAAGACACTCAAAAAATTAGATATGAATTCTTCAAAAAGTTCCAGGAAACAGATTTTAACTTATTACAATCCGATCGTGCTGTATTTGATTGGGCATCCAAGCAATCTTATATCGCTTTAGGTAATATGATGACGAGCGCAGCTCAAATCGGTATTGATTCTTGTCCAATAGAAGGATTTGATAAAGAGGAAGTAGATTCTTTACTTCGTCAAGAAGGCATTATACAAGGCGATAATCTTGAAGTATCAGTTATGGTTGCCTTTGGTTACCGTAAAGAAGAGCCAAAGCGTGATAAAACAAGACAGACTATGGATACAATTGTTGAATGGATTAAGTAATATAGCACAGACAAATAATGCTCCTAATAGCTGTATACTCATACTAAAGAAGAATGAATTGTTTTCTTACGTATGAATTTGGTTTTTCATGGAAAGATATGTTAGTATGTATACAGTTTGAGTGCTCTATTTTTAGAGTCGAACAGGAGGAGAATGAATATGTCTGATATTGAAGTTGGCGAAGTGTTTACTCTTAGTGATGAGAATAACGAAGAGCAAGAAGTAGAAGTACTTGGAGCGATGGATGTCGAAGGTGCAGAATATATTGCAGTTGCCTTTGTTGAAGATATCCAAACAGAAACTGAGGAAGACATTGATATTTTCTTTTTAAAAGTAGAAGAAGATAATGAGTTTTCATACATTGAAAATGATGAAGAGTTTGATAAAGTATCTGCTGCGTTTGAAAAGATTTTGGATGAGCAAGAGCAAGAATAGTATGAATGAAAAACACGAGGGCGGATGCATATCCGCCCTCTTTTTATTTATTACTCATCCAGAGACTCACGCAGTAATTGCAGTACATCTTTCATCGCAAAAGGTCCATCTTTTTTAACATGCTCTGCAAATTCTGAAACGAGACGTAATGTTCTCACACTTTCGATTGGATGTTCTCCTGATGCACTTTCAGCTGAAAGCATAACTGCATTCGTCCCGTCCAGTACAGCTTGAAACACATCAGTCACCTCTGCTCTTGTTGGAATAGAATGATCTACCATAGATTGAAGCATTTGTGTTGCTGTAATGACATATGTATTCGTTCGATTACATTCCTGAATCATCATTTTCTGTAAAAGCGGAATGCATTGATACGGTAACTCTACTCCTAAATCGCCCCTTGCAATCATAATTCCATCTGCTTCTTTACATATATCTTGAAAATTCTCGATTGCTTCCATCGTTTCTATTTTTGCAATTACATTAGGTGACGTTTCTTTATACTGTTGTATAAAATCTCGTATTTCTTTTATATGACTAGGTTTTCTTACGAAAGAACACGCGATAAAATCAACATTCTCTTCTAAAAGAAACTGAATATCTTTTTTATCTTTCTCTGTAATAGCTGGTAAACGAACAGCCGCATCTGGTAAATTAACTCCTTTATGAGATGAGATATTGCCACCTGTTTTTACCTTCGTTTCTATTTTGTCCGTACTTATCTTTTCAACAATTAATTCAACTTCTCCATCATTAATTAAAATTCTACTGCCTACTTTCACATCATTCGCAATTCCTTCATAATCAACACTCGCTTCTGTATTACTCCCTGTAACTGGTTGTGTATGTAAAATAAAAGAATCTCCTGCCTGAAGTGTAATTTGCTCTCCCTTCACTTCACCTAATCTTATTTTAGGACCTTGTACATCACCCAAAAATTTAATAGAGTCATCTAATGATTTCACTAAACGAATGATGTCTTTATGACTTTCATGCGTGCCATGCGATAAATTCAGTCGAACAATTTTCATACCATTCTTTATTAACTGTGCTAATGTTTCTTTATTATTACTTGCGGGTCCAATTGTACAAATTCGATCGATTGTCATTTTTTTCACCATCCTTTTTTTAATAAGTTTCCCATATGAACTTAAAAATAACAGAGATTCTGACATGAATAGATTTAAATTTACATGAATTTCATAAAATTAAACCTGTATCCCTTGCTGGCTAAGCATTAGAAGATATATTCGCTTTTTTGCAAATGAAGACATGTTGAATCGAAAGTAAAAGAAACGTTAAGTATGGGATAAACCATTGAGAGTTTCGAAATTTTTATATATTGTATGAATTGAGTTCGAACTCAAAAATTTAAAAAGGTGGGAAAATTAGTGAATATGAAAAAATCTTTATCGGTGACAACTTTAGGGTTAGCGGTTTTAGGTTTTGGTTTTACTAATAACGCAAGTGCTTCAGAGGTCGATACTGTAGACAAGCAGCCCGTTTTAGTTGACTTTGATACAATTCAATCAACAAAAACATCTAGTGTTCCTAGTTTGACTATTGCAGCTGCACCTAAGAATGACTCTAACATTAGCGTATATACTCCCTTTTTTGGTAACCCATATGCAGTTGCTAAATCGAAATCAACTACGACCGAAGACTATGTTTATGCAAAAGCAAGAACTTTCAATGGCGATGGCTCATTAGTGAATACGAAAAGTAATAGTGCAAAAAAATCATCCTTTGTAAGTGCTACAGCGACCAACACAAGCATTTATTATGGAGATGATTACGCTATCGGTAATCATACCTATAAATTAAGTGGTTATAATGATGTGAATCACGAAACAAAAGCTTTCTGGTAAGAAAGAGAAAAAAGATATGCATCTTGCATATCTTTTTTCTATAATATTTTACATATATTGAGGTGCTATTTATGAAACAAATATATATTATTAGCGGTGTTTTACTTATTTCATTACTTACAATTTATATTTTGTTCAATACTTCATTCATACAACCTCATCCACCTTCCATAGAAAATAAACGAGAGCAACAAACCAATACTATTTCTTACGGATTGAAGGATAATCAAGGCCAACATATTAACAATGGTAGTACAATTACTAGTGAGGATAATAAAATTAATGTAACATTATCATTCGTACATACTATTAATGAAAACCGAAAATATGGATTAATTGTTCTAGAAGATTACGAACAAAAACCTTTTAAAATAGAAGATACTACTACTGAAATATCACACTATTTTTTTGATATGAAACCAAACAGTTCAATTACTACGAAAATCTCTTTACACACTTCTCCTAATGCAAGTGAATTAACCTTTTTAATAATTAAAAAACCTGAATACAAATTAAAAGATAATAACTTAAATAAAGCAGCTATTTTAGAAGATATTCTAAGTATGCGATATTCAATGCATCCTCTTCAGAAAGAAAACGAAAAAATAAAACTCTCCCTTATAGATCCAGATGCTATTCTAAAAGATGGTCTTTACGAACCATTATTTGTTACGAACCGTGAAGAGAACTTACAAACTGTCTTCTTTGAAAAGGAAGGCAAGCAATTAATTTTATCAAACGGTAATGAAACAAATGATGAAATGACTTACGCAATCGTGGCTTTTAAAGATTGGAAACAAGTTGAAATATTTAACAATAGAAAAGTCGTTTATACTAAGGTTGCACCTGAAACGAGGCAAATCTTTAATTTCACATTACCTTCAGTGGATCAGGAAAGTAATTTGCAACTCGTCGCTTTTCCATTTCCTTATAAAGTTAGCGAAGAAGATTATATCAGTCAACAAGCATTCAGTTCCTTTCGCATCGTAATTGAAAATAGAAATAAATAAGTTATACTATGCACATTACAACAACCTAAAAAAGGCCTACTCACACGAGTAGGCTTTTGAAACTATGAAAGTTTCGTCAATAACTGATTTAAATCTTTTTTCGTTTTCGTCGTTAATGATTTCATTTTATTAATATCGATTTTTTCTTTCTCCGCTCCTACAATTAACGGATACATACTTTGACCGATTGTTTTAGAATCCGTCGGATGTGATGCTTCTAGCTCTTTTTCAATCACATCCCACTTTTCATTAATTTGTTTGCCAAGCTTATTCACTGTTTCCAATTTTGGATTAGCAGCTAACTGCTTGTCCAAGCTATCAATTAATGCTACAACTTCTTTAACATTCGTTTTCACAGCAACACTTTTCTTCGGATCTTTCGTTGTCTTTCCGTTATTGTTTGTGCTTGTACTTGTGCTTTGATCTGTTGTTTTCCCGCTAGTCGTTTGATCATTCGTTTTTCCTGTCGTCTCTTTTTCTTTTGTTTTTACATTTTCGTTTTGAGTTGACGTTTTGCCGTTACTTTCTGTCCCTGATGATTCTTTCGTATTTTTTGCATCCTTATCTGTTTTTTCATTTGAAGAAGTATTTGTTTCTTTTTCAGTATCTTTCGTTGTTTTTGACGCTTCATCTGCACTTGTCGTTTTTGCTTCTCCATCATTTTGCGCAGTTACTTGCTCTTTCTTTTCCGTTTCTTTATCTGATGAAGGACTACAAGCTGCCATAGTAAGCATTGTACCAATTGTTATCGATGCGATAGCGACCTTTTTCATTTTCATATAAATCCCCCTATGTTTTACATAATTTATCCTCCCCTTTACGATTCGATTCCCCCTTAAAAAATCCCTTTTCATAGGAATTATCATCTTTCCGACAGTAATCTTCATAATAATACGTACAAAAACTGATAAACTCATTTTAATATTCGAGTTTCTTCTACTTCATTTTTCTACTCGCAAGTAAAAGAAAAAGAGTATATTGTCACATTAAGAATTACTATCTTCATATGACGATATACTCTTCTATCAAATTTTTATCTTTCTTGACATTTTATTTATACAAAAAAATAAAATTTTCTTTCGTTTTTTGTTTCTCAACATTTGTTAACATAATATTTTTATGAGTAACCACCATTCGAGTGAATGACTTGCCCAGTAACCCATTTCGCTTCTTCACTTACTAAAAAAGAAATTAAGCGCGCAGCATCCACCGGTTCTCCTACTTTACCTTGTGGGAACTTCCATACTAAATGATGCTTCAGCTCCTCTGTAATCCATCCTGTATTCGTCGGTCCTGGATCTACAGCATTCACTGTAATCCCCTTCTCCATCGCAACTGGTGCTACTGACTTTGTAAATGCTTCAATTGCCCCTTTCGTTGCTGCATATGCAAGTTCATCTGGCATTGGACCTACTGACTGTCCCGAAGTAAGATTAATAATACTCCCGCCCGTTTTAAGTGAATAATGTTTTATAAACAATGAACTTAATAGCATAGTAGCCCGAACATTAACTGTATAATGTTTATCCAACTGCTCTACATCTAATTCCTCAATCCTCGTATGAGTAGAATATACTGCATTATTAACTAGAATAGATGGATCACCTAACCGTTCTGATACCATATAAAACAAACGATTTGGCGAATAAGACTGCGATAAATTGATTTCTGCCATTTCACATCGAACATCGTAACTTTCAATTTCCTTTTTCAGCAAAAAGGGTTCTTGATCACTCATTCCCCATGGCATCGCTTTATCATACTTTGGCCAGTACGTGAAAAAAATGTCTATCCCTTTTTGAGCAAGCACCTTGCATACAGCTGCACCAATTCCATTCAGACGAGTTGCCCCTGTTACAATTGCTATTTTCTTCACCTTTTTCTCCTCCATCTATACACAGATCCCCTGCATGAATACAGAGGATCTATCTTCTTATTGAATATTTGACAGTATACGTTCAGCACCTAATTTTAACATTTTAATAAAGATATAATTTACAATCGTAAACATTACAAATAAAACGATAAACATAACCCACAGTCCGACATGAAGGAAGAAGTATAATACACTTACTCCCCCCACAATAATTAAAGCTATTAAAATATTAGCTAAAAAATTCCATAAAGTTGTATATCGACTTTTAAATAATTTCTGCTCTGTATCCCAATGAATATCTGCAGTTTGCGCGTCCCAGCGTGTTCCGATTAAATTAATTAATAACAACCCGTTCGCACTTAGTAAAAACCACAGTATCATAAAGACTGGAGAAATCCCAGCTACAACTGCCATCGTAATACCGAATACTGCTAAAATGATCACATTAATTAACCAAGCAGTGATTGCTTTCGCAAAAAAGATATCCGAAGCCTTTACTGGTAAATAACGATTCACAAACCAAGAGCTTCCATCTCGTGAAAATGACGTTGTTGCAATGACGTTACTCCCCATTAAAAATAACGATGCACAAAGGCCAACACCAATTGCAAATCCCGTTGTCTCTGGATTGTTAATATACTCTGTAATAAACTTTAAATTTCCATCTTGCACAAATAAAATAAAGAACAACATAATTGGCATAACGAAAGTTTGTACAATGCAATTTAAGAAAAATTGTGGTGTACGGAATAACGTTTTAAATTCTTTTTTCACATACGCTTTTAAATGCGAACTTTGTACTGTTGATTTCTGTAAACCTTCCGCCGAAATAACTTGTTTCTTTGCTGTACTCGTTGAAAGTCCAATAACCCCTTTTAAATATGTACGCTCTGCTATGTAATAAAACAACACAAAGAAGACAAATGAAATAACTGCAAAGATTATTACATATAAAGGTCCCTTCCAATTTGCATTTTCTACTAATGCTACTGCTCCAAAATATGTAGTTGGAAAATAGTTTGTCATTTGTACTAAAAGAGAAGACTGGTTGTTTGCAAGGTAATCCGCAATTGCATCTTCAGAAAACGAACTTTTATTTTTCCACTGCAAAAATACGTTAATTCCTACAATAAATAGTATACTTACGATTCCAATAAATATATTTCCTCGGTCTTTATTTTTCGCTATATTTGTATACCTCATAATAACTGTCATCAGTAACGAAGCTAGTACTAACGGCACAATTGGGAAGAGTAAGTAAATGAAAATCATATATATGTAATATGTAATAAATGCGCCACTTTTTAAACCGTACGTAATAAAGATCGGTAATAAAATAAATGAACTCATTACGTATTGTGTAATTAATACTGTTAAAAATTTGGCTGAAATAATTTGCGCTGGTTTTAATGGTAATGGTAATAACATTTCAATGTCATTGCTGTAGTAAAATACAGTTAAAATGTTCGTAATACTCATTAAAAATACCCATATACTCGCAATCGCAAGTCCCATTGCGATAATCATTCCTGGATCTTGCCCTAAATGTATCATTCCCTCATACATTGCATGCGTGATAGAACCAAACAGTAAAAAGCCGACAAATAAAATAGCTGCAAATGAAAATACATACGCCCATCGCTTCTTCTTATCTGTTATAAAATCTGCATAATTTAATTTCAATAATACTTTCGTTAACGTCCAAATTTTACTCATTGCCCGTCATCTCCAAGAACATTTTTTCAAGTGATTCATTGGATTTAAAATGATCTCTCATTTCATCTAAATTCCCTTTAAACTGAAGGTTTCCCTTATTAATAATCGCGACGCGGTCACATAATTTTTCTGCCACTTCTAATACGTGTGTAGAGAAGAATACAATCTTTCCTTTATCCGCATGTTCTCTCATCATTTCTTTTAAAATATATGCAGATTTCGGATCAAGCCCAGTTAATGGTTCATCTAAAATCCATACATCTGGCTCATGTACGAGCACACCAATAATAACGATTTTTTGTCTCATACCGTGCGAATAACTTTGAATTTGATCAGATAAAGCATTATAAAGATCAAACTTCTTCGCTAAAGACTCTATTCGTTCTTGTCGTACTTCTTTCGGCACTTCATACATATCGGCCATAAAGTTTAAATATTCAATTCCTTTTAATCGTAAAAACATATCTGGACTATCTGGTACATAACCAAACGTCTTCTTCGCTTCCATCGGCTCTTCCATAATATTTTTTCCGTTAATCGTAATAGTCCCTTTGTCCACCCCGTGAATACCAGTAATCATCTTAATTGTCGTTGATTTACCCGCACCATTCGGTCCTAAAAATCCAAAGATTTCGCCGCTAGGTACAGATAAACTTAAGTCTTTTACTGCATAGGTAGACCCATTATAACTTTTTGACACATTCGTAATTTCAATCATTCCATCCAATCCTTTCCTTAATTACCAAATAACTATATTGATATTATAGCATAGTTCTATTTTAAGATTTTTACATTTTTCAGTATATTTAACCTTTAAAATAAATATACACCCCTAATCCAACAACTAAAACGACAGCTAGTATAATATAAATCATTGTTAAGCGTTTAATATTCCCCTTTGTCGCTTTGCTATAATTTGCATCACCATTCCGCCCAATTAAAACCGTCGCAATGACAGTAATCACTACAAGTAATACAACGATCATGATCCAAGTTAGCATTTCTTCCTCCCCCTCCTTACAACCATTTTACAATATTATCCTCTTTATTTCGCAGCATATTTCCTCTTTTTACTATTATTATGAAGCAAACTGGAAAACTATTATTACCATTCCTATCCATATGTGATATATTTATAACATAACGTGATTTATTTCTAACACTATAAGGAGGAACTATCATGAAAACAACTTGGATAAAATATTTAGGATTTCTCGGTTTCTTCGGTTTCCTCGGATTTTTTTATGAAAAAGGATTGTTTACTATGTTCTGTTTCTTCTCCTTTTTCACATCGTATAGAACAGTTCAACACGATGAACTGTTTGAACAAATTGTCAATAAATCGTGTCGCAATGCATTTATCGTTACGTTACTAACTACCACAATCATTATGTTTATTGAAATGTTATTTCCAAACCCTACGCTACAAGAGATTGATATCGCTCTTATTTTCGGCACACTCATTCTTACATTCGGCTTTTCTATGTTCTTTTTCGATAAACCAATTGATGAAATGGAAGATGCACCATGGCGTTCGTAACGAGAATAAAAGAATACCGTGCCAAATTGAACATGACACAAGAAGATTTAGCGAAGAGCGTTGGTGTGCGACGTGAAACAATTAGTCATCTCGAAAAAGGTAAATACAATCCTTCCTTACAACTTGCTCACGATATAGCGAAGGCATTACATAGTACGATTGATGAGATTTTTATTTTTGAGGATAAATAAAAAATACCGTCATTCTTTCCAAGAAGAATGACGGTATTTCTTATTGATTATCCATATAAAACCGCATGAAATACGCCTAATAGTAAGTATTGATCCTCCATGTAATCTCCATCATATACATTCATCTCAATGTAATACATATCTTCCTCAAGACGAATATTCCAATCTGCAATTACATAGCCTTTTCGTAATAATTTTCCCATTCCAAATGAAGTTTTATGAACAACATATTCTTCTGCCTTATATGTAAAGGTAAATAAGAAATTTGCATCCAATAACTTTCCGTCACATACAAGTATTTCATGCTCTGCATCATGATTATCTTTGTACATTACTAAAATCCTTCTTTGGCGCTGCCTACTTACATCCTTTGCAATGACGCGAATATTGTCCTTGCTATCCTTTATTTCATAAATAATATTACTACCAATTTTCGGAATAAAATCCAGCACTCTCATCAGCGTATTTTTATAATAGCCCCTTACTACACCTACTTGCTCACTTCCATTATAAACCTCTATCGGTGTCGTATCTGCTTTGCTATCACACGGTCGTTTGTAAGAGAGCTGCATCATTCGCTCTCCTCTTAAGTACTGATCAAACGTCACAGGATATTCTATCATGCGCAGTTCTTTATTTAACTCATACAAATAGCGTTGAACACTCTCTATTAATGTTGTAGTAGCTATACGCTCTTGAAGTTCAAATTCTTGCCAGCTGGAAAAAACATTCCATTGATTATGATCCTCTTCATAGAAGAAACCAAGAATTACCTCTTCACGGTCAGCCGTTTCATATTTCATAGGCACGTTCTGCCCATGTTGAACTTGTTCCATCCACTGACCTAAATAAATCCCCAGCTCTGCAACCTTCATACATGATTTTTGAAAAAATACGCTGTCACTCGCGCAAATCGTTACATCTCCTTCGATAAAGCCCTTTGAATAAGCATCATACCGTGGCTCATCCTTCTGCGGGAGATTTTTGTCTAACTCAAATAAAAACGTTAACATCCTTTATTCACCTCTAGTTGTTACACTAATCATACATGACATCGCATCACGCTAGGAAACTATTTATATACGCATATTTAATTCACGCATTATAACACGTGAATGACCTTGTATAGTAGCTCTATTTTTTTGTTCTATATCTTAGTATATGAATTTATATGAGCGATTTTTCAAATATATCTATCGCAACTTACAATATATCAACGATTTTTCAAATATATCTATCACAACTTACAATATATCAACGATTTTTTCAATATATCTATCACAACTTACAATATATCAACGATTTTTTCAATATATCTATCACAACTTACAATATATCAACGATTTTTTCAATATATCGATTTTTCGACAAATATCAGCACAATTAAAATGAAGCTACCTTTTCTTCCGCCACTTCTACAATTTCTAAAATTTGTAGAAGACTCTCCATTTCATAAGTCGGATTAACACTCGTCTTATTCTCTTTCAAACTCGGATTATACCAACACGTATCAATGCCGTAATCTTCTCCGCCTTTCATATCAGAAGTTAACGAATCTCCAACCATGAGTACGCTTGATTTATCTGTAATCCCAAACTTTTCAAACGCATAATCAAAAATCTCACGTGCTGGTTTTTGATGACCAACTTCTTCAGAAATAATAATGTGATCAAAGAAATTACATAAAGGCGAATTTCCGATTCTTGATTGTTGCACCTTCGTATATCCATTCGTAATAATACCTAACTTGCAATCTTGTAGATTTTCACATAATTGTACTGCGCCTTCTATAAGATGTACTTCTTTCCCTAAGTTTTCAAGATATACATCACTAAATTGCTGTGCATCTACGTCTATATTATGAAGTGCAAATAATTGTCTAAATCGATCTACTGCTAATTCACTTAGCGTAATCATTTTATTTTCTAAATCTCTCCATAATCCATTACTAATCTCTTTATAGCTTGCAAGATAATCATTATACCCTGTAGACATACCAAACTGTACAAACGCATTATGTAATGCGTGTCTTTCCGTTTCAGGGAAATCTAATAATGTATCATCTACGTCGAATAATATAACTTTGTATTTCATGATGTTCTCCTCAATTCCTATTTTAAAAGCTTCGTTCTCATTGCTTATAAATTTTTATATATTTCGTGATGAAGCGCTTTAACCCGCTCTTTATAGAATACACCTTTATCTTTTATTTTCAAATGTGCTATAAATAAGTTTGCTAGCATGACTGCTGTATCTAGTCTATAAAATAAACTAACAATATGAGGAGTAACATTAAAGATACTATCATTCTTATATCCATCTTTAAATTCATCCCAACTAACCTCATTTGTTTCAGCTATTCTCATAAGCTCCAGCAATGGATGACCAATTAAAGCGTTATCCCAATCAACTATTGCTTTAACTTCTCCATTATACCCGATTAAATTGGCTGGTCGAATGTCCATATGTAATAAACATTTTACATGATCTGCTGTACTAAGAATATATTCAATTGTTTTTGTATTCGGAAGATTAATTTTACAGTCCGTGATTGTATTAAACCCTTCTATCCGTTTCACAATTCGTTCTGCTATATACTTACTAATGGGCTCTCTAATATTTTGTTTGTAATACAAACCATCAATTGGCATACTATGAAGCTTGCTTACTAACTCCCCTATTTTGCATGCGGAAATTGGCGTACGATCAGCATACACACAATCCGAAATTAAAAAATCAAGTTCGGTTGAAAGATGCAATCCGTGTATCCTTGGTACTGGAATACCTTTTGAATGACAATACTTAGACAGCTCCGCTTCCTTTTGCAACGAAATCCGACTGTTAAATAAGTCTTCATTTATATTTTCCACTTCTCTTTCCCACGGTACTCGAAATGCTAAAGACCCCTTTTCTGAATCTCCTTGAAAAACAATATTTTGCACTCCCGTTCCAATCACCTTTAAATCTTGAATAGCTAGTTCCTTATACTCTTGACTTAGTATTGTTGCCAGCTTTTCTCTTAACCCCTCTGCTTTTACACGTGTATGAATCATTTTATCCCCCGATTCTTAAGTTCTTTTCATCCATTTTCTCCTCGGTGCACAACATCCTCATTAACAAAATTATAGCAACAATAGTAAAAGGAGGCTAATCCGCTCAGCCTCCTTCTCATTATTAATCTTCTAGCAATAACTCTTTCATTTCCTCTAACGACTCTTTCGTAAAGCCAAGAGCCCTTTCAGCGTATGCTTCAACTGATCCGTATTGCTTTTGAATTTCACCAATCGCAGCTTGCAAGTATTCAGCACGTGCTTCAAACATTGCACCTAATATTGCTCTGCTCTCATCGTTTTGTAATTTCGCACCTAAAAAGGCCATCATTTTTTCATTTAACTTTTCACGGAATCCGTTACTTAATAAGTAATCTTCCATTACTGTTTTTTCCGGTATACCTAGTAAAAGTAATAATAATGCTGAACCAAATCCAGTACGATCTTTTCCAGCTGTACAGTGGTTTACTAACGGTAAGTTTTCCGGGTTTTGCGCTAAGTTTAAGAAGCTCACGAATGCCTCGTTGCCACTTACGAAATCTTGATTCATTTTCACAAGATACTCACCTGGTTTTCCTAACATAGAAAGGTCACCAACTTGGAAAAACTCATTTATATTTAAGTCTTTCGCTAAGTCTTGCATAACTGGTAAGCACACTTGACGAGCACCTGTAATTTCTGGATTCGGCTTATGCTTCACTTCAAAGTCTGTACGGTAATCACAAATTAACTTTAAGCCAGACTTTTGTAAATACGCAATATCCCATTCTGTTAGTCCTGCTAATTCTTCAGAACGGTATAATTTGCCCCATTTCACTTTACGTCCATCTGTCGTTTCATATCCTCCCATATCACGGAAGTTAAACGCGCCTTGTAATGGCAGTCTACGCTCAGCTACTGTTACTGCTTGTCCATTACTTCCTACTAATCTAAAATATGGACGTTCATTTTCACTCGGGTTTTCAATTGTATATGATAATTCTCCATTTACCGTTGCAAGTAATTCTCCAGTTTCTTCAATATGTTCTGGTGAAGTACTCCAATAAATACGAACTTCTTCTATATTATTTTCCCATTTTATTTGTAACGTATTATCTTCATTTCTCTCTACAGTTGCTTGTAGCCAATTTCTTTGCTGCTCCATTCTTTCACCAACGCTTTCTCTTATAATCGAATCTCACTCTATTGTATTATACAAATATCTACTTTGTCGTTCTCATTTTTCTTTTTATCTTACAAACAGGCAAAAAGTTCTTTTACTTGTTCAAAATTTGTACATGGATTACCGCGAAATACGTATGCGATTTGTTCATTACCTAAATCTTCGTATACAACTGTTCCGCGATTAGGGTGCGAATAAAACTCTAACCCGTTTATAATTTGTTTTGGGCCATAGTTCATTGTCCATGAAGAAATAGGATAATACGCTTTGTTTTTATGTCTACAAACCCAAAGTGCATATAGTTTATTAACTTCGTCCCAGTATACATACTGCGTTTCGTCATTTCCGAAACCGACCGATTCAAGTTTCCAATTTAGTTTTTCATGAATTAACAAATTTACATAGGATACGTCATCTGGAGCATTCCACTCTCTACATCTTCCTATCTCACCCATTTCACTTCTCTTCGCTTGAAAGCTTAATAAGTGAAATGATGTATGTAATATCGTTTTCCCAAGCTCCATATTTACTGGTTGTAATTCAAATAGAAATCGTTCCATTTCGTCTTGGTTTACATATCCATGATCAACAGAAATTTCAACTTGTGTTTTCCATATAGATGTAACGTAACTTTCTTTTCCTTTATAATTTACACCTTTCCAATACACAAGCCCTTTATATTGAAAACAATCTCCTTTTGCTTGAGAAATACAGCTATCCGGAAATACTGGTTCCATTATATCGAGAAAAAATTCCTTTACTCGAAACATCCCAGTTGGAGTAACAACCTGAAACCAAAAAGTTCCCCACTTTTCACCTTCATAACGTTCTGAAACTTTTTCAACATTCCAGCCTTCTAACAATACATTTGGATACAATAACACGAATGAATGCATGGATTGCTTTAACATATATAGTCCCCTCCCGCTATACGAGTTCGAGAGTATACATCATTCATCCTCCTAAAACTTTCTCACATATCTCTCAGTTGAACTAAGCAGCTGACATCCGTTCTTTTCAAAAACATCCTTCATCCACTCATTTTGCATATTTGTCTCACCAATATAATAAGATGCACCTATTTCCTTTAAGACAAACATCGCACCTGCAAATAATGCGGCTTCATATCCCTTATTACGCACATTTGGAGTAACTGCGAAGTACATAAGTTTTCCTTCTTCTAACGTACCTCTTTCAATATGCGGGATTACAATTCCTATCGGCTTTTCATCGACACTCGCTGTTAAGCAATGTTCTTTCCATTGCTCACCAATTTCTTCTAGCATCATATGCACAAATTGATCATGAGCGACTGGTTCTCCCGTTGCTTCATTCCACAGTGAATAAAAAGCCTCTTCTCCAACTTCTTCAATAAGCTTAAAATCAATTTCACTTTCTACATCTTCTACTTCGTATATATCTTTAAATACAATCATGTTTTCCGTAACATATTCAAATGAATACGTTTCAAAACATTTTTTATACACATCATAATTTGGACTTTTTGAAGAGATTTCAAAATGTAGTTTTTCTAATCCATCTTTTTTAGCTTCAGCAACGTAATATTGCACCATCTCTTCTAATTGCTCTTCTGTAAAAACCTCTGCATTATTTTCTTTTATCATAATAGAAGAAGCACTTCTTCTTATTTTAAAATGTTTTTCTAACTGTTCTATCGTCGTCATATTCTTCCCTCATCTATATCATACTCGAATTTCTAATCGTTCTCCTTGCATGAGCAGGATTGTCCTTGAATATATAGAATACTAGAAAAGATCGCATCTTTAAAGTGCGGAGGAGGTTCTCCATTGGATATTACAGCATTGCAACAACAGTTAGAGCTTATACAACAAAATGACTACACGCAACTGCAACATATAGACGTAAATGAGTTAACTTTGAACATGCTTCAGTATATCGGAACGACTGATAGCTACGTTCGTTACCAACTTATATATAAATGTTTTGCGCATTTCATTCATCATGAATTCCTTATGGACGATCAGCTGAAATTACTTCTGCAAACTTGTTTAAGTGATGAGTATTTATATTGTGACATTTACTCCCCACATACAGATGGGGTTTTCACACGTTCTTACACTGTTTCGTTAATTGCGTTAATACTCCAATTCGCTAATTCGCACTACTTTTGTACAGAGGAGGATATCGAAGAAATAAAAAATAAACTCATTACATACACAAACTTAGAAACGGATTTTCGGGGCTATATTGAAAATAAAGGATGGGCTCATTGTCTTGCTCATGTATCTGATGCCTTTACTGAAATTGTTCATAATACGTATACAACTTTTGAATGGTACGAAGAATTAATTCATTGTTTATTAAATAAAATCTTTATTCCATCTGACCTTTTTCATAATAACGAAGATGAACGCATTGTTACTCCATTACTAGCAATGCTGTATCATGATTTTCCTCAGAACGATTTAATTTCTATTATTCATAAAAAAATAAAAAGGCTTCCTCAAATTAGAAAACGCCTTTCGCTTAATGAGTATTGTATTTTATGTGCCAATATTAAAACCTTTTTACGCACATTATTTTTCAGAACGAAAGATGACCATAACTTAGCCTTTACAGCACGTAAAACAGAAAGAATGTTAAAAGAACTTCCTAACTATTATTAAATACAAGGAGCAATGACATGGGTTATATTGAAGATATGAGAAATCTAGTAGGAAATCATCCACTTATTCTAATAGGATCACACGCCATTATATTAAATGAAAAAGATGAAGTATTGCTGCAGCTCCGTACAGATTTTAACCGCTGGGGCATTATTGGCGGTGCCTTAGAATATAACGAAACGTTAGAAGATGCTTTAAAACGAGAAGTGTTTGAAGAAACTGGACTTATTATTAAAAATCCAGAACTATTCCGTACATACTCAGGACCAGATTTCTTTCAAATCTATCCAAATGGCGATCAAGTACACGGTGTACTCGTTGTTTATATTTGCCGCGAATTCCACGGTGAGCTTGTATGCGACCATACGGAATCGAAAGAACTACGCTTCTTTTCACTTGATGAATTACCTAATAATCTTCCTCCTGTTATCGAGAAGATTATTACAGATTATCTAAAAAAATAAGGGAACGCTTAACGTTCCCTCTCAAATCCAATCCGTTTTTTAATTTCTGCTAAATTTATCTTCGCAATAGCGCGTGCCTTCTCAGCACCGTTTTCTAATGCTTCATATAATAAATCCGGCTCATTCATATACATTGCGTACTTTTCACGAGGTCCAGCTAACTCACGATCTACAACGCGAAACAACTCTTTTTTCACATCGCCCCATCCGATTCCAGTCTCATATTTTTCACGTAATGACTGTACTTCGTCTTCTGTCGCAAACTCTTTATATATCATAAATAATGTTTCTAATTCTTTCGGTTCATTTGGAAGTGAAGAGTCTGTTTTGATTTTAAATATTAACTTTCGAAGTTTTTCTTGCTCTGCAAATAATGGGATTACATTTCCGTAACTTTTACTCATCTTCCTTCCATCAAGACCAGGTAAAATAGCTCCTTCTTCTTGTATGACATACTCCGGTAGTGTAAATGTCGTGCCAAATGTATGATTAAAATACGTCGCAATATCTCGCGCGATTTCAATATGTTGAATTTGGTCTTTTCCAACTGGTACATGAGTAGCTTGAAATAATAATATGTCAGCTGCCATTAAAATCGGGTACGTGTATAACCCCATATTCACTCCCGCATCGACCTCTAACCCTGCTTCTTTATTTTGCTCCACCTTCGCTTTATACGCATGTGCACGGTTCATAAGACCTTTCGGAGTTAGGCAAGCTAAAATCCAAGCTAATTCTAGAATTTCCGGTACTTCTGTTTGCCGATAAAAAACAACATCTTCCCCAAGTCCAAGCGATAACCAAGTAGCTGCTACCTCTTTCGTATAACTGCTGAACTTTTCTGAATCATGCACAGCATTTAATGCATGATAATCAGCTATAAAGTACAATGCTTTTCCTTCATTATTCTTTGACATTTGTAATGCAGGTTTAATCGCACCAATATAATTTCCTAAATGTGGATAACCTGTCGGCTTAATTCCTGTTAACATTATTTTTTCACTCACACTAACTCCTCCTTTCGCAAAATAAAAAGAGCCCCTCATCCTTAAAAAAGGACGAGAGACTCCCGCGGTACCACCTTAATTAGCTATCATTAGCTCACTTCATACTTCAATAACGTGAAGTAACCGTCTTTACCTACTCATTTCAGTTAGAAGCTCCAGAGTCCATTCCATATTCATCCCTTACTGATTTCCACCACACATCAGCTCTCTAAAAAGTTTCGAATATGTACTCTTCTCTTTCATTGCTTTTTCGTTATTTTTTACAGTTTATCACATTTCACTTCCAAACAAACCCTAATTTTCTATTTTATATAGCAGGAATTTCCACTTCAATTGTCTAATATTATATAGGTTTGTTGAAATATTCGAAACAACTTTGGAGGTTTTTTCATGGTAAAATATATATCAATTTTAGGTTCAACAGGATCCATCGGCACATCTGCATTAGATGTCGTTTCAGCTCATCCTGAACATTTTAAAATCGTCGGTTTAACCGCAAATTATAATATCGATCTTCTTGAGCAACAAATCAAAACGTTTCAACCTCGTATTGTAAGCGTTGCGACAAAAGACTTAGCAGACAAGCTTCGTACGCGTATTTCAGCAAATACAAAAATCACAAACGGGACTGATGGCTTCATTGCAGTAGCTACTCACCCTGATTCAAATCTTGTATTAAGCTCTGTTGTAGGTGTTTCAGGATTACTTCCAACAATTGAAGCATTAAAAGCGAAGAAAGATATCGCTATTGCTAATAAAGAAACTTTGGTTGCAGCTGGACATATCGTAACTGAACTAGCGAAACAAAACGGATGTCGCTTAATTCCAGTAGATAGTGAGCATTCAGCTATTTTCCAATGTTTAAAAGGAGAAAATAATAAAGAGATTGAGAAGTTAATTGTAACAGCTTCCGGTGGTGCTTTCCGTGATAAAACACGTGATGAAATGCAAACATTACAAGCAAAAGATGCTTTAAAGCACCCAAACTGGTTAATGGGCGCAAAACTAACGATTGATTCTGCCACATTAATGAATAAAGGGTTCGAAGTAATGGAAGCGAGATGGCTATTTGATATTCCATATGAAAAAATTAATGTAATGATTCATAAAGAAAGTATCATTCATTCTTTAGTAGAATTTATTGATGGATCAGTTATGGCACAGCTCGGTGCTCCTGATATGAGAATGCCGATTCAATATGCGTTTCACTATCCTACTCGGCTACCTTCTTCCTATGAAAAATTAAATTTATTAGAAATCGGTAGTTTACATTTTGAAAAACCAGATTTAGAGAAGTTCCCTTGTCTACAATACGCATATGAATGTGGCAAAATCGGTGGTACTACTCCCGCTGTATTAAATGCAGCAAATGAAATTGCGAATGCGCTATTCTTAAAAAATGAAATTGCCTTTTTCGATATTGAAAAAACAATTTACAAAACAGTTGAAGCTCATCATAACGTAAAAGATCCTTCACTAGATGCTATATTAGAAGCGGATCAATGGGCACGCCAATATGCAAATGAATTGTTAATAAAAAAGCGCTAAAACAGTTCCCACTGTTTTAGCGCTTTTTTTCACGTATTCAACTTAACAAATCTATAACCGTGTGTAACTAACACTTTTAATATCGCATATCCTGGAATGGCCAAAATAATGCCCATAATCCCGAATAAGTTTCCGGCAGTTAAAATGATAAAAATGATAGTAATCGGATGAATATCTAACTTTTTACCCATAACTTGCGGAGAAATAAATTTACCTTCTGCTAATTGTACAACCATCATAACGATAATTACTTTTAACACCATTGCTGGCGAGTCGATAAATGCGATAATTAACGCTGGTGTAATCGCGATAATTGGTCCTACGTACGGAACGATATTTACAATCATCGCTAAAATCGCAAGTAATACCGCATATTTAATACCAATAATAAGATAACCAATTAATAGCATAATACCGATAAATAAGCTGACGATAATTTGACCTCTAATATACGAGCTAATCGCATAATGCATATCATCTAGTATTCTCATTGCTGCTGGTTGTCTTTGCTCTGAAATAAACTTTAAAAAGTGATTCGGCAATTGCTCACCATCTTTTAAAAGATAGAACAATATAAATGGAACCATTACAAATGTCAAAACAACCTCTGTAACAGTACTCAAAAATCCAGTTACATTCCCAGTTACTGATGATAATGACTTTGTAAAATCAACTGTGTATTCTTTTACCATATTCGCAACATTAATATTTAAATTCTCCTGAATTTTACCGAGTAAATTACTTTCCCCGAATCTACGTGCTGCTTGTTCAATCTCATGGCCAAAATACGGTAAGTTATCAATTAATGCATCAATTTGATCTTTAATAATAGGGATAACCGTTACAACTAAAAATACAAATAATCCTAGTACGATTAAATATATGGAAGCTATCGATACGATTCTTGAAACACCTTTCTTTTCTAAAAGCGAAACGAATGGATGCAAAATATAAAATAGCACGCCTGCTAATAGTACTGGGAAGAAAATTGTTTTTAAAAATACGATAAACGGTGTAAAAACAAATGATATTTTTGTTAGCAATAAAATATTAATGAACAATAACGCAAATCCAAGTAATACCGCCAAATAATTTTGTTCTCTAAAAAACTTTCTTAACTTATCTCTTTTTCTTATATTTATTTTCTCCAATGAAACCACCTCTTCGAATGATGAAAAGCCCTTATTCAGGGCTCTTCATCATAATCTATATCTCTATTTCCTTGCAGCTTTCACTACAAATGATACAATAAGAATTAACACGATTGCACCTAATAATGCCGGCACGACATGAATCCCACCAAATGATGGCCCAAAGGATCCAAATAATCTACCACCTAACGAAGCACCTAATAAACCTGCGATAATATTTCCGAACATACCACCTGGGAAATTTTTACCTGTTATAGAACTAGCAATTGCACCTATAATAGCACCAACTATTAATGTGATAATCCATCCCATTTTTAGTCCTCCATTTCTATTATAGTTTGTATGATTCAATACAAACATATGTATTTATCATTGCTAATCATATTTCACTATAGAAATATATTTACTACTATTTTACATATGGAGATACATATATTATATGCAAAAAAGAAAAATATTGTCAAACTCACCCATAAAGCAATTATATTCATATACCATATTTAAAGGAGGCTTCATTGTCTATGATTCTTAAGTTAAATTCCACTTCTTTTGAAGTAGCAACATCCATTTTACAGGTTCAAATTCCAGCTTATAAAGTTGAAGCAGACTACTTAAATAGTACTGCCATACCTCGTTTATATGATACTGTAAACGATATTCAAAATTGCGTTGAAACATTCTATGGATATTTTTCTGAAAATAAACTTGTCGGTTTTATTTCTTTTGTACAAGAAAAAAAACTAATCGATATCCACAGGTTAGTTGTATCGCCCAATTTTTTTCAAAAAGGAATCGCAACGAAACTCCTAATTTATATATTTAACATGTTTCCCTCTTCAATGGCATACATTGTACAAACAGGTAAAGCGAATACCCCTGCTATTACTTTATATAAAAAACACGGATTCATTACAGTATCAGATACAATACTTCCTGACGGTATGATTCTTACGCAATTAAAAAAGACAGAATACACAAAATAATTTGACTTGTTCGCTCCTTTATGTTATTTTTTACTTTATAAAACCTTTTGCTGAGTCCAAATTTTGGAGCGGGGGAACCATTTTTGTAGCTATGCTACTTGGGGCGAATCTTTTTTAAGTAGGGAAACTCTCACTTCCCGAGTCCGACAGCTAACCTCGTAAGCGTAATGGGAGAGGAAGGTGCTTTTTGCCTATGTTACACATTTTGCCTCCTTAATTATAAATATGGGATCGATATCAAATAGTCACCTATATTTATAGAAAAGGAGAATGTATTATGTTACGTTTATCTGATCACGCAATAAAAATGATGGAGCAAAGACTCCGAATTGAAAAACAACGCACATATCAAGCAAATAAAGTTGTAGATAACTTACATCACAAATACTTCTTTCAGCATATTTTTCAACCGAAAAGATAAAGAAAATGTTTATTTAATATTAAAAAACACAAGGTGTGTCTTACAAAGACATTCCTTGTGTTTTTTATATTCTTTATAAAATTCTCACTACATTTAAGCTTGCTGTAATCGCACCTGCTATAGTAGTCACATGCCCTACACCTAACGGGCCATTTTGTAATATTAATGTTGAATTGGCACTCGTCACATTCACAAGAAGTGTATTTGAAATGGCTGGTTCGATTACTACAGTTGATGTCGTTACGTTTTGTATAAAACTCCCTGTTAGTTGCGTTCCATTTAATAGCAATCTAACAGATACTGTCTCATTCCCACCATTTGCATCCCCTTGAAAATAGTAGCTTACTAAATATATTCCTGGCGTCGTTACTGTGACTGTCGTAGCACTAGTTAAAGATACACCAGTTCCATATACAGTGGATCCAGAATTAATTGGGATGTTGGCATTTGCTGCAATTGTGCTTGTTGATGTAGAAAAGAAATATCCGCCACCTGTCGATATAGCAGATGATCCTGTTGCTCCAGTTAAGCCTGTTGGACCCGTGGCACCTGTTGGGCCCGTTATCCCCGTTACCCCTGTTGCTCCAGTTATTCCTTGTATGCCTTGTATTCCGGTCGGTCCTGTTGCACCAGTCACTCCAGTCGCTCCGGTTGCTCCGGTTGCTCCCGTCACACCTTGTGGACCTTGGATTCCTTGGATTCCTTGTGGACCTGTTGCTCCCGTAGGGCCGGTCGCTCCCGCCTGCCCCGTTACCCCTTGTGGACCTTGGATTCCTTGTGGACCTTGAGGACCCGTTGCTCCCGTCTGGCCGGTTGCTCCCGCCTGCCCCGTTGCTCCTTGTGGTCCTTGAATTCCTTGAGGACCTTGGGGACCCGTTGCACCAGTAGGTCCGGTTGCTCCTGTTGGACCAGTTGGGCCCGCCTGGCCAGTTATTCCTTGTAGACCTTGAGGGCCTGCCTGACCAGTTGGGCCTTGTGGACCTTGCACGCCTTGTATCCCCTGAATTCCTTGGGGGCCGGTTGGACCAATTGGACCTTGTATTCCCTGAATTCCTTGAGGACCCGTTGCTCCCGTCTGGCCGGTTGGGCCTTGTGGACCTTGCACTCCTTGTATTCCTTGAGGACCGGTTGGGCCTATACTTCCTTGTGGTCCCTGAATACCTTGTATTCCTTGAGGACCAGTTGGACCGGTTATGCCACTCGGACCTTGTACGCCTTGCACTCCTTGAGGACCGGTTGGACCACTCGAACCTTGGATTCCTTGTAGCCCCTGTAAACCAGTTGGACCGGTCGCTCCCCTTACTCCTTGCTCACCTTGTATGCCTTGTAGACCTTGAGGGCCGGTTGGACCGATTGGACCCTGTGCCCCTTGCACTCCTTGTGGACCAGTCGGACCGGTTGCTCCTACCGGTCCCTGGATTCCTTGTAGACCTTGCGGACCAGTCGGACCGGTTACTCCTTGTATCCCTTGTGGACCTTGAATGCCTTGATCACCCGTTGGACCCGTTGCCCCCATCGGTCCCTGTACTCCTTGCAAACCTGTTACACCAGTTGCTCCGGTCGGTCCCTGTATTCCTTGTACCCCTTGAATTCCAGTCGCTCCTGTTGCTCCGGTCGCTCCTGTTGCCCCTGTTGCTCCAGTCGGACCAGTTGGACCCCCTGGTGATCCTGCTGGACCGGTTGGACCAGTTGGACCTCCTGGTGGACCAGTTGGACCGGTTGCTCCAGTCGGGCCAGTTGCAGAACCTGTCGGACCAGTTATCCCAGTGGCTCCTGTTGGGCCGGTTGGACCTGGATCACCTTGTAAACCGGTTGGACCAGTCGGACCGATTACACCTTGCACTCCTTGTATTCCTTGTATTCCTGTTGGACCTACCTGCCCCATTTCTCCCTGGGGACCTTGTAAACCTTGAACACCAGTTTCCCCTTGTGGACCCATTGGTCCTTGCTCCCCTTGAATTCCTTGAGAACCAGTTGGCCCTGTTGGACCAATCGGACCCTGTATTCCTTGTATTCCGGTTACACCTTGTAAACCACTACCTCCTAAATTACCTTGCACACCTTGTATACCAGTATTTCCAGTTGGTCCAGTCGGACCAATTTCCCCTTGCACTCCTTGTATGCCTTGTATTCCTGTTGGGCCGGTTGGACCGATTTCTCCTTGCATTCCTTGTATGCCTTGTATTCCTGTTGGACCGGTCGGACCGATTGGGCCAGGAATTCCTTGTATCCCTTGAATACCAGTTGGACCAGTCGGACCTCTTTCTCCTTGTATTCCCTGTGGGCCTCGTTCTCCCATAGGTCCTTGATTACCTTGAGAACCTTGTGGTCCAGTTAAACCAGTTGGGCCGGTTGGACCATTTTCTCCTTGCACCCCTTGCACTCCTTGTATTCCTTGTGGGCCGGTTGGACCGATTGGACCTTGTACGCCTTGTATTCCTTGCGGTCCAGTTGGTCCACCTAAAGCACCAGTTGGACCAGTTGGACCAGTGGGCCCCGTAATACCTGGCGGTGGAAAAGGAATAGGTGCTTGAAACTTACTACACTTATCTTGATTCTTCACAAGCATCTCCCCCGTTATAACTAACGTATCAAACTATTTTTAATACATTTAAACTAGCTGTTATCACACCAGATAATGTCGTTACATGCCCGATAGCTAACGGACCATTTTGTAAAGACAAAGTTGCATTTGAAGAAGTAACTTCAATGACCATCGTATTCGAAACTGCTGGTTCTAATATAAAAGTACCTCCTGTAACATAAAAAATAAAACTCCCTGCGACTTGTGTTCCATTTAAAGTAAGCCTCACTGAAATTGTTTCATTTCCGGCCGTTGGATCACCTTGAAAATAATAGCTTACTAAATAAATTCCCGGCGTACTTAACGTTACAGTTGTTGCATTTGTTAAACTGACATCAGAACCAAAAACTGTAGATCCAGAATTAATTGGTATTAACGCATTCGCTGCAATTGTACTCGTTGAAGTAGAAAAGAAATAACCGCCCCCACTAGGTAAACCAGTCGCTCCTGTCGCTCCCGCTATTCCAAAGAAACCTATTGAACCTGCACTACCAGTTGCTCCTGTCGGTCCCACCACGCCACTTGGGCCCTGACTACCTTGTGCTCCAACTGGGCCTATACTACCACTAGCACCTGTCACCCCACTTGCTCCAGTTGGGCCTTGCAAACCTTGAACTCCTTGTATACCTTGTATTCCTTGCGAACCCGTTGCACCTGTATTACCTGCCGTTCCCGTTATTCCTTGTATTCCCGTAATCCCTTGAACTCCTTGCACACCTTGTGGTCCAGTTGCCCCGGTTGCTCCAGTTGCCCCAGTTTCACCCGTTGCACCTGTAATTCCAACATTTCCTTGTGGACCTTGGGGCCCTTGACTACCTTGCGCTCCTTGGACTCCTTGAGGTCCTGTTATACCAATTTCCCCTGTATTTCCTTGGGGGCCTCTAATTCCTTGTGCACCTGTTGGACCGATAATTCCTTGCACACCTTGTATTCCTTGCACTCCTTGCGCTCCTGTTGGACCCGTTATTCCTTGTAATCCTTGAGGACCTTGCAAACCGATAGCTCCAGTCGGTCCTATTATTCCTTGCACTCCTTGAGGACCTTGGGCACCTTGTGTACCTGTCAATCCGGTAGTCCCTTGTATCCCTTGAACACCTTGAGGACCTTGTGTTCCAGCTGCTCCTGTTTCCCCTTGAATTCCTTGTACGCCTTGGATTCCTTGTGCTCCAGCTGGGCCGGTTGCTCCTCGGATTCCTTGTGCTCCTTGAGCTCCTTCCGCTCCTGTAACACCAACTGGACCAGCTATCCCTTGTATTCCCACCATTCCTTGTGCACCTGTTGGACCTATCACACCTTGAATACCTTGAATACCTTTAGGACCTTCTGCACCAGTTGGACCAGTTACTCCCAGCGGACCTTGTATTCCTTGAGAACCTTCTGCACCCGTTGGACCTGTTATACCTTGGTTACCTTGAGGACCTTGTGCTCCTTGTACTCCAACTGCTCCAACTACACCTTGGGCACCTTGCGCTCCCCTTACACCTTGATGACCTGTTGGACCGGTTATACCTTGCACACCTTGCCCTCCAATTGGACCTATCCCTCCGCTTACACCTGTTGAACCGGTCGCACCCGTTGGACCTGTTGGACCTCCTGGTGGACCCGGTGGGCCAGCTGGTCCAGTCACCCCACTAGAAGGGCCAATTGGACCGGTCACTCCCGTCGGACCGCCCGGTGGTCCTTCTGAGCCTTGAGTACCAATACTACCTGTCGCTCCCGTTATACCTCTTATTCCTTTTATCCCTTGAAAACCCGTTGCTCCCGTTATACCTTGTATTCCTTGCACACCTTGTGGTCCTTGTAAACCTATTGCACCTGTTATCCCCTTTATTCCACTTATACCTTGGGCACCTTGCATTCCAGTAGAACCAGTTGGACCCACTTCCCCTTGTATTCCTTGAGCTCCTTGCGGGCCTTCCTCTCCAGTAATTCCTTGTATACCTTGGAAGCCGTCTTCTCCTTGTATACCAATAGCCCCTTGCTCTCCTTGTATTCCTTGAACACCTTGAGGGCCTTGTGGACCAGTTACACCCGAGACTCCAGTTACGCCTCTTTCTCCCTGCATTCCTTGTGCCCCTGTTTGTCCTCGCTCACCTATTTCCCCTTGTATTCCTTGTATACCTTGTATTCCTTGACTACCAGCAGGACCCGTAGCTCCTTGTATTCCTTCTAATCCTTGTACTCCAATATCACCAATTAGACCTTGGTTTCCGATTAATCCTTGAGCACCTTGGAGACCAGTTGGGCCAGTTATACCTTGCTCTCCTGTATCACCAATAACTCCTTGTATTCCTTGTGCTCCTGTTGTCCCTCGGGGACCTTGTATCCCCCTGATACCTTGAGGACCTTGGGGCCCAGTTGCTCCCGTCGGTCCAGTCACCCCTGTAGGACCAACAGGACCTTCATGCCCTCCAGTTGGACCGATTGGACCACTATTACCTGTCGGACCCGTTGCTCCTATAAGCGGAAGAGGCAGTGCCACTCCAAATTTTTTGCACTTTCTATGATGACGCACAACAATCCCCCTTCCCCAAAATAATTACACCTTTTATATGAAATGCATTTTTATAAGAAAAGTACACCTTTGACCTCATTTTTTTAAAATAAAGAAGCCTATCATTTCATCTATTTGAAATCATAGGCTTCTTTTATAAAAACACTTTACTTTCTAGCTTTAATAATAAAAGTAGTCGGCACCATTCTAGCTTTATATAAAGAATAATACTTCGTAGACGGCTCAGCTAGTTCTCCATCAAACGAGCTTGATGGTTCAGGCTCTTCTATTCTCTCAATTTTAAATCCCACTCTATTTAACTCATTTATGTATGTACTTATTTTTCTCTTATATAATGTCGCTTGTACATTTTCTCCTTTAAATGTTTCAAACGTAATGGGCGTTTCCTCATGATAAGAAGACTTTATAGCAACTTCTTCCGTACCATACTGTAAGTTTGAATATACCGGGTGCTCCCAACTAAAAATAAAACTTCCCCCTGGCTTTACATATGAATAAATCAGTTCCAACGTTTTTCTTAAATCCGAAGTCCAACCTAATGCATAAATGGAATATACAATATCAAAATATCCTTTCGGAATATCGCCTTCTTCTTCCATTGCTCCACATATTAACTTTGGATTCCACGACTGTAACGTTTCATGTGCCGTTTCAATTTGTGTTCTCGAAAAATCAAGTCCCCACAATTCTTCTGCGCCATGTTCCGCCATATACTGCAACGAATGTCCACTTCCACACCCAATATCAAGTACCTTTTTATCTTTAATTGAATCGAACAAATGAATCTCATCTTCAGATGCCGTATACGGTCCGTATTTCGGTAAACAATCCACTTGAAAAAATAAGGTGCAACTGTATCCCAACACTTTTTATTTAAAGCTAACATTTGCGTACCTTTCATATTTTACATTCCCCCATCCATTTTTCTTTCTCTAATATTAATTACATATCATAACCAGATCGCCCTTTTCTCTTCGCCCGGTAGTTTTTCACTTTCGCAATCGTACCGCATGCTCTTCCTCCTTCTTCTCCAGCATACATACCGCACCATCTTTTACTTCCATTTCGCGAATGATCATAAAATACCCAGCGACAATCTGGACATGCTTTTAACCTTCCCCATACATTTTCTTGAATTGACATTAACACAATGCTTAACACTTTTGTATACACATTCTCTTCATATACCGGTTCATATGTAATACCTTTCATATCATCCTTTATATGTACATGAAATGGGTATTTCTCTAACCATTTTTGCAATGATCCTTCGCCTTCAATTGTCATCCGAATATCTTCTCGAAAACCTCTTAATTCCTCTATCGAATGAAATGGAAACTCTTCATCAAAATATTCTTTCATAAAAAGCTTTATGTCTTCTTCTGTTTGCAGCAAATCAATTGGCTCTCTCGTATCGTTTGGTATTCTCCATGTATTTAAAAATTCCCGAATATATTCTAGTTCATTTGGAGCGTTTTGATTCAATTCGATCCACCTTCTTCTTAAAATTTACTTTTTTCTGACTTTATGTATAATTATAGTATAAAATAGTTAACCATCAAATGATTTTACTGGTTACATAATTAGGAGGATTTCTATGAAAAGTTTCTCAACACCGATACGTTTCATGCTTATTTCTTCATTTTTTATGTCTTTTGGGTATTTTGCAGTATACGCATTTTTAGCTATTTATCTATTAACCTTTCTTCATTTTTCTGCTGTCCAAGTAGGAACAGTGTTGACGGTTATGACAATTACATCACGAGTTATCCCATTATTCTCAGGGTTAATTGCTGACAAAATAGGCTATATCATTATGATGATAGCCGGTTTATTTTTGAGAGGAATCGGATTTATCGCTTTAGGAATATGCTCTGATTTCTATACAATTTCTATTTCTTCTGCACTTATTGGCTTCGGAACTGCATTTTACGAACCTGCTGCGCGCGCCATATTCGGTTCACAACCAGCTCATTTGAGAAAAAATTTATTTACATATTTAAACCTTAGCTTTAATTGCGGTGCAATAATCGGACCAATTGCAGGAGGGTTCATACTCTTACTTGATCCAATCTATGCCTTCTCTCTAACAGGATCACTTATGCTGTTATTTGCTTTTATCTTTTACTTACTTAAAAATCACTTCCAAGTCACTACTGAAAACACGTCTATTACATTAGGAATACAGGCCATCTTACAAAACAAGTATTTCCTTCTGTTTTCCTTTATCATGATTTTCTTCTATATTATGTTTACTCAACTTACTGTCGCACTTCCACTTCATATGAAAAACATTAGTAGTAGCAATCAACTTGCTACACTCGTTATTACGATAAATGCGATAACAGGCGTCATATTTATGGTATTATTCCGAAAATTATTCCACAAATACAACACACTTTCAATTATTAAATACGGTGTTTTATTAATGAGTATTTCCTTTTTACTCATTCCTTTATTTCAACACCCATATTGGCTCTTTATTTGTGTAATTTTATTTACAATCGGTGAAACACTCGTATTACCTAACGCTGATATCACTATTGCAAATTACAGTAATGAATCATATACAGCCACTTTCTTCGGATTTTATCAACTATCACTCGCATTTGGTTTTATCATTGGTAATTATACCGGTACATCTTTTACATCCAACTTAAGTGGAATGTATACACCATGGCTTATTTTTGGCGGAATAGGACTTATTGGTTTTATTTCACTACATATTTTGAATATAAAAAAAGTGGCCTCTAAAGAGGATATACACCTATGTAATACAAGCGACCTATAACGAAAAAGATTCGACCATCATCTTTGACAGTCGAATCTTTTTATTTTTCATATTCAAGGTGATTATGTCTTTTACAACCAAATAAATAGCAAGCCCCTATATAATCAGTTTCAAACTCTAATCCTGGAACGTATCCAGATTTGATACGTTCTACCATTGTTTTATAACAATTATTCTCTTCTGTATATTCCTCAATTAACTCTTTCTTATCATTTTCTGTCCAGTTTTCTTCTACTTCTTCATTCTGAACATCTTCTATTTCTGCTGTTTTCGCTTCGATACATTCCCGTATAACTTCATTTATACGGGAGAAATTATTCGTTTTATATAGAGCATACACAAATCTACCAATCCAATTAGGACTTTTCCAGCATTCTTTATATCCCTTTTCGAACCATTCAATTGCTTCTTTATAGCAATTCAACTCAACATATAAATCTGCTACATTAATTTCCCCTAAAAAATTATCAGATTCCCTGTTAAAAGTATCTAACTTCTCTTTTGCTTCTGTCGTTCGTTCTAAATCAATTAAACATTTTACATAGCTATACATGATATAGTCCGAATCCCCTGCAACTCGCAAGAAAAAGTCTGAAGCTTTTTCCAGCTCTCCAAGGTTATAATGCGCTACAGCTACATTATGATATGCTTCATCCGATGGTTGAATCGAAATAGATTTTTGTAATACTTCCTTCGCTTCTTCCCACTTTTTTTGTTTTATATAAATTTCCCCTAAGATGTTATAGGGAAAGTATGAAGAAGGATTCAACTTAACAACTTCTCTTATTAATTCAAGAGCTTTCTCATCATTCTCTTCCTCATAAAAGTACATCCAAGCCAGATTATTGAGAGATTGTACATCTCTAGATTTATGTACTGCTTGTTGAAATAGTTCCATTGCTTCCTCATATTTATTTTGTTCAAACATTTCAATTGCCTTCTCATTAATGTTCAAATAACTACCTCCGAAGTGAATGAATTCATCTATTCCCTATCATTATTGTAAAATGTAAAAATTGTAATTTCTATAAAAAAATTTCTTTCTCTCGTCTACATTTCGATTGAAATAGAAGCTAAAACACAAGAATTTACAACAATCAGTAAATTCTTCAATCTCCCTTAAATTGGATATACACCCTGTTTTAATTTACATATTATGGTACAATTAGGGGGGTACTAACTAAACATTTACGCTCCGCACTAGTAATCTAGCAATACCAAAATCAAAAAACACATAGAATCGGAGGGGATGTTATGAAAAAGAAATTACTTGTTCTTCTATTCACTGGAATCATATTATCAGAATGTTCAACTATAGCAGAGAATTCTTTAGAAAGCGGGAAAGGCAGTATGGAATTATTAACACCAACGATCACAGCAAAAGATAATGAATTAGAAATTAAAACTAAAGGCATTGATGAAAATAAAGTAACTTTTATTTATGTTGCTGATAAAAAAGTGTTGGAACAAAAACTAAAAAATGGTGAATCCTACAAACTTAACATTAAAGATATCGAACACGCTCATAGGACGGACTACAAACCAAAAGTTCAACTTTTACAAACGAAAGACGATGATGATGATGGAGAAATAGTAACCTTCAAACAAGTTAGATATACAGTTAAAAACTAATTTTAAAGTTGTTTCATTATAAATGTAACAAAAGAAAATATACTTTTAACAGTAGATAAATATAGGGGGTGCTAACATGAAAAAACGATGGATTTCTTGGTGGATTGGTAACCTATTTTGGATTATCGTTTTTGGAATATGGGCCGCTATTATTTGGTTACGAGAGGTTGATGGTGCTGGTGTTATTCAAACACCTGAAATTAAATCCATATCACTTATCGTTATATTAATCGCGTTTATCATACCGGTATTTTTTCAAGTTATATGGCTAATCATTAATTTGAGGATGAGTAGAAAAAATAATTATACGATTTAGTTTTTCAATTAACAATAAAAAAGAGAGGAATCTACATCAAAATAGATTCCTCCCTTTTACATTTGGACTTATACTGCACTTTTAATGCAGCACTACTCCTCTTTTTTACGATGCATGTTCATCTTTCTTCTTCATTAACGCTCTTTTCTTCATCGCCTTCGTTAAATATCCACCCTTAAACGAGCGAATTTCATACGAAGACATAAACGCTTTCGGTGCAATTTCATTAATGATTTCTAAAAGCTCTTTCTCTCTAGAACGCTTTGCGACGATATCTAAGCGATAACGTATAGAATTAATACCTTCGCCTTCAAATACTGTAACGCCAAATCCAGAGTGACGTAACTCATCTACTAATTCATTACAACGGTCTAGTAAACTAACTTGATACGTAATATAACCAATTGCTAATTTATTCTCTATATAACCGCCTAATAACAGTCCCGCACTAAAGCCAATGACATAGGCAACGATGTTCATCCAATTTGATAAATCTTGAAACACAATACCTAAACTGACAATGTAAATAGCTCCTTCTAACAATCCAACACCAGCAGCGGATCTTGTTTGATTCTTTACAAGCAAAATCGTACGGATTGTTAAAATTGGAACGTAAATAATTTGAAGCACAAAAATAAGTAGCGCTTGTAACATTGGTATCCACCTCTTTCAAAAAGTCTTTTGTCATAATAACATACATAACCTTTAGAAATCGATGGGTTTTTAATTTTTTTTTTATTATTTTTCATACTATTGAAAAACGCAAAAAAGAAGCGTATTATATTTGTCGTTAATTTGATTACTTGTATCATATCGCTAAACTAAAAAAGGAACCTGATTAGGTCCCTTTCATCATAGCTCTATGTTTTTTGAAGCATGTTCTCTTTGCTTCTCTTCTTCTTTCACTAACTGCATATTTGCATAAGCTAAATTTGCAATCATTAAAAAGTGACCACCTAAAATACCTGTACCGAATGCCCACATTTCCATTTCATGCTCAATTTCATACATGATGATAGCTCCTAAAATAGCAGCTGCAAATCGGTTTAAAACTCCTAATCCAGGAGCCTTTTTCTTCATTACGATACTTTTTCCGAGTTTCTCCACTCTGCGAGCTAATAACCAAAGACAATAGGCGCTTACTGCTAATCCAATACCGAACCCTGTCACTTGTTTTCCAAACGGAGTAATCGTCCACATAAGTAGTAAACCACTAAAGATCACATACAATTGTAATCGATATACACGTAAGGCTTCTTGAATCAAAATATCCGCTCCTAAGTTCTCATTTTTTGTACTTTAGAAGAAAAGCAGCAACTTACACAGTTGCTGCTTTCTCTTCTTCTTGTTCTTGTTCCATCTTACGAATTTCAACACGTTTAATTTGGTAAGCGTCTTTTTCTAACACTTTAAATTCATAACCTTCCGCCTCAACGTGTTGTCCTTCTTCGATTTCATGATTTTGCATCATAATCCATCCACCGATTGTATCCACATCATCTTCTTCGATGTGTAATCCAAATAAATCTTTCACTTCTGAGATAAGCACTTTTCCATCAACAATAATATGTTGCTCGTTCACATGTTGAATTGGTGGTGCTTCATCTTCATCATATTCGTCACGAATTTCGCCGACGATTTCCTCCAAGATATCTTCAAGCGTTACAATTCCAGCTGTTCCTCCGTACTCATCATATAAAACAGCCATCGGAATTCGCTTCTTCTGCATTTGAAGTAATAAATCGTGAATTGGAGTCGTTTCCATCACTTCAATAATCGGACGCATATACGAGCGAATAGATGATAAATCTTTTTGATCCTCGGTCATATATCGAATAAAGAAATCTTTTACGTTGACCATACCGATAATATCATCTTTATCTTCTCCAAAAATCGGATAACGTGTGTATCGCTCATTTTGGATTACTTTCATGTGTTCTTCTACTGAATCTTCCAGGTAGAAACCAACGATTTCTGTTCGCGGTACCATAATCTCTTTTGCAATACGATTATCAAATTCAAAAATATTATTTACATACTTGTATTCAGCTTGATTAATTTCGCCACTTTCATAGCTATCTGAAAGGATAAGACGTAATTCTTCTTCTGTATGAGCTACTTCATGTTCTGAAGCTGGCTTTAAACCAAATAAACCAGTTATCACACGAGCTGAACCGTTCAATACCCAAATAAATGGATACATCACTTTATAGAACATCATTAATGGACCTGCCAATAATAACGTTACCCTTTCAGCCTTTTGAATTGCCATCGTTTTTGGAGCTAATTCTCCTACTACAACGTGTAAATACGTCATAATCATAAAAGCAAGACCAAATGTTAATACTGATGAAATAGAAGGATTTAAGTTCCATTTCTCAAATAACGGGTGTAATAACTTTTCAATTGTCGGTTCACCTAACCAACCTAATCCCATAGCTGTAACTGTAATACCTAATTGACAAGCAGATAAATATTCATCTAAATTTGTTGTTACCTTTTTCGCTGCTAAAGCACCGCGTTTTCCTTCCGCAACAAGCTGATCGATACGGCTTGAACGTATCTTTACAATCGCAAACTCTGCTGCTACGAAAAATCCAGTAAATGCGATTAAAATCGCAACCATGACTAAATTAAATATTTCCAATGAATCCCCTTAGTTAAAAAACTAAGGTGTCCACCTCCTGTATACTATAATGTTTTCTTATTTGTTTGTTAGAAAACATAGCCCGATACAAAAATTAAAGAGGTCGGATTTCACTTATTCTATAATAATAGAGCAAGTGTCTGTATTAAAGCTGTCGTTTGACCTGATAAAGATTTCGATATTTTTTCACGTTGTGAATCAGTCAATTCATCTAAAAGCGGTTTTAACTCAGTAAGCTCCACTTCTAATCGATGAATATGGTCTGTCACTTCATTCACTTGTTTCGAAACGTGTTCATTGATACCGAGCAGCTTCTTCTTCTCCTCGATTTTCTCTTTAATCTCACAAAGCGGCATATGCATTTCTTTGCACTTCTCAATAAATTGTAATGTCTCAAATGCTGTTTCGTCGTAATAGCGATAATTAGATTGAGATCGCTCCGCTTTTAAGATACCTAGATTCGTATAATAATCAATCGTTCGTTTCGACACGTGAGCCATGAGAGCCAACTGTCCGATTCGATACACCTTCCCAACGATCTTCCCCCCTTGTTTATATTACTTACATCATACAATACATAAACTGTACAGTCAAACGTGACGGTTTATTATTCACAATTTATACAAAATTCCAATCTCCTCCTATGATGATTCAATACGAGTAATCTACACTTATACAATAAAATTACTAAACTACTACCTAATCACTACATTATCTGCCACTTTTAACCTTTCTTATTTAAAAGCATATCCTACTAATAATGATTGCTTGTATAGGAGGGAATTAATATGAAAAAGACAATCATTTCTCATTTTTATAATGAAGAATACCTACTTCCATGGTGGCTTATGCATCACACGAAAATATTCGATCACGGCATTTTAATTAATAGAGGGTCTACAGATCGTTCCGTAGAAATTTGTAAGCTATTAGCACCCCACTGGGAAGTACGAAATTCAAGATTTCTTGAGTTTGATCCAACTAATACTGATATTGAAGTGATGGAAATTGAAAGAGAAGTTTCAGGTTGGAAAATCGTTTTAAATACTACTGAATTCTTTTGTTGTAATAATACTGAAGAATTTTTTTCATCTCTTCATACACTAGGCCAAAACATGTATGCGATTAGAATGATTTTAATGATAGATAATCATAATTATAATTATTCAAAGCCTAGATATTCTATCCCCTTAGTAGAACAGCGATACCACGGTGTCTTCCCTTATAACCCAAATCTCGGATGTGCTTGGAGATTTATTCACAATCATCTAGACGGTGCATATTTACCTGGTAGACATCATTCGCGGCACGGATATATAATTTATGACTATCCTTCATTTATTTTAAAATTTTATTTTAGCCCTTGGAATGAACAATCAAAGGCAAGAAAATTACAAATTACACCTACCCTTTCAAAAAGGGGTGTTCAAATGGGACTTCAAACACATTACGGTCAATCTCCTGAAGTACTGGACATACGTTTTTTAGAGCTTAGTAACCTAACACAAGACCTCCGTCATAACCCTGAATATCAAGAATTATTTCCAAAATTCAAACCGTAATATTTTCTGCATCGTCATCACCTCAAACATTTTCATTCACTTAATCAAAAACAATCTCATTTGCATAAAACATGAATACTGTATAAATAATAAATTTTTATTTTAGGAGGAAAAAATGAAAGCTGTTATTCTTGCTGGTGGGTACGGTACAAGAATTGGGGAAGAAACACATTTAAAACCGAAACCTATGATTGAAATTGGAACAAAACCCATTCTATGGCACATTATGAGTTTGTATAGTCATTACGGGATTACTGAGTTTATTATTTGCTTAGGCTATAAAGGATATGCAATTAAAGAGTTCTTTCTAAATTACAACTTACACATGTCTGATTTCACAATACAGTTAAACGATAATACAATTACTAGCCATTCTCATCGTGTAGAACCATGGAAAGTTACACTAATCGATACTGGTGTAAATACCGAAACGGGTGGCCGAGTGAAAAAGATTCAAAATTATGTCGGAGACGAACCTTTCTGCCTCACTTATGGTGATGGATTAAGTAATGTAAATATAAAAGAACTTATTACATTCCATAAAAAACATGGAAAATTGGCTACTGTTACTGCCGTACAACCTCCTGGTAGATTTGGTTCTCTCATATTAGATAAACAGTCTGTAACATCTTTTCAAGAAAAACCATTAGGTGATGGCGGATGGGTTAACGGTGGATTTTTCGTTTTAAATCCTGAAGTTTTCAATTACATTAGTGGAGATAAGTCTGTTTTTGAAACAGACACTTTAGTTCAGTTAGTAAACAAAAATGAATTGGCCGCATATCAACATTCTGGTTTTTGGCATCCGATGGATACATTGCGCGATAAAAATAAATTAGTCGAGCTATGGGAAAGTAATAACGCTCCATGGAAGGTTTGGTAATATGGCTTCATCATCTTTTTGGAATAAGAAAAAAGTATTTATTACGGGACATACTGGATTTAAAGGCTCATGGCTCACCCTTTTCTTAACTTCTTTAGGTGCAGAAGTAGTAGGCTTTTCTTCTCATCCCCCATCCATTCCTAACATTTTTGAACAAAGTAACGTAGCAAAAGAGTGCACGACAATGAAAGGCGATATTACAGATTACCATTCTTTATTTCATGCCATGAAGCAGCATAAACCTGACATAATATTCCATTTAGCAGCTCAGCCAATCGTAACCGCTTCATACAAAAATCCTATCGATACATTCAAAACGAATGTTTTAGGTACTGTCCACGTGCTAGAAGCAGCAAAGTCCGTCGAAAGCGTACGTGCCATTATTAATGTGACAAGCGATAAATGTTATGAGAATGACGGTAGTGGCGACCGAGCGTTCGTGGAAAATGACCGACTAGGAGGTTTCGACCCTTATAGCGCTAGTAAAGCTTGCGCTGAATTAGTCGCAACATCTTATCACAAATCTTTTTTTCACACGAATACTACTTCGCTTGCCTCTGTAAGAGCAGGTAACGTTATTGGTGGTGGTGATTGGGCAGAAGATCGATTATTCCCTGATATCATTCGGGCATATTTGCACAATCATACTTTGTGTATTCGAAACAAATATGCCGTCCGTCCGTGGCAACATGTTTTAGATCCTCTACATGGCTATATCCTTTTAGCTGAGAAACTTTGGAATGATGATAAATATGCAGAAGCGTGGAATTTCGGCCCAATGAATGAACCTAACAGAACCGTTCATGATGTCATTGAATCTGTAATAAAATTATGGAATAACCCACTAACAATCATTTCCTCCTCTACAAATACTCCTTATGAATCACCTGTTTTAACACTCGACAGTACAAAAGCAGTAAATAAACTCGGCTGGACTCCTAAGTTATCAACAGATGATGCTATCGCTTGGACTGTTGATTGGTACAAAAAATATGCATCTGGTGAAAATATAGAATCTTTCACACGACAACAAATCGATGCATTCAAAAATTTATAAGGGGGCTATAAAATGGAACAGAAAAAATGCCGTTTTTGCCACTCATTACTAACCAACACTTTTTTAGATTTGGGCGTTTCCCCTCTTGCTAATTCATTTGTAGCTCCTGAAAGCTCATATAAAATGGAACCTTTTTATCCGCTGCACACATTTGTTTGTAACTCTTGTTTACTCGTACAACTAGATGAATTTGAATCCCCACAAAATATTTTTCATAACTATTTATACTTCAGCTCTTACTCCTCAAGTTGGCTACTACACGCTAAACAATACGTAGAAATGGCGATTAAGCGTTTCAACTTAACGAAACATTCAAAAGTGATTGAAATCGCAAGTAACGATGGGTACTTATTACAATACTTTAAAAAAGAATATATCGAGACATTGGGAATTGAACCCGCGAAAAACGTAGCAGAAATTGCTATCAAAAAAGGAATTCCTACTCATGTAAATTTTTTCAGTAATGACTTAGCAAAAAAATTGCCACAAGCTGATTTAATCGTCGCAAATAACGTATTAGCACACGTTCCGAACTTGCATGATTTTGTCGCTGGTTTAAAAACACTATTAAAACGTGATGGCACGATAACAATTGAATTCCCGCACTTATTAAACCTTATATCTTTTAACCAATTTGATACCATCTACCATGAACACTTCTCCTACTTCTCACTTATAAGCCTTCAAAAAGTTTTAAGTTATCATCATTTACAAATTGTTGATGTAGAAGAACTTTCAACGCATGGTGGTTCCTTACGGATTTTTGTAAACCATCTAAATGCCCAATCAACTATCCATTCCAATGTTACAAAATTAATTCAAAAAGAAGTCGACCACGGGTTAGATACTTTAGATTACTATCTCCTTTTTTCTAAACGCATCGAACAATTGAAAATAAATATTTTAAAGTTTTTTATTGAAGCGAAAGTTTTAAACAAACAAATTATCGGTTACGGTGCTCCAGCTAAAGGAAACACCCTTTTGAATTATTGCGGGATAGGTAAAGAATTTCTAGCTTATACAGTAGATAAAAATCCTCACAAACAAAATCTCCTTTTACCAGGAACTCGTATTCCAGTAAAATCTCCAGCAGAAATTAAACGTACAAAACCGGATTACATTTTCATACTTCCTTGGAATTTGAAAGACGAAATTATGAAAGAATGCTCTTTCATTCGTGAATGGGGCGGTAAATTTTTAGTGACGGTTCCAGAAGTTGAGGTGATCGAGCCATGAAGAAAGTTGTTGTAACAGGTGGTAGTGGCTGGATAGGTAAATATGTTGTACATTCACTTATACAAAAGGGATATGAAGTGCACGCCACGTATAATAAAAATAACCCCTCTCACCTCCCTTGCCATTGGCATAAAGTAAACTTGCTTCGCGATGACGAAGTAAAACAATTCATTTCGGATGTTCAGCCTAGCCATCTCATTCACCTTGCTTGGGAAGCAGTGCCACCAGCATGCTATGTATCTATTAATAATTACTATTGGCTAAAGTCTAGTATTTCATTGATTCAACACTTCACAACATGCGGCGGAAAGCGTGTTGTCGTTACAGGTACTGGCGCAGAGTACGAATGGTTTAACGGCGTATTATTTGAAGATTCATCGCTCCTTTCCTATAAAACCCCGTATTCTTTATGTAAAAATGCACTGCACTCCTGGCTAGAAACGTATGCACAACAAACAGGCCTCAGCATGTGTTGGGGCCGCATTTTTCATATGTATGGACCTCACGAACAAGGTAATCGGCTCGTTTCTAACATTATCACTTCCTTATTAAAAAATGAGGAAGCACTATGTACACATGGAAAACAATCGAGAGATTTCCTCCATGTGAGTGACGTCGCTGACGCTCTCGTAACAGTATTAGAACATGGCGTTACAGGCACCATCAATATCGCTTCAGGTCAATCTGTACAAATTAAAGAACTAGCTTCTATCATCGCTAAAAAGATAGGAAAAGAACATTTAATTAAACTAGACGCGATTCCTTTCTCTAAGGATGAACCTTTATTCGTCGGCGTTAGTGTAGAACGTTTAAAAACTGAAGTAAACTGGAAACCAACATACGATTTAAATACAGGAATAGAAGAAACAATTTTATGGTGGGAATCATTTATACAAAAACATAACGATATACGTCACTAAAACGTAAATCCTTCGTTCCTCTCGCTAATTCCTTATACCATTCTTCTAATCTTTCCGGCGTAATAATATGGTGCGTCCCCATTCCCCCATGCTTACTAGCTTCAGAAAGAGTCGGACCAATTTGTAACTTTCTCTTTCTCATCACATCGTTCCACGGACTAAATCCAAACCATAATATACAAGCAAGAGGTGGATAAATCATCGATTCATGCGCAGATAAATGTCTTCCAACCGTATAACTTCCATGCTCATGATTATGAATAAATCTACCTCTTCTCCATAACGGCCAATCTTCTGGTAAATAACCATGAAATCGCTGTTTCATTAAAGGTATTCCAAAGTTAAGGTCAGGATAGTTGTAGTTAGGATCATCAACCATAATAAGCCCGTCCAGCCAATACATCCTCCCCCCCAATTCATTTAGCGATTTCCAAAACTGATTTTTATCTTGCACGCAAAGAAACTCAGTCGTATTTAAAATCATTTTCCATCCTTGTACTTCTTGTTCTATCCTCATCACTTCATGATCTGTCGCATATGCATCAAACTCTGGATTTACAGAATCTCGCACCTCCCAATGCGGTGCGAATTTTTTACAAATCTCAACGGAACGATCTGTTGAACCTTTATTAATTAAAATACCATGATCAAAAAGTTTCGTATGATGCATAAGCCACCATGGCAATAAATACTCTTCATTGTAAAAATGTGAAATAACGGTTGTAGTTATAATAATCTCCTCCTCTTTCTCTATTAATCTACTTTTTATCCTACAACCAATATACTCATAAGCAAAAATATGTTTCCTAATTATTGATCAAATATTATTATTAATATTTTTGTAAGTTTTCCTTTGGTACCCAGCCCTTCTCACCATCTCTTCCTTCGCACCAAACCCATTCATTCAATTCTTCTAATCCGATCAATCTTTCTCCAATATTCACATTTAATTCTTTCGCAGTATATTGTTTTATAATAATTCCTGTTCCATTCATATCTTTTCTTATAATTTGCTCCGGAACCCATCCTTTCCGGTTATACTTCTCTTCGTGACAAAACATCCAGTTTTCCCAGTTTTCCGGACCAGCGTAACTCTCTATCATTTTCACTACATCCCCCTCTTCTAAGCGAATTGGATTAGGATAATTGCTAACATGTGATTTTATAACGATATATTTCATAACAACCTCCAATAATCAGAAAATTAAGTTATAATATCATTATAACTTAAAGAGGAGGAATGCACTCATGTACTACAACACTTCATTCGAAAACGATCAACCTGTAGGCCGTCTATAAACTAAGACGGGCTTATAACACATACACTATGCCTCGTCTTAGGGAACTCATATTACCCTAAAAATAGACGGAGGTACTTCAAATGAAACAAACAATTTTAGGAGCTATATGCTTATCACTAGCAGCAAGTATATGGGGCGGTATGTATGTTGTTAGCAAATACGTACTCGATTTCATTCCACCACTAACACTCGTTTGGCTACGCTTTATTATCGCTTTTGTTGTTTTATATGGCATTTTGAAACTAGCTGAGAAAAAGCAAAAGAAAAAAGTAACCATTCGCAAAAAAGATTGGCTCCTATTCGCTTGGATTGGATTTATCGGCTATTTCATTTCGATCACATGCCAATTTATCGGAACAAAATTATCCGACGCTCATACAGGCTCGTTAGTTACATCAGCTACACCTGCATTTATGATTATATTTGCAGCGCTCATTTTGAAAGAAAAACTAACTGCTCGTAGACTTTTATCTACTATAATAGCGACAATCGGTGTCATTATCGTAATCGGATGGGATATTGAAATTGGCTCCTATTTTATTGGAACAATCATTTTAGTTGGAGCCGCTATTACGTGGGCTTTACTATCTATTTATGTAAAAATCGCTTCAATCCAATTTTCATCCTTAGTTATTACAACGTACGCAATTTTCTTTTCACTCTTTTTTATTACACCTTTTATGATATGGGAGCTACAAGCGGCCTCTATCGGAACAGTAAATACGTACGTAATATTAGGCGTATTATACTTAGGAATCGCCTCAACAGCAGGTGCCTTTTCCTTTGGAATAAAGGATTAGAATTACTGGATGCAAGCATAGGTTCCTTATTTTTCTTCTTCCAACCTATCGTTGGATCGTTACTTGGTTGGCTCTTATTAAATGAAACATTAAATAGTAACTTTTTTATTGGTGGTATTCTTATTATATGTAGCGTTTTCATTACTACTTTTGAAAAGAAATAAAAAGCAGGCAGAGATTCTTAGTCTCTGCCTGTTCGCATTATTGGATCTTGGTCGTGAAAACCAATACAAATCGGTATATTATTTTGCACTTCACTACGTACACTTATAAAACTACACAGCGTTTTAGCAATTAAATATAAAGTGATACCAATTGCTTTTTCACTTGTGTCAAAGCCATTTTCATTATACATATCCGCTAATTCTACAGACTCCGGTCCCTCAACATCATATGTCCATTCAGAAGCCCAATCATCAGCCTCTTCTTCAAGTGGAGCATACTCCTCACAAATATAAAACTGACTAGTCCACTCGTTATCAAGGTCATACTCAAAATAAATCGCTTTTGCTTCTTCAGTAGTAGCCATTTCTACAGCTGCATCCAAACCTACTCGAATACTTACCTTATATGACTCTACATCAATTACTTTAATTCGTTCTGCATATTCTGTAGACGCCAACATGCAACAAATATCATAATACTTCGCTTCTATTTGCTCTACTGCTAACGAAAAGACATCCTCTTGCATCTCTTCTAAATACTGAAATATATCCACACTAAATACTCCTCACTCTTTACGCACTCCAATGCGATGGACGGGACAATAATTTCGGTAATTTCGTATGTTTGTCCCCTCTAGCAGCATTAACTTGAACTTGCGTCAGAAAAATACTATTAGTAAAATCAGCCCCGCGAATATCTGCATCTCGCAAATCTGCTCCGATGAGATCTGCTCCTCTTAAATCTGCACCATTTAAGTTAGCCGCAATTAAGTAAGCTCCTCTTAAATTTGCACCTTGTAAATTTTTCTTTTTCAGATTCGCTCCCATAAGGTCTGCTCCGCGGTGAATGATTCGTTTCTTACGCGCAGTATTCATTTCCTTCCATACTAATTCGCTCGTTTCTAAAAGAAGAATGTTCACCTCTGCCCTATGCATTGGAACATTTATTTTCATTAACTCATCTGGATTTAAATTCGAAAGTCGCTCTGTCTCCTCAATTGCGGTCTCCAGCTCTTTATGAATTGGCTGTGTTGCCTTTAAAAGAATCGCTTCATTCAAATACCAAAGCATTTCATGAAGTTGATGCATAACCGGAAAAGCATCGTACATTTTTCTTGCATGCTTTGCATCTTCCCTCCAATCAATCCCTTTAAACGTACCCTGAGAAATCTTCTGCCCAGCACCGAAACACTCAAATACTGTACAACCTTTATAACCTTTTCCTCTAAGATTTTTATGTATACTACATTTAAAATCTGATTGTAAGTTGGAACATGGTTTACCACCATCTTTATTCACTGCAAAATCTACCGATGCTGCAAACGGTAATGCAACGCAACATAGACCGAAACATTTTTCGCAGTTTGCTTTTAAATGATCGTTATGATTAGTCAAAATCTATACCCCCTGTTGTCTTTTGACTATTTCATAATATTCCAACTGTAATAAATAATCAATTTTAAAATAAACCAGCATCTTTCGTTTCAATTCATAAATTTATCATTCGATTTCCTTTCAATTGAAAAGGACTATTTCTATTTAATGAATTATAATTAAATTATAAATTTTCTAACTAAAAAGGAGACTTATTATGGCACTAGAAATGAAAACAAACTGTCAAATTTGCGATCAATCGCTCGAACAAGATTCTGAAGCATACATTTGTGTATATGAATGTACATTTTGCGCACCATGTACAGAAGAAAGACATAACGTTTGTCCAAACTGCGGCGGCGAATTAGTACGTAGACCGAAAAAGAAATAATAAAAAGCAAAGCGATATCGCTTTGCTTTTTATTATTTTCTGAGTTTATGAAATTATATCGAATACAACTTAAGCATTTACAAACTTCACACAAACAGGCTCTGGCACAACAACATCAGATTGTAAAAGTGTTAACTTACCTGTAGATTCATCTCTTGAAAATAACACAAGATTATGTGACTTTTCATTTGTAGCAACAAGGAACTTTTCAGTAGGATCTAATACAAAGTCTCTTGGCCAATTTCCTTCTGTAGATGTATGTTCAACAAATGTAAGCTGACCTGAATTTTGATCTACGCTATAAACAGCGATACTATTATGACCACGATTACCTGCATATACAAAACAGCCGTCAGAAGAAATATGAATCGCACTTCCTTGATTATTTTCATCAAACTCTTCTGGAACAGTAGAAATATACTGTAATTCTGTAAAGGATCCTTCTGCAGGATTATAGGTTAACACAATAACCTCTGAACTAAGCTCCGTCATCACATATGCATACTTTCCATTCGGATGAAAAGTAATATGTCTTGGACCACTTCCTGGATTTACAGATAAACGATTCACTTCTGTTAATGTACTATCTTTTACTTCATACGTAATTATTTTATCTATCCCTAAATCAACGCCCACTACATATTTTTCATCAGGAGTGTACCCCGCGTAATGTGCATGTGGTTTTTCTTGTCTTTCTTTATTCGGACCTGAACCTTCATGTGCCATAATAGATGAAGCAAGATTTACAGTTCCATTTTCTTCATTTATTTCAAAAGACTCAATCGTTCCTTTATGGTAATTCGCTGTAACTACTGTATGATTTCCCCTATCAACACTAATATGACAAGGAGAAGCACCTTCTACTACTTGTCTATTTTTCGCTTTTAGTTCTCCAGTATGACTATCAATGGAATACGCAGCTACACCGCCAGATTCGCCTTCCTTAACAACGGAATAGAGATATTCATTATTTCGGTTAATCGTTACATATGTAGGGTTATCCAGCTTAGCGGCAAGTGTTACATTACTAATTTTTTTTGCTTCTACATCTAGCGTAAATTTATATATTCCTTCGCTATTTTCTTTCGTGTAAGTTCCAACATATCCAATAAACTCTTTGTTATCCTTCATTTTCATAACCCTCTCTCCCTATATTTTTCGTTCATCATGCTTCTTAAAATATTTTATGTTGAAAGAGTATCCTAAAAAATCGGAGTACCTCTTTATACGTTACCATATTTTCTTGGTAAATAGCTTTTAAACCCACTTTTTTTGATACGCTGCTATACTTTCATATTCTTCTTCCAATTGACGGGACAGACGGATATAGATTGGCGTTAAATCTTTATATTTTTCCACACTTTCCATGTTTGGCTCATGATGGAAATCTGCACCTACCATTTCAGAAACTACAGATAATGTATCTATTTCACCTAAACTATATAAACCGAGGATTGCAGCTCCTAAGCAAGAGCTTTCGAAACTTTCCGGAACATATACGTCTTGATGGAAGATGTCCGCCATCATCTGTCTCCAAAGCTCCGACCTTGCAAAGCCGCCTGTCGCTTGAATTTTTTTCGGTTCGCCAATTAACTCTTTTAAAGCGAGAAGAACCGTATATAAATTATAAATTACTCCTTCTAAAACAGCACGGATAAGATGTTCTTTCTTATGATGCAATCCGAGTCCAAAGAAAGATCCTCGTGCATTTGCATTCCATAAAGGAGCTCTTTCCCCTGCTAAATACGGGTGAAACAATAAACCGTCAGATCCAGGATTCACTTTTGCTGCTATTTCAGTAAGTACTTCATATGGATCTTTCCCTAAACGCTTCGCAAGTTCAATCTCTGAAGTACCCAATTGGTCACGAGCCCATCTGAAAATCATACCGCCGTTATTCACTGGTCCACCGATTACCCAATGGTCTTCAGTTAACGCATAACAAAAAATTCTACCTTTTGGATCTGTTACAGGACGATTTGTTACAGCACGTATCGCACCGCTTGTACCAATTGTAACAGCCACAACGCCAGGATCTATTGCATTTACACCTAAATTAGATAGTACTCCATCACTCGCTCCTACTACAAAAGGCGTAGAAACAAGTACATTCATCTCTTTGGCAAGCTCTTCATCTAATCCTGTTAAACTGTGCGTTGTTGGAACAAGTTTAGAAAGCTTTTCATCTGTAATTCCCGCAACATGTAAAGCCTCTTCATCCCATTTTAAAGATTTCAAATTAAACATCCCTGTTGCTGACGCTATAGAATAATCAATTACATATTCTTTATATAACTTGTAAAAAACATATTCTTTAATAGAAATGAATTTATAACTTTTTGCGAATAACTCTGCCTGCTCATTCTGTAGCCAAACTAATTTCGAAAGTGGTGACATCGGATGAATTGGTGTCCCAGTACGAAGGTAAATTTCATGACCATTCATATCATTCTTTATTTTCTCCGCCCAGCTTGCACTTCTATTATCTGCCCAAGTAATACATCCCGTTAATGGATTCCCCTTTTCATCTACGGCAATGATACTATGCATTGCCGAACTAAAAGAGACACAAAGAATATCACTTGGCTGTACACTACTTAATCGTACAGTTTCTTTAATCGTATTTATTACTGCACGAAAAATTTCTTCTGGGTCTTGTTCCGCTGTTTCAGGCGTAGGAGAATATAAAGGATATTCAATTCCATGACTAGCAATAACAGATCCATCAGTAGAAAATAGAACTGATTTTGTACTAGTTGTCCCAATGTCTACACCAATCATATATTTTGAGCTCACCATTTCTTCCTCCTAACAAAAAATTGTTACAGTATCCCACCATAAAAATACATTCCTTTTATCTATTGATAACGTTGTATGCCACAATTATCTAAATAGAAACATCTTTATCTTAAACAAACATATCGAGTAGTAAAACTCCTCCAAAAGCGATAAATGAAAGTAACGTTTCTAATACTGTCCATGTTTTAAATGTTTCTTTCACTGTTAAACCTAGGTATTCTTTTACCATCCAAAAACCAGCATCGTTTACGTGTGAAAACATTAATGCTCCTGCACCTGTTGCAATAACGAGTAACTCTAAGTTCACACCTGTTGTATTTTCAACGATTGGCGAAACGATACCCGCTGCTGTTGTTAAAGCGACTGTCGCTGACCCTGTTGCAATTCGAATTAATCCTGCTACTATAAATGCTAATACAATTGGGGATAGAGCTAAATGCTCAGACATTTGAGCAATAGCATTGCCTACACCACTATCGATAAGAATTTGCTTAAATCCCCCGCCGGCACCAATAATCGCAACAATTGAACCGATTGGTAATAAGCTATCTTCTGTTACCTTCTTAATAGCCTTTTTATCGATACCTTGGCGAAATCCAAGAAAATAAAACGCTGCAAAACATGCAATCAATAGTGCAATGATAGGACTACCGATTAATGTGACAGTCTTCATCAAAGTAGTAGAAAGAGGCACATAAGGAGCTGCTGCAGCTAAAACCATTAACATAACAGGTAACAATATAACTAAAAATGAAACTCCTATTCCTGGTAATTTCGTTGATTTTGTATTTACACGAATCAATTCTGGCTCATTTTCAGGAATTACACGTTTGTGAATCCATTTCGCAAATATAGGACCTGCAATAATCGCTGCAAAAAATGTAATAATGAGTGAATACATTAGTACCTTCCCAAGATTCGCTTTATAAATACCAATTGCTACAATTGCCCCTGGATGCGGAGGAACAAGGCCGTGTACGACAGATAGCCCAGCAATTGCTGGTAATGCTATCAATAAAATATTTTGTTTCGTTGTTTTATGAATTGAAATTACTAACGGTAGTAATATTAAAATACCTACTTCAAAAAACACCGGGATTCCAATAATAAAACCTGCAATTAACATAGCCCATGGTAAGTTTTTTATCCCAAAGGATTTTATAAAGAACTCTGCCACCTGCATTCCAGCACCTGACTCTGCCATCATTTTCCCTAAAATTGTACCTAATACTAAAATACCTACTAAATGCCCGAGAACACTTCCGACTCCCGTTTCATAAGCACTCACTATTTTATCCATTGGCATTCCAGACATAATTGCTAAAAACAAACTTGCAACCGTTAAACTAATAAACGCATGCCATCTCCACCACGATACCCCTAAAATAACAATTACAATTGATAATAATGTAATAATTAAAAGGTACATATTCATACTCAATCCCCCTTTATGTAAACCCTTTCATAATTACTATATAATGAAAAGAACCTATATAGTTCTTACTTGAGTAAAAGATACCTTTACATATTGCTATACGTTTAAAAGCATCTTCACATTATAATGATTTATATAAAAAGAATCTCCCTTATTAGAGATACACTATAACTCATCTCTCTAATAAGGGGATTTCTCTTTCATAATTATAATGTTATTGTGATAAACGCTTCGCGCGATCAATTTTTCCTTTTTTAAAAGTGAATGACACTTTCATCTCTGCTTTTTTCACGTAGTAAGACTACAAAATCAGGATCCAGTTTAAACGATGAAGTTACTTAGGATTTGTCCTCTCATGAAAAGCAATTTTCGGAAAGCACCTTCACTTTCATGCATTATAATTTAGGAGCTTTCGCCCAATCCGCAGCAAATTTCTCAATACCTTGGTCTGTTAATGGGTGCATAGCAAGTTGCTCGATTACTTTATAAGGGATTGTTGCAATGTGAGCACCTGCCATCGCTACACGAGTTACATGATCTGGATGTCTGACAGAAGCCGCAATAATTTGTGTATCTAATTGATGAACATCGAATAATTCAGCAATTTTAGCAACTAATAGTACACCATCTTCAGAAATATCATCTAAACGTCCTAAAAATGGAGAAACGTACGTTGCACCTGCTCGAGCAGCTAAAAGTGCTTGGTTCACAGTGAAAATAAGTGTAACGTTCGTTTTCACACCTTTTTCAGTAAGATAGCGACAAGCTTCTAATCCTGCTAGCGTCATTGGAAGTTTTATCGTGACGTTTTTATCGCCACCGTTAATTTTAATTAATTCTTCTGCTTGAGCAATCATTTCTTCAGCTGTAACAGCATCTGGCGTTACTTCTGCCGAAACAGACTCAACTTTAGGTACTGCCTGACAAATTTCTGCGATACGGTCTTCAAACTTAACGCCCTCTTTTGCTACTAAAGAAGGATTCGTTGTAACACCAGCTAAAACTCCAAGTTTATATGCTTTTTTTATGTCCTCAAGATTTGCAGTATCAATAAAAAATTTCATGATCAATTCCCTCCAGTTTTTAAACGTTGATGAGTTACATGTTTAATATGCTTATCCCGTAAAAGCCCGATTGATGTGGAATAAAGCCCCTACTTATTAAAGTTTCACTTTATTTCTTTTCTACTGCATGTCCGCCAAATTCATTGCGCAGAGCTGCTACAACTTTTCCTGTAAATGTATCATTGTCTAATGAGCGGTAGCGCATTAATAGAGACATTGCGATAACAGGAGTTGCTGTTTGAAGGTCTAATGCTGTTTCTACTGTCCATTTTCCTTCACCAGAAGAATGCATAACACCCTTAATTTCATCCAGTTTTGCATCTTTAGAAAATGCATTTTCTGTTAATTCCATTAACCAAGAACGAATGACTGAACCGTTGTTCCATACTCTTGATACTTTTTCATAATCGTAGTCAAATTCACTTTTCTCTAGAATCTCAAATCCTTCACCAATAGCAGCCATCATACCGTATTCAATTCCGTTATGAACCATTTTTAAGAAGTGACCACTACCAGCTTTTCCAGCATATAAGAATCCATTTTCTACAGCAGTATCGCGGAAGATAGGTTCAACGATGTCCCAAGCTTCTTGATCTCCTCCGATCATGTAACAAGCACCATTACGAGCGCCTTCCATTCCACCAGAAGTTCCTGCATCCATAAAGTGAATGCCATCTTCCTTTAATTGCTCATATCGGCGGATAGACTCTTTATAATGTGAATTACCAGCTTCAATTAGAATATCTCCTTTTGATAAAAGTGGTGTAACCTCATCAATAACAGAATCAACAACAGCGTGTGGTACCATTACCCAAAGAATTCTTGGTGATTGTAATGACTGAACAAGTTCACTTAAACTAGATGTACCCGTTGCCCCGTACTCTTTCATTTCTTCTACTGCGCTCGTATTTAAATCAAATGCTACTACTTCATGTTTATGATCCATTAAATTTTTCCCTAAATTTAATCCCATTTTACCTAACCCAATTAATCCTACTTGCATAATATAATTCCTCCTCAAATCATCTTTTATTAAAAATCCATATCACTACAATCTGGAATACCTTTCAGCACTGAAATGTTAGTATGTACAGAAAGGTATTCACAGTCATAGCTTAAGAATTCAACACATTTTTTGTAATTTGAACAACATTTTCTGTCGTAAATCCAAATAGATTCATGACTTCAGTTCCAGTTCCTGAAGCTCCAAATGTTTCAATTGATAGTACTTTTCCTTCTTGTCCTACATAACGTTCCCACCCGAGAGATACACCCATCTCAAGAGATACTCGTTTCGTTATAGAAGACGGAAGAACGGATTCTTTATATTCGTTCGATTGGCGATCGAATAACTCCCAGCTCGGCATTGCAACGATGCGAACAGAAACTTGTTCTTCTTCTTCTAACTTTGCTTTCGCACTAGCAGCTAAGGATACTTCAGAACCTGTCGCAATTAAAATTACATCCGGATTTTCATTTGTTTGTGTTAATACGTAAGCTCCTTTAGAGAGATTCTCTATGTTCGCTTTCGTTTCATTAAACACCGGTAAATTTTGACGGCTCAGTACTAAAACGACTGGACCATCCGTTTGCTGTAAAGCATACGCCCAAGCACTTGCTGTTTCATTTGCATCTGACGGACGGATAACTGTTAAACCAGGAATTGCTCGAAGCGCTGCCAATTGTTCAATTGGTTCATGCGTTGGACCATCTTCTCCTACAGCAATCGAATCATGTGTAAATACGTAAGTAACAGGTAAATTTTGCAGTGCAGCCAGTCGAATCGATGGACGAAGGTAATCATTAAATACAAAGAATGTACTTACGAAAGGTTTTACTCCTCCGTGGAGAGCCAGTCCATTCGCTGCCGCGCCCATTGCATGTTCACGTACACCGAAGTATATATTTCGTCCAGCATATGATTCTACTGCATATACTGCTTCACCTTTTATATCTGTCATCGTAGAATGAGAAAGATCCGCACTTCCACCGAAAATAGAAGGAATCGATTTCACATAATGCTTAATAGCTTCCCCACTTGCAACACGAGTGGAAATCGTTTTTTCAGTATCAAAAGATAGAATGTCTTTCGCTTCAATTAAAACATCACCTGTAATCGCTTTTTCTAATTCATCTGCTAGTGCAGGATTCGACTCTCTGTATGAGTTGAACTGCTCATTCCAGTCATTTTCTTTTTCAATACCTTTTTGTTTCAGTTCATTAAAATGAGCTGTTACTTCTTCAGGCACAAAGAAGTCTTCCTCATAGTGCCAACCATACACTTGTTTTGTCGCTGTCGCTTCTTCTACTCCAAGCGGATTACCATGTGCTTTGTTCGTTCCAGCAACTTTTGGACTTCCATAACCTATAATGGTTCTAATTTCTATAAGAGTAGGTTGATCCGTATTTTCTTTCGCTGATTGAATAGCTTTTGTAATAGCATCGACATCGTTTCCATCTTCAACTCTTACATATTGCCAATGTACAGATTCTGCCCTTTTCTGAATATCTTCAGAGAAAGCAATGCCTAATTCACCATCAAGTGAAATTTCATTTGAATCATACAGTACAATTAACTTGCCAAGTTTCATATGTCCTGCCATTGACATCGCTTCATAAGCGACACCCTCCATTAAGTCACCATCTCCGACTAAAGCGTACGTATTGTGATCTATAATAGAGTGACCATCCTTATTGAACTTCGCTGCTAAATGCGCTTCTGCCATTGCCATTCCGACAGCATTAGCAATCCCTTGTCCTAACGGGCCTGTCGTCGCTTCAACTCCAGGAGTATGACCAAACTCAGGATGTCCTGGTGTTTTACTATTTAACTTTCTGAAGTTTTTCAAGTCATCAATTGAAACGTCATATCCAGCTAAATGAAGTAAGCTATACAGTAGGCTCGATCCGTGTCCCGCTGATAAAACGAATCGATCACGGTTAAACCATTTCGGATGATTAGGATTGTGATTTAAATGATTCGCCCATAATGCATAAGCCATCGGTGCTGCTCCCATCGGAAGACCTGGATGACCTGAATTTGCCGCATTAATAGCATCAATTGATAATGTACGAATTGTATTCACTGCTAATTGATTTATGTTTTGTGTCATAGTAATCGTCCCCCTACATGCTTTCATGAAAGAAAGTACTTATTTTTCCGTCTCTTGATCTAACCACCATTTAAATCCACTTTCTTGCAATAATTCATTAGACGCATCTGGACCATATGAACCAGACTCATATTCATGAAGTGGTAATAAGTTCTCCTCGAATGCTTCAAGAATTGGTTGTACCCATTCCCATGACAATTCAACTTCTCTCCAATGTGCAAAGAATGTAGCGTCTCCACTCACCGCATCATGAATGAGTCTTTCATACGCTTCAGGTACTCCCACATCCGCTTGCTCACAAGTAAAGTTAATACGCATCGGTTCAATTTCTCCATTTTTCAATGGATTTTTACTATTTAACTGTAATGAAACGTTCTCACCTGGACTAATTTCAATTATTAATAAGTTAGGTGCTGCATTTGGATTACTATCTTGATATTGCTGTTTTAACGTATTTTTAAATTCGATTACAATACGAGTAGACTTTTCTTTCATTCGTTTACCTGTTCGTATATAAAATGGAACGCCAGTCCAAAATGGATTATCGATCCACAGGCGAGCAGCAACAAATGTGTCTATGTTAGAAGAAGGATTTACTCCTGGCTCCTCTTTATACGCTACAACTTGTCCGCCTTTTATTTCTCCTGAAACGTATTGACCGCGAACGATATGGTTTTGAACGTCTTCTTTTTTCACTTTACGAAGCGTCTCCATTACCTTTCGCTTTTCCTCTCGAATTTCACATGCATTAACCTTTTCCGGCAGATTCATAGCAGTCATCATTAATATTTGTAACATATGATTTTGAACCATATCTCGAATGGCTCCTGCCTGGTCATAATATCCTGCCCTTTCTTCAACCCCAACTGTTTCACTAGCTGTGATTTGTACATTCGCTATATGTTCTTTATTCCAAATCGACTGGAGAACAGGATTTGCAAATTCTAGCGCTTCAAGGTTTTGAATCATCGGTTTACCTAAATAATGATCAATACGGTATATCTCGTCTTCTTCAAACGTGCGACTAAGCTTATCATTCAGCTCACGAGCAGATGCAAGGTCGTGCCCAAACGGTTTCTCAATCATCAGGCGTTTCCATCCATCTGTTTTATCAAGTCCGCTTTCCTTAATATTTAAAGCAATCGTCTCGAAAAATTCAGGAGCAACTGAAAGATAGAACATTCTATTACCTTTTATATGTAGTTCTTCTTCCCTTTCACGAACGACTTGTAATAATCTCTCATAGTCTTCCGGCTTACTCACATCTAATGGACAATAGCGAAAGTTATCTAAAAAAACTTCGAGTTCTGGAGTACCTTCTTCTCTATGACGGGAAAACGTCTCTATTGATTCTTTTATTCTTTCTTGAAAATCCACATGAGATACTTGACGTCTCCCAAGCCCGATAATGGATATTTGCTTTGGAAGCTTTTGATCTCTATATAAGTTATATAGTGCGGGGTAAATTTTGCGTTTCGCTAAGTCCCCTGTCGCTCCAAATAAAACAAAGGTCATTGATTCCAATTTCAGTCCCCCTCTTGTTGTATAATCCTTGTCAATATTTTAAAAATGAATTGTACAGAAGCCCCTGTTTTTATAAAAAAAACAAAGAGTTATCAAATTCCAATTCCTTTTATACCTTTCGCTTTCTAATTGTCCCCAATATTAATAGTGGCAATTCAAAGCACTTCTACCACAGATTACTTATTTATCGAACTCAACAAACAAATATATATCCGATTACTTTTAGTAATTAAATAATCTTATGTCTAGTATATTAACCATATAAATTATTATCGTCAATAAAAATGTCTTGCATTACATACTATTTATTTCGTAATGCTTTTCTAAGTGTATTCCTAATTACCATTCATTTTCAAAGATAATGATTGATATAACAAATGTCAGTTTCATCAAAATCTTCAATCATTTTTCCGTTAAACTCACGAGCAAACGTTACATGATAACCAAAAGGCTTCTCTATAATAAGACGGTTCAATCCTTTTGTAGCCCACAATCCACTTTCCTTAATATTTAAAGCAATGACATCAAATACTTCTGGTATAACAGATAGGTAAAACATTGCGGTTTTCAGGAATGTTTAATTCTGTTTCACGCCTCTTTACAAGACGCAACAAATCTTGATAGTCCTCTATATTCGCTGTATTTAATTGACAATAACGAAATGTGCTAATAAATTCTTCTACTCCTAATTCATCATCAGTAGATCTTCTAGAAAATGTAGCAAGGGATTGTTCTACCTTTGTTTGAAATTCCACATCTGACATTACCCTTCTGCCGATACCGATAATCGAAATAGATTGTGGTATATTTTGATTACTAAATAGCTTATATAAAGCAGGATAAATTTTGCGTTTCGCTAAATCCCCTGTCGCTCCGGATAAAGTGAAACTTTAATCAGTGGGGGTTTTGTTCATCCCCACTGATTATTAGTTGAACCAATCGGGCTTTTACAGGCAGTTGCCCCCACCTAACTTCTATGATATCGCTGAATTTTGAGGTGGGGGTCTTACTGCCTGTTAATGCGGGGTAAAAGAAATGTCATTGAATCCATTTGTTCTCTCCCTTTTAAAACAATTGCTAGAATAGAATATATAAGTTCATTCGCTACTTAGCACAATACTGTCTCTAAAACCTCATACTTTACCAATGTTTCTTCAATACAATTTTCCCAAGAGCACGTTCTGACTCACTTATGTGGTGTGCTTTTTTTACACCTTCTACATGTAAAGGCAACACATGCGTGACAACAGGTTTAATCTTCCCGCTCTCAATTAATTCTGTAATAAGAGAAAGTTCATATCCGTTAGGTTCAGTAAATATATGGTCACTCTCAATATTTTTCTCTCTTGATATCTCGGTTTGCGGAATTTTCATACCTTTCGGACCATAAATAGACGCTAACTTTCCATTTGGTGCAAGTACTTTATAACTATTCTTTAGTACATCCCCACCTAACACATCAAATACAATATTGTAATTATGCAAAAGCAAAGAAAAGTCTTCCGTTTTGTAATCGACGACAGTATCAGCGCCTAGATCCTTTACAAATTGCATGTTTTTCGTACTAGTCGTAGTTGCAACATATGCACCGAAGCTTTTTGCTAGTTGAATAGCAAACGTACCAATCCCGCCAGATCCAGCATGAATTAAAACCTTATTACCCTTTTGAACATTAGCGAATTTTACTAAACTTTGCCAACTTGTCAAACCTACTAGAGGGATTGATGCTGCTCCCTCAAAAGATAGATTTCTCGGTTTTTTCGCTACATACTTCTCATCTACAGCCACGTACTCTGCATAAGTACCATTTCGTTCAATATCTGGACGACTATATACTTCATCCCCCACTTTAAATGCGGTAACGTTTTTTCCTATAGCAGCAACTACACCTGCAACATCCCATCCTAAAACGAGCGGGAAGTCATAAGAAATTACGTCTTGAAGTAAACCCTCACGTATTTTCCAATCCACAGGATTTACACCAGCTGCATATACTTCAATCAGTACATCGTTGTCTCCCAATAGCGGTGTCTGCATTTCAATCTCTTGTAGTACACTTTTATCTCCATATTGCATAAGTCCTATTGCTTTCATTCTTTTCACTCCTTTACAAGGCTGGGAAATGCGGTAGCACTTCTTCTCCTAGCTCATCCAATACTTCGTCAGCTGGACGTTGACCATCAAATAGAGCAAGGAATAAATGATTCACACCAATACTTTTATATATATCAAGTAATTCAATTAGTGCCTTACGCCCTGTACGGTAACCTAAACGTATCGGTGTAGGACGTTCATATGGATCTTCAGATAAATCTAAATGCATCGGTTGTATAAATGGTTTGAATACATCTGGATGATAATCCTCTACTAGTTCTCTCCATTGTCCAATTGCTCCCGCCTGATGCACCGGACTACGTGGATAATACATCCATCCATCTCCATGTTCAGCAAACCATTCCATATTTTGCTGACTAAAACCTGTAATAAAGGTTGGAACACGTTTAGACGGTTTTGGAACTAAATTCGCACCATGAACTTCTCCTAGTGTCGACTGGATAGACGGGAAGTTTTTATACAAAATTTCTTCCAAGTAAGCAAATGCTTCTCTAAACTTTTCACCTCGTGTTTCATGACTAACACCTAACGCTTTGAAATCGGCACGTCTGTCACCGGATGAAACGCCAAGCATAATTCTTTCTGGAAATAGTTGATCTAATGTAGCAATTTCTTTTGCTACACGCAATGGATGACGAAGTGACAACACTGTTGCCGACGTTCCAAATGCGATTTTCTCTGTCTTGCTTGCTAAATACGTCAAATAAATCATCATATCGTAAATTTGACCTGTTGCAGGATCACCAAAATCAGGGTCTTGCAGCAATACATCGCGAAGCCATACACCTGTAAAACCGTATTGTTCCGCTTTTTGTACTAACTCTACTTGTTTTTCCATCGTTGGAGCATGAAACTGATAATTTTCAATCGGAATGTGAACTCCTAACGTAAGTTGATCTTTCGCAAACATACGATTATATCCAAAATGGTTCGCAAACTTTTCCATGTGTTTCACTCACTTTCCCTCATTCATATAAACCTATACTTTTCATATTTCTTCTCAAAATTTATAAGCAACACTGCAACACCACATTGTTGCCGATTGTAATCGTTATAACTTTCTTTGTGCTACGAGTGTTATTATAAATCGGCCATAACATGAATAACAGTACGTACTTTAAAGTGATGTAGGCACTTTAAAGTACCTATACTAAGTGAGTAGTAATAAACATAATGAATAAATCGTGCTGCAAAAATAACATCTATCCTTTCTTCAAAAAACTTTACAGTTGCTTTTGCAAGTACGTTACATGATCCCACGTACTTTCCTCTTCTTTATATAAAATGCTCAATATCCAAATTCAAAATATTATACTTATTTTTCGTACTTTGCTATGCTATAACCACAAACAGGAGGTATAAACTATGAAAGCACAAATTATCCATTCTTTTGGGGGTTCATCTGTATTTCAATTAGAAGAAGTTTCAAAACCAAAACTTTTACCAGGTCATGTTCTAATCGATGTAAAAGCAACAAGTGTAAATCCAATCGATACAAAAATGCGTAGTGGTGCCGTTTCAGCAGTCGCTCCTGAGTTTCCAGCTATATTACACGGCGATGTAGCTGGTATTGTTATTGAAGTAGGAGAAGGTGTTTCGAAATTTAAATGTGGGGATGAAGTATACGGATGTGCCGGAGGTTTTAAAGAAACTGGAGGTGCACTTGCAGAATTTATGCTTGCTGATGCACGATTAATCGCTCACAAACCTAAAAGTTTAACAATGGAAGCAGCAGCTGCTCTACCATTGGTTGCAATTACAGCTTGGGAATCTTTATTTGATCGTGCAAATATTAAATCAGGTCAAAATGTGCTCATTCATGGAGCTACTGGTGGCGTAGGACACGTAGCCATTCAATTAGCTAAATGGGCTGGTGCTAAAGTTTTTACAACTGCTTCTCAGCAGAACAAAATGGAAATAGCCCATCGTCTAGGAGCCGACATAGCAATTAACTATAAAGAAGAATCTGTTCAAGAATATGTGCAAAAACATACGAATGGCAACGGATTTGAAGTTATATTTGATACAGTAGGTGGCAAGAATCTCGATAACTCTTTCGAAGCTGCTGCAGTCAACGGAACTGTCGTAACAATTGCAGCTCGTTCAACCCATGACCTCTCTCCTTTACACGCAAAAGGACTCTCTCTGCACGTTACTTTTATGGCGTTAAAAATATTACATACAGATAAACGTGACGCTTGCCGGGAAATTTTAACTAAACTAACGCAAATAGTAGAAGAGGGACACCTTCGACCATTACTAGATTCGAAAACTTTTACGTTTGATGAAGTTGCACAAGCACATGAATATTTGGAATCAAATAAAGCAATTGGGAAAATAGTGTTGAAAAACGTTTGGTAACTTTCACTAAATAATACAAATAACAGCGGGATTGCTTCGTCTTATCTTTTTCTTAAGAAATGCCACAACGCTAAAAGCTTTCCATCCTTTACAACAAGTAAAAAAGAACAGCCGAATTTTTCTTATAGTAGAAAATCCGGCTGTTTTCTTATCACAATTTGCTTTTTGTATATTTCTATTAATGAGTAAAATACAACTTATTTGTCTTACCATCTTTACTTTCTACAGAATACTATGTTGTTTTTAATTTATTAAAATACACTACGTACTAATCCCCCGTCTATTCGCAACGCGGAACCATTAATCGCTGAAGAAAGTGGGCTGCTTAAGAAAGTGACAAGATTGGCAATTTCTTCTGGACGAATAAGTCTTTGAATAATAGAGGTTGGTCGATTCTCTTTCATAAATCGCTTCTCAGCTTCTTCTATTGTCAATTGCTCATTAGGATAAAGACTATTTAACATAGTCTCCACTCCTTCCGTTAAAGTCGAACCAGGCATGATAGTATTAACAGTCACATTCGTTCCTGTCGTCAGCTCAGCTAAACTGCGAGAAAGTGAAAGTTGCATCGTTTTAGTCGCACTATAGTGAGCCATTTCTTGAGATGGCATAATAGCTGCTTCGCTAGCAATAAAGATAACTCTTCCTTCTTTTCTTTCAATCATTTTTTTCAAGTACGAGCGAGTAAGTCGAACACCACTCATAATATTGACTTCAAACAATTTAAACCAATCTTCATCAGGGATATCAAAATATTCTACAGGTTCAAAAATTCCTAAGTTGTTAATAAGAATGTCTACTTCAGGGTACTTTTCAATCACGTTTTGGCACCCTTGTTCTGTTCCTAAATCAGCTACTACAGGTTGAAGGATAGCCTCCGGATACTGCGCTCGAATTTCGTTTATCGTTTGATTAACATTTTCTTCACGGCGTCCATTAATAAGTACAGTAGCTCCTTCCGCTACTAATGAAGTGGCAATTGCTTTTCCAATGCCTGCCGTAGATCCAGTAACCAGTGCTGTTTTCCCTTTTAATTGCATATGCATATAGATCCCTCCAAATTCATGTGCTACATGATTGACTTACGTTGGAATAAATAATTACGTTTATATTGTGGTTCACTTCTCTTATCTTTAACAGAAAATAAGCAGATCCACCCTTTTTTCGAAAGAGTATAAACGAAAATTATGTAGCTATTGCACTCTGTACTGAATTAAAAATCGAAATTATCATCATTTAGATCTACTCGATAATTCTGATTCTAATCATTGTCATGTTAAAAAATCACATCAACAGCAGAGTAAAGCTAAAACCAACCAGTAAATACCATTATGATCTATATTAACTAGAAAGAAAATTACGCACTTTAAAGTTCCATAGGAACAAAAAAGTGCCCTATATACTATAATTTCTAACTTTTTATATTTACTAACGTAGTATCCTTTTCTATCATAAAAAAGAGTGTAAAATTACACATTCTTACATACAGTTATAGGATTATTTTTTATCCTAATTAACTAAAAACCATATAACATAAAGTGAAACTTTAATCAGCCCGACCCCCACCTAACTTCTTTTCTTCCGCTGAATTTTAGGGCGGGGTCTTACTGCCCGGCAAATAGCGGGATAACATTCAAAAAAACCTTGCAGAAAAATTCTACAAGGTTTTTGTCTATATATACAAATTAATCACTATATTAAAATGAAAGAATTTATAATTCATCACAATAATATTAAATATAAGCTGCTTTAAAGGCTTGTTGGACAGCTTGTACTTCTAATGAGTCTTTACCATATAAGTTCGTTGCTACATGAATACAAGCTTCTTTTAATTCTTTAAAGTCAGAAGTCATATTTAATTCATCCGTATTTGCATAATAGAAAATATCAAACATTTTATCTTCTCCAATGCCATGTACGTTTACTCCATTATGGTTTCCACCACTAGCAATCAAGTAAGCTACTTTATTAATAATGCTAGAGTTCGTGTGTACACCACCATGATCGTGGTCAGCATCAATAGGTAAGTTATTATAATGTCTATAGTCCTCCGGATATCTAGAAGAGATAGATGATGGGTTTTTCATATCTCTAAAAATACGACCAGATTGTTCTCCCATTGTCCAATTGAACTTTCCGTTATTTGCATACTTTTCAACTGCTACTCCTAAAATATCAGATAACGCTTCATTAATTGCACCAGCTTCTCCTGCGTACTCAAGTCCAGACTCATTTCTTGTAACCGCGTGTGTAAATTCATGTCCTGCCACATCAAATGCTCTAACAATTGGATCTCCATATACCAGCATAGCCCCATTACTAAATGCATTAAACCACTGCTTAGGATTCCCTTTATTCGTACCATTTGTGTTCCAACCATGAACGACAGAAATTACTTTTTGTCCGTTATTATCAAAGCTGTTACGGCCATATTTTTCTTGATAAAAATCATATACTTTCGTTGCTAAATAATGGGCACTAACTGCTTTAGGATCTGTAAAATTTGTAGAATTACTTGTTACTAAATCATCGAGATAACCCCATACATTTCTTCTATAATTATTATAATCTTTATAATTAGCAGTATATGTTTCAATTCCCTTACCACGAGAATAATCTGCAAGCATGTACGTTCCATCACTTCGCTGCGTAATTCCAAACGTACGATTAATACCTAAGTCATCTTTTCCTGTACCTGTTAATTTTGAAGGATCTTGTGATTTATTTACTGTCGCAGATTGGACAATACTACTATCTACTTGTATACCTAATTTTTGAACGTGTTCTTTTAATAGATTACCACCAAAAGCATCAATTAATACTGTACCAGATACATATTCAGGTGTAGATGCACTAAAAGTAATTTGATATGCGTTTGTAGCTTTATTTGTATTTTCATCTACATATACTACTTGTTTAATTTCTGGTTCTTCAATAAATGTAAGATCATTTCCATAGATGTTAAAAAGCTGTTTCTTTGCATCCTCTTCTGATAAAGTAATAGGTTGTTTCAAATCTTCCTGTTGTTGTAGATCTTGGGCACTATCCCCCGAAACGCTCGTAAGTACACCATCATCATTAATATGTGCTGTTAGTTGATATCCGTATACATCACGTCCTTCATACGTTTGTTGAAGACGTACCAATGTAGTACCATCATAAGATTTACGACTTTGCGTAACATTATAATTAACTTTGGATTCCGTATTAACTTGCTTTGATGATAATGCTTGTTCTGTTTTTCCTTTTAGTGCATCCTTTGCTACATTTTCTGCCGAATTTTGAGAAGGTGCTGTTAAATTACCTGTTCGGAACGTATCCTCCTTTGTGTCCACTTTTAAATCTTCTGTTGCCGCATGTACTCCTCCATAAGGCATAATCGCCGATAACACCACTCCTGTAGTTAAACCTACCTTTACGAAATTATTCATATTCTTACTCCTTTATAATCTTATTATTAAGTTAAATAAATGTTTTTTTTCAAAATTGGAAACATAGATATTTCAAACTATCTATGTTTATCTACTGTTTATGAATTGTGATTCCTCATAATATAGATAGATTGCGTCTTTACTTTTAGATTCATTTCATTCCTCAAAAATTACTCATTATATAAGCTATCTTTATATTTATTTATATACGTTATTTTTTGTGGTTCTGATAACATATTTATCGCCATCCACACATTCTTTTTCATTTCTAATTTTTGCATTGGTATCTCTTTTAAAACCGGATTACTTATAATTTCTTCCATTTCTTCATCAATTCTTTTCATAAGATTTTCTTCTGGATTATTTTTTAAATAAGTATTTTTCAGTCCCCATTTTGTCATTATAAATTCATTTGTTTTATTCATAGGATTAATAATAGTAGCTTTACTAGTTAATCGTTTTTTTATTTCATCATGATAGATTTTAATTTTATATCCTTCTTTTAGTGGAATAGTATCTTTTACAATCGTTACATTTGTCCCTTCCATTTCCTTCGTATAAATTTTTTCACCTTTCTCATTAAACACCTCTATTGATGCGTATTTTTCATCTGTATAATAGCTATGAGGCGTTTTAGTAGTAACCGTAAAAACAGCCCGCTTTTGCTCTAAGTCTGTATTTAATTCGGCAAACTGATCATCTCCTAATCCTAGGAATTGAATCGTTTCATTTACCAAATTGCTCACTTTCATTTCGTTAACATCAATCGTTAGACTATTATCCTTTTCCTTTACATAGGCATAATACGAACGGAAATGATACATTCTATCCATTTTCTCACCTGAAATTTCAACCGTATAAACCCCATTTGGTACGTCTTGTAAATTGATATCTGCTGTTTCAATTGTTTTTTCTTGAACAACTGTATTCCCTTCTTTTAATTTAATCTTTCTTCCTTTCAATGTATCTATTTCATTTGTATTTAAATGGATATGCAAATTCCCTTTTAACCCAAGTGAAGCAATTTGCTGATTCGTAACTATTTCAAAGTTAGAGTTTATCGGAATATCAGGATCAACTAGAGCTCTCGCCTTAGCTAATTGTGATTCAGGCACTATATACGCTAAAGAAGTAATTGCCGGATAACCTTTCGCCCTATTCATCTCTATTTGTTTATGATTAAGCTTAAAGCCCCATCTTTCAAAAACGGGTGTAAAATCAACTTGTACATTCTCGCTATAATACTGATTCATTAAATCCGGTAAAGAATAATCCCCCTTTTTGAAAGCAGCATTGCTAGCTAGTTTTCGATAACCTTGATACATTTTTGCAAAAGCTTCATCGCCAGCTTTTTGTTTCGCCATCGTTAAAAGAATAAGTTTTTGTCGCAAATCTAAATCATCATAATTTTTATTTTCTTTCATTAAAGCATTGTATAAATTCCGTTCTACCTGTTCCTTCTTCCCAAAATTAAATAACCAACCAACTTGATCTGCTTTTTTGCCGTATTTACTATATTGATATTGAACACCAAATAGATTATTAGAAACTTCTCCTGTAAATATTCCTTGATTATCAAAACCAGCTTGGTATCCATGAGCGATTTCATGTAAAGTTCCCCAACTTAGTTTATCTAACCACATCTTTGTACTATCTGTACTATTGGCTGTCCAATTTGCGCCATAATAGGCACCGCCAGCACCAGATATATCTGCTTTTAAGAAATAACGATTTTGACTTTTTTTATTTTCAACCGTTGAGCCATCTAAACCAATAATTGAATCATACATCGCAAAAATATCTTCATAATATGCAATTAACTCATCCAACGATTGAAAATCTTTTAAAGATCTTACTAACTCTTTATCTTTTTTAGGTACAAATAATTGAAAACTCTCCCCTTGAATTAACGCATACTCTCCATCAAATTGATCCCATGTACTAAAAAATTGAGATACACTTCCTTGTTGTTTATAAATGGGAAGGGGTTTAGTAGCACTTTCATTCCCTAGTTGGTACTCAAGTACAGCGTGCTCTTCACCATACGGAGTATCTATGAAAGGAACTAAAGGCGTATCACCTTGAATGGTAATCCATTCATTTCCTACTTGTATGGATTTTTCATTTTTAGAGTCATTAGACAATAAACGTAATGTTAATTTGTCTTTAAAATTAGGATTCGTTTGTCTTACCTTTAATGGTGTATTTCTCTGCAAAATAAATCCTAAATCTTGTCGATCGTGATATTTACCCTTACTTATGCCCGCCTGAAATATCCAAGTAGGCTCTTCTAAACTAGTAATTTCTTTTACATTTGTTCGTTCATCAGCATGTAAGTGTATATTTCCTATGAGGAAAAACATTGTATACATGATGCCTATAACAAGTAGCCTTTTCATTTACATATCTCCTTTTCTATTTTTTATATACAAAATACAATAAAACCCTCCTTCTTTACTTATAACTGTCGTCAGTAAGTTACTTATTAGTGTAATTATTATAGTTACATTAGCTCATGATTATCAATCATTAAATATATGTAATTTTGCATATATGGATATAAAACCGAAATTTTTGAAATACCGTGAAATGATCCAATATTATTTCATACATTATTCAATAAAAAAACACACGAAGCCCCTTAAGTCTTCATGTGTTTTCATACATGTTATTACATTTGTAATTGAATAAATTATCTTATTCTGTAATATTAAATTTTGAAACCAGTTCCGTTAATTCTTCCACCTTTTCTTTCATTTTGTTAGATTGAATTGATATTTGTTCAATTGATACAGCTTGTGATTGAATTGATTTTACTGTTTGAAGAGTCTCTTTTTTTACATCCGTTGCAGTTTCAGAAACTAGCGAAAGAGAAGCATTTACTTCTTCTGTACCAGCAGACATCTCTTCTGTCGCTGCGGATACTTCTTGAATTTGACTTGTAATCTTATCAATATCTCTCATAATAGACAAGAAGGTTTGATTCGCTTTGTGGGCAGCTTCTTTTCCTTCTACTGCCTTCTGTTGGCCTTTTCGCATGACATTAACTGTATCTTGAGTATCTTGTTGAATGGATTTTATTAAATGATTCACTTCCTTTGCAGATTCTTTAGATTGCTCAGCCAAGTCTCGAACTTCTGCGGCAACCACTGCAAATCCTTTCCCATTCTCTCCAGCACGTGCCGCTTCAATAGCGGCATTTAAGGCAAGAAGATTCGTTTGTTCGGCAATATTAGTAATTGCAGCGAGAGCTGTATCAATCTGTTGTGTACGTGTAACAAGTTTATTTATTACTTTTGATGTTTCCTCGACAACATCATGCACACTATTCATTTGAAGAATAGAGTGATTTATCACTTCACTACCGATATTTATTCGTTCTGTAGTCGTTACTGCTACCTCAGCGACTACTGCTGAAGATTCAGCTACAGTTTGCACCCCTGTTGTAATTTCTTCCATTGAGGATGAGCTCTCCTGAATACTAGTTACCTGTCCTTCTATTTTTGTTTTTACTTCTAAAACAGTCTGTACAACCTCATTTGAAATACTAGACGCTCGATTTGTATCTTGTAATACGCCCTCCGTAGTAGAAATAACCTCTTGTGTTGTCATCTTAACATTCGCAATTAATTGTTGAAGGTTATCTAACATACTATTAAAAGACTGAACAATATGCCCTAATTCATTATTTGCTTTATAAGGAGTACGTGTTGTTAAATCTCCAGCTGCTACTTTTTCCATATCATTTTGTAGTAACACAAGTGGTTTTCGGATAGTTAATTTAATAATATATCCAATTAATATAATTATCAAAATTGCTAAAAGCGAAATACTAACAAACATTATCATTGTATTTTGAGCACTATTATTATTTTCCTTCTGTAAAAGCTCTGCATTATTACTATTATATAAAATTAATTCACGAATTGATTTTATTGATTTTTGCATATTAGGTTCAATCTCTTTTAGGTAATATGCATATGCTTCCTCATTATTAGATTTCCCTAATTCTTGCGCTTTCTTCATTTGAGTTCTTAATTTATTAAATGTTTCATAAAACGTGTTATATAATTCTTTTTCTTTAGTAGAAATAACTTTAGCCTCAAACTGCTTTAAAAGATAATCATTTTCCTGACGAATTCCGTCCATTTCTCTTATTAATTCATTCATTCTTTTTTCATCTTTTGATACCATAATTTCCATAAAGTTCATATTAACATGATAAAAATTAGATTCTACAATACCAATCCACTCAATTGGTAGTAAATTATCCTCATACATATTAGAGGAAGTACTTTTCCCTCTTTCTAATCCCCAAAACCCTATTAGGGATAATACTATACATGCAATACTTGATATAGTTATTAATATGTTTAGTTTTGTACCAACCTTACTGTTTCTTAATAATTCCAATTCACTTTCTCCATTCTAATATATAGTTTAAGTAATGTATTTTATACCAAGAATCCAAAAATTACGATGTTTATTTTGTAATATGCAATTTTGCATATCATCCACTACTGATTCAAAATAACCTAACATTGTAATTTTGGTTTTCCAAAAATTCATGATTATGAACACACCCTATTAATTCTTGAACTTCTCATCCAAAATATCCAAAAATATTGTGGCACTAGGGGAACCCATCATTGATGTATAAATTACACTACCATACAAGACTAGCTTAAAAATATTTTTCTTATTGCTCATTTTTCTATTTCCTCTCTATTAGAAGTACTCCTAGCACATCACACTAATAAAAACGATAGTATTAAAAAATAAGGAAAGACATAACACCTATGTCTTTCCTCTAAAATTGTAACACTCAATATACTCTTAGCTCTATTTGATTTGCCAGTTAAATCCTCACATTTCTTTCTTTATAATATCTCCTAACTCCGTCCAACTTGTAATCCGCGGGATATTGAGATGTTGATTGTAAGAAGTAGTTTTTGCATACACATTTATCGGTTTTCCTATTAACGTTTCTAAGACTGCCGGCTTATCATCAAAGAAATAGTTTAATTTTATTTCTTGTATGAAGTGTATTTTTTCTTCATCCTTCATTCCATAGAAAAAGCGATCTTCATGTACCGGAAAACCTTTTTCTATTAACCATTTTTTTGTTTGCTCTCCATGTTCTTTAGGCCGTGCTGTTATATAGTATATTTCATGTCCCTGTTTTTCTAATTCTTGTAATGTCTCTACTGCATATGGAAACGGTGAACAAGAAGTATAATAAATCTCATCCAGCAAACTATTCCACATATGACTGCCTTCCTCCGAAGTCATGCCAAATGCTTCATGAATTTCAATTGTTTTTAAAGAATGAAATACATCCAATCCTACTTTTTTGTTTAATTTCTTATTATATAAATGAAAAGCATGCTGCCTTAAATCAATTAATGTATCATCGATATCAAATCCAAACTTCACTCTTCATCGCTCCTTTCTGCAATCCATTTATCGGAACATATAAGTAGCTTTTATTCTCCTTATATGTTCCGATATTCTGGATAGCCAATAAATCTATAATCTTTTCCAACCTGGGTAAATGATACATCCTTAAATTCAATTGCATCTTGCATTTTAGTAATACCAGTCCCCTCTACAAAGCTAGGCGCCAATCTGCCCCCAATAATTTTTGGTGCGACATATAATATAAGTTTATCCATCAATTTATTTTCAATAAACGAAGCATTTACCTCTCCACCACCTTCAATAAGCAGGGAGGAAACTCCTTTTTGCCCTAAAACATCAAGCATTTCATGTAAGTTTATATGCTTTTCTCCGCTAGTAACAAATACTTTAACTCCTGCATTTTCTAATGCTATCTTTTTTTTCGCTGCATGATTACTTGTTGTAAATATCCAGGTAGGAGCTTCTCCATCTGTAACAACATTAGCTTCCATCGGTATGCGTAATGTCGAGTCCAATATTATTCGAATTGGATTTCGTCCATTTGGAATACGCGTTGTCAATGATGGATTATCCTTTTGAACAGTATTCGCTCCTACTAAAATAGCCGCATTTTCGTTTCGTATTTGGTGTACTTCTTGTCTTGCTTCTGTAGATGTAATCCACTTACTATCCGATGAAGACGTAGCGATTTTACCGTCTAATGTAACTCCTGATTTAATCGTTACAAATGGACGCTTTGTCAAAATATATTTATTAAAGACTTCATTCATTTTTTTAGATTCTTCTTCACACACTCCTACAAGTACTTCAATACCTGCATCTTGTAGAATTTTAATTCCACGTCCAGAAACAAGCGGGTTTGGATCAAGTGTAGCAACTACTACCTTCTTAATTCCTGCTTGTACAATTGCTTCAGCACAAGGCCCTGTTCTACCATGATGAGAACAAGGTTCAAGAGTTACATAGATTGTAGCACCACGTACCTGTTCTCCAGCCATACGTATCGCATGTATTTCGGCATGTGGTTCTCCGGCCTTCATATGTGCTCCGACCCCTACAATTCGATTATCATTTACAATTACAGATCCAACCAATGGATTTGGAGTCGTTTGTCCCTTCATAGCCTTGGCATTTTCTAGTGCTAGCTTCATATACAATTCATGCTCAAGCATGTAAGTGTCCCCCTTCAAAATGTCCAGAACGCTGAATCTTCGTTTGCAAATATTTCTCATTAAACTCTGAGATATCACCCCATAACGGTTCACGACTCGTAACATTTAATCCAGCTTTTTGTAACGCTTCTAATTTTTTTGGATTATTTGTAATAAGTTTTACAGGTTTTGAGCGTAGCGCTTTTAATACTTCAATTGTATCATCATAGTTTCGAACATCATCTTCAAAGCCTAGGTTCAGATTAGCTTCTACTGTATCTAACCCATTTTCTTGCAAGAGGTACGTCATTGCTTTACTAAACAAACCAATTCCTCTTCCTTCATGATTCGCTAAGTAAAATAAAGCACCTGAACCATGTTCTGTAATCATTTGTAAAGACTGCTTTAATTGGAATCCACAGTCACAACGTTTACTACCAAAGATATCACCGGTGTGACAAATACTATGCATACGAATTAGGGCATCTTCAGAATTCTCAAAATCACCATATACAAGCACACTAGATTGCTGCATATCAGCTAAATTAATAGATGAGAGTTTTTTGATAATTCCTTCTACACTATTTGTAACCTCACTACATTGTAACCAAGAATACCATTGGAAAATTTTAGTCTCCCCATATAAATTAATTGGCAATTTGATAGGTCCTACTAAATAAATATCCTTTCCATCTTGATGTATAAATTGAATTTTATCTTCTAACATATGAATTGTATCTGTTGTAACCATTAGGTACCTCCTAGTATTGAGAATCTCTAAAAATTCTCTTCCATTGTTATATTTTTTATTGTTTAACTTACACAACGTAAGTGTTTTTACAGATGCTATTCTTTTTTCTCTCAGCTTATATGCAATATGTATCATTACAACTTTGGCCATTTAAAGAAAAGAGTTTTAGTTACATAAAACAACTTAGTTACTTTATGTAAGTGAGTATACATTCGTAATTAATTTACGTCAAGTAATTAATTATAAAAACATTTGTTACTAATAGTAAGATGTTATATAATTTGTTTTAGGAGGTGAAGGAAAATGAATGATTCTACATTATGCCCTCGCTTTGAAAAAGGAATGAAATTTTTTAGCCAACGATGGACAGCACTAATTATTTACCAACTTTTTTCTGGATCTCAGCGCTTTTGTACGCTTGAATCTTCTCTTCCTGTTAGCGGAAGATTACTTTCAGAAAGATTGAAAGAATTAGAACTAGAAGGAATTGTCGAACGTAAAGTCTTTCCTGAGACACCAGTTCGTATAGAATATTCTTTAACTCAAAAAGGATTTGCTTTAGAAGCTATTATTCGCGGAATAGAAGAATGGTCACAGGAATGGATAGAACTTGAGGAATAACATAAAAGCTTTTTCGTATATAGTTTTAAGTAATCAAATTACAGATACCTATTATTAAAACGCTAGTTTTTCAAGCATTTATGAAAAGCTAGCGTTTTTTAATGAATAAAATAAAATAAAATAAAATTTAAGAAATGAAACAAGATGATCAAACCGATCACCTTGTTCCTTTAAAGATTAAAATAGTGATTTTAACAACTTTTATTAATACATACTCGATTAACAGAAATAATAAATAGAATTTTTGTAACTAAACAGTTTTATTTTCGCAATACAGTTAGCTTATCCCGCTATTTGCGGACAGTAAGACCACCACTAATTAAATTTCCATTTTATTGCATTTGAATATTACTTATGAAATTTCACACGCTCTTCAAGTGGTTGGAATTCTTTTTCACCTGGTGCAGCTGTTGGATTACCAAATGGCATTTGTGCAATTAGTTTCCAATTAGCAGGAACATTCCATTCTTGTTTTACCTCATCGTCAATTAATGGATTATAATGTTGTAAAGATGCCCCTAATCCCTCTGCTTCTAAACCTGTCCACACGACTAATTGGTGCATACCTGATGCTTGGTGTGACCAAATTGGGAAGTTTTCAGCATATGCAGCAAATTTTTCTTGAAGCGATTTAACGATAGCCTCATCTTCAAAGAATAGTACTGTTCCATAACCAGCTTTAAAAGAATCCATTTTTTGTTGCGTTCCTGAGAAATCTCCATCTCCAACTACTTTTCTTAATGTTTCAGTTGTAATATCCCATAATTTATCATGAGCTTCACCAAATAATACAACTAATCGCGCAGTTTGAGAATTGAAAGCTGATGGAGTATATTTCACAGCAAACTCCACAATTTCTTTAATTTTTTCATCCGATACTTGTACCTCTTTGTTAATTCCATAATAAGTACGTCTTTCTTTCAGTGCAGTATAGAAATCTTTTGTCATAATTCATTTCCTCCTAAGTTTTAATATTCTTCAAAATGATACATTGCGAAGATAATATGAGTTGAAATGAGTTCATTTTTGAACCATTGAACACCATAACACCAATTGCTAGTCATTCTGAATCTAAACCACTGCTTCTTGCTTCAGTTTCCCTAAAAAAACACTTATAGCATCATTGATACAATCTAGTGATCATTCGGTATTATTTTACCCATTCTCTATTCATGTATCCTGCTTGTTTCATATTTACACAAATATGAAAATAACCTTAAATTGCTGGTCAAAAAAGCCAGGTAGCATGAATAACACATTACCTGGCTTTTTACATTTTTAATTTAAATTCAACTAAACATTACCAATGAATAGTAGTAAAAACTATACCTGTCACTTATTTAATAATTAACATCTCATAAGGATGTTGTTCCATAAAACTATTCTCCCAAGGAATCTCTAATGATGTCCAATTTGAACCACCGTCTACTGACTGATACACTCCTTTATTGCTAAACAGATAAAACGTTCCATCACTTGTTGCCTTTAATACTGGTATGATTGTGCCTTTAGGAGTTGGTAAACCTACATTCATTTCTGCCCAAGACTGATTTTTTTCTTTCTTATAAATAAATGATTCACAATTTCCATTATTGTAATCATGCGCTACGTGTGGATTTGAAGATGTCGCGATGATAATATTTTCTGGATCATTTGGGTTAACTGCCATTTGATATGCGTAATGATGCTTTAGCCCACTACACATATAGTTCCACGTCTTACCTCCATCATTACTCTCCGCATACTCTTGACCTGGTTCTTTCAAGAATGAATCACCTAACACCCCGTATAAACGATTTGGGGCATTGCGATGTGATGTAAGAATGTGAATATCTTGAGGATAGTTCCCCTCTTTTTCCTCAGTCCATGTCTTACCTCCATCTACACTTTTAATTAATCCCCCAACCTCAATAGTCGTATAAATAGTTTCTGGATTATTAGCATCAATTTCAATATGTTTTACATGGTGTGTATATGTTCTTTGAGGAAAGAACCATGATGAATATGATGGCATTTGTCGATAATCAGTTAGCAGCTCAAAACTGTCTCCTCCATTTTTGGATACGAACATTGCGCTCGGTTCAGTTCCTACATATACAATCCCGTTACCGTCATCCCCCTTCTCTGGAGATACAGAAACTGCTGTAATAGCTCTCATATGAATAGCATTTGCTGGGAACACTTCACCAAAGGAAGGTAACGCACCAATCGCTTCCCATGAACTTCCTCCATCTTTACTTCTCCATAATCCCCTGTCAAAGGTACCACAATACATTCTTTCTGGATCGTATGGATCTGAAGCTAATGCAACCGGATTCGCACCTACAAACTGCGATTGGACGCTCCATGTTGAGTCTTTTTTTTCTGCAATTACAAGTTCTCTATCAAACGCTAATATGAATTTTTCCATTACTAAAATCTCCTCGCTTCATGAATTTTCTACTATGTTATTTAAATTTTGAACATTACAAGTTAAGAGGTGTATTTTGTATGCTATAGCATACAAAGGATAAATTTTATAAGCAATATGTGATTAAAAACTTACATTATATAATTTGTTAACTTCACATCCGTATGATGAACAAGATGTCCTGTTAACTCATATAAGTCCATATGCCACCTCTAAATAAATCGTAATTTACATGCTATAGCATATATAATATAGAATCCATTATTTTATGTCAAACTTTAATACTGTTAATCAGTTCTTTAGCTCGTCTAAAGTAATTTAAAAGTCATAATATAAACAGAAACATTTTATAGTCTATTCAATAAAAAAAGAGTGCAATTTTTGCACTCTTTTTACTCATTTCTATTAGAAATCAAAGTTATCAGGATCTGGACCAACGCGGTGATTTTGATTTAATGCATCGATTTTTTCCATATCTTCTTTCGTTAATTCAAAGTTAAATACATCTGCATTTGCAATAATGCGGTGCTCTTTCGTTGATTTTGGAATTGTGATCACTTCATTTTGAAGGTCCCAACGTAAAATCACTTGTGCTGTTGTTTTACCATGTTTCTCAGCAATAGCCTGTAATGTTTCATTATCTAATAATTGACCTTGCATAAGTGGTGACCATGCTTCCATTTGAATACCTTGTTCTTTACAGAAAGCTTGTAATTCTTTTTGTGTTAAACGAGGATGGTATTCTACTTGATTGATCATCGGCTTAATTTCTGCATCTTTTATTACATCTTGCAGATGGTGAATTTGGAAATTACTTACGCCAATTGCACGTACACGCTTTTCTTTATAAAGTGTTTCTAACGCTCTCCATGTATCTTTATATTTCCCTTCTACAGGCCAGTGAACAAGATATAAATCTAAATAATCTAGCTTTAATTTTTTTAAGCTCTCTTCGTATGCAGCAATCGTTTCTTCATATCCTTGATCTGCGTTCCATACTTTTGAAGTAATAAATAATTCTTCTCTTGAAATACCAGTTGTTTCAATACCGGCACGAATCCCCTCACCTACAGCTGCTTCATTTCCGTAAATTGCAGCTGTATCAATGCTGCGGTATCCTGCTTTAATTGCTGATTTAATCGCTTCTACAAGTTCTGGTCCTTCTTCTACTTTAAATACACCTAAACCAAACCAAGGCATTTCCACACCATTACTTAATACTGTTTTACTTTGTAAGTTTTTCATTTTATTTTCTCTCCTTTTATTTTACTTGATCTCTTTTTTCTAATGTCATGCTCCATGCTGTTAAAATAACAGCACCTACTACCATAATGCCGCCTACCCAAGCTGTATGAATTAACCCTAACGAGTTCGTTACAATACCGCCTAAATAAGCACCAAGAGCAATCCCAGCATTAAACGCCGCAATATTAATTGCCGATGCAACATCGACAGCACTCGGTACAAATCGTTCAGCTAACATTACGACATATACTTGTAACCCTGGAACATTCATAAATGCGAATAGCCCCATTAAAATAATTGTGATTAACCCAGCTACCTTAAATGGTGCCGTAAATGTTAAAACAAATAGTATAATCGCTTGAATAAAGAACATGTAGAATAGCGCTCGAATTGGATTATGATTCGATAATTTTCCGCCAATCACATTCCCTATCGCAATGGCGATTCCATACACTAATAAAATGATAGTAACCGTATTTGCTTTAAATCCTGTTACCTCTTGTAATAACGGAGATAAATACGTAAAAGTTACGAATGTTCCCCCATATCCTAATGCAGTAATAATGAAAACTAGTAACAGTCTTCCGTTCGTAATCAGTTTAAATTGATCGCGGAATGATACAGACGCACCTTTTTTCATATTAGATGGAATGAGAATACTATTTGCAATTAAGGCGATAATTCCAATTACTACAATTGCTAAAAATGATGTTCTCCAGCCAAATTGTTGACCAATAAATGTTCCAATTGGTGCACCTGTAATAGTTGCAACTGTTACACCAGTAAACATAATCGCAATCGCGCTAGCTCGTTTATTTTCTGGGACAAGTGCCGCAGCAATTGTTGAACCAATTGACATAAACACACCATGCGAAAGTGCAGAAATAATTCGCGCAATAAGTAATACAGTGAAGCTTGTTGCTACCGCTGCGATTCCGTTACCAATAATGAAAATAATCATAATCCACATTAATAACGTTTTTCGTGACATATTAGCTGTTAATGACGTTAATACTGGAGCCCCAAACGCTACGCCTAACGCATATAAAGAAACTGTTAAACCAGCCGTTGTAACCGACACATGTAAATCTTCCGAAATAGATGGTAATAAACCGACACTAACAAATTCAGTTGTCCCAATCCCGAACGCACTAATTGCTAACGCTAACAACGCAAATATACTTCTTCGATTCGTCTGAACTTCTGAAGACGATGCTGTATATGAATTCAATTGAGTTTCCCCTCTTCCCTATAATTCCTATCATAATAGTGCGATAAAAAGGCCCTTTTATCTTCTAAAAAACATATTTAATCTCTACAAACGCTATTATGAATGGTTTCATTCTTTTTTTAAAGAACGCACTTTAAAGTACTATAGGTACTTTTTAGTACCGTAAAGCTTGTCTCTCTCTTACATGTACTATTATGAAATATATTCAATACAATGAATAGTACGTACTTTAAAGTGCTGTAGGTACTAAAAAGTAACATAGTTAGTTACCAGTACCGTAAAGCTTGTTTCTCTCTTACATGTGCTATTATGAATGATAATCACCCTAATAAAAAGTACGTACTTTAAAGTACTATAGGTACTAAAAAGTAACATTTATATAACCTAGCTTATTTTGCTCAAAAATTGAAATCTACATTCCATGAAAAAGACTTTCAAATGAAGAAATACACTTTCCCGTAGAGGCAACTTTAGAGAATATTACTTAAACATATAAAGGATCATGTTCATTACCACAGACAAATAATAAAAAGGCAAAAACGAACAGAAATGTGTTCATTTTTGCCTTTTTTATTTAATGATTAAAATGTACGACTTTTAGAAAGGAAATCTGCATTAGCTCCTGTTACACCACTTTGTCCCCAGTTCCCTGGAATCATTTCACGAATAAGAATTAGCACTTTATCCAAAGGTGCATGAGTATATTTAGATGTTACTTGTGTAAGTTCGTTTACCCACTTATCCTTTGTCTCTTGATCAAATGTATTCCATATATCAACCTTAATAATAGCCATTCCATTAACGTTACGACCTAGTGTATCGTAAGACTCTTTTGTCTCCCAATCGGACACCCTACTTTTCACAGCAAAGGTAGCATCACTTGCTACAGCCCCAGCTTTCCCCCAGTTTTCTTTCTCAAGTTCCGTTATCAACACTTGAATTTTGTCAGGGACAATTTTTAATAGTTTTATTGTAAGTTCCGTTACACTATAAATAAATTCCTTCTTTTCTTCTGTTGACATGGTTGGCCAAGTATTTAGCTCGATTAATGGCATAGTATTGCCCCCTAAATTTAATTATCTATTGACTAGTTACAACTATTGGTTCAAATGATTTTTAACTGCTCTTACTACCAATTCGTGATCTTCTTCTGGTGGTAATCCTGAAACTGTTATCATTCCAATAACCCCTACGTTTTTTATCCTGATAGGAAAGCATCCACCAAACGCAGCATATTCCGAAGTATCTAAAAGATATTTTTCATTATATGAAATTCCAGTTATTTCACTTTGTATCTGCATATAATACGAGCTACGATCATGCAGGGAAACGACTCGTTTTTTACGCTCAATCCATTTCGTATTTTCCGCATTTGTCCCTGTCATCTTGAAATGAAATAATTGCACACCATTTTTCGTTATATCAACAGCAATCAATTTCCCCTCTCGCTTTGCTGTTTCAACGATAAATAAACCTAGTTGCAAGGCATCTTCATTTGTAAAAGAGGAAAATTGAAGCGTTTCCTCCTCTTTTAAAATTTGTTTACTTATTTCATTCAAATTTGAAGTGCTCATATCTTTAACCTCCATAATTGTTTTATGCCACACCGACATTTTTTCGAAATTATTAGGCCATATAGTACAACCCTTCAATCAATCTGATTCTAAATAAACTGCTGTAACATCGTTGGTAACTAGTAGTACCGTAAAGCTTGTTTTCTTCTTACTGGTGCTATTATGAATGATATTCAAAGTTATAAAAAGTACGCACTTTAAAGTGCTATAGGTACTTTAAAGTACTATTCTACTTATCCCTATCTTACAGAGACTATTATGAAATATATTTAACATCTTAAAAATGTATGTACTAAAGAATAATATTTTTAATCACTAACTTTTTTGCTCAATGGTTGTAATTCATCAGATACAGAAATAGACATACAAAAACGCCATCCTTTCCTATAATTTTAAAGAAAGAATAGCGTATTCTTTTCAAAAATGAGTTCTTTTATTGAGAAACTTTGATTCTATATCATACATAAAAGGGCAACCAGTGCTAAAACAGCTGGAAGTCCTTGTTTCACAATAATTGATTTATTAGATGTGAAACCTCCGAAAATAGCTGCTACCACCACACAAATCACGAAAAATAATTGGACCATATAACCAATTGGATTGATTCCAAGTACAAGTCCCCAAATGAGACCAGCCGCTAAAAATCCATTATATAAACCTTGGTTTGCAAACATAATGGCTACGTTTCGATCTCCTTCTAAATGCTTCGGTAATTTGAAAGCACGTTTCGCTACTTTTGAATTAATAAAAAACATTTCAAGGATCATGATAAACAAATGTTCTAATGCTACGATCCCGACTAAAATAGCTGCGATTATTTCCACACTATTCTGCCCCCTACACTCTCTATTCTTTAATATTCTCTACATTTTTTTGCATCTGTAATAGAACATGAATAAGTATTTTGCGTTCTTCTCCACTGATATTTACGAACATTTCCTTCATAAAATGTTCCTTTTCTTTCTTGTCAAAATATTAATTGATATATCAATTATTGATACATCAATTAATATACATCTCTCTTTTTATTTTTGCAAGTTTTTTTGCTCAATTGGTTTTATTTTGTTCTAGCAACTTTAAACCAATTCAAAACATCAGTTCGCATTTCTAGAAATCATAATTACTTTAAGTTCATTCTGACAATCATATTTAACTAAATATATAAAAGAATTGAGTTATATCTCCATCAATTTATAAAAATTAATTTTTTCTAAAAACAGATACTTTACGTTTTTTATAGTAATAAAAATCATTTTTTTGTTTCAGAGGCAATCCATTTTGTTAGCCTGATGGGCATAAGATAGCACCCATATGGAGAACCAATTATCTTTCAAGAAGATGGCTAGAAATCTGGAATTGGTACAGGAGTTGCCTACTTCCCCGATTCAGATGGTACTAATTTAGAGCTAATTGCTCCAAAAGGGCCATTTAGACGTGACTAATTAAAATATATTAATACTGAAAAACCACCTTTATGAGAGGTGGTTTTTTGTTGCTAATAGTGAAGGTTAATATTGAGGTCTGATTGATACCTATTCCTTTTCCACATCTTTCATCATACCATCGAAAGAATAGTCTTATAGCTATTTCAAATATTTCGGCAGTACTATATTGCTAGCAAGCTAAAATTTCATGGTACTCCCCAAAAACTCTGCTGAATCATAACCCAAAGTTCCTTTTATCATTTCAAGGTAATTCGAAATTCTTAAGTTGTTGGGCACGGGGTACAGCTGAAAAACAGTGTATATTCATTAACTTCAAACTAATTTTGATGTAACAAAATTGTATTTATACCTTTTTAACAAATTCAGATTTTAATTTCATAGCTCCAAAACCATCAATTTTACAATCAATATTATGATCTCCATCAACTAATCGGATACTCTTTACTTTTGTACCAATTTTTACAACTGATGAAGTTCCTTTTACTTTAAGATCTTTAATTACTGTTACAGAATCACCATCGTTTAAAATATTTCCATTTGCATCTTTAATTACCTTTGTATCTTCACTATTTTCAGCTTCTAATTCTAAAGTCCACTCATGAGCACATTCTGGACAAACAAAAAGATTCCCATCTTCGTAAGTGTATTCTGAATTACATTTTGGACAATTTGGTAAATTAGACATATTTTTATTTCCTCCACTCGTTTTCGTGTATTCTATTAAATAAATATTATTTTTAATTTCCCTTTTCCGTTTAAATATACGGAAAATATTCTCTTCTTACTGTTTGATACTTATTTGTTGAATGTATAAAAAAACTACTTGTTCACACCTTGTAAAAAATCTTCTCTACATTCTCCAAAGCAAACTTTCTTCTTCTCTATTTTTTAATAAAATGATGAAAAAGTAGATGAAATCAAACAAACTTTGTATGTGAAGTGAAATTTTTAAAAATCTAATGCATTTACTTTATTCTTTATTGTATTGATTTCCTGAGATTGCTGAGAAAGCCCTGTACACTCATGAAAAGCAAAATGCTTACACCCTATACATTTTTTTGTATTCAGATGTCCTAAAGCACAATTAATTGCTTCCCCGGTATGATCAAAAAAGTTTTCTTTCCCAATCTCAGCGTACAATCCATTCTTATCTAGATTGGCTTTTAGCTCTGATTGAATTCCAGAAATAAGAAGTACGCCACCTTGTTTTTTGAAGTGCTGAACAATATTCCTAAAGTAAGACTCTCCTGTGGTATCAATAAAAGGAACTTTTCCCATACGTAAAATTAAAACTTTAGGTTTATAATGAATAGTCGCTAAAATATTTTGTTCAAATGTTTGAGCAGCCCCAAAGAATAATGGGCCTTCTATTGTATAAATACTAATTTGTGGACAATCATGAGCTTTATTTACCACATGCGATAACAATTTTTCATTCTTTTTTGTATGATCAGGAAGCACTTTAGATATAACAAGCATATTACTCATACGTTTTGTAAACAAAATAACAGCTAAAATAAGACCGATCTCCACAGCTGTTGTTAAACTAGTAAATACAGTAAGTAAAAATGTTACTAGTAATACAAGGGAATCTCCTGTCTTCATTTTGAGTATGTGATAAAAATGTTTTTGTTCGCTCATATTCCAAGCTACCACCATTAAAATGGGAGCCATACTAGCAAGAGGAATATGTGAAGCATATGGAGCTAACAGTAAAAGTGTCAATAACACAAATCCCCCATGAATAATACCCGACATCGGAGATACAGCCCCACTCTTAATATTAGTCGCTGTACGAGCAATTGCTCCAGTTGCTGGAATCCCGCCAAATAACGGGGTAACAATATTTGCAATCCCCTGACCGACAAGCTCTTTGTTACTGTTGTGTTTACTATTTGTCATACCATCTGCCACGACAGCGGATAAAAGCGACTCAATTCCACCGAGCATCGCAATAACAAATGCAGGACCAATTAACTGTTTTATACGTTCTAATGTGATTTCTGGTATATCAAACTGAGGAAGTGTATTTGGAATCGTGCCATATGCTGTACCAATAGTAGGTACATGACCTGAGAAAAATACAGTTGCAATTACAGTTGAAATAACAACACCTACTAATGAACCAGGCACTTTTGGTAAAATCTTTGGTGTTATGAGTATAACAAAAAAGCAAATCAAAGCAGTTATAACACTATAAAAATTGGTAGTACTGATATGAGTGAAGAGTTCCTTCAAATTCGCTAGAAATTCCTCATGCTTTTTTATACCTGTTAAACCTAAAAAACTAGCAATTTGTCCCGTAAAGATAATAACAGCAATACCTGAAGTAAAGCCAATTGTTACAGGACGTGGAATAAACTTAATTAAAGAGCCTAGTTTGAAGATTCCCATAAGACATAAAATAATTCCAGCTAACAAACCCGCGAGTAGTAAATTTTCGTATCCATAGGTAATTACAACTCCTAAAAGAATCGGAACAAAAGCACCTGTAGGTCCTCCAATTTGATACTTCGAACCACCAAACAGTGAAATGAGTATTCCAGCAATACAGGTTGTATAAATCCCATACTCTGGCTTAACACCAGAGGCTATAGCAAAAGACATAGCAAGTGGAATCGCAACAACTCCAACAATCATTCCTGAAAGAAGATCCTTTTGAAAATGTGCTAATGAATATCCTTCAAACCTTCCTGTAAATAACTTTCTCATTACAAACCCTTCTTTTCTATTTTTAATAGATCTGGATTACAAATGTATTTCTCGGTCCCTTATACAGAAAATTGTCCTTTTCACAAAAATAAAAAACATCCTAATATTTACTATATGTTTTACTTAAATGACACTCCAATTCACCTATATCTCCACCTTGTTGTACATAGAATTTCAATCTTTCTGCTAAACGTTCTCCGGCTCGACTATCTAGCTTCTTCGTATCAATAAACGATCTAATCCTTACCTTATCTGGAGTAATATCTCTACGAAACATTTGTCCTGGAATTTCACTCCAAAAACGATTCCATTCATCCAGTAATCCTATTTGATCAAATAAAAAACCTTGAATTCCACATAACCAAGCTGTACAAGCAGTATTTCTTTTTCGACATCCAACTCCATCTTGTAAATGTTGGCATGAAAAACAACAAGAATTTCCACTTTTTATACAAACTTCACAAACGTAATGAGCTCCTAATGAGCGAAATGTTTCAATCCCATGTTGGATGATATCTTCTTTCTTAACCTCAATACTCAACCTATCCCTCCTTGGCCATCATTTCACTTTCTGCTTCATCTAGCTCTTCTAACATTGAAATCGTATCGATTAAATGGTTGTTGAAAATCTTCCGTGCAACCACCAATAAATCCACAATAATAGGGTCTCGTAAAGAATATAAAACTCTTTTTCCATCTTTCCTACCAACAACAATATTTTTTGAACGTAGTACACTTAATTGCTGAGAAACAGCTGAGCCTTCCTTATTTAAAATATCTTGAATTTCGTTTACGCTTTTTTCACCTTCTGACAATAATTCTAAAATACCTATTCGCAAAGGGTGTGCTAAGGCTTTAAAGAAATCTGCTTTAAATTGTTGCATTTCGTTTCCCATTGAAATCCCTCCGTTACTTTTCCTCAATTTCAAAAAGTATCATATACATCTTCAAATGTTTGAATATGTATATGATACTTTTAAAACCTCGAATTTTCAATACACATTTTACAATATTAAATAAGCATCAAATAGAGAAATATACTATTCAAATTCAGGTTCAAAATTTATTATCCAAAATAAAAGCGCCTAACATATTAGGGATATATAATACGTTAGGCGCTTGATATTTAAAATTTTTCGATTTAGGTCTTGATAACATTGGATGAGTATATGACCAAAACGCTAGATGACTAATATGAATAAACTTATTTGTAAAATTAATTCCTTAGAATATTTTAAGAGCAAGTTTTGAAAAAAACTATTCAAAACTTGCTCCTTATTTTCTCAGATCCAACTATTTTGATACTAAAACCAACAGTAGTGAATTAAAATAATGACTTAATACTTGCTAAAACTGTAAGTACACCTACAATAATAACAAATACGTTGCTCATTTTCCCTTTGTATTTAGCTAGTACTGGCACTTTTTGAATCGCATACATCGGTAATAGACATAAGATAGCAGCAACTAAAGGACCGCTTAGAGAATCAATAAGTCCAAGAATACTTGGATTTGTATAAGCAACAAACCAGCATGATAATACAACAAAAGTAAGAATTATTGTCTTAATTGTTTTTTCTTCAATATCTTTTCCACGTGATTTACCAAACTTAATAATCATGTCACGCATTACTTCAAATGCTCCTATATAATGGCCTAGGAAAGACTTTGTAATAGCCACAAAAGCAATAATTGGAGCTGCAATAGTGATTACAGGCGAATTAAGCTCATTAGCAAGATATGAAAGAATTGATAAGTTTTGTTCTTTTGCCATTTTTATATCATCTGGAGTCAAGCTCAATGCGCTACTCCAAACGAAGAACATAACAACAGCGAATGTCATGATATAACAAACCTTTTGTATTTGCGCACATTTAGCATCAGTGGCTTCGATTCCATACGTAGCTCTCTGTTTCACAACAAATGATGAAATCATAGGTGAATGATTAAATGAGAATACGATGATTGGTAGAATCATCAATATCGTCCCAAAATAGCCTGTTCCTGTTGAAGCAGTTGAAACAGCTGAAAAACTAAGCATTGACGTATTCCACTGTGGAATTAAAGATATTGCGATAAACAGTAGAGAAACTATGAAAGGATACACTAACATACTCATTACCTTTACAGTAATATCTTGACCAAAATTCAGTATAGCGATAAGACCAAGAACTAATACAAGTGATAAAATAGCTCTTGGAGGTTCTGGCATGTGCAATTGATGCACGATAAAACTACTTGCAGTGTTTGTAAGCGCAACCGAATACATTAGTACGATTGTATAAATTGAACCGAAATATACGATGTTAAAAATGATACTCGCTTTATTTCCGAAATACTCTCTAATTGTACCTGTGATCCCCTCATCAGCAGAATTAGAAGCGTATATCATTTTAGCAAGTGCCCTATGTGAGTAGTACATAACTGGATATGCAAGCAATGTAATTAGTAGTAAAGATAATAAACCACCTGAACCTGCATTAATCGGTAAAAAGAGCACCCCTGCTCCAATTGCAGTTCCAAATAGACTGAGTGCCCATGTAGTATCCTGCTTATGCCACTTTTTCGGATCTGCATATTGCTCATTTTTTAGTGCGGTATTTTCAGCTTGAACTTCTATTTTCTTTGCAGTATTCCCGTTCATATAATAACTCCCCCTTGTATCTATTCCTGCATCTCTCTTTGCACCTAACAAATATTCCCTTTTTGGAAAATGAATTCCTTACAAGTTGCCCCACATTGTATGTCCTTCATCATAATGAATCCAAATTGAAACATTCGCTAATTAGCGTCCTAATATAATTGTTAGCGTTCACAAAAAAGTTTACTCGTAATATCCGCTCTTTATATAAAGAACCCTTAAGAGAACAATATAGAATAGACTTCATAAATACGTTGCAACATTTCTAATAACAGTGTATTACTTTAATGGTTTCTCTTTTTTACTTTTAACAGTAATTTTAGCTAAACCGGCCTCTCTTCATTTGCGAGGCATTTCTTTCTCAATTCTATACATTACTTTCATAACTTCGGTAGCACTGATGATATTGCTCACACAAGCCACTGAAGCACATTACATACATTTCGCCTCTAATCACACACCTTTCTTACTAATAATCGCATTTTTTATATTTTCTCCAGAGATAATAAAATTTCTCTCGACGCCCTCATTATAACGTGTATATTTATAAAATTAATATTTTTATATTTTCAGAAATATTAAAGCGGAATAATTTTATATGGATAATATTTTACAGTTAGCATGTAGCCATTGTTTTTATCGCTTAAAGCTGAATTAGTTAGTAAAAAAATACAATAATACATTGTTTTTCTAGGTGACTTATTATAAAAATACTTATATCCCCTTTTATCAAAAAATTTTATTTTAAACATAAAAGATATTCTAATAAATAATTAATGTAGGTAAAAAGAAAAAAATCCCAAAATACAAAAACCAATTTTAGGATATATATTATTAATATTGAATTCATATACAATTTAAAAAGCTACACTGAGCAAAAAACAAAAAAGCTGCCCCATATGGACAGCTCATTTACATAATTCTCGTTATCAGGAATACACAAACAAATCACTTCAATATCATCTTAATTGTAGTTTGTTCGGCTCTTCTTCAGGGATATCTCTATGCTTGTAATGAATCGTTTTTACATCATTTCCTTTTATGCGAAAAGTAATTGTGTCCCATAAGGCGGATTGTGTGCACCCTCAAAAGTTTAAATTTTAAAATCCCTCATTAACTAGCTCTTTTATCGAGTTTAATTTTGAAGAAAGCTCGATAAACCATTCTTCATCCCCTGTTAATAATGCAAGATCTATAAGATAAAGGATTTGTTCCTTATTTATTACCTTTGATTCAGGGAGTTTGTTAACGTGTTTACTAAAGAGTAAAATCGCTTCGTTTATTGTGTACTGGCCGTCACGTTTCACAATACTAACTGTAACTATATCCTCTACATCATCAAGTGATACAATATAACCAACTATTAATTCACCTTCATTTGATATTCCACGAACCCAATCTCCTACTTTTAAAACATGATTATTATTTGACATCATACCGTTTCACCTTCCTATAAATATTTTTTGTGACGATAAAAAGATATAAAAAGATATAAAAACAAATTATACTGTAATATTTTTCATTACATTTAAGTGTTAAGAACTCACGGCTATATAATAATTAAGCCGCTTAACGCTCTTGATTGATAAGGTCAACAACTTCTTTCATTGTATAATTCTTTAAGTATTCACCTAGATGCTCTTCAGCACCTAAGAAAATAGCGAAAAGAACTTTTCGCATATTCGAACCTACAACACACTGATTGTTTGATTCTGGACACTTCGGCTGCAAAGCACCTTCAGAGGTTATCTGATAAATATGCCAAAGATTAATTTCATCTAAATCGCGAGCGAAAATAAAACCGCCACCAGTCCCCTCTTTCGATTGTATAAACTTATGTTTTTTTAACAAACTTAGTACTTTGCGAATGCGTACTGGATGAACACCTGCACTTTCTGAAATAGCATTACTTGTTGACATCCGGTCTGGCTGTAAAGCTAAATAAGTTAAACTGTGTATGGCCAAGGTAAAGTCGCTGTTCATGATTTTCCTCCTACGATTAAAAATATTGTTTCTCATATATTAACATACTGTAGCCATAAATATTACAGATTGGTTAGAACGTTAAAACATGTGGAATGCTTCTTGCCATAAAAAATTAATTCCCTTATATTCTATCCCGTCCCACCTATATCTGATAACTTCATTTAGCTTTTTAAGTTAAAAAGAAAATTAAACACTCCACTGTTTCTTCACTTGTTCTTCTGCCAACTGTTCAATTTTTGTCCAAATCGTATCTTTACTCACAATAACATTTGTTTGATAATTTCTATCATTATAATTAACTGTAACACATACTTCAATCATCTTCTGCTTCCTCCTTTCAAGAAAATTTCTTATTTATATTTAATACCTGAAAAATTTTGAATTTAGTTATAATCTCTAGCATATAACTTCATTTTTTTAAATAATTAAGTTTAAAAACCCCACTGTTTCTTCACTTGTTCTTCTGCCAACTGTTCAATTTTTGTCCAAATCGTATCTTTGTTCACAATGACATTTGTTTGATAGTTTCTATCTTTATAATTAACTGTAACGCATACTTCTATCACCTTCAGTTTCCTCCTTTCAAAAAATTTCTCTTTCATACTATTACTTATTAATTAGCCAACTTTTGCAGTTCAATGTTTAAAAATGTTCGGACACTACGTGGTAAAAATTTGCGAATTTCTTCTTCGTTAAAACCAATTTGCAATCTTTTTTCGTCCAGCATAATCGGGCGACGCAACATTAGTGGATGCTCAATTATTAATGTATAAAATTCATTTAGCGAGAGCTCATCAATATTTATATTTAAGTCCTGAAAAGTTTTGGATCTAGTTGAAATAATTTCAGTAGCCCCCTCTTCAGTTAAACGAAGAATCGATTTAAGCTCATCAACTGTCATAGAATTTGATACGATGTTTTTTTCAATATAATCAATTTGATGCTCTTCAAGCCATGCTTTCGCTTTTCGGCATGAAGCACAGCTTGCTGTTGTATATAGAATTACCATATTTAACTCACTCCTTTAATGTTATTAAACGTACATTTTAAATATCGCTTATTGAAATGTATTAAAAAAAATTACAGTTTAGAATCAAATTCACATAATGTTAATTATTCAGCAATGTTTCATTTATCTCTATTATTCATGCTACATTTTACAGACGTTAACAACTCACTTTTAAAAATCTTACTGTAATTTTAAACTTTACAGTTCAATTAATCAACTGTTAAGTCTTGGATTAATTTTAATAACACAACAAATTATTCTCATGTAAAATTCCCCATAGCATGATGGCTCCTTCAAAGCACATTTCACGCATTTCTTGCTTACAAGTGCTATTATGGATTATACTCATCCTAATAAAAAGTACGTACTTTAAAGTGTTATAGGTACTAAAAAGTAACATATGCCTTTTTAAGTGCCGTTCTGCTTATTTCTCTCTTACATCGGTTATTATGACCGATATTTAGCACAATAAATAGTACGCACTTTAAAGTGTTATAGGTACTAAAAAGAAATAATTTTAGTATTGCAACGGATGTAGGCTCACAACTGTAATCTAAATTCATCAAAGGAGTTTTTTTATGAAGACATACAATATTCCTGTAGAAGCGACTTTAGAAGTTATTGGCGGAAAGTGGAAAGTTGTTATCCTTTGTCATTTAAAAAAAGGAACAAAAAGAACGAGTGAATTAAAACGTTTAATGCCTGGTATTACGCAAAAAATGTTAACGCAACAATTACGGGAACTAGAAGAAGATGGTGTAATCCAAAGGAAAGTATATGACCAAGTACCACCAAAAGTAGAGTATTCTTTAACGGATTACGGTTCGTCTTTAGGAGCTATACTCGATTCCCTCTGTTCCTGGGGAGAAGTTCATCTTGAAAAAACCGGGAACACATCCATGCTGATTACAGCAGATGAATCATAACTGTAGAAGACATAAAATAGGTTGAGACAATGCTTGCCTCAACCTATTTTATGTCTCTTTATAATTTTTTTGCCGTAATGACTGTTTCAAACTCAAAGGTTTCCGGTAGATGATCTGCATAAGAATATTCAAAAGTTCGTCCATCCGTTAAGTAAGCTACTTGCTCAACTCGCATTAGGAAATCCTGATTTGTTAAGTTCATAAACTGCTTTTCCCTATCATCTGGACGAATCCCTTTAACCCTGACAACAGATGTCCCTACTTCAAGACCAAGTTTATTTTGAATATGTGAGTATATCGACTCCTCTAAAACAGAAGCTTCAACACCTGGGATAACCGAAATTGGCATCCATGTATGCTCCATAATCGTCGGAATGCTGTGAATGATGCGGAGGCGAATGATTTTATAGACGAAATCACCAATTGAAACTCCCAATTTCTCAGCAACTACTTCATCAGCACCTACAATCGCAAACTCGATAATTTTACTTTCTACCTCACTACCGTAAACAGCTTTCGTACCTGTTAAAGTTTGAATCATTCGTGCCTTTTCCTGCTGATGCCAATCTTGTACCACTGTTCCACTTCCACGCCGACGGATAATGTAGCCGTCTCTTACTAATAGATCCAGCGCTTTTTTAATCGTAAGTGCTGAAACATCGAATTCTTCAGCAAGGACGGAGCTACTCGGAATTTTTTCGTTGATTTTATATTCACCGTCTAAAATTTGCTGTTTAATCTTTTGATAAATGCCGAGGTATTTTACTTGTGTTGATCCGCTTGCCATTTCCATACCTCCTTTATACTGCAAACTCTCTTCTATTCATTCAAATGTAAAGCCTCAAGTTTGTAAACTGAAGGTGATGGGGCAGCAAATCCATTTTCCAAGATTTCAATATTCGTTACTGCTTCTTCATCTTTCACAAGTTTTGGTGCACCATTTACAATTGTGTCATACGCTGCATCATAGAAACGACCGTAATCACCAAGCGGCGTTTTAATTTGTTTTTCAATCCAGTCACCATTTGCATTACGATACTTAGCAATTCCATAATACATCGGCGAATCTTCACCAAATCCTGCACTCTCAGGCATAATACCCGCTTTCAAATCATTTTCCTGCTGATCTTCACCGTATTTAATAAAAGAGCCATTTGTTCCATGAACGATAAAGCGTGGATAATCTTTTGCTACGATATGGTTCGTTTTCAGCTTAATCTTCAACTGATTTCCATAATGTAGACCAACATCGAAATAGTTATCAACCGCACCTTCCACTTCATTATTACGAATATCGTATGTCACTGTATTTGGACGGCCGAATAGTGAAATCATGCGGTCCATCGTATGAATACCTAAACTGTAAAATGAACCTTCTTCTTTTGGAGCTTCATGAGTGATTGAACCAGGACGGAAATAATCAATATGTGATTCAATCTCAATAATATCACCAAGGAATCCTTGTTCAACTACTTGCTTTACAGCTAAAAAATCACCATCAAAACGGCGGTTTTGATAAGGCATAACGACTACACCTTTCTCTCGTCCTAATGCTAATAATTCTTTGGCGTGTTCTACTGTATCGCAAAATGGTTTTTCAACGATAACTGATTTTCCGGCTAGTATAACTTTTTTTGCTAATTCATAATGCGTATGTGCTGGCGTACAGATCGTCACGACTTGAATTTCTTTGTCATTCAACAATTCGTCCAAATCAGTAGTGAAGTAAACACCTTTTTCCTCATATGGAGCCGCTAATTCTTGATTTATTTGACGTACAAAAATCGTTTTTACTTTTATATTATTACGTGTCTTTAGATAAGGTAGGTGATAACGGTTAGCTGATTTTCCAAATCCAATAAAGCCCATTGTTAATGTCATGTTCTTCAACTTCCTTGCTCATAAATTTTCGTTTCTACATTTATTATATATTTTTTCTTTAAAAGTATATAGTTTTAATTTTAAAATTATATACTAAAAAGTCGAGATAGAAATCATTTTCTGATTCCCATCTCGACTTTACGTTATAGACTTATATCCTATCATCATTTTATTTATACTCAATGACTTGAGAGCTACTTGGTTACATGCTCTTATTCATACATATACGAACGTGTCATCGGAATTGTATCATTAATCCCTTTTGTAAATACAAATTGATGTAAATCAATATTACCTGTAAAGAACGAAGCTGCACATGCATTTAAATATAAACGCCACATGCGGATAAATCGCTCATCTTTCGTTTTACGAACTTCCTCTAGTACGTTTTCAAAATTTCGAGCCCAATGTTGTAATGTTTTTCCGTAATGTCTACGTAAGCTTTCTACATCCACAATAAAAAATTGTTCGTTTGTCATGTTCGTGATTAATTCATTCACAGCAGGAACATACCCACCAGGGAATATATATTTTTCAATCCAACCATTCGTAGCACCACCATTAGCCGGAGAAGTAATGCAATGCAGCAGAGAAATCCCGCCATCATTTAATAATTTGTTAACTGTTTCAAAGTATTGCGTAATGTTGTCTTTTCCTACATGTTCGATCATACCTACACTAACAATTTTATCAAATTTATGATTCTTAATATCGCGGTAATCAAGTAAAGATACTTCAACTAAATCCGTAAGTCCCTCTTGTTTAATTCGCTCAGAAGTCTTAGCATATTGTTCCTCACTTAACGTTACTCCCATCGCTTTCACACCGTACTGTTTAGCGGCAGCTGTAATGAGTTCACCCCACCCACAACCGATGTCTAATAGCGTATCACCTTTTTGAAGGTTCAACTTTTTCAAAATATGATTCACTTTATTATGCTGCGCTGTCGTTAAAGAATCTTGCTCATTTTGGAAATATGCACAAGAATATGTCATTGTTTCATCAAGCCATAATTTATAGAAATCGTTCCCAATATCATAATGATGAGCAATATCATCTTTATTTTTTTGTTTTGAGAAATTCCATTTACTTTTGAAATATTGCAACTTACTATCACCTAAAAAGCTATCCTGCCTTTTATAAATAGATTGAATTGCTTTTTCAAGGTTACCCTCTATTTCAAGATCCCCATTCATATATGCTTCACCGAATGCAATAGAAGGATCCTTAGCGATTTCTTTTTTTGAAAGTGGCTTATGGAATGTTATGTGAAATTGAGGTTCCCCTTCGCCATATTGGATTGTTTCTCCATTCCAAAGTGTAATTTGAACTGGATCTGAAAACAGATTTTTGAGTATTTTTTTATAAAAAAGTTCTTCAACCATAAAAACATCTCCTACTAAAAAATTGAACAAAAAACTATACTAGTTAATAAGTCTTTTTGAACATAGCTTAAAATCGTTATTGTACTGACTTCTTGCTACGAGTGTCATTATAAAACGGTTATATTATGAAGCATAGTACGTACTTTAAAGTGATGTAGGCACTTTTAAGTACCCATGACTGAAACAGGTCCTCAAAAATTTTACTTTTCATCATAACAACTTTCTAAAGTTTTAAAACGAAAAACACCACCTCGTCATTAGGTGGTGTTTTCAATATTACATATAGAGATTTCACTTAACTTCTGTGTTTTTTCTATCTATGCATCGTTCTCCCCATGCGGTTAATTGATTTAATACATTCTGTAAAGACCACCCATAATCGGTTAGGGAGTATTCTACTCGAGGGGGAATTTCTTTATAAATTTCACGTGTAATCACACCATCTTCTTCCAGCTCGCGTAGTTGCTGCGTTAACATTCTCACAGAAATTTCAGGAATCAAACGTTGCAACTCACTCGTTCGCTTCGTCCCTTTCGTTAAGTGACATAAAATAACGACCTTCCACTTTCCCCCGATAATTTCTAAAGTTGCCTCTATCGGTATATTGTATTGTTTCACACGATCTCCCTCCTTTTTTCTAAATTTCTTCTCTATTGTTGCGTAAAAACAAATAATTTTCTATACGGCACATTTTAGTTCCTACAGCACAAAAAAGTACCTATATTACAAAAAAGTAATTATGCTGCGTAAAAATCTCCCTCTATACAAAAAGAAAAAACGAACGTATTCTCGTTCGTTTTTTCTTTCTTTATTCAGCTGCTGTTATAAGCATAGATGTGTTCCCATTCTTTTCAAGATGATTTTCTCCCCAGTTACAAAGAGTATCGAGTATAGAATCTAAAGAATGACCGTAATCAGTTAAAGAGTACTCTACTTTTGGTGGCACTTGGTTATACACTTTTCTCTCGATTACACCATCTTCTTCTAATTCACGTAATTGTTGCGTTAACATCTTTTGTGTAATACCAGACATTAATTGTTTTAATTCGCACGTTCTCTTTTTGTCTTTCTTTAAATGACAAAGGATAACTACTTTCCACTTTCCACCGATAACCTCTAAAGTTGCCTCTACAGGAATATTGTATGTTTTCATATAAAAATCTCCTTTAATAATTTTATAAGACAAATAAGCTAAAATATTTAAATATTACTTTTAAGTATCTATAGCACCTTAAAGTACGTACTTTTTACCCTGTTAAACATGTTTCATAATAGCATACGTAAACAGCAGATGAGTAGTACGGCACCAAAAAGTACCTGTATTACTTTTTAGTATCTATATCACTTTAAAGTACGTACTTTTCATTATGTAAAATACATTTCATAATAGCATTTGTAAGAGTTGAGTGAGTCATGCAGTGTTAGAAATTACCTGTTAGTACCTTTACTTTAAAGTGAGTATTTTTCTCATACATTTTGTCAGACGATAAAATGACATGTTTTCATTTTCACATCCATTCACAATGAATAAATATTTTTCAAATACATTTTAGGAGGATATCTATAATGAGTAAATTACTAAAAGAAAAAATCGGATTTGGTACAGCACCACTAGGAAATATGTACCGTAATATCCCAGAGGAAGAAGCAATCGCTACAGTGGATGCTGCTTGGGAGAATGGCGTTCGTTACTTTGATACAGCTCCACTTTATGGATCTGGCTTAGCGGAGATTCGTCTTGGTGAAGCACTATCAAAAAGAAATCGTGATGATTACTTTTTAAGTACGAAAGTAGGTCGAACTATTTCGGATGAATTAGAAGATCCATCTGCACGTGATTTAGGTGAAAAAGGCGGGCTTTTCGAATTTGGTCGCAAAAATAAAATGATCAATGACTATAGCGCAGATGCAACACTTCGTTCTATCGAGCAAAGTTTGAAACGTTTAAAAACAGATCGTCTAGACTTTGTTTTCATTCATGATTTAGCACAAGACTTTTATGGTGATGCGTGGATTTCACAATTTGAAATTGCTCGAACAGGAGCATTCCGTGCGCTAACACGTTTACGTGAAGAAGGAGTCATTAAAGGCTGGGGGCTTGGAGTAAACAAAGTAGAATCAATTGAACTTATGCTTGATTTAGAAGAAGCGAAACCAAATATATCCTTATTAGCTGGTCGCTATTCATTATTAGACCACGAACGTGCATTGCAACGAGTAATGCCTGCATCTGTAAAGCATAATATGGATATTGTTGTTGGTGGCCCATATAGCTCAGGTATTCTTGCTGGAGGCGCTCACTTCGAATATCAAAAAGCATCGCCAGAAATTATTGCAAAGGTTGAGAAAATCAAAGCTCTTGCAGATCGTCACGAAATCAGCATCAAAGCTGCTGCACTACAATTTTCACTAGCCAATCCAGCAGTTGCTGCTGTTGTTCCTGGTGCAAGTAAACCGGAACGAATTGTAGAAGACCAAAAAGCCTTAAATACAGTAATTCCAGCAGCATTCTGGGAAGAAATGCGCGAACAAAAATTAGTAGCACCTAATGCACCACTACCAATCAACCTAAAATAATTTGAAACCTTAATCAGTGGGGTCATCCCCACTGATTATTTGCTCGCAAATATCGAGATAAAAAGGAGCGTAATGAACATGGCACATACTACTACATCTATGGAAATTTTCGGTTCACCTGAACAAGTATGGCAATTAATCGGAGGTTTCAACTCCCTTCCAGACTGGTTACCTTATATACCTAGCAGTAAATTAACGGAAGGCGGTCGTGTACGTCATCTAGCTAATCCAGATGGCGATACAATTATAGAACGCTTAGAAGTATTCAATGATAAAGAACGCTACTACACGTATTCAATCATGAATGCACCGTTCCCAGTCACTAATTATTTATCTACAATCCAGGTGAAAGAAGGTACTGAAAGTAACACATCGTTAGTAGAGTGGTCTGGTACATTCACTCCTGTTGAGGTTAGTGATGAAGAAGTAATAAATCTGTTTCATGGTATTTACAGCGATGGACTGAAAGCATTACAGCAAGCATTTCTAGATTAATTTACTAAAAACAATGAAAAGCAAAGCGATATCGCTTTGCTTTTTTTATAAAATCCCTTTTAACTTTTCACCAATTAACTTCGCTACATACTCATAACCTTCTGGCCCAAAGTGTAATCCATCTTTTTCATCATTTTCTACAAACCTTTTATAATTCAGTTCTTGAATCATTTCAGCATACAAATTTAGAAAATAGCTTCCTGTTTCTTTTGCCACTTCCTCTACCACGTCTGCATACTGACAGAGCACTTCATTTGTTCTATTATGCTGCCTCTCTTCATCAACTGGCGCAGGGCTAATAAGCAGCACTTTACCTGACGAAATATGGTTCACAATCTTCTCTAAATTTTCTTTGTATGCTTGTAATGACACTTGAGAAAAAGAAACTGCATCATTCGTACCAAGAAAAACTGTTACGAAATCTGGTTTATATGATATTACATCTTCTTCAATCCTATTTAACGCATCGAATGTATTATCACCTGGAACACCTGCATTCACTACTATCCAATTCGGAAACATCTCTTGCAAACGTGGTGTTAATCTCGGCATTCCATCAAAAAATGTTTCATCAGCTGTAATACTATCTCCAAAACATACTAACGTTTTCATTAAGCTACTCTCCTTTTACGTATGAAACAACTTTCCTTCTATTGCTTTTATATATCTGTCAGCAGAACGTTCAACTGCCTCATTTGCATTTTCTTTTACTACTCGATGAAAAGCGTTGTATAAACGATTAAACTGTAACGGCTTCACTCGATTCACCATTTCTTCCACTTTCCTCGCTGGTAGTGGAATTAAGTTTGGATAGCTGTACATGAAGCTTACCCACCGCTCATCTGCTACAACTTGAATAATATCACCTGTTAACAAAATCCCTTTTCCATCATTACCTTCTTCCCAATGCAATACAGAACCACCACTAAAATGTCCTCCAAGACGATGTACAGTAAGCCCATCAGCTAATTGTAAAGACTCACCAGACCAATAAATAATACGACTACTCGGACGCATCACCCACTCTTTATCATCTTCATGTATATAAATTGGTACATCAAATGTCTCTGCCCATTCTACTTGCGTTGAATAATAATGAGGATGAGACAATGCAATCGCATCTAATCCGCCAAGCTCTTTTATTTTCGTAATTGTCGTTTCATCTACATACGTAATACAGTCCCACAGTAAACGATATGACTCTGTTTTCACTACAAATGCCGTTTGACCGATCGCAAATCCTGGTTTTGTCGTAATACTATAAAGTCCATTTTCCTCTTTAATTATTTCATTTTTATATGTATCATCTGTTTGCAAATTTTCTAAAGTCGTCCAAGACTGCCCTTTCGGATTCACATACTGCCTTTCTTCATCACAAATATGACAACTCACTGGTTCTTCTACACTCGCTGCATACTGCACGCCACACGTTGTACAAACGAAATTTTTCATCATAATTCCCCCTATCCCTAAATTTTTATTAAGCTGCTTTTTTATGTTCAATTAATAAACTTATAAAAGTAAGTAAATAGACAAATGTAACCGATAATGGAATTACAGTAAATCCTTTTTCGCTTCTACAACATTCATCTCACCATCTCCCCTAAAAATATTTGTACTATAAAGTCACCTCAACCTCACCCATCCAATAACGCCAAGCTGCTAAATAATCTTCTAAATCTTTCGGGTGGTGCCGTAAACATGTATCTATACGCAAATATAATCCTATGACTATCTCTTCATATAAATCACGGTCATTTTTATGAAATACACATTGTTTCATCGCATAACCAATCGTTTCTTTTGTTAAATCTTCCGGAGTTGAACAGAACGCATAAATTAAATCATATATAGGATCTCCTAACATTGGTAAAGGATCAATTACACCGTGCAGTTTATTCTCTTGAAATATAAAATTATGAAATCCAAGATCACCATGCAATAAAAATGGCTGATTTATTCCAGTCCCCCTACTTGGACTATTTGCTAACTTAAAAACCGTTCTATACGCTTCCTCACTTATGTAACGTCTTACATTTTCATGAGCTTCCATCACATTTGTCGTTAAAAATTCATTCCAAGATTGAACTAGGTTTTCTTTCCATCCCCAGCCATCAATCTCTGTAGCTACTTCATACTTATTGATAACTTCCTTTACAAGTTTACAAAGAACGCTCCGTTTATGGCCTAGTTTGCAAAAAGTTGTGCCCTCAAGGAATGAGTAAACAATATAGCGATTTAAAGGTTCCTTATAAAAAAGCTTTGGAAATAATTCATCCTTTTTATAAAACTGAAGAAAATAAGCTTCTTCACGTATGACATCCGATTCATTCAACTTTACAACGTATTGTTCATCTAACAAATATATAGTACTTGTTGTTCCCCCGTTTAACACTTTTACACTATTTGGATAATGTGAAATCACTTTCTCCTTAACTAGTTGTGCAGTGATTATTGAAATATCCATTCTCTCACCCTTTAACTCCGAATATTCCCTTAATTCAAAAGACAACTTTACTATTATTTGACAAACATAAGGGAATTCCTCCTAAAAATCTTAATATAACAAAAGATAATTTTATCTCATTGCAACTGCGTCTTTCAATATTCCATCATATAGTTCATTCCATTGATGGTAATGCGATGTAATTTCTTCACTCCAAATGTTCTTCATTTAATCTAGTAATTTCTATTGAATTATCTCTTTCTTTTAACTTATGAGCCAAACTTTCTACACCAAACACTTCTGTAAACGTATGACTGCCTACAATTAAATTAATCCCTTTAAATTTCGCATGTTGCACTGTATATAATGTTTTTTCACCTGTTATGTACGTGTCACACCCTTTTTCTAATGCACGTTCAATCAAATTTGTATTGTTTCCTGCACCGGTTAAAATCGCAATCCGTTTTACTGGTTTATCGTGATTTCTCCAGCTCTTCACTTTCTCTTCCATTCTTTCTTCAAGTTTTCCAACTAAGTTTGAAAAAGGAATCGCTTCTTTATATTCTCCTATTCCCGGTAGTTCTTCTTCCTCATACGTGGAATATTCCAGTATTGTATCTATCCCAATTCCGTTAAATAACGATGTACATGTGCCAAACTTTACAAAATCTAACGGCAAATGAACCCAAAAATGATTTATTTCATATTGCTTCAATTTCTCAATACAAGCCTCTTCCATACCAAATAAAAAACTCCACGGCGCATGATGTGTAACTATCATATCGACTCCATTTCTATACGCTTCTTCAATAGTTTCTAACGTTAAATTTGTTGTGTAACCGATTTTGTGAAATTCATCTTTACTTATATGAGTAAAACCATATTCATCATCGCCGTATTTATGAAGATGCTCTCCAAATAGTGATGTTATATGTTCGTTAAACTGCTTTATATTCATTTTATTTCTCCTTTCATTTACTTTTATATTTCAAAAATAAGGAAATACTAAATAAAAACGTTACATACATATAGGAGGACACCATGAAACCTGAATTTTTAAAAGCTGTACATGATGCCATTGGAAACGTCGAACATATTCATATAGAAGAAAGCGGTGCTGACAGCTTACTTATCCATCATGATGATGCACAGCAATTACAACAAGTCGCTAAAACGCTAGAAAATAACAATTTTCGCTCTGCTTTAAGAACAACTGGAGATGCTTCGTATATTGAAGTGTTGAACAGATAATGAAAGTCCGGATGTATGCCGGGCTTTCTTTTTTATATTAAAACTTCAAACTCTTTCACATACACCGCTGTTCCAGCAATATCTATTTGTAACTTTTCGTTTTCTATCCCTTTCGTTACATAAACAGTTACACGACCATCTTTATTTATTTCCTGTCCTTGCTCAACGATTAAGTCCAATTCATGTTCAAAATCTTTCTCTAAATACTCCGCATAATACGCTCCCATTACACCTGAAGCTGTTCCTGTCACTGGATCTTCAATCGTCCCAGCATAAGCTGACGAGAAATGACGGCCATGCATTTGTGCTAGTTCATCATAAGTTTCTAGACAAATTGGGTGAATAGAAGCATTAGGTATTTCTTTTAATACCGATGGAAATGCAGCATTATTAGGTTTCATTCTCTCACACGCATCTAGATTTTTAATCGGCACAATTACAGTCCAGTTTCCTGTACTTCCATATACTATCGGTAAACTTACATCTAAATCATTTACTTCTAAACCAATACTATGAGCTAATTCTTCTTTTGAACCTGCAAAATCTTTAAACTGAGGTGCTGTCTGCCTCATTTTAATAAAGGTTTCTCCATTTTCATTTACACCTATTTGTATCGGTAAAATCCCTGCCTTCGTTTCAATCGTAAGGTTACTTTTCTCTTCTAATAAACCTTTTTCGCGCAAGGCATATATCGTCCCTACTGTCCCATGACCACATAAATCCATTTCAAAACCAGGTGTAAAATAGCGCATTCTTATATCTCCTACTTCTGAGGAAAGAACAAAAGTTGTTTCGTTATATCCAACTTTTTCAGCAATAATTTGCATTTCCTCTTCCGTTAATCCATCTGCTTCTAATACAATACCTGCTGGATTACCCTTATTTGGTTTATTCGTAAATGCGTCATAATGAAATACGTTTATAGTCTTCATTTTCTTTTCCCCTTATTTGTCCATTTCTTTATTTTTATAATCAATAAGAAAATTGATCTAACCAACTTTCATAATCATCATTTTGGAACGGACGGATCATCAGTCTCTCTGTCTCTACCTGTAATAGCGGCAGCTTCATTTATATCTCTTCCCTCAATTGTTTTTCGAATATTCTTTATTATCTTACACAAAATACAAAATCTAGTAAATCATTATGTTTTTAATACATAAAAACCCAGTCATGCCTTATACATAACTGGGTTCTCCATCGTTTTATAATTTTCTATTTCACAAGAACTACATCTCGTAATTCCCTCTTCAACACTTTTCCTAAAGCGTTTTTCGGTAACTCGTCTATGAATACTACTTCTGGTATTTTATAACTTGCTAACTTCTCCTTACAATACTGAATAATACTTTCTTCTGTTAATGTTGTTTCGCCATCCTTCACAATGTAAGCTCTTGGAACCTCTCCCCAAAAGTCATCTGGAACTCCAACTACTGCAACTTCTAAAACACCTTGTATTTCATGAATAACATCTTCTACTTGATCTGGATATACGTTGTCACCACCGCGTATAATAACGTCTTTATATCTTCCCATAATATGCAGGAATCCATCATCATCTATCATGCCAGCATCGCCCATGTTAAACCAGTTATCTTTTACTACCTTCTTTGTCGCCTTTTCATTATTCCAATACCCTTTAAACATGTATGGACTTTTCACATGAATCTCTCCAACTTCATTTGTTGTTAGTTCATGTCCTGTTTCCGGATGAACAATTTTCACCTCTACATTTTTCAAGGTCTTTCCTACAGAAGACATCTTTTCTTTTCCCATCATTGGATGCCATGAGGTTACAACCCAACCTTCTGTACTACCATAACCTTGCACCATATATATTCCTTTTTCCATATATTTTTGAATGAGTGTTTCTGGCACTTTTGTACCACCGCTTTGTGCTACTTTAAAGGTTGAAATATTACGTTCTTTTTTATTTAATTCATCAAGCATGTAACTATAAACAGCAGGGAACGCAAGCATCGTAGTAATTTTCTCTTCTTCAATCTTATCCCAAATAAGAGTAGGATTCGAATCAGCTAAGAAAATCATCGTAACGCCATGATAAATACAATTTAAAATAGAAAGCACGCCACTCATATGGAACAATGGATGCACAGATAAAAAGCGTTCACCTGCTTGGATTTCTCTTTGTCCCGCAATTTCAGCAAAATAGTGATGTAAGTTTTTATGTCCAATTACACATGCTTTCGCCTGTCCAGTCGTTCCTGAAGTAAATAAGTAAATGGCGTCGTCTTCTTCATGAACTTCTACGTTCGGTTCTGTCGTTGGCTGTTTTTGCAGCTCTAATTCAAATGAACCAAAACCTTCTTTTGTCGTTTGAATTACATAAGGAATTTCTTTAACAGCATCAACATTTAATAACACTTCACTAAATTCTTCATCAATAACTAACACTTTTAATTTCGCTTCTTTTACAATTGTTTCTAATTCATATACAGTAAGCTGATGATTTAGCGGAATAAATACCGCTCCAATTTTTAAACTTGCCATCATAACGCTTGGAAATGGGTGATTATTTTTGCATAGTATTCCTATACGATCTCCTCTTTGCACACCATTATGTAACAAATAATGTGCAAGCTGATTTACTCGTTCATTATATTGCTGAAACGAATATCTTTTCTTCCCTCCTACAAGCGCTTCCAAATTTGGTGACTGCATTGCTCTCTTTTGTAATAATTGTCGCATCGTTCTCAAGTAAAACTCCCCTTTATATATGTTAGTTTTTTTATTTTACCAGATTAACTATTAATTTACTAAAGATTACACTTAGTGAATATAAGAAGAATATAAAATAGCCATTTACTTCACAAGTAAATGGCTATTTTTCATTATATATTAGAATACTTCTTGTTCATTACATATTGCACATACTCAGGTGCACTTTTATCAATCTCTTCATCACTTAGTTTATATTCTGCACCATATAAATAAAAGGAAGGTATAAATTCCATACCTGTATATAGGCATGTAGCTTGGAATGGTTTCGTCAACTCATCCATTGTAATCCCACTATTTTCATAGTCTTTTTCTAATCCACCTATAGAAATAGCTACACCAAATTCTTTCCCCTTCACTTTATCTCCTTGTGATCCGTACGCAAATCCATATGTTAATACATCATCGAACCATTTTTTTAATAATGGTGGTGTGCTGTACCAGTAAAGCGGAAATTGAAATATATATCTGTCATGTTCTACTAATAACTTTTGCTCTTGTTCAATATTAAACTCCCAATTTGGTGCCACCTTATATAATTCATGCACCGTAATTTCACCTGAATGTTTCTCAAGTTCTTCTATCCATCTTTTATTAATTTTTGATTTTTCAATATGAGGGTGTGCTACAATTACAAGTGTTCTCATCATTTTCCAGCCCCTTTATAAATTAATCAATCCTTTACGTATTAGTATGAATGAGTTACATATAATTGAAAAGTACGTACTTTCAGGTACTATAGGAACCTTGAAGTACCTTTGGAGGTGTTATATGAATCAAAATGATAATTGCCCAATTGCAACAACACTCGATGTAATCGGTGGAAAATGGAAAGTTCATATTTTATGTATTTTGTCGGATGGAAAAATGCGAACAAATGAAATTAAACGAGAAATCCCAAACATTACACAAAAGGTTCTTACACAACAACTTCGGCAACTTGAAGCTGATGGGATTATCTATCGTACCGTATATCAAGAAGTACCACCAAAGGTTGAGTACACACTAAGTGAATACGGAAAATCTTTAATGCAAATAATGGATAATCTGTTTGAATGGGGAAAAGATCATCAAATTAAAAGATTACATGACTAAAAAAGCACTATATACTTTGTTTAATCCTCTACGTTCATATTTTTTATTTCTATAAAGTTTATTTTCATCATTTTTTAGCTAACTTGTTTTCTTAGATTGATGGACGTGACCCCACATCCATCAATCTAAAAAGATACAATTAGAAAAATGAGATTTCTATAAAGTTTCGCATATAAACACTACTTCCGCCTCATTAAGCGCTCGCTCTACTTTTTCTAATCTCAATTGTACGTAAGCTATAAAGAGGCACCCCTAAACCGAGAATTTTTTCATTATTAGACGCATTAGAACCTAAGGTAATAGTAGGTACATTTAAACCCATAAACCTTTCACTCCATTCTATAGGCATATAAAAAGATACTCCTTAAAAATAAAAAACGCTATTCTCTCTGTAAAATCATAGAAAAGAATAGCGTTTTTTATTTTGAAATAGAAGTCATTATTTAAACTAAACATGCTAATATTGATTTTGTGCGATTGTCAGTTACCTCATAATAAATTTCTAATCCTTTCCGAGTACCTGTAACCATTTTAGCAGCTTTTAGTTTAGATAAATGTTGACTAATTGTACTTTGAGGCATTTGTAAATCCCCATACATTGTTGTTACATTAGTAGGACCTTTTGCAAGCATTATTTTTACTAAAGATAGACGAACTGGATGCGCCAATACCTTTAACACCTCAGCGATTTCTTGAAACATTTCTTTTTTTTCTTTCATCTTATTTCTCCCCTTTTATATACATATTTATGTTATCCATATATATAATTCGAAGGTATATGCGTTTTTGTGTCCGTCATTTAAAAAAAATATAAAAAAACTTTAATCCGAAACTAAAGGATTAGTTTAACATAATGTCTCACTATTAATGATGAATAGGAATCTCGTTATAGAAGCAGCAGTTTTTATGCTACAACTCTACATTCAACTAACTAAAACTAATGAAAAAAAGAGCAGATAGTCCGCTCTTTTATGATGCCTCCTTATGTTCCGTGGAATGTTTAACACTCCCCAGTCTCTTTAGTTTATTCCACCCTACCGCTACTCCTCGAAGCGATGAGAATATAGATTTAATGACAACATAAGTCATAAATTGACGATAAATAAAACGTTGTAAAATTAACCATACTAATGGTTTCGGATTTTCTTCCTCTAATTTAAATGCGAACAGAGAAGCGAAAAGATCCATTAAAAAGAATACAAAATAAAATCCTAAAACTTTTACCGGATTACTACTAAATAGTCCTATAATCATTAATATATCTGCAAAAGGAGCAATGAATTGCAGAACATATTGGAATAACCACATGTTAGGCAGTGCAATAAACCCTAACGTTTTATGTTTTGAATTACACAACGCTTTTCGATGTTTCCAAAGACATTGAAGTGTACCGTATGACCAACGATATCGCTGTTTAATGAGACTTTTCACATCCTCAGGTGATTCCGTAAAAGCATGCGCTTTTTCTTCATATACAATTCTATGCCCTTGACGTAAAAATGTAATAGTAAGATCGGTATCTTCTGCTAATGTATCTTCGCTTAAATATCCAGATTCAACTACATTCTTCTTGCGCCACGCCCCAATAGCTCCTGGAACGACTGTAATACAATTTAACTCATCAAAAGCTCTACGTTCTAAATTAAACCCTGTAATATACTCAACATGTTGCCAAGTAGTTAACAAATTCCGTCTATTCCCCACTTTGACATTACCTGAAACTGCAGCTACATTCTGATCTTCAAAGTGTCTAACCATTAAAGAAATAGCGTCTTGCGCAATAATAGTATCCGCATCTAAAGTGACAATGATTTCTCCTCGCGATTGTTGAAACCCTAGGTTCATTGCCGATGATTTCCCGCCATTTTCTTTCTGAATGAAACGAACTTTAGGGTGTTTATAAAATGTTTCTTTCATTACTTTTGACGTACCATCTGTCGATCCGTCATCCACAACAATAACTTCAAATTCTCTATAATTACTATTCAAAATTGAGTGAATCGTCTTGGCTATCACCTTTTCTTCATTATATGCCGCTATGACAACACTAACAAAAGGTTGATAAGACGAATTAATATAGCGAGATAACGTTTTTCTTTTCTGCTTCCATGCAAAATAAATTAAGAATAAAAATCGAAAAATCCCTAATCCAATAGCAATATAAAAAATAGTAGTTAATATATGTTTAAAGTATCCCGCTCCTGAAAAGACAGCTTTATTGTAAAGTAAATATTGCTTCCCCTCAGAAGAAACAGGAGGCATAATTTCATCTCGTTCTTTATTCATTAAATCTGAAATTGTTACAAAACTATATCCATGCTTTTTTAGGTCTTTAATAATGATTGGGAGCGCCTCTACTGTATGTGTACGATTCCCTCCCGCATCATGGAGAAGAATAATATTTCCCTCTCCCTTATAAATGGGATTAAGAGCACGCTTTACTAATTCATTTGTTGATGGTGTTGCCCAGTCTTCGGGATCAACTTTTTCCGCTACCATTGTATAGTTCATATTTTGTGCACGTAAAATAGGCAATATTTCATTTGAGGAATCCGGGTTAGCATCCGCTTCATATGGCGGTCTAAATAAAACCGTAGAATGTCCAGTTACTTCCTGAATTAAACGTTGCGTCGTATTAAGTTCTACTTTCGTTCGTAGTAAAGACGTATCAGCTATGTTAGGATGCTTGAAAGTATGATTGCCAATTTCATGCCCTTCATCGTATATTCTTTTTACAATACTAGTATTTAGTTGTGCGTTTTCACCAAGTACAAAAAAAGCAGCTTTTATTTGATTCTCTTTTAATATATCTAAAATTTCTGGCGTATATTTCGGGTCTGGTCCATCATCAAATGTTAATACTACTTGTTTCCCATTTGGTTTTCCATATCGTTGCACTTCATATGCAGATGGTAAGGATTGATATACTTCATCTGTAAGGTAACCATCTTTGCCTACTTTAAAATCTCTCAATCCATTTTTTCTTTCATTCTCAATCTGTAAAATTTCACCTTGTCCAGAATAATTTACTTCATCTAAACTATTGATTTTATGTAATACATTAGGATTTTTTTGTACCTCAATCGGATTTTTTAAAACTTTCCATATTGTAGGATCTTCTGCTCCTAATCTCCATAGCGCAAATCCATTTGCATTATTGTCCATTGCGATTTTCACTTGATTATAGAGAGTAACGCCATCTAAGAACCAAGCAGTATGTTCTTTCTCTCCTGTTTTATATCTAAAATAAGGGTTCCCACTACTCTTATCCCATTGAATTTTCATATTTGAACCTTGAGCCATTGCCATAACTTCTGAAAAAGTTAATGATTTCACTGGTTCTTTACTATTCACTTCCCAATCATATCCATAGTTACCGAAAGCAACTATAAGTTTATTAGACGGAATATTCAGTTCTTTCAATGTATGTTGGAACCACTTATTTGAAGCAATTGGTCCTGGTTCCCCGGCTCCATAGTGCTCATCGTACATCATTACAATCATTCGATCTATTATTTTTGCTAACGCACTATAATCAAAAGCCTTATCATTAGCTGGAACATCTTGTGTAACGAGCAAATCATGTTGATGAAATTCCGTAGTAAGTTCTTTCATAAAATTTGTTAAGTTTTCTCTATCACTTTCAGGTACGGCCTCAAAGTCAATATTAATTCCTGAAAAATGATTCTTTTTAACTTGGCTTACTAAATCATTAATAAACTTTGTCTTTACATCATTTGAGGAATTCAGTAACTTATGAATTAGCCCACTATCAGGACCAGAAGCTTCCTCAGTATAATTAGTAAGCAAAGGCATAATCTTCACTTGATTTTTTTCTGCCAACTTTACTATCTCAGGTTTGATTTCACTTCTAATCGTTAAATCTGCTTTTAAATGATACCACTCTGGTACTAACGTAGTTAAGGAATCGATATTTTCTTTTAAAGAAGCGGTACTATTTTCATCCCAGTTTACATAAAAACCATACACTTCTTTAGGTTGTTTACTATCCTTCGGCGGATTCACCAAATTTTCATTATCCTTCGTTCCGGTATTTGGGTTAAATTCTTCCTTCTTTAACTGCTGATCACTAAGTTTTTGATTAATTGGTACAAGTTTAGTATCTTGTTGTACAGCGGTATTCATATTTGGAATTTCTGGTGTTGAAAAAATACTTTGAAAGAAAAAATAAAATACAACACCTACACTAACTATTGAGATACATAGAAACGAAATAAAGGCTATGTTTCTCCTTCCTTTCGGATCATAAAAAACAGGTTTTTCTTTATCTTTCTCTTGTTGAATGTTTTTCTCCATTATATTTTTCACATACTCCTTCTTAATAGAACTATAAAATAATAAAGTGCAACTTTAATCAGCCCTCACCAATTGGGCATTTACAAGCAGCCCAACTCCCACCTAACTTCTTTGCTCCAGCCAAATTTTGAGATGGGAGTTTTACTGCCCACAATAGCGAGAGAAATCCTTTTAGCTTTGAAATGAATCTCTCACTTCCATATTCTATTGATTCTTCTTCTCATTCCCTTGCTGGTGGCCTCTATTTTCTTGTTGAGACCCCCTACCGTTGTTCCCTTGCTCGTTTCCGTCATTTTCTTTCTGGGATCCTCTTCCATTGTTCCCTTGCTGATTCCCGTTATTTCCTTGTTGAGGATCTCTTCCATTATTCCCTTGCCCATTTCCATTATTCCCTTGTTGAGACCCTCTTCCGTTGTTCCCTTGCTCGTTCCCATTATTTCCTTGTTGAGACCCTCTTCCGTTGTTCCCTTGTCCATTTCCATTATTCCCTTGTTGAGACCCTCTTCCGTTGTTCCCTTGTCCATTTCCATTATTCCCTTGTTGTGATCCTCTTCCGTTGTTCCCTTGCCCATTTCCATTATTCCCTTGTTGTGATCCTCTTCCGTTGTTCCCTTGCCCATTTCCATTATTTCCTTGTTGAGATTCTCTACTGTTATTCTCCTGTTGATTCCCTCTATTTTCTTGCTGAGATCCTCTTCCATTGTTTTCTTTTATTTGCTTCGATGGCTGTCCCTCTGTTTTCTTTTGTTCTTTCTGCTCTTGCTTTTCATATTTTTTTTCTTTTACAGGAGATAAATCCATTGATGCATCAGGAGATGACTCCGGCTGTGATTGCACCTCTTCTTCATTTTCCACCGGATTAGGCGGCGTGGCAGGAGGAGTAAGCGATTTGTTTTTCTCATTCTCTTGCTTTATATAGACACCTGTGCCAATTCCAGCTTTTCTAGCATTCTCTCGTACTTGCATCGTGCTACTTTGATATTCAACTGTAATATGTTTTAACTCATATTCTTTCTTTAATTCTTTCATTGCCTTTTCCAAAAGTGGTTCTAGTGCCTTGTCCTTTGCAACAGCTGTTAGCATAACTTGCTTATCTTTCGTTAAATACTTATCCTCTTGACTTTGCTTTATAATAGTACGTATTACTTCTTGCAATTGTTTATTTTCCCAATGCTTCAATTCTTTTAAAATACGCCTTCCATCATCATTACAAGCCTGCAAATCTATAACACGAAAATCCTTTGTTACGCTCACCTCTAAACTTGGATTTATATCAACTGAGACGTAAGCAAATACTTTTTCTTCTGGTTGGTTGTAGAAAAACAGCACTGCAAATAGAAAACAAGCAACAAGTATTGATGCAGGTTTTAGAAAGGAAGGGATCGAAAAATACGATGCTTTTTGTTCTTGCTCATCAAATGAGATTTCCTCCCCGATCATGCAAGAATCCCCTTTTCTTTTACACGTAATAAACTCTCCATTTGGTGTTAAAACAACTACGCTATGCTTTTTTATATCCATCACAATTCCTTTATTCATCATGCTTTTCCCCTCTTATGTAATCCAGAATATATGTATAGTTGTTTGCAAAAATAATACACATTGCAATAATGTATTTTCTATGTCGTTCCAACGTTTTACGACTTACCCTAACACGCGGTTCAATATGTTTAAGCGGTAACTTTTTCTTTCGGAACAGCTCTTCCATCATTTCCTCTTCTTTTATAATAATTTTTACAATTTCTATTAAGTGCTCACGCGTATCACGATGCTTAGGAGATTCTTTAGCAAGCTCTGAGAATGTGATTTTAAACTCAGCTAGCACACTTTGAAAATGAAGAATTTCCTCCTTACGGTTACTATTTTCCATCTCTTTCATATACTCCGTAAGCGACACTTGCATTTCTAACATTTCCTCTTGCTCATCTTCTTTTAAAAAGACAAAGTTATGTTTAGACTCCTTACGTATATAGTCAATTACATCTCTTTTTATAAGAAGATCAGCAAACGCTAAAAAGGATTTTCCTTTTGTATAGGAATACTGTTCAATTGCTTCGTTAAATGCAAACAATCCAATGCTATATTCATCATCCTGTTCTGTAATATATCGGCGGCAGACAGATGAGATTGATTTTCTAATAAAAGGCTGATACTGTACGATAAACGCTTCTTTATCTTCTTCGTTGTTTTGTATGTTACATACGATATCTTCTATTTTCGGTTTTCTTAAGATCTTCATTACTAAACTCAACACTTGTAATCTCCCAGCCTCCTTCAAATAGCAAAATGGCCACTACACAAGTGACCATTTAACCAGATTTTCTTGGTACTTTTCTTCGGTCTTGTTTTCTTGCTGTTAGTTATATTTTTAGAGTCTAACGTTTTCTTAATGATTTTTCCTTTTCTCTCGGCACTACAGTTAGGTTTGTATTTTTATCTACTTTCTTATTTTCTACCGTTCGTTTTGCTTATTCTTTTTCTATTTTATCTGCAATCCTTGAATAACTCTCCTCTATACCATTGGTAATTTCATCCTTTTATTTTGGATGCCCACCTAATCTAGTAATTTTATTAATGCTTCTATATTCTTTCATAGTCATTTTTCTTCTATTTATTTTCTTCACTATACATATTCGGAGGAATACATAGTTTTATGGGGGTCAAAAAATATTTTTATAAAAAAATACATATTTATTTCAAAAATAAAAACCACCAATTTGAAAAAGGATAATCAAATTGGTGGTTTTCTTATAATATCTATTAAATTAAGTTGGATTCTCATTATATCTAAAAAAGTACTAGCTATCCTCTTCTGATTTTCTCCATTTTTATCTTTCTTGGTTATCATAATATGTCTTATCTGCGTATTTTCTATCATTTCCTTTTAGATAAGCTAAAATTACTTTCGGATTTTTAAGTAAAGTCCAGTCTCCATATGTATCAAATCTTCTGCATGAAGTTATCATTCCATTTTTAATAGTACCGAATTTCTTATTATTTTTCTTTCCCCACTCTTTTAAACGTTTAGCGAAATCTGCATCTTCTGCCATAAGCATGTTTTCATTAAATCCGTTGATTGCCATAAAGTCTTTTCTATAGCACCAAAAAATCCCTACAGATATAGCTCCGTACTTAAAAAGTAAGGGGATTATGATTAACATTGCGGAGAGAAATATTCCTAAAGATATTCTTTCAAACTTACCATTCACCCCACCACCAATGTATGTACCTGAAGCTAAATATTTATCTACATTAAACAACATAGACTCTGTCATTATCGTATCAGCGTCTATAGTAACGATTATTTCTCCACTAGCTATTTTAGCCCCTGCATTTCGAATTTTAGATAAGTTTTTATCGTTATTTTTCAATGTAACACAATTATAAGATTTTGCTATTTCCTCTGTTTTATCTGTACAACGATTTAAAACAACTATAACTTCCGTTTGCTCTTTATATGCCTCTGATGCCTTTGCAATTGAATCTAAACATTTTCTAATGTACTTTTCTTCATTATGCGCAGGAATTATAATAGAAAACTTCACATCTTTTTTCAAATTAACTCCTGAAGATTCGTTTGTCTCAGTCATAATATTACCCCCTTATTTTATAAGGTAAATATCTACTATACATAAATTATATTAATATTTATTAGGTTATATTATAGAAACTGACGGTAAAGAGGCTCTTACTGTCGACGTTCAAAAGCAAGACGTACAGCAAGCCCCGTTAAAACACTTGCCATAAGCCAACGCTGTACTCGTAGCCACGTCGGGCGTATGCCAAACCATTTTGCAATTTTACTTGCTGTACATACAATTACAAGGTTAACCATAAAGCTAACAGTGATTTGCGTAAGCCCCAAAACTGCACCTTGAAAAAGCAACGATCCCTTCTCTGGATCTTCAAATTGAGGTAGAAGTGATACATACAAAATAGCAATCTTTGGATTCAGAAGATTCGTCATGAGTCCCCTCAGAAATAATTTCCTTGGTGGCTCATTAGAAATCATACGAGGTTCCATAATAGATGTAGCACCCGGTTTAATCGAATTCCAGGCGAGCCAGAGCAAGTAAGCAGCACCTGCCCACTTTACTGCTTCATATACAGCGGGAACAGCAACGAATAGAACTGTAAGTCCAAACATAGTTGCGATTATATAGATTACAAATCCGAGCATGATGCCCAATAAAGAAATAAATCCCGCCATACGTCCTTGCGTAATGGAACGGGAAATGAGGTAAATCATATTAGACCCAGGTGAACAAACCATGCTAAGCGAAACAATTGCAAAAGCTACCAATGTACTCAAGCTGACCATAAACCTTCCCCCTTTATTTTACATAAAATTTCCTATTGTACATTTTATCATGATTGAGGAGAGAAAAGATTAATATAAAACGATGCAGCTAAGTAATATTATCGGATCGAATGTATTGTAATCACATACTTCTCATTCTCTTAAGTAAGGATCTAAGAGTACCCTATCCATAGAGCTACTAAAACCACTACAAATAAAGCAAAACAACATGTGGTATTTCGAATCCATTTTTGTATATCACCAAAATACCTTTCTATAAATATAGCGTTGGTAGTAAGCATAAGAAATAAAACAAAGAAAGGCAGCGAGGTATAGGTCCATTTTTATCTTCATGGCTGGAATTATACCCCTTACCAAACTTCTAAATAAAATGTATAGCTAAGTAGTTACCTTATTTTTCAAAAAATTCTGATTATTTCTTTTTCACTTCTTCTACAAATTCCCATGTCTCTCCGTTATCTTTTGATTGATAAAGTGCACTACTATCGCCATTGTAGTCTCCATCTGCCCCTTGTCCAACTAACATATTAAAAACCCCATCTTTCTCATATGGCATACTAGGTGAATCAAAAGGACTTATTGTGGACTGTGTATGATCTAATTTCACTTCATGCGGCGGATATTCTACCTTTTTAAAAGATACTCCCCCATCATCTGTGCGATATAACTCTCCTTCATTACCAGAAGGCCTAATTGCTCCTAAAAACCCAAGTTTATCATTTATAAAAGTGATTCCTGATACACTACCAATCCCCCCATTAAATGGGTCTGGATTGATAACCTCCCATGTTTTCCCTTCATCACTAGTCTTGCTTAATGAATAAAAGGCGCTCCCTAATGCTTTATCTGTCATATTTAGTTTATAACCAACTTCTTTCGATAGGAAAAACTGTTCTTTTTCATTCTTTAAATCTTGTTGTTTCTTCTCTTTAAGCATATCTTCTTTTGGAGGCGTCTTTGATTTACTCCAACTTGCGTCACTTATTAAATTATATCTAGCAGGGACTAGCTCTTGCTCTTTTCCAGGGACAAATATAGATACAGTATATCCAATGATATCAGAAGCTGCTTTTTTAAGACTCTGTCCCTTACCATCCTCAGTAATATTAATAATTCCCTCTGTATTGGATCCCCAATTTCTTTTTCCATAATAAATCAACCCATACTTACTTTCATTCCATTTTCTAACCGTTTGCTTAACTGGAATCGCCTTAACCGTTTCAATTAAAGGTTCTACTAATTTATCATCATTATAATCAGGCTTTGCGTATCCGTCTCGTATTATAGTAATATCTTCTGACTTCTTCTTATTATAAGAGATTAAATAAGTTTCTTCTTTCCCATCATCATTTTTCCCATAAACAAATGTATCAAACGCTGTGATTGTTCCATCTGAATGAAATGTAAGATCAAAATCAGTTGCCATATACAATTTCTTTGGCAAAGGATATTTTTTATTTATATCTTCAAAAATACCTTCTACTCCAGACTTATATATATTATTATGTTTAAGTTTAACTGACCTTTCATGTTTTAACTTTTCTATAAACCATGCCAATTTACCATTGTAATTTATTGCACTTTTATAAATCTGCATCCCATAAAATGATGTAATTGCAACAATAATGATAATAGAAATGGATCTCCATGCTATTGAATTTGTTAATTTTTTAGATTCATATTCTCTATTTTTTATCACCCGCATTGTAGTAAATGTAGTTATGGATATAAAAAGTACTATACATAATAACAAAATGTAAATATTATAATTCATTCTTCCGTACTTACAGTATAAGGCCAACTCATAACAAAAAATTCCGTATACAATTATTAGTATTGGATTTGTTACTAATGACAGAAGTATCCTTTTTGTATTTTCTCTAAATATAGAAACCACCCCTAATTACATGAATTACTGATATTAAGTATACTTTATTGTAAAGTAACAAAAAAGCTATTTAATCTTGCCGCAAAAAATACAATAGACATCTTTCTATTAAAGCCGTTTACAAATCTAGTTGTTTCATAGACAATGGATTTTTGAGTGAATACTAAAGTTGCTTCATTTATACGAATTACAAATCCAAGCATGATGCTCAATAAAAAAAATAAATCCTGCCATACGCACCTACGTAATGGAATGAGAAATAAGATAAATTAAAATAGGCTCACCATAAACCTTCCTTCTTTATGTTACATAAAATTTCCTATTGTACATTTTATCCTGATTGGGGAGAGAAAAAATTAATATAAACCGATGCAACTAAGTAATATTATCGAATGTAGTGTAATCACATATTTCTCATTCTCTTAGGTAAGGACTAAAAATAACCTATCCATAGAGCTACTAAAACCACTACGAATAAAGCAAAGCAACATGTAATATTTCGAATCCACTTTTGTATATCACCAAAATACCTTTCTATAAATATAGCGTTGATAGTAAGCATAAGAAATAAAACAATGTAAGTAAAAGATCCCAATTTATCGTTAAATTTTTCATTAGTAAATGTACTTACATGAAGGAATAGAAAAACAAACGTTACTATGAATAGCTCAAATAATCTTTTTTCATTCAATCTGCCACCACCTTACAGCAATTCCCTTTTATTCCATTTTATCAGAACATACTGTGTAGCAGCACATGAATATTATATTCATGTTAAAAAGGCCAACAATCCAAGATTGTTAGCCTCTACTTTCCATATTCGCACCTTTTATCACTTTACTTCCTAACAACAGGAATCCACATTTCACCAAATACTAAGCCATTTCTCTGCCCCATTTCAACCGTTGTATTCGGTCCACCAACATAGGCAAAATCCTTTGCTTCTGGTAAAGCTTGACCGAAGCCGATGCCAGTAAGCTTATTACTTAGCTCTTCAGCCGTTTTGTCTTCCCCTTTCACTACTAAGTATTCTCCCCTCGGAAACTGAATCACTCTAGATTCTTCTTCTATTTGTGCTTCTGTCATGACACCCGCATAATACATCATTTTGTTATTCACCGCTTCGCTCACGGAAAAAATGTATTCATTTGTAGCTAAAGCTTTTAAAGTGTCCAGCCTTCCATCTTCTTTAACAGCCGACCAAAAGTCTTCCTTTTCTTTATTTATTCCAGCAAAGTCTGTGTATTCACTCTTAATTTCAGTTCCAATACCTAACACAATAAAGCTATCTTTTTCTTCTATAGTATAATTTTTCATATTCAAAACCTGCCTCTTTTTTTATTAATCAAACGATTTATCTTTTCATCTGATACGTTTATAATACCTTTAAACCATGTCAAAAAATGATACTGTTTAGGAGACTAAAATGAAAAAAGTTGAACGGATTAATACAATTATGCGGTATATCAACAACCGCTCTCACTTTACAATTTCTGAAATTATACAAGAATTTAACATATCACGGTCGACAGCTATTAGAGACATTAGAGAAATTGAAGCTATGGGAATGCCACTTGTCACTGAAGTTGGGAGGACCGGGGGATATTTTGTTATGCACAACTCTATCCTGCCCGTTGTTCGCTTTACTGATAATGAAGTGAAAGCTCTTTTTATTGCCTTTATGGCTACGAGGAATCAACAACTTCCCTACCTAAAGAGTCGTCAATCTTTAGCCGAAAAACTACTAGGACTCATCTCAGAAACCCAGCAAGATGATCTCGTTCTTTTAAATCAACTCTTGCTTTTCCAAGGGACTAACCCTCATAATCCCGATCTACTTGAGCTTTCTGATCTCCCCCATCCTATGTTAGAAAAACTCATTCAAATCCTTCTTTTGGATAACCATTTATTAATTACTATGAAAGAAGATGAAGAAATCAAAACTTATCCAATTTATCTATTGCACCTTTATCAAGAAAAAAGCCATTGGATCATTGAAGGGTTTGACTTAAAAAAAGAAAAGAAGATGATGTTTCCTGTCGATGATCTCATTAATATCGAACCATACACGACGAACAAAAGGCTAAATAAGAAAAAGATTTTAGAAAAACTAAGTAAGAAGGACGAAATAATCAACTTGGTACTTGAACTTGGACCAAAAGCAATTGCCCAGTTCAAAAAATACCATCCTTTAAAAATTTCAATATCTTATACTAATCCTTACCAATCTACAGCTATTTTAAAAACTTTTATCAATGTTAACAATCCCGATGAAGTGACGGAAATAATAAATTGGCTGCTTTTTCTAGGGAAGGATATTAAAATCAAAGAAATACCCGATGAAGTATTAGCAGATTTACAAAAACGAGTGTGCTTATACATTCCATAAGCAGCGAGCCTCAAATATTAAGCTTTATCACTGGATAATTATCCTATTTTTAAATACCATTTCATTTACTACAATGAGAGCATGATAAATAATAAAAGCACGGAAAATCTCCCGTGCTTTTCTAAATATATATTATTCCTGAAGGTTTCGTTTATCACGTTTCTTACCCTAACTGACGTTTAAATGCTTTACTGGCGAAAAAGTAAGAGATGACCATTATACCTACGCACCAAGCGAGCGCAATCCAAATATCGTTTCCAACAGTTCCTTCATATAAAAGAGCACGAATCGCATTCACGATTGAAGTTACAGGCTGATTCTCTGCAAACGCACGAACAATTTTTGGCATCGTTTCGGTAGGCACAAAGGCCGAACTAATAAATGGAAGAAAAACTAGCGGGTACGAGTAAGCAGTCGCCCCTTCCATAGACCTCGCTTTCAATCCTGGAATGATAGCTAGCCATGTTAGCGCCAGCGTAAACATCCCAAGTATCCCAGCTACCGCGAGCCAATCTAGAATATTAGCACTGGAACGGAAACCCATTAAGAGTGCAACAAGAATAACCACCACGATAGTAAGTACATTAGCAACCAGAGAGGTTAGAACGTGAGCCCACAATATCGATGAGCGCTTAATAGGCATCGTAATGAAACGTGCCATCAGCCCACTCTTTACATCCGTAAAGAGTCGCACGGAAGTGTAAGCTACACCGGATGCGATAGCCATTAGCAAAATTCCCGGCAATAAATAATTAACGTAGTTTTCCGTTCCAGTTTTTATTGCGCCGCCAAACACGTAGACAAATAATAGCATCATCATAATCGGTGTAATCGCTACTGTAATAATTGTATCCGGACTGCGCATAATGTTACGCATTAAACGACCTAGTAATACACCTGTTTTACTTTTCATTTACATCTCCTCCTTTTTGCCAATGATCGAAAGGAATATTTCTTCCAATGTCGGTTGCTTCTCGATATACTCCACTTTTGCTGGCGGGAACATCTCTTTTAGTTCAGCAAGAGTACCTGTCGTAATAATTTTTCCGCCATGCAAAATAGCGATACGGTCTGCCAGTTGTTCTGCTTCCTCCAAGTACTGAGTCGTAAGCAAAATAGTTGTACCGCTACCAGCAAGTTCCTTGACTGTATCCCACACTTCGATTCGCGCTTCAGGATCAAGTCCAGTCGTTGGTTCGTCAAGAAAAATAACTGCTGGCGCCCCAATCAAACTCATCGCGATATCAAGCCGGCGCTTCATCCCGCCTGAATACTGATCTGTCCTTTGGTTTGCCGCATCAGTCAGGCTAAATCTTGCAAGTAGATTGTCAGCAACTTGAGCGGGATTAGAAACACCACGTAATTTGGCGATCATTATCAAGTTTTCCCTCCCTGTCAGCATACCGTCTAAAGCTGCAAACTGCCCTGTCAAACTGATACTTTGACGAACATGATCTGGTTGACTCTGTACATCAAATCCACAAATACTTACTTCACCGCTATCTTGCTTCATTAGTGTCGAAAGGATGTTGACCGTTGTCGTCTTTCCCGCTCCATTTGAGCCTAGCAGCGCGAAAATTTCTCCACGCTGCACCTCAAAATCTACCCCTTTTAAAACTTCCTTGTCTTTAAAGGATTTTTTCAAGCCTTTTACAGAAATCACTGCATGACTCATACTTTTTTCCTCCCTATAAAAATGTTTTGCGAAGACTATTTATTTACCTCTATCTATTTAGTATCACTGATATTCTGTATTACTTAGTACCGAGTTAAAAATATAACTGAATAGCTATGATGGCAATTCATATGTGTAACCAGCTAATCAGTCGGTACTACTTATTCCATTTATTTTTTTCTCAATTTCTTCATAATACTTTCATTCAAATCTTCACGATACTTGGAGACGTAAGTTTTAGCATTTGCCACTAGTTCGTCAGCAAAAGAAGCCACGTCATCCCCAGTAATGTCAAGCACTTGTCTTCCTTCCGCTGCACCCGCTTCGAACAAATCGATTAATTCATACTGTATGTGTAACATATCCATCCCGTTACCCGCTGAAAAATTCCACATGTAGTTTTGAATTTTCTTAAATACAAATTGGTAGTCCTCTGGCAGAGCCTCAACTCGTGCCATCATCATTTTGTACTCTTTTTTATCACCAATTAACTTTTTAAACATTTCTAACATCTTATTTTCCTCCTTTTTTATAAAACCGAACAAGAAATTCTCAAAATATCGGCCGAAACATTTTATCTTATGAACCTATTTTGACTTCAAGACGTTAATTTTTGACGATACAAAATCCCATTTTTCCCAAAACAATTCAAGCTCCTGGCGGCCTTCTTCATTTAATGAATAAAACTTACGAGGCGGTCCCATATCTGATGGTTTCTTTTCAATATTCACAAGCTTTTTCTTCTCTAATCGTACGAGGATGGTATACACCGTACCTTCCACAACTTCGGTAAACCCAAGATCATTCAGGTGGCGGGTAATCTCATAGCCATACGTTTCACGGCGACTAATGATTTCCAGTACACAGCCTTCCAGTGAACCTTTCAGCATTTCAGTTAAATTTTCCATGTCCTGCTCCTCCTTTACCCCCTATTCTGTCTGACTTATATTCAGTATCACAGAGTACTAAGGCGAATTTTTTACTGAACAGTTTTTGTGAATCCGAACTATTCAGTATCACTTATTACATCTACATTGTATGACTAAGTAGTTGTGGATGTCAACTTTATTTTCAAAAAAAATAAAAATCCGCTTTACCCTAACCGGATACAGCCTACTTTTTTTATTGTAAGGACCATCACACTAGCAAAACAGAACTGATTCAAAGTGTAATTTAAATCAGCTCTGTTTTATTGTTTTTATACCGATATATCTTGTTTTTTCACGATACAAATTGTTTCTCACTACCATTCCCATTGCATATAAAGCATAAAGGCAAGTGCGGTCAGAGAAAATTTCCAGAGATTATCCGTACATGATACGAGCCCCCAAAATACAATTCTGTTAGAAATCTGTTCTCTATATTCTCTTTTATTTTATTTCTGATAGTTGATTAGCAACACTATCTAAAAATTTTTCTACCTTTTCTTTTGATGTATCCGGCGCATGATAACCGATCGTAAATGTAAGCCTTCCATTATAAGAGCTTGCTCCCATTGAAAAGAATGGTGCATACATAATAGGTGATGCCATATACCCGTCCTCAGCTTGAATTTGACCAAACTGAATAGGTTCCTCAGCAATCACTCCCAAATTTGTCAGTAATGGCAACGCCATCCCCATCTGTACAGCCTGTTCATATTGCTGATTATACATTTCCTTCACTGTAGATAGCTTCATTTCTGCCAGTAACTCCATTCCTGCTGCTGAAGAAAGACCTGGATTTTGAGACTTTATTTTATCCATTGATTGTTTAACTCGAACAAGAGTCTGCTTAAATGTTTCATCGTCTTCCATTTTAATCACTGGCATTTCCATACCGGATAAGTTGCAAATAGCACCAGTTGTATTATTAGGCAGATATCGACGTAAATCAATTGTCAAACCAATCATTTTTTCTGCAGTACGAGGTTCTGCATACACAGTGAAATGTGATAAAACTCGGAAGTAAGCAGTCATGATTACATCATTCAAGGTAACCTGTTGTGCTTTTGTCCATTGGGTTAAACGTAGAGTTTGCTTATGGCTCAATCGCCGTACGGACATTTGGGGAAATTTATTTTTGTTAGGTTGAGATGGAAAAGACCATAACGATGCCTGTTGTTCTTGGTTAGGACGATACGCACTTTTTATGTCCGATATTCCAGCGTATTTGAATACATGTGATTGATCTCGACAACTCTCATTTCCCTCATCAAATTCCTTTATAATTTGCTTCTTAGACCGTCCCAATGAAAGGTGAGTATATATTGTTCCAAGCAATTTTATATATTCCTTGACTCCTGCACCATCTGAACATAGATGAGACAATTTCACAACTAACATATCTATTGTAGTGCCCCGTAATAATTTCGTTTGAACCATAGGCCCCTGAATACGATCACCAGGTTCCTTAATAAAATCTATTGCCATTATTTCAAGTTCTTGATTATTTCCTTCTGCAAAAAAGCAAATAGATGAGTTAGTGTCAGATGAATGTTCCTCCCAGTAAGGAATATCATTTTCTACAAACCGGCTGTTCAAAACTGGTTGCAATTGCAACGTTATCCTTACTGATTCTTCAAGTATTTCCTTGGATATACCTACAGGAAAATAAAGAACTGCATTAATTTGTTGATCTGCAGAATAAAGACCTAATACATAATTCATTCGATCTTGTGGTGTTACTGAATACTTTCTTTTCTCCATAATTCCGTCCCCCTTTAGGACTTTTTGTATAACCCTATTTTCCATATGCTTGTAATTTTTCTAGTCATTTTTCTTCAAGAGCTAATAACGCTTATTTTTCGAATTTTTAACGAAATCATCTTCTCCGTATTGGTTTCATTCTTTTTACAGGTGATATATTCATTATTTTATTGTTATCAACACTGCCTAACCTTACAATAAAACCAAACGAAAATAAATTAAGTTTACATATACATAAACATTTTATTATAACGTCTATAAATTATCAATACAGCAAATAAATCATTTTTATGTCTGTCAATAAAAAACAATATATTCAAGGTCCACTTCATAATAAAAGATTGATGTGCATGTAAATGTACCCATATCACTTTCAAAATAAGAATGAGAATTTTTTCAACAAAAATAAGATGCAGTTATTGATTTTACAGTAAAAAAAGCCCCTCCATTTTGAAAATGCGCAATCAAAATGAGTAGGGCTATTTCCAATTTAAATTTTATAAAAGAATGATTATCATAAATAATATTTTACTTTTTAGTCTACCTTATTATTTTCAATCCATTTTCCTAATAAATGAATGGATTTTATTCCTATAATTTGAGGTGGTATCGTTGGTTTTTAAAAATAGAAAGCTTATTTTCAAATCAAATGAAAAAGAGGTAAAATTATAGATATTCATGTAGAAATTTCGTTTTGGGGATACTTAAAATCTTAAGGTGATGGGCATGTGGTGTTATACTTTAAAAGCTCTATAAATTTTATAGATATAGCGATTTTCTTTATTAATAATCATTTGTATGTGTGTTTACTCACACACATACAAATGATTTATAAAGCCACAATTAAGTGAAAACATCTTTTCCGTTACGATAACATCATAGCCATGTCTTCTGCTGCATTTGTAATTAGTTTTAAACCAAATGTTTCTTGTAATACATCAAGCACGCCAGGTGAAATAAATTCAGGAGCCTTTGGACCGATGCGAATATCTTGAATTCCAAGACTAAATAGCCCGAGTAAAATGGCAACCGCTTTTTGTTCAAACCATGATAGCACAATACTTACTGGCAATTCATTCACTTCACATTGGAAAGCATCAGCTAATGCAGCTGCTATTTTCACTGTAGAAATGGAATTATTACATTGTCCTAAGTCGATGTAGCGCGGAATCTCGGTACCAGGTACAACACCGTAATCCACATCATTAAAGCGGAATTTCCCGCAAGAAGTTGTTAAAATAACTGTTTCTGGCGGAAGTGACGTTGCTAATTCACGATAATATTCTCCACCTTTTCCCGGTGCATCACAACCGGCAATAACAAAGAAACGCTTTATCTTCCCCTCTTTTACTGCATTAATAATTTCCGGAGCTAATGATAATACTGTATTATGATGAAACCCTGTTACTAACTGTTCATCCGACTCCATATGTACTTCTGAAAGTTCTAGTGCTTTTTGAATCAATGGTGTAAAATCATCATTTTCAATTTTTTGTACACCCTCTAAACCTGCAATGTCATATGAAAAGAATCGATCAGAGTATGATCCTTTAATTGGCATAACACAGTTCGTTGTAGCTAATATGGCACCAGTAAATTTTTCAAAAAGGCGTCTTTGATCATACCATGCCTTACCGATGTTTCCTTTTAAATGTTTATATTTTTTCAGTTGCGGGTATCCGTGTGCTGGTAGCATTTCAGAATGCGTATAAATATTAATGTCTTTTCCTTCTGTTTGCTTTAATAGTTCTTCTAATGCAAATAAATTATGGCCCGTAACTACAATTGCTTTACCTTCTACACGATTTTGTGTAATTTGTACAGGTTCTGGCACACCAAAATGATTCGTATGTGCCTCATCTAATAATTCCATCACCTGTAAAGCTGATTTCCCCACTTTCATAGCCATATCAATATGCTCTTGTTCGTTAAAATTAGAATTTGTTAATGTCATATATAAAGCTTCTTGTGTTGTAGCATCTACAAATCCATCCGTATACCCTAGCTGAGCAGCATGTGTGCGATAAGCTGCAATTCCTTTTAGCCCAAACACAATCGTATCTTGTAGACTCGCAATCGTTTCATTCTTGCCACAAACACCCATTACTTTACATCCGCCTGTTGGCGTTTGTTCACATTGATAACAAAACATATCATCCCACCCTCTCCCAATCATTCATTACACCTTAAGCATAATACCCATTGAAAAAAAGTGATGTGATATCAATCACAATAATATATAAAGATTTGTGACAGTTCATATTGTTGACATAATACTTTTATTGACATCCAAAAAATATACATTAGTGTGCACACATCTTTCGATACTTTTAAATAGCTAAATAATTAATTTGGAGAAATATATACAACAAAAAAATTTTTTTGAATCCCTTATACAAATAATTGCAATTCATCTCATATGAAAATAGCGTATTTTTTATTTTAAGGAACTATCATTTTTTTATTAAAGCCTTCATTGTAAACCTCTTTATTTACAATACATTTACACTATCTTAACATTACTTACATTATTTATATGATATATTTATATAGAAGCTACTTAAGAAATTTCATATACATTTTATCTTTATGATCTCTAATCTAATCAATAAAAAGATCATGTTATATTTTTATAACAGGGGTGAATTACGATGACTGAAACTTTAAAAACACTTATAATGCTTGATGCTACTTACGTTGTTATTGCAATTATGACAGTACTAGTATTTGTATACTTGGAATTAAAATCTCAGTAATATATGCTGACGTAATCGACAGATTCAGCATTTAAATATAGTTAGAAGAAAGAAAGGAGAAAATTATTTCTCCTTTCTTTTGTATTTCTACAATTTCTTATTTTAATAAATCCAATGTATGTAAAAGTAATCCCTTGTCTCCTACTTCTCCATGACCAGGTACTACCGAATTTATATTTCCATATCGCTTCAGCACATTCTCAATCGATGTAGACCATTCATTTACATACGCATCCGCAACATTTCCTAAATCTTTAGCTTCCGCAGATTTTACTAAACAGCCTCCAGCTAAAGTTTGATATTGTGGCAACCAAACAACAATATTATCTTCTGTATGTCCTTTCCCTGGATAGAACGTTTCTATTTTTGTATTGCCAAACTTCAAACTCGTAATTATTTGTAAATCTCCAAGCGGCTCTTCATATCCACTGTTCTTTGCTAGTTCTGCGGTTAATGCTGTACTATGCGCTTTAATTCCTCTTTCTTTCAACGTTTTTATTCCGCCAATTCGATCAGCGTGCGCATGTGTAATAATGACATCCGTTATGCGCTTCTGAAATTTCTTTTCTACCATTTCCATTAGTTCCTTCGTTAATTTGTTATCCCAAGAAGAATCAACAAGCACTAGTCCTTTAGTAGTATTAAGAACTAGACCGTTCGAAGGAACTGCTTCTCCATTAAAATAACCTAACTCCGTATGAACCCATACATTCTTGTTTAACTGAGATATTGAAATGGTTCCCGTCTCATTTTTTATTACTGTTTTCTCTACCTTTTGTGATGCTTGTACAGAAGAAATTGTGCTAACAAATTGAATTGTTCCTAGTAAACCTACACATAATCCTACTTTTAACAACGTATTCTTTTTCATGTTATCAACCCTTTCTTTCAAGCTAAATAGTTATTACCTATATTAGACAATTTATCTCAAATGTTTGTTCCATATAATTGGACACTTTATAATCGCGGCTTATGTAAATACACGCATGGTGCAGTAAAAAAGATCACCCAAATGGATGATCTTTTTTATAATTTATCAACATATTGCTTCGCTTCTAGTAAGGAAAAACTAAAAGCTTCTCTTACTCTCTTAACTGCTGTAATTTTTTTGCCTTCTTCTACAAGCTGGCGTAGTTCTTTATTAATTTCAGGTTCTCTTTCTATAATTCCCATTTCTTTCGTAATTAATTGTAATCTATCTTCAATTCTCTTTAAACGCGCATCATTTTTCTTTTCAATTGTAGTTAATTTTTCAGCGATATAAATGAAACCAACAGCTACTATCAGTATAACCATCCAGAATTCCATGAATGTTCCCCCCTTACTAACTTTCATTTACTTTATTCCACTAACTTATGTAAATTTTACCACAATACACATTTAATGTATAATATCACTATATCAAACTGTTAATAAAACCTATTATTTTAGGGGGACACTTTATGAAAAGATTTTTAAATACGTTACTTCAATTTGTAGTTCTTTCAATCGTGCTACATTTGTTATTTGATATAGTTGGTTGGCTTGTTTTCAATGCACCAATTAAAAACAAACAAATCATCATTTCTTTAATAACAATCTCATGGGTTATGTACATGTACCGAGACAAATTTTTTCAAAAGTTCACTTCAAACTAACTAAAAAAGAAAAATACTATTCTGTCTTTAAAGAAAGGAGTCACCATGAACTTAAAAAGTAGCAATATATACGAGAAAATGAACCAATATTCCGTTGCAGGTTTAAGCCTCGCTGTTATATGTAATGGCAAACTAGATGAAGCGACTGCCTTTGGAACACTTGAAGCTGGAACAACTAGAGCTGTTACTACAAATTCTCTCTTTAATTCTTGTTCTATCAGCAAATTCATCACTACAATGCTCGTACTAATGTTATCAGATCAAGAAATCTTGCATTTAGACGAAGACGTAAATGATAAACTCACATCTTGGAACATTCCTACTAATCTATTTACTTCACAAAAAAGCATCACTTTGAGAAACTTATTAAGCCATCAATCTGGACTCATTGATCCACCTAATAGTTTTGAACATTATACACCTGCAAAAGGCTTACCTAATATGTCTGAGCTCCTTTCCGGTAAAACACTATATTGCCCCGTACCTATAGAGGTAACTTATAAACCAGAAAGTGAATTTCACTACTCAGACGCAAACTTTTGTATAATCGAACTACTACTAGAAGATATTACAGGAAGATCATTTAGTCAGTTATTAGAAGAACACATCTTCCAGCCATTACAAATGAAAAATAGTACACTTTTTTCTCCAAAAGACATAGATAAAACCGATGTTTTTGCTTGCGGACATAATAAAGATAGAACTGTAACAAATGAGAAGTATCCATTTTATCCATTCGCAGCTGCTTCAGGTATTTGGACAACACCAACTGACTTATCAGCTTTAGTTATTGAAATCATTCATTCCTTACAAGGAAAGGGCAAACTAAAACTTTCTCAAAAATTAGTAATAGACATGATTTCTCCTCAAGGTTGCTCAAAATGGACTGGATTAGGTTTTTTTCTAGATGATTCTAATGAAGAATTACAGATTTATTCACTCGGATGGGGCGTTGGATTTCAATGTATGATGGTTTGTTATCCATACTGCGGGAATGGTGCTGTTATTATGACTAATTCCGATTTAGGTGTTCATCAAATGGAAGGGATCATTGGTGAGGTTGTAAAAACGTTATCCTTATAATGAAAATAAAGAAGCTGTTCCTTCCAGCTTCTTTATCTATATAACATTTTTCGCAACAATTTTTATATGTTCTGGTGCGATAATCTCCGTTATACTTTCTTGGAAATCTTCCCGCAACATTTCTTCCAAATGTTCTAACTGCACTTCAACATGAGTGCATTCTAAATTATGTATATTTAACAGTGCATAATGATCTTTTTTCTTAATTACTAAATATTGATTTTCCTCTGTCACAAGTACAGAACCTAATCGGACTCCTAGTAAGCGTTGATCATCAAACTTCATAATTACTTCTCCTTCCCTCATATAAACAAAATTACAATGAAAATAATTACATTTATGGAAAAACACACTTATTTAGACTATATCATAATTTACTAAAATAGAAATATCTTTTTCTGTTTTAATAAAAATCCCTATTTTTTCATATATTTCGATACAAAAAACTTTCTCAACATTAAATTTGAATTTTCAGTTTTTAATCCTATGAAAATCTATTATAATAAAGTTAATAAATGTTTGACCTCTCCTAATTCATGTACATATGGATGATCAGTAGTTATTGCTACTGATCTATTTTTTTGATTTCAGAAAGTACATACTCTGCATCCTTTCCTACACCACAAATAAGTGCGGAACCCCTTTGAGATTGCCATGGTAAACCGATATAATACAATCCTTTTACTGGACTGATTCCCTTTATATGATTAGGAAATCCTTTCTCATTCACTGCCTGTTCAATTTCAATCCAATTATAATTTTGAACAAAACCAGTTGACCATATAATGCTTTCTGCACTATAAGTATCACCATTCTGAAACATAATGTTATTTCTTGATGCACTTACTACTTTTTCTTGCAGTTTGATTGCTCCATTACGAATAAGTTTCTTACCTTCAAAACCGAAAATAGGGTCCTTTCTCTTCTGAAACCATCTTCCCCTCTTTGTATTTATTTCAGCGTACAATAAACCCACTTTTTCTAGCAGATTAAAAATACTTTTTCCAAAAAGTTGTAACGGTAAAAACGTTAAAGGATGACTAATAGACACCGTAACTTCATGAGTCTTTGCCAGTTCTACTGCAATTTGCATTCCTGAATTCCCACCACCTACTACTAGTACTTTTCCCTTAGGAATTTGTGATGGTGATTTATATTGTGATGAATGTATTTGAAAAATATGTGATGATAGATTTGCTGAAACTGAGGGAATAAACGGTTGCTGAAAAGCACCTGATGCGATAATAACTTTTTTCGTTTGTAAAATTTCTGTAGGAGTATGTAATTCAAATATTTCTTTTTCTTTCTTTATTTTTAGAACTTCCGTTTGTAATTGTACCGGTAATTGAAAATGTCTTGCATATTCTTCTAAATAAGTTGCAATTTCATCTTTATATGGAAATTCATTTTTTTCACCTATTAACGCCATACCCGGCAAGCTACTGTAAGACCTTGGGGTAAAAAGCTGCAAAGAATCATATCGATTTCTCCATGAATCACCAACTCGTTTTCCTGCCTCAAGTAATAAAAAATTATGCCCTTCTTGCTTCAAGTAATATCCCATTGTTAATCCAGCTTGACCCGCCCCAATAATAATTAGATCTTTCATTCTAATCCCTCCTCTTCTTAAACGCATGAATACTTGTTCATATATTCATACGTTTCCATAATCATAACATTTTCTTTTTATATGATTCAATATCTACTCAAAATAAAAAAGAGCAGTTCACTGCTCTATGAACTACTCTTCATTCCATTTCTACAATTTTTCCTCGTATAGTGTAATTCTATTTGAAAACGGATCAATTACGGTTAATTCAATTGTACCCCAAGGTGTTTTTTCTATATTCGGCTTCGAATAAGCATATTCTTTACTTAATACTACAGAATGATAATCCTTTACATCATCTATTTTGATCCGAATCGCACCACCTGGTGAGGCATCACCATGATGTTCTGATAAATGTATCACAGCATCCTGTAACGAAATTTGCAAATATAATGGCATATTTTCCTCATACCGATGTTCCCAATCCAGTTTAAATCCTAAAAAACCTAAGTAAAATAGTTTTGCTTTTTCAATATCAAAAATTCTAAATATAGGTGTTATCATTTATACTCTCCTCCTATTTATAAACATCTGCTGCCAATTCTCTCAAAACTTCCACGTTTACTACTTCAAAACAACCATCATTCTTCTTTATTATCTCTTTATCACAAAAAACATTTAATGTGCGCAACAAATGCCGATAGCTCGTTCCTAACAATTCCGCTGTTTCCGTTAAATTCCCACTAAATACAATTCTATTTCCGTGCTGTACTGCCCGTTCTCCTGCTGCTAACATGTAACTCGCAAGTCTATTTTCAAGAGGATATAGTAAATTAATTGTACTATTTTTTGAAAGCCGATTTAACTTATGCGCTAACGATCCGCAAATACATCGTAAAAATTTCGCATCATTAAATAGTTGATTTCTCACTTTCCCTAAAGGCAAACCAACACAATATGAATCTGCCATCACTTGTACGTTTGAAGTTGTCTTTTGAGAATGAATTAACTCCACATCTCCTAACAGCTGCAAGCTATCATAAAAGCATAATAATACAGATTTCCCGTTACTTAATGTATTAAACGCTTTCGCTTTTCCTTCAACGAAGAAAAATAAATAATCTATCTCTTCATTTTCTCTACAAATAAACTCATTCTTTTTAAAAAATATAAGTTTCATATATGGCTTCATATCATGACTAAAAAATGAATCAATATTATTTTTCTTCATATACTCTGCTAATTTAATAGAATTACATACTTTCTTCATAGTTCCCCACCTTTACAACTCATCCCCATTGTAATCAAAATTTTCTTCTTCCACTATGACATATGTCATAACAATACACAATTTCAGCATGATACAGTCATTACAAATATGAAATACAAAGGGGATATTACATTGTATAACTTTCTTTCTGTCTTTATTGGTGTGCTCATCGCCGTTATGCTTCCATTGAATGGAATTTTATCTGAGTTAATTGGCAAGTACACAGCAAGCGTGGTCATTCACCTTGTCGGTTTAATTGCAGTTATCTTCATTTTAATCATAAACAAAAATAAAATTCGTTTCGATAAAAGTATTCCACTTTTTTTATATAGCGCTGGAGCGATTGGAGTATTCACTGTTCTTTTTAACAATATAAGTTTCTCCGTCCTTGGTGCTTCTATTACGATCGCATTAAGTTTACTCGGTCAATCTATTGCTTCCATCGTTATTGATCATTTCGGCTTATTAGGAATGAAAGTTGCAAAGTTTGAAAAGAAAAAACTAATTGGATTATGTTTCATCTCTTCTGGAATTATAATCATGACAATTTATTAATGGGGGCAAGAAAATGTTATATATTACGATCGCTATTTTAGCTGGTGTTTCTATCGTTGTTGCTAGAATTATTAACGCGAATTTAGCAAAGGAAATTGGAAACTGGGAAGGCACGTTTTTCAATTATATTACTGGATTATTTTTCTCTATGTTATTTTTAATTTTCAGTTCAGATTCATTGTATATCCCTATTCATAAGTTGCAATCTATTCCTATCGCCGTATACTTAGGCGGATTAGTAGGAGTTATCGTTATTTCATTATCCAACTATATTACTCCTAAAATATCAGCCTTTTATTTAACATTACTCATCTTTATCGGACAATTATTTGCGGGGACTATTATTGATTTCTTCCTGACAAATGAACTCTCAATTGGTAAAGTTATCGGTGGCATTTTCGTATTAATTGGGCTCACTTACAATTTACTCATAGATCGCCCGATAAAAACTGTGAAGCATAACCAAGTTCAACTATAATACTTTACGCTTACCTATCATATATTAATAGAAAAGCTCTTCACACGAAGTAATAGAGAGGAGAAAATCCTATTAAAAAAATTATTTTATTGCTAGGTAGCGTATTAATTATTTCTGGAATTGCATGGTTTATAAACTCGGGAAAATCTATTCAAGATCTCTATACTGCAAATAAGCCGAAAAAGAAAGCTACTATTATTTCAAGCTCGCGAGATCCAAATGAGCCCTCTGTTTTTTTAGGTAAACAGGAATTAAAAGATATACATGTCGAATCAATTAAAACAAAACAGGATATCTTTCTCACAAAAACAGATGAATTAAAAACGTTTATTAACAGTATGAATACCGCAAAAAAAGGTAAATTAACATTAGATGAAGAAGGATCAGACTTAATAGATTGTGATATGTGGATTACTTTCGAGGATGGAACTTATAAAAAATATTTCATATGGGTAGTTGATCATCACAGCAGCGAAGTGATGATTGCTCAGCAAGATACTCCTGATGATGTAAACCTTACGTACTATCAGTTAAACGAAGATAGTTCAAAAAAAGTTTATAATTTATTTAAAAAAATTATTTAAACGAAAAAGTCATGAGCACGCGAACTCATGACTTTTTGCACTATATATACTCAGGGAACACTCTACAACCCTTTTCCTGCTCTATATCATGACCAAAGAAAACAATTGGTTTCTCTTTCGCCACAACTCCTTTTAAACGTTTAATTGAAGATAAAGCTAATTCTGGATCAAATCCTGCGAACGGCACTTCATCTTCAAAATTCTCTTTCGTGTACGATGCATCAATTGTTAATAAAACTGAACCGGATTGCTCCGTCTCAATGAATAGCGACTGATGGCCTGGAGAATGACCTGGCGTATACAATAATTGAACACCTGGTACCACTTCATAATCCCCTTCAATAATTTTGTAGTTCAAATGCGGTAATATACATTCTTTCATATATTCTTCTCTATGAAGTGCTGCCTCATATTCCGTTCGCTGCACAATAATCGGTGTATTTGTAAAAGCACCGTTTCCTCCTGCATGATCAAAATGTAAGTGAGAACTAATAATATATAAAAGGTCGTCCGGCTCATACCCTACACGCTTTAATATATTCACGATTCTATCTTCTTCAGTCATTTTCGGTAAAATCTGTCCTTCAACAAATGTACCGTTAAAAAGCCCTTCATTATTAACTGCACTTTCTGGCATACCTGTATCTACTAAAATAGGCCCCTCTTCTGTCTCCAAAAGATAACACCATACAGGTAAGTTCAATAAATTCCCCGGCGCGAGTGTACCATTAACAGAAGAATGATCTAACATACAACGACCTGCTGGGATGAAATAAAGCTTCTTTACTGTCATTATGTATCCACCTTTACATTTAGTTTGGGATAAAGTAATACAATAAAAAATTCTTCTTTTTAGAAATAAACTCCTTCTAGACTATCAGTACAGCTTACATAAAAATGAAACATTAACACCGATTAACGCTGAAAACTAAAAGAAAGCACATGCACTACTTGAAAGCGGGCACACCATTGGGAAAATCGTATTAGAGAGATTTTAATCATGATAGTGACAGATAGTATGTGAAACTATATTAACGATTTTTCGAATATATCTATCATAACGTACAATATATCAACGATTTTTCAAATATATCTATCATAAATCAAATTATATCAACGATTCGTCAAGCTATATCGATTTATCGACAAATAGCAACAATAAGAAAAGGCTGTTCCAGATGAACAGCCTTTTCTTTATTTACTTGAAATCTCTTTATTATTTTGAACGTCTAACGGAGCTCGCTTTCCTATTCCGAAAGCATAGAAACTAATTGTAACGATAGCTAAGAAAATAATACCTACAACTAATGAAATACGAGTATCATCGTTAAACCACATTCCGATTAATACCATAATTAAAAAGGCAATCGTTAAATAGTTTGTTACAGGAGCAAATGGCATTTTGAATGGATGATCTTTCATCTCTGCTCCCTTTTCTTTTCTAAAATTAATTTGACTAATTAGAATGACAAACCATGGTACCATACCAGGAAGTACACTCGCACTATATACATATACGAATAAGTTTTTCGGTGCGATGTAACTTAAAACAACACCAACCGCCAGACCGATAATTACGCCAACTGTACCAAATAAAGGTACACCATTTCCAGAAAGTTTCGTAAAATATTTCGGTGCTTGTCCATTTACACCTAACGTATAAAGCATACGACCAGCACTATAAATACCACTATTACAACCAGACATTGCTGCTGTAATAACAACAAAGTTAATAAGTCCAGCTGCTGCCGTAATACCAACTTTCGCAAAAGTCGCTACGAACGGGCTACCAATTGTACTTAATTGATCCCACGGATACACAGTTACAATAACGAAAATAGCACCGATGTAGAAAATTAAAATACGCCAAATTGTACTTTGAATCGCTCTTGTAAGTGTCTTCTTTGGATCCTTCGCTTCACCAGCAGTAATACCGATTAATTCCACACCTTGATACGCTCCAACTACAAGTGATAATGCAAAGAAGAATCCTGAAAAACCACCTGTAAAGAAACCGCCATTTGACCAAAGATTAGATATGCCAATCGCTTCTCCGCCGTTACCAATTCCAAAGAAAATAAGGCCAAATCCCGCAATAATCATTAATAGAATCGTAACGATTTTAATCATCGCAAACCAAAATTCAAATTCACCAAATGACTTAACTGAAATTAAGTTAGCTGCACCAAGAATAACCATTGCGATTATACCTGGTATCCAAGCTGGTAAATCCGGGAACCAATATTGCATATATGCTCCAACCGCGATAATTTCTGACATCCCAACGATAACCCACTGGAACCAGTTACTCCACGCTGTCATATAACCAGCTAACGGGTGAATATACTTATGACCGAACGTCGCAAATGAGCCTGTACTTGGCTCCATATACAACATTTCTCCCATGGCACGCATGATGAAGAAGATAAAAATACCTGCAATGGCATAAGCAAGCATTACTGACGGACCTGTCCATTTAATTGTGCTGGCTGACCCCATAAACAAACCAACACCAATCGTTCCGCCTAAAGCAATCATTTGAATATGACGTGCTTCTAAACCTCTTTTCAATTCTTTGTTTGCCACTTCACTTCCCCCTCTTAGATGATTCATAGCCGCATTTTAACACAAGATGCTTTCCCCTAATTCCTTTCGGCCCTGAAAATGATGAAGCAAACGTCATTTTACACTAGCTTTAAAGCTATCCTAAAATCGTTTTGCGCTCCTAATAAAATTCTCAAAACCTTTCATCTTCCAATATTCTATAAATCTTAAAATTACTTACCTTATATTAATTCATTAATCTGAAAAATTCAATTATTTTTTCAATAAATTATTATACATAAGTCTGATTAATTTTTAACTAAATTAACAATAAAATACATCTATTCAATATGATTCCGGCATGAATATTATTACAATATAAATAACCGAGGAAAGTATATCTTCCTCGGTTTCATATGTCAAATACTTCAACCTTTATAGTTAATAACGTAATTTCCCACACATTCGATTTATATACCAATGAGAAATTTAATATATTAATAAACTACTAACTTCTTTACACCAGCCAAAATATAAAAGAGTCTCATTAAAAAATGAGACTCTTTTACAATTTCATATTTAAATCGATTTCGAAGTTTGCTTACCAAAGATAAATACCCTAGTAAACACTACCATTATAACTACAATAACCAGAAAATAAAGTGGCATCACTAGTAACGAGCCTGTATGCAGCTGACTCATTCCCAAAATTGTCATCGTTACAATTACATAGTACCCTAAACTAAACAATGCACCTGCTGTACCAATGACATCTTGAAAATCTACTAACGCTAAACTTAAACAGTTAGGTAACGCTACTCCAATCCCTAATAACAATATAAACATTGCTATTAAAAATACAACCATATATATTACATTCGGATTTAATCCAATAAACGTAATAACAGATAAAAGGATAGCTCCCCCTGTCATTACGAGACAACCGATATATATAATTTTCTCTGGTTTATAAGTAGCAAGTAAACGTTTTGAAATTTTCGCTCCAACAATAGAAGCAGATGCAACAACAATTCCTAGAAATCCATACATACTAGGCGATAATTGAAAATATTCAATAAAGATAAACGGCGCTTCTGCATAATAGCTAAATAAAACACCATTTGCTCCTCCAATTAACAGCCCATATGTTACCACTTTCGGATTTGTAATTAACCTCTTCGAGACTGAAAATACATTTATTTTATTCGTTACTGAGACCGTTTTTGTTTCAGGGAGAGAAACAAACGTATACAGAAAAATACCGATACTCATAACTACTAAACTTAAAAATACTATTTTAAATCCAAACATTTGATCAAGAAAGCCACCAATTAACGGTCCTATCGCTGGTGTAAAAGCAATGACTGCCGAGATTTGAGCAAACATAACATGCCGCTTATGCCCTTCTACACTTTCCCGAAGAATCGTTTGTGTAACCACGGATCCTGCACTTGCTCCAAACGCTTGAATAAAACGACTTATCAATAAAACTTCAATGGAACTTGCAATATAGCATAAGAAACTCCCAGCGCCATATACGACAATTCCAAGTAACATCGCCCGGCGACGACCAATTATATCTGATAACCACCCAATAAAAAATACACCTAACGCAAAACCAGCAAAATACACACTAAGTGTTAACTGCACCTCATTATTACTTACATGTAACGCCTTTGAAATGTCTGGTAAAGACGGTGTGTAAATCGTTTCACTAATTTGCGGAAATGCGACAAGAACAATCATTAACAAAAGTGATGGTACTGAGACTTTTTTCATTTTTCATACCCTCCTATAACTTTGAAAATCTCAGAAATAAAAAGACTTTCCTTAGCTACGGAACAGGAGGGGCCATTATAGAAATCCGTTCATAAAACAACAAAGAAAACACCTCAATTACGTATGTTAATACTTATAGGAGGGTAATATTAACATCGATTTTTAAATATACTTTTTCAATTATATTACATACTGCGTTTCTTTTACTAGTGCTCGGCCTTGGAGGATTGTTAAAAAGATAACTTGATGCAGTCACCTTTTTATGGAATAATTAGAAATAGTTTGAATTCGTAAGTTTAATTATTAAACGATAGACTAGCATATTTTAATGTCACAAGCTTACAAACTGGAGGCCTTTCGTAATGATTGAAATTTTAAGGACAGTAGTAAACTTTCTAATTTCTCTATTCTCAGGAGAATTACCATTTGTATATTATGTATGGATTATTACCCTATTCCTAATTCAAATAACCCAATCTACTCTAAACTATAAACTCTTTAACAAGAAAGGCAATTTCAGCACTTATATATCGGAAGGATTACTTGCTTTTATTATTTTATTGTTTGGAGGAATATTAGTATCTAAGTTACTTGCTTACATAATAGACGATCCTACTATTAGTATGACGAATTTAACACATTATTTTGTTTCTCTTATCATATTAACTATATTTGTCGTAATAACCTGTGTTAAAGACTTTATAGAGACATCTATAAAGAATAAAAATATATCTCTTTTGAGCTTTTTAGTAATTTCCTTAATAACAAGCATACTTTCATTCAAGTTTTTATCACCTTTAATTGAAGGTTCTTTTTCTCTTTCTAAATCTTTTATAACTACTTTAATCATTCTTGTAACTATATCAATCCCTCTATTAATTTCCTTAGAGGATAAGTATGCAGATGAAGGGGAAACGGAAAATTTATAGCTTCTCATTTACATAAAAGAAAGAGGGAGCTCCCCTCTTTCTTTTAAATCATCCCTTTTAATATTAATCCTAAAACTGACATTATTATCGCACTAATAATAATTCGCAAAATCCAAGTTGTGTTTGTACTTATTTTTTCTAATTGCTTATTGATTGTTGCTATATCTTTCTCATTAATAGTAGTACGCGTTTCTAAAGCACGAATGTCTCTCATAATTTCTTTTTGCTCCGCCTTGAGACTGTCAATTTTAGCGTAAACATCTTCCATATATTCACACCCTCTGTTCATCTTAATAGAAAAATCTATATATATTATGAGACAACCCTCTTACCTGTGAATACATTGCGTACATCCGCGTACCAAATTATTTGTACAATCTAATTGAATTATTCATATGTTTCCTATCTTCTATATAAATCAGCGTTAAGATAAATTAAAAAAGGAATCCCTTGTTTATTTAACAACAAACAAGGTGCAATCCAACATTCGGGAGCACCTACGATAATTTCTATTGTTTTCATATTTACAACTCCATATAATCAGTATGATTTTCTGAAGAAGCCACTTTTTGAACTGTTTAAAGTATACTAATATGAATACGAAATAGCTGTATTGATAAACTCTCTAGAACAATAAATATACTGGCTGAAACGGATCTATATCCAATATTTTTTCCAGTAACATGAATGGTTATTTCTGATAAATACGTTTGTATATCATTGTTTTCAAAAATTTCATCCTCAACCTTTACAATATCTGCTTCACAATCTACTTCTTTAAAAGTTTTCAATAATTTTGTTTCCAATAAACTACAATCAAAATTCTCATCTTTTATTACGGCAAATTTAACCTTCATATCGATTTCCCCATTTTTAACAAACTAAAATCATTAAATCAATATAAATATATATTATTCTATTAAATAATTCAAAATATACGCTTCTCATATACATTATTAAAAATCAGTTCTAAAGAATTAAATGCAAAAAGAAATTACATATACAAATCCCCTATTTCAACTTAACTTTGTGTAATAATGCATATTTCAAATACATTATTTCCTTTCACTCATACTTTTATCATTGAGTTTTTATTCACAAATTCGTAACACATATATATGAGTTATTATGCTAAAATTAGTTTATTCACAAGAAGAAGTTATTCTTAATAAATCAATCATTTTTAATACCCTGTTTAAAGCCTTGCCCCCCTGCAAGGCTTTTTCCTATTTAACTAGAGTAGTAGTTTTCGTTATGCATCTCTCCCCTTTGTTCCTTACCCTACAAATAATACTGAATGTTTATTTTACTTTTTCAACATCCTTACTCGCTCTGTTCGAGAGCTCTTTACCAAATATTCAATCTAATGATAAAATTGACCAAATTAATATTTTCGTCCATAACTGTATCAAAAAGTACACTAAAGAAAAAATAGCACTCTCACGATTAAGTAAACGCGAGCTTTTTTCTTCTATCTACTTACTATTTAAGGTTAATAGTTTAGTAACAAGATTTAAAAATTCGACTTAAATTTATTAATGAATGGAGAGGTTTATATGAAATTAAAAGACAAAGTAGCAATCATAACTGGTGGTGCAAGTGGAATTGGCGAATCTACTGTTCGTCTTTTTATCGAAGAAGGTGCAAAAGTAGTTATTGCTGACTTTTCTGAACGTGGAAAAGAACTATCAGATGAATTGAATGCACATGGATATAATACATTATTTATTAAAACCGATGTAACAAAAGAGGCAGATATTAAACAGCTAATTCATGAGACAGTAAGTACATACGGTAAATTAGATATTATGTATGCCAATGCCGGCGTTGCTGATGATGCACCGGCAAACGAATTATCCTATGAAAAGTGGAAAAGAACTATTGATATTAATTTGTCTGGGGTATTCCTTTCTGATAAATATTCGATTGAACAATTTCTTAAACAAGGTACAGGTGGTGTCATCGTTAACGCTGGTTCGATTCATAGTTTTGTTTCATTACCTACACCAACAGCATACTCCTCTGCAAAAGGTGGTGTGAAACTATTAACTCAAAATTTATGTACTGCCTACGCTAAATATGGAATACGTATTAACGCGGTGTGCCCTGGTTATATTGACACCCCTTTACTAGGTAGTGTTAATCCTCAACAGAAAGAATATTTAGCTTCACTTCATCCACAAGGCAGACTTGGAACACCAGAAGAAGTCGCTAAAGCTGTCTTATTTTTAGCAAGTGATGATGCTAGTTTTGTTAACGGCACAACACTTCTTGTTGATGGAGGCTACACTGCACGTTAATTTAAAAATTTTGAAGCACCCTAAAAAATATATAGTCTTCAACAAGAAAAAGCGCCATCACAAGTGACGGCGCTTTTTCTATGTAAGAGCAACTAGAAGATATCCTTCTAGCCTACTCCCATTTATAAGTCCAAAACTGTTCAAGTTGCAGCCATTTTAATGTTGCTGCATCTTTGTTTTTTATTTTTGCATGCGTGTCTTCAAGCATTGCTTCTGTTTGTGAACGGTGCGCACCTAATGCAGTTAATTTATGATCAAATACTTCACTAATGTTATTTACAACATCCGGTTCTCCTAATACTGCTTCACGATTTTTCGTAATCGCAACAGCATGAATAACTGGGCGCTCTTCTTTTGGCATACGTGATACAGCGCGAACGACAGCGCGGCCAAATGCATTATGATCTGGATGTACACCGTGCTCTGGATAAAATGTAATAATTCGAGATGGATTTACTTCTTGAATGATTGCTTGAATTTTGTCAGCAACGAAATCAACATCTTCAAATTCTAACGTTTTATCATGGAAGCCAAGCATTCTTAAATCTTTAATACCCATCGCTTCACAAGCATCTTTCAATTCTTTCTTACGGATATGTGGAATCGTTTCACGGTTAGCGAATACGTTCTTACCCATGTTACGTCCCATTTGTCCTAGAGTACCACATGCATATGTTACAGGTACTCCTTGATCTGTTAATAAGCGAATTGTCCCTCCCGCAGCATATGCTTCATCATCTGGATGCGGAAATACAACAAGTACATGTCTCTCCATAAGTTTCCCTCCTTCTTACTTAAATGGTGTTAAGCTTAACTCAAGTGCAACTGCTAGACGACCTAAATTATCATGTCCAGCTAATAATAAACGCTCTTGATCGTCTACTTCCCAGTGCGTAATACCTTCAGCATATACCCAACCGTGATCCATTTTCAGACCAACTCGGTATGGATTTGTTCCAGTTATCTTCCCGCGTTCAAAACGGATAATCGCATTTCGAATGAAAGCACCAACTGTCATCATCTTTTCATTTATGTGTGATGCATACGCTCCGTTTGTCGTTTCTAAATGAATATATACATCTTTATTTACAAAACGTTCAATTTCATTTTGAATAAGAGAACTATCTTTTACTATTTCCATCGGAATTCACCTCTTTAAACCATTTTACGCAAAAACAATGTAAATTGCTATCTCTATATTAGAGGACAACGCTCACTTTTCCTAATAATTTGCACTGTGTTTTTTATATTTTTTATATGATATGTAAAAAATAAATTTTTTCCTTCACTTTGTTAAATAGTTTTCTTTCTTTTTTGAATTTGCTACAATATATTTTATCCCGTATTATTGCAGCGAGATACATTTCGACAATTGAATACATAATTTAAAGAAGGTGACATGATTGGAACAGTCAGCACATGAAGTAGCAAATTGGCAATATTATTTTACAATTGCCGTATTTTTAATCACGTACGGATTTATTATTTCTGAGAAATTGAATCGTGCTGTAATCGCACTATTCGGTGCTGCTATTATGATTATTTTTGGAGTTGTAGATTTACATACTGCTTTCACATCACATATTCAATGGGAAACGATTACCCTTTTAATTGGGATGATGATTCTCGTACATATTACGAGTCAATCGGGCGTCTTTGAATTTGTGGCCATTAAAGCGGCAAAAGCAGCTGGTGGAAAACCGATTCGCATTTTATTATTACTATCCCTATTAACTGCTGTCGGATCAGCATTTTTGGACAATGTAACGACTGTTTTATTAATCGTTCCTGTTACATTATCCATTACACGTATTTTAAAAGTAAATCCTGTGCCTTATTTGATTTCAGAAGTGCTGTTTTCAAATATAGGCGGAACAGCAACATTAATCGGTGATCCACCTAATATTATGATTGGATCAGCAAACAAGCATTTAGACTTTAACGCCTTTTTACTTAACTTAGCTCCAATCGTAATTATTATTTCTATCGTGACACTTGGCATTATTTACTTCATGTATCGTAACAAACTAAAAACAACACCTGAACAAATCGAAAAACTAATGGCATTAAACGAAAAAGATTACATTAAAGATCAAAGCCTCCTTTTAAAATCTATTTCGATTTTAGGACTAACTATTTTAGGCTTCGTACTTCATTCGATTATTCATGTAGACGCTGCCGTTATAGCGATGACAGGCGCTACACTTCTTATGTTAATCGGCGTGAAAGAACATGATATTGAAGATGTATTTGCCCACGTTGAATGGGTAACCATTTTCTTCTTCGCCGGACTATTCGTTCTCGTTGGCGGGTTAATTGATATCGGACTTATCTCTTCACTTGCAAAAGAAGTAATCGGCGTAACAAACGGTGACATCGGATTCGCAGCTATACTTATTTTATGGGTATCTGGCATCGCATCTGCGACAATCGACAACATCCCTTTTGTCGCTACGATGATTCCTCTTATTCAAGACTTAGCTACAGGACTCGGACTATCTGTCGATTCTCCGCAAATCGAAGTACTATGGTGGGCGTTATCTCTTGGAGCTTGCTTAGGAGGAAATGGAACGCTAATCGGAGCATCTGCAAACGTAGTCGTTGCTGGTATTGCAAAACGTGAAGGACATGCTTTCTCTTATATGGACTTCTTAAAAATTGGTTTACCATTAACTATTGTTGCACTCTTGTTATCACATGCTTATATATATTTACGTTATTTAATGTAAAAGTTGTATTGCATGAAATTATATCGTCAAATCCAAAAGGTTTGCAGCATCGTGCTGCAAACCTTTTTTCATCACCAAAATATACCGATAATTGCTAACCCACCTAAAATCATACCACCAATTTGTCCGACAATTGTTGGTGATAATTGAACACCTTTTCTCACTTCAACAACTGGTCTTTCGTGCCTTAGTTGCTGCACTTCGCTTTGCAGTTGATGTACACTTCCGTGTAACTCTTTAATTAGTTCCTTTAATTCAGCGACCTCTTCATTTACTGGTTTTGCTTTTTCTAAATTCATTTTACATAACTCCTTATAAATTCAATCAGTTCACTGTAAATTTTCGCCAATTATCATTATATCTCCTGCATACTACATATATAATATTGAATGTATTCGCTAATCTTGCAACCCTATCCATTCATCCCGCAATATCCCCATAATGATACGATCAAAACACTTCCCATCTCTTTGAACCGCTTCTCTCATACACCCTTCCATCTGAAAACCTATCTTTTTATACAACGCAATGGCTGCTTTATTATAAGAAATTACATCCAGACCGACGCGGTGTAAATTCAATTCATAGAAAGCATACTTTAAAATAAGATGTATTGCTTCTTTCCCATATCCTTTTCCTCTATCATTCGCATCTCCTATACCAATGGCTAATAAACCTGTTCTGTTATTCCACTCTATACCATGAATCGCCACAAAACCAATTAAGCGATCTTCTTGAACTGCCCTTACCATGAAAGAAACACTATTCGATCTTCGTCCTTTTAATAACCCATCACTTGCTATTTCATTTAAAGATTGCGGGAATGCTACATCTGTATCAACATTTCTTAAATACTCACTATCTTCTTGCCACATAGCCATTACTTCAGCATCTGTTTCTCTCATAGCTGATAATTTAATCGTTTTATTTCGAAAAAGATTCATTGTCATTTCAAACTCCCCCTTTTTTAATAACGGGGATACTTATTTTAGCCTATTTATCCCCTTGTTCCATAAACTGTTTCATAAACGGGATACTTACAATAAGCACTGACATTGGCACATCTCCTCCATATTGAATTAACTTCATTGTATAATTTTTTATTTATTCTAACAATAACAGAAAGGCCCTCCAAATTTTGAGGGCCTTTCCTAATAGCAAAACTATATTATTTCGTAAACATTTTCTCCGCTTCATCCATTGCCATTTTGTTTCCTAAAGCAGAATAGTCAAGCCATGGTTGATCATTGATAATGTATACGTGCTTGCCTTTAACTGCTTTTAAGTCTTTCCAAATTGGTGTTTCTTGAAGTTGTTTAAATGCTGCTTTTGCTTTATCATCTCTATTTACAACAACGAAAATCGCATCTGCATCAAAGTCAGGTAATACTTCTTGTGAAATGACTTCGAAAGGACGGTTTCCATCAATTTTCTCTACACCATTTGCAGGCTGTAACTCTAAGTCTTGGAATAAAATTGGTCCCATCGGTCTTTTCGTACTAAATACACGCAATTCTTTTGCAGTAACGCGAATTGCCATTACTTTTTCATTATTACCTAGCTCTTTATCTATTAAACCTTTTACTCGTTTTGATTGCTCTTCGTAATCTTGAATATATTTATCTGCTTCTTTCTCACGGTTTACAAGTTTACCAACTTGTTTTAAATGCTCTCTCCACGTACCTTCATCTAAATTGAAAGAATGTGTTTTTGCAATTTTTTCGTATTTCGCTACATCTTTACCAGCATATTTTTCATCAACATAAATGTCAGTTGGCTTTAATTGAAGTAACGCTTCCATATTCGGATCTGTTACAACACCAAGCTTCTTCGTATCTTTCAACTTCTCTTTAGCGTGCGGTAAGAAATCTTTTAAATCTCCACCAATAACAGAACCTACTGGTGTAATTCCTAATGCAAGTAAATCATTTGTTAAATGAATAGACATTGAAGCAATTTTTGGGTCATTACTTTTTTCCGTTTTTTTCGTTGCCTCTTCATTAGCTTTCGTTTGACCACATGCTGCTAATACTAAAATACACATCATGCTAAATAAAATAGTAAGTTTCTTTTTCATATGTTCTCCTCTTTGAAGTATTTATTTTGTTTTTGTAAGTAAATAAAGAAAATACGGTGCTCCTAAAGCTGCCACTACTACACCAGCTGGAATAGAGTTTGGCTCAAATATAGAACGACCTATCGTATCTGCTAGCACTAAAATAATCATTCCGATAATGCCAGCTAAAGGAAGAAAGTGTTGATATGTAGTACCTACTAACTTCCTTGCGATATGCGGAGCAACTAAACCGATAAAACCAATTCCTCCTGCCATCGATACACTTGTGCAAGATAATCCAACCGCTGTAGCTAAAAGTAATAACCGTTCTTTTTGAACAGAAACACCAAGCCCTGCTGCTACACTATCACCTAGTGACAATGCATTTAACGTTTTAGATTTTATCCATGTATACGGGGTTAGTATGAAAATCCAAGGTAATAATGCAAGGACATGAATCCAATCCCTTCCCCACACGTTACCAACTAACCATCTAGAAGCGAATGTATACGTCTCATCATTTAACTTGAGAGAGAAAAATAACGAAATCGCACTAAATCCAGCTGAAACAGCAATACCAACGAGAATAAGTCTAATAGGAAGTAAACCTTTTGACCGATCACTCGCCAGTATAATAATTAAAAATGCAGCTAGTACTCCCCCGCCAAATGTAAATAACGGTATTAAAATCGATGCATTCTCATTAATAGAATGAAAGAAAGTAACGAATATAATTAGCCCGAAAGATGCACCTGCATGTAATCCTAAAATACCAGGGTCTGCAAGTGCATTACGTGATAACCCTTGCAAAATCGCACCGGAAATCCCAAGGCCAATACCGGCTAACATCGTGATTATTATTCTTGGCATACGATAATCATATAGCACGGTTGCACTCTCAAAATCACCATAACCCAAAAGTGTTTCAATTACTCTAAGTGGTGCTATACTCAGTGTCCCTGTATTTAAACTAATTAAAATTACAGCGATACTTATACATCCGAAGATTGTAGTTACAGTAATAGCTCTCTTTTTATCCGTGTTAAAAAGATCTTTCACTTATAACTCCCTCCCAACTTTACGTGCTATATAGAGGAAGAACGGAACTCCAACAAGAGCTACCATAATCCCTATCGCAAGTTCCTTAGGAGGATTTACTGTTCTTGCCCCTAAATCAGCTACAACTAATAACATAGCTCCTAATAATGCTGCCATAGGAATAATGAGTCTATAATTAACACCAACTAATTTTCTAGCAATGTGTGGGATAACTAGTCCCACACATCCAATAGAACCAACAGCTGAAACAGAAACACCTGCCAGAATAACTACTATAATCATCCCTAGTATTCTCGTTCGGTTCGTTTTCACTCCTAAATTTGTAGCAACATCATCCCCCATTGATATGAGTGAAATAGATTTCCCTAACACTATTGCAAAAATAATCGTTATAAGAATAATAGGGACTAAAAATTTCAAGTGTTCCCACTTAACCCCTGCAACACCACCAGCATACCAAAACGCTAAATCTTGGCTTAAATCATAATAAATCGCAACACCTGAACTTAATGAATGTAAAAGCGCTGCCATAACAGCTCCAGCAATCGTTAACCTCATTGGTGTTAACCCACCTGATGTTGCTGATCCAATAACAAAAATAAGTACTGTACTTAAGACTGCTCCAATAAAAGAAACAATCATTAAATAGGAATACGGCATATGCGGAAAAAAAGCAAAACTAAGTGCTACTACAAACATCGCACCTGCATTTATTCCGAGTACACCTGCATCAGCTAAAGGGTTTCGTGTTACACCTTGCATAACAGCACCAGCAACCGCAAAAGCTGCCCCTACAACTGCTGCTCCAATTACTCTCGGGAGCCTTAATTCATAAATAATTTGGTGCTGTGTTAATTTCGGATCGTAATTCAAAACCGCTGCCCACACCGTTTGTAAATGAATATCCTTTGCACCAAATGAAATGGCTAAAAATATAGATCCAATTAAACATAAAATTGTTAAGCTCATGAAACATATGAACTTAATATGTATCCAGCGGTTACTACCAGCATGTACAGTAGACTTATGTAACATGTTTCATTTCATCCTTTATATTCAGTTGTTTTTTATAATTATTTTTTATTTGTAATTATTATTGATAATAATTATCATTTTCATTTAGATATTATATCCCCACTTTTTTTAAATAGCAAACTATTTTTTCACTTCGCTAAATATTAAAATACTCATTACAATTCCCTTCCAAGACTTACAAATACACGCAAAATAGACTACTGAATTATTTTTTAAATTATAGTATACTTATTAATTATTTTGATTTTTCTAATAAAAATTCCAAAGGTGACACAATGTTCTATATAAAACAACTACTACACTTCACTTACGAGCAAGCTTTATCTTGCTTATTCCCAGTCGTTATTTTCTTAACACTAGCCCTTTCAAAAATCGTTTCTATTCCAGGGTTATATCGCTATGATTTCATACTCATCGCATGTCTTCTTATGCAGTGGATTATATACAAGACTGGACTTGAGACGAAAGACGAATTAAAAGTAATTACTGTCTTTCACCTCATCGGCCTTTTACTAGAAATATATAAAGTTCATTTCGGTTCATGGAGTTATCCTGAAGAGGCGTATTCAAAGATTTTTGGAGTTCCGCTTTACAGCGGCTTTATGTACGCAAGTGTCGCAAGTTACATATGCCAAGCGTGGAGAAGGTTACATTTACAAATGCATCATTGGCCGAAAGCTATTTTTACCGTGCCATTAGGAGCAATGATTTACTTCAATTTTTTCACGCATCATTTTCTATACGATTTTAGATGGTTCTTAACTTTACTTCTATTCATCGTTTTCTTTCGGACATTTGTGGAATTTTCATTACGAGGCTTTACATATAAAATACCACTCGTTCTCTCCTTTTTCCTTATCGGTTTCTTCATTTGGATTGCAGAGAACATCGCAACATTTTTCGGAGCATGGCAATATCCAAATCAACGGGAAGCATGGAATCTCGTTCACTTAAGCAAAATTAGTTCATGGTTTTTACTCGTTGTTATTAGCATTATGATTGTCACGCAGCTCAGACATTTGAAGGAATCAAAAAGATAATGCTGATTATGTAAAAACAGTTAGCCCATCACTCATTAGAGAGTGATGGGCTAACTGTTTTTAGTAATATTTTTTAAACCGTCCTTATCAAGGGAGTTATAATTTACAAGAGTATAAGCAATTACACATTATGAACTGCTACTAGCAGAAGATGTTGCTACAGATGAAGCGGCAATCGTTGCCATCATGGCTGCCTGTTGTGCTTGTATGAGGACTTCTATCATTGTTTGTAAACCTGTGTTAGTAGCTTTACTTTCCTCACCTTTCTGACTTACGAACAGTTGAATAGCAATAAGAATAGTTGTATCTGTATGCCAACGGAACAATTTATCCCCCTGCAATTTTTCAATAAATGCTCGAATAGAATGAATCTCTTTTTCTCCGTCCTCGAGTAACGCTAGTAGCCCGATAGCTGGGTAATGCATCTGTTTTACTTTTACCTTTTCTTGCTTTAACAAATTCCATATATTTGTGCATTTTGCAACTAATAGTTCTTCCCTGACCTCCTTCTTTAATGAAAGAATATGACTCAAAAATTGAAGATCATTCCCTTTACGCAAACCAGCTGTCGCTAGTTTCTGATAAAGACGTTCCACTCGGTCCATAAGTGTTTCTACATGCTCTGATTGTCCTGCTAATAAAACTGCGAGCGGATAATCATTTGTACTTGTAAGAAAGAGATGATCCTTTTTCATGCGTTTATATACTTGCATCGAACGCTGAATGTGCGCGCCATGCTGTTCATCTTCTTCTGTCAAAAGCACAGCTGCTGCGAGATAAGTAAATATACTCCGGCTAAAGCCACCAGTGACCAATTGTTCATATAAATCTAAAAACGTCCGAAAAGCTTTCTTATAATCTGTAAAGTGAATATCTAATGTTGCGGCCACTACAAAACGATGATAAGACTTTAAGTATGAAAACATCCCTACCTGATTCTTAATATAACTACTAATTTCTAAAAAACGTCCGAGATTAAACAATTTATCACTACCTGCATACATAGCAGCAATCATCATTCCTGTTCGAGAATCACTCGTTTTCCATTTTAGTTCTCCCTTTAACTGTACATATGTATGTTTATATTGCTCCAACTTTTGCTCTAATGTAATCATAGTATTCACTCCTATTTCTAGTTCTTCTCTATCATTATACGTATATTCCATATTTAGGAATACTATAATTAATAATCACAACATAAAAAATTATAAAATTCTCTAATCCTTCAAGAAGTTATACAAAAAAGGTAGATAATAATTTATCTACCTTTTTTGTATATATTATTTAACATTACAACTGTATTGCTTGTTATATGCAATTAAGACTAAAGAGCTTTAATAATACGTTCCATCGCCTTCATTTGCCCAATATGATCAGCTTCATGATAAAGCATCATACCGTAAAGCTCCCCTACTGTTTCCAATCCTAGGAATGGCTCTGGCAGTTTATTTTCAAATGCTTCTGCTGGAATTTCGTTAATACGTTTTGCTTGTTCTTTTAATTGAGCCGTTAACACTTCTAACGATGGTCCTTCTGTCGTCCATTTAGATGGTCTTGATCCATATCCAAACATACCTGGATATTCAGTTGGCAATTGTTTAAATTCTCTTCCGAACATGAAAGTCTCTGCTGCTGTTAACACGTGACCGATATGCCAACGAATTGTATTGTTAAAACCCTCTGGCTGCGTATCCACAGTTTTATCATCTAACGTTTCCATAAATTTAAGTAACGCCCCGCGCGTTATTTCAAATTGTTTTAAACCCACTAGTCTATTCATTTTATCGTTCCCCTTCTTGATGTACAATTTATTATGAACTAAGAATGTTCAATTTATTAAAGTTTCACCTTGTTTAATCTATCAGAAACAAATAAGAAATACATCTAATATGCTTATTAAAAATAATAAAAAGGTTCACTCCTCGTAAATATAGAATTACTTACTATGTTAATAAAAGAGGAGTGTACTTGCATGTTACATATTTTAAAACAACAATATAATCTTATTAGCTCTACAAGAGAAACTCTATTTTCGTTTTTGGAAGAAATCCCAGTAGAAAAATTACATAGCACAGTTTCTAATTTCGGAAGCGGTAGCATTATAAAGACTCATATTCATGTAGCCGATTGCTATCGATACTGGCTTGGATCATTCGCATTCAAGCAAAAAAGAGCAGATTTTTCATTTGCTAGCGATTACGAAATTGAGCATGCAAATGTGGAAAAAGTTCGCGCTAGATTTAAGTTAGTAGATGAGACTGTACAACGTTTTTTAGATGAATACAATGACCGTTGGCTCGAAAATATAGCAAATGAAGTGAAATGGCAAAAAGAACCTTGGAGCACAACTCCGCTATGGCTTTTAACTCATACGGAGACGCATGAATTTCACCATAAAGGACAAATTGTATCTATGGCTCGTCACCTTGGATATACTCCTCCTGATACAGACCTTAGTTAATACATTCGTGTTCATTTAAAAGCGGAATGAGCAGCAAGAATAATAGTATGATCAAAAAACTCGTTGATACATTTTGTTGTGTATAAAACATTTATTATTTGTTTTAGGTATACCATGCCATTATAAAATTCATGTAACATCGAATTAAGATTCATATTTTTTATGTAACTCATTGAAGAAAGTTAAGTATTTATACATTCAATTACTAACTAAAGGAGAAAATTATAATGAGATTAGAGAGCGAGAGAATTTATTTAAGGCCTCTTTGTCAGCTAGATGCTCCTATTATATTAGAAAGTACAATGGATGATGAAATAAGATATATGACTGGAACTAAGTCCACTTTTTCATTGGAGCAAATTACGAAACATATAGATCATATAAATAATGATTCAAGTCGCTATGATTTCGCTATTTGTTTACAAAGTACTGACAAGATGATTGGAGAGTTGTCGATTTTAGATATCGATGAGGAGAACAAAAGAGCAGGATTCAGAATATCAATGCTTTCAATAGCATTAACAGGACAAGGCTATGGAACGGAAGCTATTAAAATAGTTTTAAGATTTGTTTTTGAACAACTATCATTAAATCGTTTACAGTTAGAAGTATTTAGCCATAATTTACGCGGAATTAAAGCTTATGAAAAAGTTGGTTTTGTAAAAGAAGGAACCTTACGTCAATCTTTATTTTATAACGATACATACTCAGATGAAATTAGTATGGCCATACTTAAAAGCGATTATATAGAGAGACCTTTGTAAATGGATGCACTTAATCTATTAAACAAATTTAAAGAACCTTACCACAATAAAATGCAGTAAGGCTCTTTCATTTTTATATCAAATAACAGCTCTTAAAACATGTATAATCGTATTAATACCAAATAGTCTCCGCATAATTATATGCATCACTATTCGGAATTGCATGTTTCCCCTGCGCTTGCGCCTTTCTTGGATCTAAATCATATACCATTGGCGTATAGCATGATGTTTGCCCTTTATTTACAACACCATTTCCTCCAGCACTTCCGCAAGTGTAGGCCTTTCCATCTGTTTTTCTAACAATCCTTGCATCAGCTTCGTTATTATAAACTGCCGAGCGGGTTACAGTAACTTTTGCCCACGCTGTTTTACACGTCGTGCTAAATTTTAATTCTACATAAGAATTTGAATCAATCCACTTCTTTTCTTTCGTTACTGCAGATTGATCACAGCTGTTATAGTAAGGACTTTTCCCATCATATGAATGATCTTCTGCGTATACTTTATCGCTATTAGTCGTGCTAAACATACTAGTTACAATGAGTAAAGATAGCAATAAACATGCACTCGTCTTTTTTAAAAGTTTCATATCATTTCACTCCTTTCTTAATAACGTGCTGTTTTTCCGTAACCGTTATTAAACGTAACTGCTTCAGCATCTGCTGTGTATCCGAAATCAGCAGTTAAATCAAATACCATTCCTGTATAAGTGCTCGTTTGACCTGTTTTTATTGTGCCGTTCCCCTGATTAGAAGTAACTGATTTTTGGAATACACCATTTTTGTATTTATTCACAACAGCGTACGCGTACACTCCTCCCGAAACAGCTGGTGCTGGTTGATCTAAAACAAACTTAGCCCATGCTGCATGACATTTATTACTGTAACGTAAATACACTGTCCCTACTTTTTTACTACCTTCATATACAGCTGTAGATTTTGCATTAAATCCATCTGCATCACACGTCGTACTTCCCCCGTATACTTTCGTTGTTGCTGGATTTTTCCCGTCATAATAACTGCTTAAATCAGTAGCTGCAAATGTACTTCCTTGGAAACTAAATAATACCCCTACACTCGCTGCACTTAACACACATACTTTCATTAGCTTTTTAAACATTGTAAATCTCCTCCCTCAAAATAAGTACGTTTATCTATCCCCTATGTACGCCCCTCCTTTCATGCTGCCTAGAGGCATCTTACAGAAACGAATAAAAGTTGTAAATTCCCTTACGATTATTGGAATATACAAAGAAATTTACTTATCCTTTTAAGAAAAAAAATTGAGAAATACAAATTTGAAGACATCCTTTATTTCAAACATAAAAGAACCGATACTTGTTACATGCAAGCATCAGTTCTTTATACAAAATTGCCATTTTTTCTTTTTATAAAATAAATATTTCTCCACTTAATCCGTTGTAAAGAACTCCCTCATTACATCAATAAATTGCTGCAGTGGCACTGTCATCCATTTGTCTTTATGCCAAGCGATTTGCGTATAAATCGGAGAGATTGTATTTTCTAAATGTAACTCTTTTATCGTCCCCTCTCGTATATCTTTTTCTACTACTATTGCTGGTAAAACGGCTATGCCTAAATCTGCAATAACACATTGTTTAATTGCTTCAACACTAACAAACTCAATTTTATTTGCTGGATATACATCTTCCCAGCGAAATAGCTCTTCAAATAAAGTCCGATACGAGCAGCCTAATTCTGTTAGTAACAGAGTTTCACTCTCTAAATCTTTTATAGAAGCAGTAGTCTGTTCAAGTAAACGATGTGTAGGAGCAGCTACTACTTTTAATTCTTCTTTCATAAGCGGTTCCACATGTAAAACATCTTCTGTTTTACACTCATCCAAAATAAATGCAAGATCTACTTTTCCCTCCATCAATTGTTCCTTCGCATCTTTATTGGAATGTGCTGGTTTAAATATAAGTTTTATTTTTGGGAATTGTATTTTAAACCTCTTTAATATAGACGGCAGTCTGTATGTACATTGACTTTCTTGTGCACCAATTATTAACGTACCTGCTATTTCTTCATCATCTTTCACAGCCATTTTCGCTTCGTTACTGAGTGCAATCATCTTGTCGGCATATAGTTGAAACTTCCTACCTGCTTCAGTTAAGAAAAGACGTTTTCCTAATCTTTCAAATAAAGGTGTACCAAGCTCAGCTTCTAACGTTTTAATTTGCGCTGTCACGCTCGATTGAGCAAAGTTTAATTTCTTCGCAGTTTGTGTAAAGTTCAAAGTATGTGCCGCTACTTTAAATGTAATTAACTGTTTTATTTCCATTTATCATCCCTCTTTTCAATCGATATTTCCGATTGATTCCATCGAAATAATCCTCTTTGTCTATTGATATTTGTATTGTATGATAAAGAACATCTATAAACAATATAAATGGAGGTATTCCATATGAAAGCACTTTGTTTCGAAACATTCGGAGACGCTAATGTTCTACACTATAAAGAAATACACGATCCAATCATAAGTCCAAATGAAATTCTTGTCCGCACGAAAGCAATCGGATTAAACTTCGCTGATATTTATAGACGCCGCGGCGATTATCATCTTGCTGGCAATCCGCCTTATGTATTAGGTTATGAAGGAGCTGGAATTGTTGAAAAAGTAGGAGCTGACGTTACTACTATCAACCTAGGAGACCGTATTGCATTTGCGGACGTCCCATTTGCAAATGCAGAACTAGTTGCCGTTCCATCTGAAAAAGTAATCCCACTACCAGATTCTATTTCTTTTGAAACAGCCGCTTCTGTCTTATTACAAGGATTAACTGCACATTATTTAACGCAAGATAGCTATCAACTAAAACAAGGTGATATAGCTTTAGTACACGCTGCAGCTGGTGGCGTCGGTCAACTTCTTATTCAAATGATTAAACTACAGGGCGGAACAGTAATTGGTCTTACATCATCAAAAGAAAAAGCAAAGATAGCTACATTAGCTGGTGCCGATCACGTATTTTTATATACCGAAGCATGGCATATGAAAGTACTTGAAATGACTAATGGAACTGGAGTAAATGTTGTGTATGAATCAGTAGGTTCTACATTAGGGGAAAGTTTTAACGCTACTAAAATTGGCGGTACTGTCGTATTTTACGGAATGGCTGGTGGTAATCCTGCGCCAGTTGATCCGCGTATGCTTATGGATACTTCAAAAACTTTAACTGGTGGAGACCTTTGGAACGTGCTTACCACTTATGAAGAACGTAAAAAACGATCTACTCAATTATTCGATTGGATCGCAACTGGAAAATTAAACATTTCAAATCCTACTACATTCTCTTTACAAGACGGTGCTCTTGCTCATGAATTATTAGAGAGCCGTAAAAGCACAGGGAAGATTTTATTAATCCCATAATTCACAAAATGAAAAGGAAGCTAGATTTCTCTACCTTCCTTTTCTTATTTCTATTTGAGATTTAATTATATTTCCACACTTTCTTTCCCTTTTGCAACATAACTCATATCTCCAACCGACTCGACTGTGTATGTTCCATCTTGATATACAATTTTCGTCACACTAGCATTTTCCACTCCAAGTTTTGTTTTGCTACTGTCTAACATTTCTATTAAGGTAGTAATCAAAAGCCCATGAACGACAACTAAAACGTTACCGCCACCATTTCCAGCAGCTTCTTCACTAATTTTATCTATCTCAGCTTTTATGCGAGTAGAAAATAATTCCCAATCTTCCGCCTGTTTTGTAGGATCTGCTACTCTAATAAGATTAATCACTTCTTGAATAGAAAACTTCATAAGTTCTTCTGGTGATGCAACGCCTGCAGCTTTTCCAACAACATCCCACATATTCTCAAGTTTTTCACCTTCAAAAATACCGAAATTTAATTCTCGCAAATCTTTTCTTTGCTCAAGTTTTAATTTTGATTGCTCACTATATTTTAATACTAAATTAGCAGTTTCAATTGCGCGGCCGCTATCACTACTATATGCATTCATAAAATGAATATCTTTTAATCCTGTCCCTAAATTTGTGACAACTTCAACACCTTTTTCTACTAATGGAGAATCAGCCCAACCTTGCGCGCGATGATTCGTATTTAATATTGTTTTACCGTGTCTTGTAACATATAACGTAACTGCATTCTCATTGCTATCTGTTTCTCGCTTATTCATTTCATTCTCTCCCTTTACGTTTCTATATCAATTTTACCACCTCAATTATTCATTGAGCAAAATATACGTCAGTAGATCCGCTTAATAAAAAAAGCTATCTTTCTGTATATCCATACAAAAAGATAGCATCTTTTATGATTACATTTCTTAACCGTTACTCCTACTCAGCAAAAGCACTCGAATATTGTACAATTCCTTTTACACCTCGAAGAGCATTTTCTGTTAATTCCATTATCATAAATACCTCTTCAGGCACTTCAAACGGTGCTTTTATATTCCACTCACTTGCTTTCTTAAAACCAAATTTCGGGTAGTACTCTGGATGTCCCAATACTACAACTGATCCGTATCCAAGTTCTTTCGCTTTTTCTAATGCAGCTACAATCAGTTTTCCACCAATTCCTTTTTTCTGATGACCCCTAGCAACTGAAACTGGTGCAAGCGCTAACGATTCTACAGAAGTTCCATCTTGTTCTATTGTAATTTTCGATAACATAATGTGACCAACTATATCTTCATCTACCGCAACAATTGATAACTCTGGAACAAACGCGTCACATTCTCTAATACGTTTTACAAGTTCATGTTCTGTTTTATCACTAAATTCTTCCTTTAAAAATGCTTCTTTTACGACTTCTTCTGTTTTTCTATAATCATTTTTTTGTTCTTGTCTAATCGTTACCATTTTAACTTATCCTCTATTCTTTCTTATCTCTTTTTGAATTTTACGCAGTGCTTTTTTCGATCCGCGCTCAATATCGTGTTGCATTTTTCTTTCTTTATAATCAACAAATAGTGTATTTAAATCGTATCCTTCTGGATATAACTCCTTCGCTGCTACTTCTAAAGTAATACGTTTTACATTTACTTCAACGAATTCACCGTTATAATATACAACAACGTTATAAAAATTATCTTTTTCCTTATAGATGATACCAAAATCATCATGATCCAATAAATTAACACGATCGCCGATTTTGTACTCATAATGAGATTCTCTTTTTTCTTGTACGAATTTCGGTTTTCTAATTTTACTTTCATTCACTTTTTCTAAAGCGTACTCTTTATTTCCCATGTACTCTTTCGCCCTTTTCAGTACATGTTCTTTTACGTTCATTTTATTCGCAATCCAAAGTGCATTACTTTCTCCTGATTTTCCGATAACTAATTTATAAAGCGGCTCTAACGTTTCACTATTAAACTGCATCGCTGCATTCATAAAGTCATCATGCATTTCTGAGAATCGTTTAATTTCTCCGTAATGCGTACTCGCAACGGTAATACATCCCGCAAAGTACAACTCTTCTAAAATAGAAATTGCAAGTGCTGCACCTTCATTTGGCTCTGTACCGCTCCCTATTTCATCAAATAAAAGTAACGTATTATTATTTGACATCCTCATAATCTCAGAAAGATTTTTCATATGAGATGAAAATGTACTTAGTGCGTTTTCGATACTTTGATTATCACCAATATCTACAAATACATTTTCAAAAATAGCGATTTCTGTCCCTTTATCTCCTGCAATATGAAGACCTGACATTGTAGCTAATGTTAACAATCCAATCGTTTTTAACACAATTGTCTTTCCGCCCGCATTCGGCCCTGTAATAATTAAACTACGATACTCTTGACCAATTTTAAAATTCAAGGGTACAACTTGCCCTGTTAAAAGCGGATGCTTACAATTCACTAAATGAATGTAGCCATGATCATTTAACTTCGGTTCTATTCCATCAATCGATTTACTAAACTTCGCTTTCGCAAATACCATATCATACTGACTAATTAGCTCCATGTTAATCTTTATACTATAAATATTTTCTAATACCATCCCTGATAAAGTCGCTAAAATTTGATATTCTTCAACCGCTTCTTCTGCTTTCAAACCTGCTAGTTCTGCATTCAATTTCGTAACCGTATGCGGTTCTATAAATACAGTAGAACCTTTTGCCGAGGCTTCAATAATACTTCCGGCAACTTGGTTTTTATAGGAAGATTTAATTGGAATCGTATAACGGTCATCCTTTTTACTAATAAAGAATTCCTGAATGAATTTCTTATTTGCACTACTATTTAAAAACTTCGTTAAACGTTCTTTTATTTTCCCATCTACAGAATCGATATTATTTCGAATTCGTTTTAACTCTTTACTTGCAGCTACATCAATACTATTTCCTTTAATTGAAAAGTTAATTTCCTCTTCAATACTTTTATATTCAGTCATTGAATTTGCATAAGAAGCTAATACTGGTGCAAAAAATTCTTTATCTAACATAAACTTTTTAATCTTTCTACACCCACGTAAAAAGTCTGAAACACTCACTAATTCTTCTGGATCTAAAATCATCCCTTTTTCTAATTTTTGAATTGTACTAGCAATATTAGAAATGCCGAAGAAAGGAACATGCCCTTCTGCATCTAATATAGCTCGTGCTTCTGTCGTTTCATTCAACCGATTTCTCACTACTTTTATACTCGTACTCGGCTCTAATTTGTTTAATAATTCCTTACCTAATCCACTTACACAATAAGATTTCACTATATCCTTTAATTCGTTATATTGTAACTTTTCAAAAGTCATCGTATTCATTTTGTTTCTCCTCACTATGATTGATTTTTATCATAAATGAAGATACCTACTCATTAGATTCCAATGAGTCATATATAAAATTCCATAATTATACAATAAAAACATATACAAAAAAGCTGCGGGGATACCGCAGCTTTTACATTTACAAGGCATGTGTAATAACGTATGAGGAAATAAGCCATAAAAAATAGATGGCAGTCCCTTATTACACGCTTTATAAAGTATTGTAGGTATCTTCATAGGTTTTGAAATAAATGCATGACAAAATTAGGGGTATGATGTACATAAAAATCCCCTGGTCTTATCCGATTTATTTCATTAAATTTTTCCTATTTAATACCTACCGCACTCACAAAAAGCACCTCTCATTAATTTATATTATAGTCATTGAAATCTAATTTATTGAAATCATCATACTATATGTTACGTGAGAAGTAAAGGTGTCATACTTTAGTAGTACGTAACTATAAATTTCAATATTGCTTAAATTAGGTCTATATTCGCTGAAGAGAAATTATAAGAAGCGCCTCCGCTATTGCGAATGTCATTTACTTCCCCAAATACATTTAATAATTATGACAAGCAATGATAGGAGGTTTACTATATGAATGAAGAGTATAGTATTTTACACGGACCTGCTCTGGAACCAAATTTAATCGGTCCCACACTACCATCAATTCCACCATTTACATTCCCCACCGGACCTACTGGAATCACAGGACCTACCGGCGCGACAGGTTTTACCGGAATTGGAATAACTGGTCCTACCGGGGTTACAGGTCCTACCGGAATCGGAATAACTGGTCCTACTGGGGCTACAGGTCCTACCGGAATCGGAATAACTGGTCCTACTGGGGCTACAGGTCCTACCGGAATCGGAATAACTGGTCCTACTGGGGTTACAGGTCCTACCGGAATCGGAATAACTGGTCCTACTGGGGTTACAGGTCCTACCGGAATCGGAATAACTGGTCCTACTGGCGCAACCGGTTTAGGGATTCTTCCCATATTTGGAACAATAACTTCTCAAGTAGGAATCGGTTTTTCAGCAGTAGTTAATACAAATATTAATTTTACCATTCCAGGACCTGCTAGTGGAACTACCCTAAATCCATTAAATAATTCTATTACAATTGATACCACTGGCGTGTACTCTGTATCCTTTTCAATTGTATTTGTAATACAAGCTATATCGTCTAGTATATTAAATCTTACAATAAACGATTCCATTCAATTCGCAATTGAAACGCGAGTTGGTGGTGCTTCTGGGGTGAGAGCTACATCCGCCAGAACTGATTTACTACCTTTAAATCAAGGGGATGTTCTTCGAGTACGAATAAGAGAAGCCACGGGTGACATTATATATTCCAATGCCTCTCTTGTTGTTATAAAGGTCGACTAGCTCTTTTATTACAATAAAGATTTATGAAAAATAAAGTGAAACTTTAATAAGCCCTCACCAATCGGGCTTCCCACAAATAGCGGGATAAATATGCACAATATAAAAAGAAGAGGAAAACTTATATTTCAGTCTACCTCTTCTTTTTCATCACCAAATTATTGTTGAACATATATGGAAACTGATCCTCCACTTACTTGGAACTGCCCCCATCCGTCCTTATTAATTGTTACAGTATTTGTTTGATTACCCGTAATATCGTACCATACTTCCCCTGCGTTATTCTTTCCAACATCCATCCACTTCGCCCCTCCTGGTCCATCAGAGATTAATGTTGCTAAACCAGAATTAGCATGTACACTATCACCTTCTCTTGTCCAGCCAATCACATCCGGATGATCAAAATAATCACGCTGCGTACCATATGCAAAGTTTTTTCGTGCCGTCAAAATCGGATCAATTTTGTCCTTTAACGCTGGAATTTCATAGTTACTATTTCCTTTTGTACCATAGTAATCACCATAGAAAACAGAAGGATACCCCTCTGCACGCGTTAAAATAAATGCATATGCCAGCGGTTTGAACCAAGGGCTCACTACAGATTCCAATGACTGACCAGGCTGTGAATCATGATTTTCAACTAGAGTAACCGCAAGTGTAGGATGATTCGCAACTACCGTTCCTTTTAAAATATTTCTCATATCATAATTTCCATTTCCTGTTGAAGCATAATGAAAATTATAATGAAGTGGTGCATCGAACACAGATTGATTATAATTAACCTTCGCTAAATAATTATTTAAAGTCTGGATATCATTTTGCCAATATTCAGCTACTGTAAACATTTCTTTCCCTGTTTGCTGTCTAACGTGATTTACCCAATCGCGCAAATATTCATGATCAATATGTTTAACAGCATCTAAACGAAAACCATCTAAATTTAATTCATTCGCATACCACGTTCCCCATTTTTTCATTTCATTCGCAACATCTGGATGATCAAAATCAAGATCCGCATACATCAAATAATCATAATTCCCATTCTCGCTAGACACTTCCCAGTCCCATGCTTTACCTATGCCCCTAAATTTATAAATTCGGTTTAATTTCCTTCCTTCATCCCAATCCGTTCCATCAAAATGATACCATTTCCATTTGAAATTAGAATAAGAATCTCCACGCCCTGGAAAGTTAAATCCCGTCCACGCACTAATTTCATAATCACCTGATACTTCATTATTTCGATTGTTCGGGTCTACCTCAACTGCTGTGACAGTTTCTGTATAATCAGCCCCACCTTTATGATTCATAACTACATCACCGTATACATCGATGTTTTTCTTATGTAAAGCGTCAATTGCAGATTTCAATTGTGCTTTCGTCCCATATTTCGTCCGCACTGTTCCCTTTTGATTGAATTCCCCCAAATCATATAAATCATATGCTCCATATCCTACGTCATTTTGCGTAGTTCCTTTATATGCAGGTGGTATCCAAACAGATGTAATTCCTTTTTCCGCTAAATTTTCAGCATCAGTACGCAAACGATTCCAATGGTTTCCATCATTCGGAGCATACCACTCAAAATACTGCATTAACGTTCCATTGTTAACTGTGTCTGCATATGCTTTACTCCCCTCATATATACTAGGTAAAAACATAACAACCGACAATCCGACTATTGTTATTCTTTTAAACATCTGTACACCATCCCCTTCCAAGAAAGCGTTTGCGTATTTTATCAGAATTATTATAATATTCGTCCCACCGTTAGTAAAGTAGCAATCTCTCACTCTCCCATATTATTTTTAATCTAATTTCAAATATTCAACGTAGTTTTAATTTCACATCCTATTCAAGATTGTTTACAATTTACCTATAAAAGCATAACGGAGGGATTTCGATGACAGACTTTCAAAAACAATTTTTCGCACGATTACATATAGAAGAAAAAGACACAGTTTTATTTGAAGATTTATCTAACATTATGTACGCAATGGCACAAACTGTTCCTTTTGAAAACTTAAATATTCTCGAAAAGAATTTTAAAGAAATATCAAAAGAAAATTTGAAAGAGAAAATTTTAGTAAATAACCGTGGCGGTCTTTGTTATGAACTCAATCCTACTATGTATTACTTCCTGAAAGATTCTGGATTCGATGTTCATCTCGTTTCAGGAACAGTTTATAACGCTGCAAACTCCATATGGGCTGTTGATTCTGGCCATATCGCAACCGTTTTAACCCATCATAATGAACTTTATTTAATTGAAGTAGGATTCGGATCATACTTACCTCTTGCCCCTGTCCCTTTCTCAGGTGAAGTCATTCACTCTGCTACAGGAGATTATCGTATTCGTAAAGAAATGACCGAAAAGGGAAACTACATTTTAGAGATGCGGAAAAACAATGAGTTCTTGGATCAATCTGCTGCTGATGATTGGACGTTAGGCTATGCATTTTATATAGAAGAAGTGGATGAAGAAAAAGCAAATACAGCACAAAAAATTATCGTTGAACATGAAGGATCACCCTTTAATAAAGTACCTCTTATTGTAAAACTAACTGAAGATGGGCATGCCTCTTTAACGAAAGATAGCCTTACAGTAGCGAAAAATGGTAAAAAAACGAAAGAAACCGTTACAGACATGCAATATACAAACCTTTTACATTCAAAATTTGGAATTACACTATAAGTATGTAAGCCTTGTTATTTTAGCAAGGCTTTTCAATTTTCAGCAGGGATTTTTTGCAATTTGTTGTATTTCATAGTTATATAGAAATATAACTACATGTTTAGAAAGGAAATGATTATGACAGAACTTAAAGATCGATTACAAGTAGCTGATATAGAAAAATGGGATTTAACAGACATTTACCATACAATTGAAGATTGGGAAAGTGATTTTCATAAAATTGAAGTATTAACGAAGGAATTACACGAGTTTAATGGCAATATTCACGATGGCAATAGTTTATTAGCTTATTTAACGAAGAGTGAAGAAATTTCTAGCATAATATCTTTAATGTTCGCTTATGCACGATTACAATCTGACCTTGATACACGCGATACTGACGCACAATCTCTTGTCGATAAAGTATCACAATTACACGTGAAAGTAAGTGCAGCTAAATCTTTCTTTTCCCCCTTCTTACTTAGCATAGACGAAAGCACATTACATTCTTACATAGAAGAAACAGAAGGCTTACAATATTATAAAGAAGACTTATTTGAATTATATCGTTATAAAAAACACGTATTGAATAAGGACCAAGAAGCAATTTTATCACAGATGGGTGAAGCTCTTTCTTCTCCACAGCACACATTTGGTATGTTAAACAATGCAGATATATTATTTGGTGAAGTGACGACTGACGATGGAGAAAAAGTGAACTTAACACGCGGAATGTATGCAAAGTTAATAGAAGATACGAATCGTGAAAAGCGTAAAGAAGCTTATAAAGCATATTACAAACCATATGTTCAGTTAAAGAATTCCATCGCATCTACTTTATCCGCTGCTATTAAAAATAATGTTACTGTTTCGAAGCTAAGAAACTATCCATCAGCGCTAGAGAAATCATTATTTGGCGATATGGTTCCGAAAGAAGTATATGAAAACCTAATTGATACAACGAAAAAAAACATTCAAACATTACATACATACAATGAAATTCGAAAAGAAAAATTAAACGTAGATGAACTAAGACAATACGACTTAGGCGTCGATTTAGTAGAAGGTGCAAAACAAGACATTCCATATAGTGAAGCATTTGACATTATGATTGCATCACTAGCTCCTTTAGGAGAAGAATATATTGAAACATTAAAAAGTTTTAAAGATAAAAGATATATAGACGTAAGGGAAACACCAGGAAAACGTTCTGGTGCTTATAACTTTGGTGTATATGGTGTTCACCCTTTCATTCTTTTAAATCATCACGATGATTTAAACAGCCTGTTCACTCTTACTCATGAATGCGGACACGGTATGCATACGCACTATTCACATGGATACCAACCAAGAATTTCTGCACATTATTCTATCTTTGTCGCAGAAGTCGCTTCAACAGTAAATGAAGTGTTATTAATTCACTATTTATTAAAAGAAGCAAAAGAAACGAACGTACGTAACCATTTAGTTAACCATTTTATTGAGAAATTTAAAGGTACTTTCTTTACACAAATTATGTTTGCAGAATTTGAAAAAATCACACATGAAATGGCTGAACAAGGTAAACCATTAAATGCACAAGTATTCAGTGAAATTTATGAAAAGCTATTTAAAGAATATAACGGTGATTCACTTGTATTTGATGAAGAAGTAAAATACGGATGGGCTAGAATCCCTCATTTCTATCGCCCGTTTTACGTATACAAATATGCAACTGGATTCGCATCTGCCATTCAAATCGCTGATAAACTATTAAGCGGTGATCCGAATGCTCAGAAAAATTATATTGAATTCCTGAAAGGTGGAAGTTCTGATTATCCACTAAACCTATTGAAAAAAGCTGGTGTTGATTTAACTACGCCAGAACCGATTGAAAGTGCATTGAAACAATTCACTCAACTTGTTGAGGAGTTTTCAGCATTATAAAAAGCATGCAGAGTATATGCTCTGCATGCTTTTTCATTTGAATTACTCTATTCTATATGCTGCTGCGTCACACAGTGAATCATACCACCATACGCATACAATTCATTCACATAAATACCGACAATTCTTCTTCCTGGAAACTGACCTTCAATAATTTGCAGCCCTAACTTGTCATGTTCATCACCATATACAGGAACTAATACAACTTCATTACCAATATAAAAATTCAAATATGAACCCTTACAGTCTGCTTCTTTTACCACTTTTCTTGTTACTGGTACTGGAATGAGCTGAAATGGCTTTCCATCTATATTTTTCGCTTGTCGTAATTCTTGATAATGCTTTTCGTACGCCTCCAAAAGGTATGGCTCTCCTTCACCGAAAGGATCATATTCATACAGTATCGTATTTTCATTTACAAACCGTGCCGCGCCATCAATATGATAATCCGTATCTTCATCATAATTATCTTCTCCGCGTATACCAGTTATCCATATAAAATTCGTTACTCCTAAATATTTCGTTAATTCCATTTCAATTTCTTTCTGACTTAGTGTGGGATTTCGATTTTCATTTATAATAGACGTTTTCGCCGCCATTAAGGTCGCGTTTCCGTTTATCTCAATTCCCCCGCCCTCTAGACAGACACTAGATTCAACTTTTGGAATGCGATACATTTCACTTATTTTATTCGGAATATTAGCGTCTTTTTCGTACGGATATTTATTTCCCCAACCATTAAATATCCAGTGCGTTAGGCAGCGATTCCCTTCCTTATCCGTTACAAAGATTGGTCCGTTATCTCTTATCCAAATATCATCAGTTTCTTGAATTAAGAAATCAATTTTATCCATATTTACATTAGCTTCCATTAACTTCGATTGGACATGTATTTTCTCTTCTTCATCACATACAACAATATGGACATTTTCTCCATAGTGAAGCTCCTTTGCCATCGATATCCAAATATCATCTAACTTAGCTCTATAACCTTCACCTCTATGTGCTTTATCATGTGGCCATTGGAGCCATGTACCTTCATGTTTCTCCCATTCCGCAGGCATATAAAACAAACTATTTTCTATATTTCTCATACGTGTTCACCCCTTATATGAATGTACGTACAGTCTATACTTTGACATCGTGTTAAGGTCAACAGGAATATCTTCATTTACTTGTAGCAACTTTATAAGGTGACTCTTTATTTCGCCTTTTTATTATGATAAATTGCTTTCGTACGTAGAATAAGGATTGACATAATGTTAATGTCAATCCTTATTCTCATTCTATTTTCGTAACTAAAAAACAAATTTGTGTCACATACTCTTCTGCTAAATAATCACATTCAGGTCCCTTTATATAAACCTCATATGGCGAATTAACTATTACATACCCATTTTTTTCAACCCATTCTTCTAACGCTATATAAGCGTAACCTATATAGTCGTAACTTCCATAATGCATAGTAGTAACGATTTGATGTGGACTTAGTTTTTTCATTTCATATTCTTGTACTACATCTTCATCATTCCCCTGCATAACCGGGATTCTTAATTCAATATCACTGTTACTTGGAATATATTCTTCATCATAAAAGACTGCAGATGGCGAACCGACTATTTGAAAGTTATTTTTTTGTACCTCTTCATATAAGTCATAAAAATAATCATCTATATCATCTATATCTATTTTTACTCTTTGAGTAATTATCGTTACTTCGTTCCTCATTCCCATTAATATATCGTAACTTCTATGGCGAGCAATATTTAGACTACTATTCACCATTACCATTTCATTCATTTCTGAAATAACCTGTAAATTTTGCTTCACTTCATGAGACAACTCGATAATTTGTGATTGTATATGTTGAACAAACGAATCTTGATCCGATGACTGCAAAACAATTTTAATTTTTGGAAGAGGAAATTTATACTCCCTTAACTTTTTTATTTTCAATGCTACTTCCAGCTGCTCTTGTTCATAATACCTATACCCATTAACCGGATTCACATATGCCGGTTTTAATATCTCCTCTTTGTCATAATGTCTTAACATCCGCGTACTCATTTTACAAATCCGAGAAAACTCAGCGATGGTATACATATCAATACTCCTTGAATATATTTTCTTTTCATTACTTATTTATTAAAACCAATCAAAAATCTTCTTCATTGAAAAATCTTCATTCTGATTTTTCAATCTTCTCATTTTCGAAGGTAACAAATGGCTTGGACAATACCACGTTAAACAATTCATTGCACCTCCCATTGTTGATATTTCTCCTACATGAATTTGAATAACTTGCTTCTCCGTATACTGTTGAATATATCGTAAAACTTCCTCATCTTTGGCTAGTCCAAACTTAGGAACATAAAGAGCATCACATGATTCTAACATATTTATATACAACCCTTTTGCTGATGCTATCTCTTGATCATATTGTCCTTTCTCTGTATATGATGAAGGAACAACTATAAATTCAGCTTCTGGCATTTGTTCTTGAATAATCTCTTGAACACTATATCTAAATTCATGATCTCCTAAAAAATCACTAATAAACATTGTATGTTCATCAATAAATTTAACCATTCCGTCTGCGTGTGCTAGTACATCCCCTTCTTCAGCAGGAATAATAATAACTCGACTCACATCTAAATCCCATTCTAACTGCTCAATAATTTCCTCTTCTGTCCAATCATCGTTATCATCAAATATACGTTCTGTTAATATTACGGTATCTTTTTATTCCAAATAAGATTACCACCATCTAATATTAATGGGGATTTCACATATTCAAAGTCATTCTTTTTCAACCATTTATTAAACTGTTGATCTAAATATCGCCCTTGATCATCTGGCAAATAATTTGGTCGATATTTAAATTTAACTAGATGATTTGTGACAACCGGTGCAACATCTCTTAGCCAAATATCATCATACTCAAAACAGCTCGTATGAAAGTCTTGTTCTTCAACAGATAAAGATATAAGTTGATCCGCAATTGATTTCTTTTCATTTAAACATTCATTAAAGTAAATCAAGTCTTCATAAAATGGTTGATAATATTCATTCGATTCGTCTGGTATTGCAGTAAAAATAATCCCATTATGTTTTTGTTCCATATTATTTACCTCGCTTTTTAATAGTAGTTACATAACTGATTTCACAAAGCCAACTATTCCTCAATTCATTTCTCTTTTCATTACAACTCATGAACCGCGTATATTTCATGAATGGATTATAGCATGGAGAAATATTATATATTTATATAAAAAATATAAAGCTGACGTTAAGCCTTAAATTGACTCTTGACAAGTTTTTTAAATAACCTATTTTAAAACAACAATAAATGATTAAATGATTTTTGTATCAAGATTCAAACCCATTACTTCTAATAGATCGTTTTGATTATATAAATTCACTAAATGCGCTTCTACTCCTATACAAATTCCTTCTAGCGGAAGATCATTTGGATCCTGACCAAAGGGATCTTCAATTTCAACCCCTATTGCTTCAATACCTATGAATGCAAAACTTATAAATGTAAACTATTTTGATTATTGTAATGAATCATATTTACAAAAACCTCTTTCTCTATTAACCTTTTATTCTTTTAAATCATGAAAGTATACAATTAAATAATAGAATCATAAACCCTATCATTATGAGGCTGGTTAAGATTATTTCTTTCAATACCGTTACTCCTTTTTTGCAAAAAGATAAAATATCTTATTTAATTCAACAACAAATGTTTACTATTCTAAATCCCGACGCATCATTTTAGAATTCGCAATGAACAATGCACTAATTAATACAAAGATTGCACAGGCATATAACAATAAATCTAACGGACTATCGTGATCTATAATGATGAGACGCACAATAGCTGTTATACCTATATATATAAAATATCGTAATGGAAAATGAAAATTCATTTGAAAATACTTTATAATCATTACGATGAATTCAAAGTACAAAAAGAATACGACGATACTATCAATTAAATGATAACTAGATTCATTACCATCCAATTTCAGTTCTTGTATAAACTGAATGACTTCTTTCATAAGAAACACACTTAGAACAACCCCTAAGCAAATTAAAGCTACATTTAAAATGTACTGTAAAACGATAGGGAAATACGAAAACACTATTTTAAAATTCTTTAACACAAACATTTTTCTCCTTTACCATATAAAACGAAAAGCGAATATACACTACAATTCATTCATCATTATATTTAAATTTATTTTTATAAATAATAAGGAATGACAAAATAGGTAATAAGATTCCACCTATTTTGTCTATATAGCAGCACAACGAAATTACAATTAATTACTTCAATGCAATTGGTTGTTGTTGTGTCACACAATGTATCATACCGCCGTTTTTATACAACTCCCTCACATCAATACCGACTACTTTACGATCTGGGTATAACTTCTGAATCGTATCGTTTGCGATTTTATCATTCGGATCATTATAATTAGGCACTAATACAACTGTATTCCCAATATAATAATTGATATACGATCCCTTATAATCGAGAGTTTTTCCATTCTCTAAAGCAACCTTTTCTTTACTAAGCGGCAAGTATTCATACTTATATTTCTGTCCTGAAGCATTTTTGGCATCTAACAATGTATCCATATCTTTATTAGATAAACCCCATTCAGCTAGGTCATCTTCTTTCATCGTTACAATGGTAGATTTATTATGGAATTTAGCAAATCCATCAATATGAAAGTCCGTAATATCTAAATTAGGTACTCCGTCTAACCAAATAAAGTTTGATACCCCAAGGTCACTTATATATTTTTCAATTTCCTTTTCTGATAAATCAGGATTTCTATTTTTATTCGTTACCGCACTTCGAGTTAATAAAGCAGTCCCATTGCTGTCTAATTCAATTGCGCCGCCTTCAAGGACAAATTTCCCCCAATCAATTCTTTCAATTCCTGATTGTTTACTAACATTCTTACGTATTTGAGCATCATTTTTATAAGGTGTCTTCTTCCCCCAACCATTAAATGCTGGATCTAATATTTTGAGATTTTTGTTGCTGTCATAAACAAAAATTGGTCCACTATCCCTTGCCCATACATCATCAGTAGGCGCGATAAAGAAATCAATCTTCTCCATATTTAACCCTTCATCTGTTAAAAGCTTATTGATTCTCTCCTTTTCTTCCTGGTCATATGCAACAATGTGAACTTTCTCACCCTCAGTTAAAGCACTTGCCATCTTAACCCAAATAGGTTCAACTTCCTGCTTATACTCTTCACCATATGTGTATTCATGTGGCCATTGCAGCCATGTACCTTCATGTTTATCTTTTTCATCTGGCATCGTATATTTCCCAGCATTTTTCTGTACCTCTACTTTTTCTCCTTCTTTCCCTTTAACATTTTCATTGTTACCCTCAAAAGAGCATCCACTAATAATCGTTGTAGATAATGTAGCTATTAAACAAAACTTTATTGCTTTTTTCATTTTTCCAACCTCCTGTTCTTGTCTCCAATACTGTAAAGCTTCACATAGTGTGAAGCTCAAGCTTTTTTATCAATGTAAAAATTACCAATTGTTCTTTGCATTACTTATCATTTAACTACCTATTTAGATTTATTCAAATGCCAATCACCTTTTTTACCTATTTATCCCGCCATTTGTGGGCAGTAAGACCCCCACCTCAAAATTCAGCGAAAGCAAAGAAGTTAGGTGGGGCCCTGCTGATTAAAGTTTCACTTTATTCAGTAAGTAAAACTTTACAAAATAAAAAAATCGGTATTGATAATTACATATCAATACCGATTTTTTTATAATTACTTTCCTTCTATTAAATCATTCGCCATTTTCCTAAATTCTTGATTAAATGCGTCATTCATACCATTTTGGACGTTAGAAAATAATATGACAAACGTTCGTTTATCCCAGTTAAAATTATTAAAAGTGTTCCAGCCAGCTAATACACCGTGGTTATGATAATAATCTGGGTAAATATAGAAACTAAATCCATATTTTCTTGCAGGTGATGCAGAAAACATATCTGATACACTTTGTTTAGAAAGTAGTTTACCATCCATAATAGCTTCATCTAATTTTTTCATATCTTCAACAGTCGTATACATTTCACCACAACCATACAGCCAGTTCATTTTTAAGCGCGGCGTGGCTATTAACTTATTATCTTTTTTCGTATACCCTTCTGCTAAGAAAATATCTTCTGGAAGTGTTGCGCCCATTCCAGATTCATTCATTTCAACGGGAGTCAAAATATTTTCTTTCACATATTCAGCAAGTGGTTTATTCGATATTTTTTCTACAATATATGCAAGCACCATATAATTATAATCTGTATATTTCCATCCTGTCCCTGCTGGAAATTGTAACGTTTGTGCCCCAATCCACGTTACTAGTTTTAACCGTGATGCTGCGTCAACACTACCTTGTCCCTGTTCTGGTAATCCAGACGTATGTGTTAACAAGTTTCGTAACGTAATGTTTTTATCTGCCGGAAACGATGGGATATATTTATTTACATTGTCTTCAATGTTCAACTTCCCTTTTTCTTTTAGTTGCATAATAGATATTGCAACTACTGTTTTCGTAATAGACCCAATGCGATATTTCGTTCTTGGCGTTGTTAATACTTGATCTTTCACATTCGCATAACCGTAGCCTTTTCGTAAAATTACATGACCTTTACTTGCTACAAGAACACTCCCATTAAATCCTTTATCTTTTAAGTACTGATCTAGTTTTCCAGCTGCAATTTCATAACGCTTTTTCTCATTCGCATCAACTTCCTGCTTAACATCTTTTTGCTTACTATTTACATTAGAAAATGCCTTTGTATCATATTTTTTTCCTTTATTTGCATGTATTAGTGTAACAACACTTCCACAAAAAACAGCAAAAATAAAGAAAACGATTAACCATTTCTTTAACATACTAGGAACCCTCTTTTATCTAGTTTCACTTAACGTACATCCATTCTATTTTATATCTTTTAATTATCAAGTATATTATAATATTATTTAATATTCACTCTGTTAAAACTAGATTCCTTTTTCTCATTTTCAATTTTGACTACTCTCTATTGTATTTCTTTCTTGCAAAATTTCCAACATACAATCGGATGCATTACACTATAATTTCAAATTCTTTTGTAACATTTGTTACATACTAAAAAGAATGGAGATGTAATATGAAAAACACCGATAAACGCAATCGTTTAGATGATAAGATGTTTCATTATCGGATAACAAAAAATAACATGGTATTAATTGAATATTACAGAAAACAGATTATGGTATTAAAAGGAAATGATGCTGAAAAATTTTTAAATAAAATAAATCATGCAAATAACGATAAAGAAAAACAGCTAATTATGGCTAAAATTACAGGTAATTTCAAAAGAGGTAATGAACGAAATTGAAAACGAATCTCATTTACATTTTGATTATACAACAAATAAAAAAGAAATGTCGCTCATTCAACATTTCTTTAGACTTTCTTCATAAAAAATTTACATTGCTAACATTCCTTCATTTTCTATACTTCCTATATAAGCTAACCGCTGAAATAGTTAGTAATACAACTATGCATAACCACGCATACGTATATCCCTTCTTATCTACAATATAACCAAATAAAGCAGGCGCAGCAATAATGGCAATTTGATTTAATGTAAGTGCAAAACTCACTGTCATCCCTACCGATTCTTCACTTGCTGATTCCGCAACTTCAGTTATGAAAAGGCTAAACCATCCAATTGCAAAGAACCCTAACAATGCACTTACACCATACAATACATTCGTTATTGTATGTATGCTCATTACTAATATTAGAATGAAGAAAATAGAAATACAAACAGTTATAAATAAGAGGGTACGCCTATTCCCCTTATAAAATAAATCACTAGTAGCTGCTAATATAACCCTACCAACCATTCCAGAAAAGAACATAACGGAAAATACTTTTCCAGCTAAAATTGGCGTGATTGATTGTTCCAATACTAAAAATTTTATAAAGTGCGCAACTAACACCATTTGCAATGAAATCATACAAATGCCAGTTATATAAATTGCATATAACTCTTTTTTACACATCACTTCTTTTAACTGCATCCAAAAAGAAAGTTTACTACGTTCTTGTTTAACTTTCTCTTGAATATATGGTTCCTTATAAAATATAAAAAATAAAAACCCTCCAATTATACAAATACATGCAATACTATTTACCGCATAGGCCATATTATATTTTATTGTAAGAAACGGGATCAATACTCCCGCTAATGTACCACCAATCGGTATACCGACTTGTCTAATCCCCATCGCTAACCCGCGATTTTCTTTTGAGAACCACTTCATTATCACCTTACTTCCTCCTGGCTGCGAAACACTATAAAACGTTCCTACTAATAAAAGTACAAAGAGTAACCCATTAAATCCATTGACCATATTAGTGAGTAAAAACGAACCTCCTAGTAAAAATGAACTTATCGAAATTAACAACTTTTCATTGTATTGATCAAGTAGCCGCCCGACAAAAAGCATACAAAATAGCGGTCCTATATTTACAACACTTACTAACAATCCAATCTCCGTATTCGTAAGTGCATATTCTTCTTTCCAAAATAAAGCAAACGCTCCAACACCATACGTTATAAGTGTCGCTGTTGTTTGAGCAACCGTCGCAAAAATTAACATAACCCACTTATAAGTACTATTCACCCTTTCTTCCATTAACACAATAATCCCTCCATCCCCTTCCATTGTATGAAAGTTCTGATATCATATAAAATAAAGATTTATCATGTAATTCATCAAAAAAAATGATACCTTTTCTGGAGGGATGATACTTGGATATAAAAGATTTAACTGTATTTTACGAAGTTGCGAAAGAAAAAAACATATCTCACGCAGCTAAAAATTTAAACTATGTACAGTCTGGCGTAACAATGCGTATGAAACAACTAGAAAACGAATTAGGTGTGCCTTTATTTTACCGAAACGGAAAAGGTGTAACTTTAACTTCTAACGGTGAGATTTTATTAACATACGCCAAACAAATTATCTACTTAATGGATCAATCTGTTAAAGCAGTTCAAAGTAATGGGATCGAACCAAGAGGCACTTTAAAAATTGGATGTACAGAATCTACAACCGCTGTAAGACTTCCATCTATATTAACAGCCTATTATGAGAAATACTCAAAAGTCGAATTGATTTTAGAATCAAATACGACGGAACAATTGATTAGGCTTGTACTAGAACGAAAACTGGACGGAGCGTTTATAGCTGGCTCTACTCAGCATGCTGAACTTCATACAAATATATTTCGTGAAGAAGAATTAGTTCTCATTAGCAAAAAGCCTTTATCTTCCTTTAAAGACATAGGAGACATGAATTTACTTGCATTTAGTCATGGGTGCTATTATAGAAATTTATTAGAAGATTGGCTTCAAGAAGAAGGAATTTCACCTAAGCGAGTATTAGAGTTTGGAACAATTGAAGAGATTCTCGCATGTGTAAAATCAGGTATGGGCATAGCAATTATGATGAAGTCTATTTTAAGTGGTCATAAACATGACGTATCATTCAATCCTTTACCAAATAGCTTCAAAAAAGTTCCTACTACTTTTATTACTAGAAAAGATATATATCACTCTGCTGCATTACAAAAATTTATGGAGATGACTCACAATGCGTGAAAAGAAAATACGTGGTATGAACCGAAAAACAAACACTATGATACAGCGAATTGAGGAACATACAAAAACGTTCCCTTCTACTTTCTATAACGATGAATATTGGAATATGCTATTGCCAGTTTCGCAAGCTTTTATTGACTCTCGTAAAACACCTAGAAAAGTAAAACGGTTATGTATTCAAACCTTATTAAATCAAGCAAATCATTTAATAAATATGAAACCGAGCGATACACATACATATCGAGTTGTTGTTTTGATTTCTATAAATAATTTGTGGGATTCGCAAATCATTATATTTAAAAATGAGGACTATTTTCATAATTTCTTTAATAGAAATAGTGAATTTCAAAAATGGATTCTTCTTTCAAATGAAATTGATTTTTGGGAGACATGGGAAATGTCAGTTTGTCATTCCTTCAAAACGCTTCACTTTCAAGAAATTATTTATGATGCAGATGAATGCTATGAAAAAGAGATTCTGTTTATTGGAGAGTTAGATTAAAAAGGGTATACCTAAAACACTGGTATACCCTTTTCCACTTATTTTTCCTTCAATACACTATGTAATCGATCCGGATAATTTGTAAACATTCCTGTAGCACCCCATTTGATTAACAGTCTCATATCTGGTTTCTCATTAATTGTATAAGGGTGAATTAACAGTCCATTTTTCCTAGCCATTTTCATATATGACTCATCAATAATTAGTTCCCCGTTATCATTACGTAAGTTTGGTCCAATACCAGCTGCATACTTTTTAATTTCTTGAAAATCATCATTTGTTACACTTTTCGGTTCATGTGTAATGCCAGACCATTCAACAATTTCATTGTTTTCATTTGGATAATACCAAAGCAATTGAACTAACGGAATATTTTCATTCATACTATGAATCTTTTTCAAACTATCTTTACTAAATGATTGAATCATAACACGGCTAGAAGACATGTTTTGGCCTACTAAATTATATTTTTGTAACAACGCCAACAATTTCTCTTCCATTCCTGGATACACATCTGGTGATTTTGTTTCAATATAATACTTCATACTTCTTCCATACTTTTGGAAGATTTCTTCAAGAGTTGGAACCTTTTGCCCAACATACTCTTGCTTAGCCTTTTCTGGATACGCTTTATTAAACCATGATCCAGCATCTAAACTCTTTATTTCACTTAACGTTTTATCGCGTACTTCGCCTGTTCCATTTGTAGTGCGATCAACTGCTGTATCATGCATTGCAATTAATTGGCCATCCTTTGTTAATTGGATATCTAACTCTAAATAATCCGCTTTCATTTTTTTCACTAGATTATAAGAAGCAAAAGTATGCTCAGGTGCATGTCCACTTGCTCCGCGATGTGCAATATTTAAAAACTTATTCGCATTCCCCTCATGCTTTCCTTCTGCCTTTGCATGAACAGCTCCCCCAGCAAAGATGCTTCCCGTCATAAAGAAAATAACTAAAACGCTAATAATCTTTCTCATCCTTCTAACCCTTCCTACGTTGCAAATTTCAACAAGCTAATGAGATTTACACGAAATAGAAGACACACTTTCATTATTTTTATAAACCTATATTAAAATTCCACTCTTATAAATATACTTTCTCTATATTATTAATATAAAAAACTAGTATTATCCTATTTAATTCCTATAGCCCTCCTTTTCACATGTAACTCCCTATTTTGTACGGTTCATTCAATAAAAAAAGCCATAAATTATTTAGGCTACACTCCTGTATCCCTAAATAAATTTATGGCTTTTCTCAAATATCTCCGGCCTCTATTAACTTGTCGAATTTAATCATATCAAACCTATTGAAATTTGTGAATATTTTTTTCAGTAGAGTGAAGCACATAAAACAATATTTCTGTAGTTACTTAAAAATCACATAATAAATTTCTCATTACCTCTTCCGATACTATATCTGGATTTACTACCGTTTTTTCCGAACGCCATCCGATAAAGCCATCTGGTCTAATTAATACAGCACCTCCATTCTCTATACCATATAATTTGCTAAAAATATCTTCTGGAACAACAAAGTCTCCACTTAAGCCAACACGATACCCTTTTATATTTATTCCTAATTTAGCTGAAACAGCATGTGCTGCCTCAGCCCAAGAACTATTTTCTACTCCTGTAAGTAATACAAAACTGTTACCGAATAAGTCTAATGTAGAAACTTTCTTCCCTTCATACGTTCCCCATAAATGTGGCGCTCGCGTTCCAGGTCTTCCGTTCAACTCTATGCTATCCATTCTATGCGGAGTGACTGAATCATCTATAATTGCCTCTGAACAATACTGATATCCAACTGTAACAGCTAAACCATCCATATTATTCAAACTGCCTTCCTCTCTATTCGCAGCACGAAACAGTAAACTACTTGCATAAGCTGTCGTTAATTTTGCAACAGAGTGTCTCTCTTCATGATATGTTTCTAACAATTTTGGTTTTGCCTTCCCTTTTATAACAGCCGCTAATTTCCAAGCTAAGTTATGCGCATCTTGTATTCCTGTATTTGAACCAAATCCGCCTGTTGGCGGCATAATATGTGCTGAATCTCCAACTAGAAAGACTCGATTTCCTTGAAATTTCATTGCTGTACTTTCGGCCGCTTCCCACGGTAAAACACTTAATATTTCTGACTCAACATTTGTACTTCCAATTGCTATTTCAATAATTTGTTTACAACGTTCCATCGTGAAATCCTCTGGTCCCTCTCCTTTTAATGGATCGTAGGCTACATGGTAAATCCATTTTTTCACGTTATCTACTGGGATCAGTGTACCAAGAACCTCTGGATGAAGTACCATAGAAAAACCGAATGCGTCTCCTTGTATAAACTCACTTAAGTCTGCTTCAAAATAAATATTCATATAATAGCCACCAATGGTTCCACGCCCCTCAGTTTTAATCCCTAACTGCTCACGTATTTTACTTTTCACTCCATCTGCTGCAATTACATAGTCACAATGTATGACACTTTCTTTTTCTGTTTCACGATTTCGAATCTTTGCTTTTACCCCGTTTTTATTTTGTTCAAATGAAACTAATTCATGATAAAAAGATAGTTGCCCGCCTAATGTTTTCGCTTCTTGTAACATCATCTCTTCTAAAATAATTTGATAACACGCAGTTTGTTTTGATGGACTAATCTTTTCTATTTTTTGAAGTAACTCTTCATCGTTTCCGTATTGTGTCGCTCTCATTTGTTCCAATTCTTCTTTATTCGCCTCAGCTATTGTATAAACCGCTATTCTTCCTCGGCAGTTCTCTAATGCTTTACCTGCCAATTTAATTCTTTTTTCCAAGCCTAATTCTCGAAATAACTCCATTGTACGTAAAGTAAGACCGCCTGCTTTCGGATGAATGGCAGTAGACGGATGCCTTTCAATAAGTAAGTACTCAATGTTATGTTTTGCAAGAAATAACGCAGACGCTAACCCAGATAATCCCCCTCCAACAATTAAAACTGGTACATAATTCGATTTCATATATTTCCCCTCCAAATCATTGTTCTGAGCTCAGTGACATAAATATAATCAAAAAAAACATTAAAATATAGACTTATATTTCATTTTGAATTATCATATAGATAGATTACGCCCCAAAATTCCTTTTACCTTTTCATACATCTATAATCCACCTGAATTGTGTCTGTATGAAAGTGTAAAACAAAAGAACGTACTTTACGTTGAACCATGTTCTATCGTAAAATTCAAAAATAATACAAACATTATAAGCGGTCGTAACCTTATGGATTATACAAGGTTACGACCGCTTATTTTATTGTTACATCATTTTTTGTTTTTAAAACCTCATCTATTGTGTTATGTAGTCCTTCCAATCCCTTTTCTATCTCCCTATAATTTTCAACAATAAAAAATTCATTCGTCTCGATTTTCTTTCTCAATATTGCACCTCATACAACAATCATGTAGCATTACCGTATCGAAGTAATGGTTCATCATCTTAAACCTTTCGACTAATTACCTGGAGGCAAAGTGATTGAAATGAATAAACAAGAACAATTAAATATTATAAAAAAAGATTTTATTGATTCTCAAAAAGTATTATTGGCAATTGGTGATGAAACGCGTCAAGCTATTTTATTAGTGCTAATGGAAACGGAATGTCAAACAGGATTACGTGTAGGAGAAATCACGAAGCAAACACACCTTTCCCGTCCAGCAGTATCACATCACCTTAAGATTTTACGAGAAGCTGGCATTATTTTAATGAGAAAAGAAGGTACAAAGAATTTTTATTATATTGATATACGTACAAAATTAGGTTTATTAAAAAATCTTGTATTAGATATTGAGAAGCTATTGCAAAACTTTTATTAAAACTTGGAGGTATAAGAAATGAAAGCAATGATAATTGATAGATATGGAAAAGTCCCAATGCGTATGGCAGAGGTACCTACTCCTGAAATAAATGAGTATGAAGTGCTCGCAGAAATTCATGCAGCTAGCATTAACCCAATTGATTTTAAAATACGCGACGGAAAAGTAAAAATGTTACTGAAATATGAAATGCCCCTAATCCTTGGTAACGACTTTGCCGGTGTCATCACGAAGGTTGGATCAAAAGTAACTCGTTTTAAAGTTGGTGATGAAATATATGCTCGTCCAAGAAAAAATAAGATTGGTACTTTCGCGGAGTATATAGCCATTCATGAAGATGATATAGCTTTAAAACCGAAAAATTTAAGTTTTGAGGAAGCTGCTTCGATTCCACTCGTTGGCTTAACATCATATCAAGCATTACATGACATCATGCAATTACAAAAAGGACAAAAGATTTTAATTCACGCCGGATCCGGTGGTGTTGGTACTTTCGCTATTCAGCTAGCAAAAATAATGGGTGCCATTGTTACAACGACTGCTAGTGAAGCTGGTGCGAATTTAGTAACGTCTCTTGGCGCAGATGAAATTATTAATTACAAAACAGAGAAATTTGAAGATATACTAAAAAATTATGATGCCGTATTTGATACAATCGGCGGTGCAACACTTGAAAAATCATTCAATATTATAAAAAGGGGAGGAAACATTGTTTCCGTTTCAGGCATGCCGAATGCTCGCTTCGGTAAAGAATTTGGTTCAGGATTCTTTAAAACTCTCTTATTTTCATTAGCCAGCAAAAAACTTACTGCACTTGAAAAAAAGCATAATGCTCAATATTCATTTTTATTTATGAAGCCAAGCGGGGATCAATTACGTACTATTGCAAACTATATTGAAGCCGGAAAAATTAAACCGGTAATCGATCGAGTTTTCCCTTTTGAAGATGCACAAAAAGCAATGGAATATTCAGAGTCTGGAAGAGCAAAAGGAAAAATAATTGTAAAAATTAAATAATAATAAAACCTCCATTTTCTTAAAATGGAGGTTTTAAATTTGCTGTTAAATAGACATAGTGCAATGAAGTCCTTACAATAGATTGCAAGGGGAAATATTATATTATACTTTTAGTTAACTTTACAAAGAATACATACGTACAAATACATAACTTAAAATACAAAAAGGAGGAGATACAATGACTAAAAATAATGAAACAGGTTGGAATTTAGATAATAGTTATACGACTTTACCACAATCATTTTATACAGAAATCCCCCCTACTCCCGTAAGTTCACCGGAGTTAGTTAAACTAAACCATTCATTAGCGATATCTCTTGGCTTGACCCCTGAAGAACTGAAAAAGGAAGCTGAAATTGCTATTTTCGCTGGTAATGCACTCCCAGAAGGAGCTCATCCATTAGCTCAAGCATATGCTGGTCATCAATTCGGACATTTTAATATGTTAGGCGACGGTCGTGCTCTTTTAATTGGCGAACAAATTACTCCTTCAGGTGAGCGTTTCGATATTCAACTGAAAGGTTCTGGCCCTACTCCCTATTCACGCCGAGGAGATGGCCGTGCTGCACTCGGTCCGATGCTACGTGAATATATTATTAGCGAAGCAATGTATGCACTCGATATTCCAACTACCCGCAGTTTAGCAGTTGTCACAACCGGTGAACCAACCTATCGTGAAACAAAGTTACCTGGAGCAATTTTAACTAGAGTAGCTAGTAGCCATATTCGCGTCGGTACATTTCAATATGCTGCAGCTCGTGGTTCAATAGAGGACCTGAAATCACTAGCTGACTATACGATAAAAAGGCATTACCGAGAAATTGAATCTCATGAAAACCGATATACTGCATTACTACAAGAAGTCATTAAAAGACAAGCCAGTCTTATCGCAAAATGGCAACTTGTTGGATTTATTCACGGCGTAATGAACACTGACAATATAACGATCAGTGGCGAAACAATTGATTACGGTCCTTGTGCATTTATGGACAATTACGACCAAGGAACTGTATTTAGCTCTATTGACACACAAGGTCGTTATGCATATGGAAATCAACCATATATGGCCGCATGGGATCTAGCACGACTAGCTGAATCTTTAATACCAATTCTGCACGAAGATGAAGAAGAAGCATTAAAAATCGCTCAAGACGAAATTTCGAAATTTAGCGTACAGTATGAAAAACAGTGGTTCCTTGGAATGAAAAAGAAATTAGGACTATTTAGCAACGAAGAACAAGATCACTCACTTATTAAGCAACTTTTAAAAATGATGGAGAAATATAAAGCGGATTACACAAATACATTCCGTTCATTAACTCTTGATGCTATCGAAAATACAGCTCTATTTGAAAGTCCTGAATTTAAAGAATGGTACAAACTGTGGCAATCTCGATTAGACAGACAAGAACAATCGAAAGAAAACGCCTACGAGATGATGAAAAATAATAACCCATCAATCATCCCGAGGAACCACCGTGTAGAAGAAGCATTAGAAGCAGCTGTTACAAATGACGACTATAGCGTAATGGAGAAACTTCTTGAAGCTTTATCAAACCCTTATGCGTATTCTACAGATCAAGAAGAATACTGCGCTCCGCCTGCACCGACGAATCGCCCTTATCGTACTTTTTGTGGCACTTGATTAAAAATTTGTTTTTATTTTAACCCAAAAATTTATTAAGTTAACTATTAATCACAAACTTAAAAGTTGCTTTCAATATTGAAAGCAACACATTTAGTATCCAACCTTAAACAAGTCACAAATTATAATTTGTGACTTGTTTAATTACCCACGTTCAATAGAAGATTTGTTTTGCAGGCATCGTTGTATCTTCAGAGACAGCATATGGATTTTCATTAGGTTTTATAATTATAAACGTTCCACCATATCCACTTTGAGCTAATTTATTACAAAGACCTTCTACCATAAAACCCCATAACTCCAGCTGCTATTCCCATTATAGATAATCCAAGTTTTTTCTTTATTTCAATGCTTCTTTTTCAAATATTCTCTTTTTTATTTCATAACTCATAAAAAAATACTTTTCTGCTTTTTCTATATTACCTACTTTATGAAACTCTAATGCCAGACTTTCAGTATATTCGTGAATATACTCCGATAAATTCTTTCTTTCAAAGTAAGAAAAACCTTCGAGAATAATTTTTTCTATTTTTTCTACCTCTAAATGCTGACAAAATCCCTTTAGAATTAAAAAGTGATATCTATATTCATCATTTTTTAATTCCTCACAAACCTTCAATCCACTTTCAATTAATTCCTTCGCTTTTTCTATTTCACCTAATTTATAATATTCTCTTGCCTCTAAAAAGATTGCCTTATAATGAGTAGGCATTTTTTTAGAAACCTCAGATAAGTGTCTAATTGCTAAAACTGAAAGATTTTGACTCGCATACAATAAACCTAAATTATGTCTGATTCTTAATACTAACATTTCAGCATCATTTTTTTGTAAAATGTTTATTGCTGACGCAATATATTCCTCACCTTTATCATGCTGCTTTAATTCCGAAAAAGATAATCCTAATATATTTTCGCACAGCGCTATGTTCACTTCATACCCTGCTTGTTTAACAAAGATATCTCTTGCTTTTGAAGCGTATTCAATAGCTGAATATGCGTAATGCAAGTGGTATTTTAATATAGCAACTCTATAATTAAACTCTGCATATTCAATTTCATCTGAAATATGCTCTAATAACCCTTCAGCTTTTTCAAAATAGTTGCTAGCTTCACTATAATTAGTAAGAATTGTATAATGAATGGCTTTGAATAAATAATAATAATAATTAGAATATTCATCATTTGGTTTAGGCAATGCATCTATTTTATCAAAAGCTTTTTTCAAATTACCTAAACCATCTATTAACACTTTATATCGAAATTCTAACAGATAATAGTGAAATAAAACCTTTACATCTGATTCGATAATATAAAGCTTTTTATCGATCTCCCCTTTTAATTTTTTTGCTTCACTTATACGTTGAGCTCTAATATCTCGATACCAATCATTCAGCATCTTAGTAATTAATTCATTGCCAGTGATTTGTATATTCATCAAATCCACTCTCCTTCTTTTAATTATCATAAAAATAACATAATTCGATTATTTATATCTATCTATATATATATTCCTCAACAATTGAACGAAATTCATTCACTGAATTTCGTTCAATATTTTAATAAATCCGCTGTAAATATGAATACTTTTTCTTATAACCTCTGAATATGAGTATCCTTAAAATCCGTCTCATATTTCAATCCATATCCAAACATTCGATCCATTCCAATATGTGCTGTCCATATTAAGCCAATCATTATAACGGTATCTATCTTAAAATAGACACCTATTAGAACAATTAATATGGATATGATATATGTGTGACATACATTATATATTTTCGCACCAACGTGATTATTAATCCCATATGCTAACATTGATAGATCCGGCGCTAAAAGGAATACAAAAAATATAATCCAACTAAACTCATATATCGAATACATATAAATCGTGGCTAAAAATACAACCATTCCTTCAAAATGTACAATACGTTTTTGCATTATTTATCATTCCTATTTTTCTATATTTATTGATACATTTTCATCGCTGAAAGTGTTCTTTGCATTTTTTGACCAGATGGTTGCTAATATTGGCCCTGCAATGTTATGCCATACTGCCGCTAATACACTTGGGAGTGCAGCAGCCGGTCCAAAATGCAAAATACTTTCCAGCTACATTACTTATCGCTTCTAGTACTTTCATCCACTCAGCCCCTATCTTTTAATTGAAACACCTTATTCGGATTCAAAATATTTTGCGGATCAAGAGCTTTCTTTATTTTCTCCATTACAAATAATGCTGCCCCATGCTCTTCTTCTTGATACTTTCGTTTTCCGATTCCAACGCCATGTTCTCCTGTACACGTTCCTCCTCGTTTAAGAGCATACTGAACGATACTTTCATTTATTTCGTCTGCCTTCTTCACTTCCTCTTTATCATTTGTATCAATCATTAAAAGTACATGGAAATTCCCATCCCCAACATGACCGAGAATACCGCCAATAAGCCCTACTTTATCTAATACCTCTTTCGCATGTTGAATCGCTCCAGCTAATTCCGAAATTGGCACACATACGTCTGTACTCATTAGCTTTTTACCAGGATAACTATGCACGTAAGAGTACGCTAAGTTATGTCTTGCATCCCACAGTTTATTTCTCGCTGCTGTTTCCATCTCAAACGCAATTTCTATACATTTATGATCAAGAACGATTTCTTTCGTAAATTCAATATCTTGCTTTAACCCTGCTTCATTGCCGTGAAACTCTAAAAACAGTGTCGGTTCTTCTCTGTAACTTGTTTCATTGTAATGATTTACTTGTTTCATAGATAATTCATCAACGAGTTCAATTCTCGCGATTGGAATACCTGCCTGTAATATGTTAATTACAGCTTCTACTGCATCATTTATAGTTGGAAACGATGCCCTCGCAGCCATAACATGTTCTGGTATACCGTATACTTTTAAAGTTAACTCCGTGAAACATCCAAGTGTTCCTTCTGAGCCTACGAAAATACCATTTAAATGATAACCTGATGATGACTTTGCCGCTAAATTCCCGGTATGTATTACTACTCCATCAGCAAGAACGACTTCTAAATCTCGGACTTGATCACGCATTACCCCATACTTTACCGCTGTCGTTCCGCTCGCATTTGTAGCAGCCATTCCTCCTAACGTTGCATCAGCTCCTGGGTCTACACTAAAAAATAATCCATACTTTTTCAATTCTTTATTAAGTTGAGAGCGCGTCACCCCTGGCTGTACTCTCACAAGAAAATCCTTTTCTCTTATTTCAAGTATTTTGTTCATAAGAGAAAAGTCCATTGTAATTCCTTTTTCGTAAGGAATTACATGTCCCTCTAAACTGGACCCTACTCCAAATGGAACGACAGCTGTTCCGTGCTGACTCGCTATTTTCATTATCGCGCTAACTTCTTCGGTCGTTTTTGGAAAAACAACTACATCAGGTAAACTACTAACATGGTAAGATTCATCTTTACTATGTAACTCTCGTACTGTCATATTTATTACTACTCGATCTTCAGGAAGTATGCCTTTTAATTCATTTACTACATGTTCAATTATTATTTCCATAATCAACTCTCCTTTTTAAATTTAAAACAAGTATACCATCTTTATACAAAATAATTAGAAAAATGAGTTTTTTAAACCTAAACATACAAAAAAGAACCTGCAGCACACGCTACAAGTTCTTTTTCACTACATTTTAAACGATTTCTTTACTAACAACATAAACCAAATTAAAGTAACTGCCATCAACGAATGAGAAAACCCTACAATATAAGTTAACCCTTTAAAGTCAGCTCCATTTAACTGAAGAAGCCCTCTCGCTGCTAGCGAACCTAACATTAATGTTAATGCAATGTTATGTAAAACAAACCACTTATTAAACCCTTTCACTTCATGAAACGCGAATACTTTTGCTAATCCTAAAGCAATTAAAAAGAAGAAAAAGCCAAGTACAAGTGTATGTGTATGCAAAAGATTTAACAAAGTAGATCCTAAAATCCCTTTATACTTACCATACTCCCTAGCGAAAATCCCTGATAATAAACCGATAATCAAATACGTAAACGATGCATTATATAATTTCTTCATTATGTACCTCCTTGAGTAGAATGTGTAGTGTGTCATATTTAGTAATAATGATAGTTATATAGTAAAAACTCCTAGTCACCTAGGAGTCATTGTATAAGTATCTCACTCTTTACAATCAATCCTAATTATAAAATATCTCTCTATACAAAACAAACGAACTTTATGTGAACAAACACCCCCATTAAAATATGTTGCATTTTTGTTTTACACAATCCATACTAATTGTTATAACTTTTTAAAGGTGGTGTAATAATTGATAGTTCTTGAAACCGAACGTCTAAATCTTCGTTGGTTTGATATAAAAGACGCTTCTTTTATTCTTGAGTTAGTAAACGATCCTGCATGGATTCAGTTTATCGGTGACAAAGGGGTTAGAAACTTAGAAGATGCAAAAAATTATATTGTAAACGGTCCCATCGATATGTATAACAAACTCGGATTTGGCCTTTACTTAGTAGAACGAAAAGAAGATCTCACTCCACTTGGTATGTGTGGCCTTATTAAAAGAGATTCATTAGAAGACGTTGATATCGGATTTGCCTTTTTAGAAACATTCCGTTCAAAAGGATATGGCTACGAGTCAGCTTCTGCGATAATCGAATACGGTGTACAAAAGCTCGGCATGAAACGAATTGTAGCAATTACTTCTATAGATAACATTGCCTCAGGAAAGCTTTTAGAAAAAGTAGGATTACGATTTGAGAAAATCATTTCAGATTCAGGAGAAGATTTAAAATTATTTGGGTATAACGCATAGTAAAGAAGGTCGCCTTGAATGGCGACCTTTTTTACTACTTTACTGATCTCGTAATAATACTTTTAGTTACATTATAGTTTTGCAGTAATTCTTGTGATTACCACTATCCCTTTCATATCACATTTTTGGAAATTCATAGAAATAAAACTTTCACTTCTAAATAAATTATATTAATATATTAAACAAAGGAAGTGAAAATAAATGGGACAACCGCTATTTTTATTAGTTCTTCAATTCATTGCATTTATATTAATTATTTGTATCGTATATGGAATCTTGTACAATACCGTATTGAAATTAAATATGCCCAAATGGACTGCACATATAGTAGCTACGGTATTTTCACTTGGTATCGCCTATCAAGCTTTTATAAATTTCATTTGAATAACCTTTTTAGCAATTACTTCTATTGTTGATGCAGTAAAGCTTTTAGAAAAGCAGGATTGCAATTTGAGAGGGTTATTTCAAGATCAGAAAACGTAACCATTTTTTATAAAGTCTTTCCAGCGCAAAATAGTGAAGAAGTTAGTTCCGCTGAAAGTGTGTTTGCATAAAAAGAAATGAATTTAATTGATGCTACAAAAATTTTATTTTAATTCTGGTTCTATTGTTTGGAAGCGTTCTAGGGTACCATTTGTGTGGACTTTAAAAATTTTCATTTGCGCACCAAAATGTTGCGTTAAGTAAAATGTATCACCAGTTATTAAATTTCCAATCTTCCAATCAGGTTGATATGTACTTTCCATGGAACTTTCTAAATCCCCAATCATTATTAAATTGATATATAATGAAGATGAACTACTCAACATTTTCGTTAAAGATAGTCTATCAACCTCTAACTACCTAATGAACTCAAGTAAACACATCTTCAGTCATTTTAAGAGGTACAAAAGGCAACCTTTCGGGTGATTTTTGTATAAAAATTCTATTTTTTTATATTCGATACCAACCACGAACCTTTTTAAAATAATAGTATCATTATGTCTCCTTTTTAGAGATTATTTTTAATTACCTTGAATTTTTGCACCAGAACCGGAAAATCCCTGACTACTCGAAATATCAACTATCAGGTGCTAATATTCAATAACGCGTACTGAAAATGATTAAACATTTTTATAAACCAGTGGAACATTTAAGAAATCAATTTTTCTCTTATCGAAATTTAATTAGCTTACAGTAATACAGTGGTCATATATTTTTAAGAATAACGGAAGAATATATAGAAATTGCTACAGAAATGTGAAGTTTAATTAATTTAGGAGGAACAAACTTGTTTAATCAGCTTGTAAAAGTTATACCGAATTTATTTACGATTGGAAATTTATTGTGCGGTGTTTTCTCAATCACCTTGAATATGAGTGAATATTTAGGAGCAGCCTCCATTCTCATTTTCTTTTCAGCTGTTTTAGATTTTCTTGATGGAAGAATTGCAAGAAAATTAAAAGTGAACAGTGAGTTTGGCGTAGAATTGGATTCCTTAGCTGATATTGTTAGTTTCGGCGTCGCTCCTGCGCTTTTATTTCATACGATAGCAACACCTTCTATTTTAACTTCTTTGGCATTTATCCTATTCCCAACAATGGGTGCTTTAAGATTAGCAAAATTTAGTATTAAACCAACTATTGGATATTTTAAGGGATTACCTATTCCAGCTGCAGGATTATCATTGGCTGGTATGGCATTGTTTTCATATGGTAATGCATGGATTACTTTAATCCTCGCCCTCTTAATGGTAAGTCCCATTAGGTTTAAAAAATTTTAATGAAGGTCACGCCCAACGCCATTAAGGAGCATTTTAAATGGATTTAACGCGTCAATAAGTATAAAAAAGCGGGACAATAATATTAAATTAGGTGCCCTTCGAAAAATTAAACCCTTGTATTTATGGCTATTGGGTTAATCCATCGATATGTTATTCTGAAACGTCAGTCCACTTTTAACAGGAGCTCCCTTTATCAAGAGAGCTCCTGTTCTTATTTCTTCTTCTTTTCTGTCGGTTGGCTTTGTTTAGCAAAATTAGATGAATCATCAAAATTCGGTTGCTTTTTACCAGCATTATTACTTCTACCTTTTCCCATATGTAATGCACCTCCCCTCCCCCTTACTATTCCCAATAAAAAAATTCTCTTGCATCCAAGAGAATTTTAAATTGGGTTCTTATTGATAATACCTAAGTACTTCCAACACTGCCATTCCATAAAAGATGGATCCAATGTTAAATTATTTAATGCTAAAACAAATATTACATTTTCATATTTAACTGGATAATCAATTAATAATCCTAATGTATTTCCTGAATCTGCGCCAATTATGATTCCCTTTTCTAACACGTCATCTATAACTTCTTTTAATTATTCTTACCTAGCATATAATATTTTCCTACACATTGAGATTGCATGTTGTATAAGGAAGCCCTTCTTCTTTCCATGCAAGAAATCCTCCCTTTAAATTCACTACTTCCTTTATACCAGCTCTTTGTAAAATACTAGCTGCTATAGCGGAACGTAATCCGGTTCGACATTGCAAAACTATTGGAAAATCTTTCGGTATATAATCTAGTTGTTCAAATAGATTACCTAAAGTGATATGTATTGCATCATGAAGGTGTCCTTCCTCCCACTCTTTTTTACTACGCACATCGATAACCTTAACGCTTCCACCTTTTATATGCGGATATAATTCAATCGATGTTTTTTCTTTGTAACTTTCAAATCTATCAAGTCTTTGTATTACTTTTAAGGGTGCAAAAGCAATAATATTATCTAACCCAATAGATTCAAATTCTCTAATAACTGCCTCTACTTTAACCTTTTCCTCATCTAGAATTATTAAAGTTTCTTTTTTATAATCTAATAACCATCCACACCAAGTTGTGAAAGAATTGTTATAAGGTATGTTAATTGACTTCTCGATATGACCTGCAGCAAAACTCTCTACATCCCTTATATCAACTATTTGATAAACGCTCTTCAAAATTTCTTGAAGTTCTTCTACTGTATTAATAGCAGTACTTTTTCTCTTCTTACGAATTGGCGGACCATACTTATTTAAATTCTTCATTAATGAAAAATACTTTGGAGGCTCTGGCTGTCCCGTCAATAAAGTCGATATAAAATCACTTTCTTCATTACACCGAAATGCCCAATTGAACATCTTTTCATAACCTAATGTAGAAGTTGGAATTGCTCCTAATGCTTTTCCACATGCGCTTCCCGCACCATGTGATGGCCATATTTGCAAATAATCAGGAAGTATTTTTATTTTTTGTATAGAATCAAATAATTGTTTCGCTCCTATTTTTGCAGTATCTTTAATACCGACTGCAGTTTCTAATAAATCCGGTCTTCCTATATCTCCTACAAATATAAAATCACCTGTGAATATTCCTATCGGTTTATCATTCGTATAATTATTTTGACTTGTATCAGTTACTAAAAAAGAAATACTTTCAGGCGTATGCCCTGGGGTGTGAATTACATTAAATTTTATATGACCTACTTTAAACTCTGTGTCCTCTCTAACCAATTTGTATCGACCTTCGTTAAGATATTGATATTTCCAATCACAATCTCCTTCATCAGATACATATAAATTTGCATGGTAAAGATTAGAAAGTTCTCTAGAACCAGAAAGAAAATCAGCATGAATATGAGTCTCAGCCGCAGCAATTACTTCCATCCCCTCTTTCTTAGCAAATTCTATATATTGTTCTATATAGCGACTAGGATCAATAACGATTGCTACGCCTTCTTTCTGACAACCGACTAAATAGGAAGCATGTGCTAATTTTTCATCATAAAAATATTTTAAAAGCATAGCTATTCCCTCCAATTAGTTATTTCAAATTAATTTTCAATTTTTGTAACCACTTTTTATCTTCTCCTATAGAATCCCTTTCAACATTAAATTCCAATACATATATGGCAACATATATCTTTTAAGTAAAAACATACTATACCGTTCTTTCGCTTGATTAAATGGAAACGTTTCTTGAGGCTTATGTTCATAGTTAAATTCAGCAAGTATAAGACTTTTATATCCTGTAACAATCGGACATGATGTATATCCATCATATTTAGCCTGTAAATCTCTTCCGCTAAGTACGTCCATAATATTTTGTTTTAAGACGGGTATTTGTTTTCGAATTGCTGCTCCAGTTTTAGAGGTAGGTAAATTGGTACAATCTCCAAGTCCAAAAATATTTTTATATTGCACATGCTGCAAAGTATAAGGGCTTATATCTACCCACCCCTGATGATCACTTATCTCACTCTCTTTAATAAAATTAGGTGGCCCCATTGGCGGAACAACATGTATCATACTATATGGTACGGTTTCTCTTTTTAGTGTTTGCGTATCTTCAAAAATTGCCTCTCTCTTTTCGGCGATAATTTCCACTAGATTTTTATTATAATTCGTTATAATTTGCTTTCTTTCTAGTACTTGTTCTAAAGTATTTGCATATCGTGGAACCTGAAATATGTTATTGTTTGCAGAATAAAATATTACTTTACTTCTGTTTCTTACACCACTATTACAAAAATACTCCTCTGCTAAGTACATAATTTTTTGTGAAGCACCACCGCATTTAATAGGAGTATTAGGGTGGGTAAAAAGCGCATTTCCTCCTTTAAATTTTTCGATTTCTCTCCAAGTAGAATCAACATATGTATAAGAATAATTGCTACATACCCCATTAGTGCCAATAGACTCTTTTAAGCCTTTAATACTGTCCCAATTTATTTGGATACCAGCTGCTACAATAAGAATTTCATACTCAAGTAGCAGTCCGTCATCTAAAAGTATCTTATTTTCAGATGGAAATAACTCAACAACACTTTTAGGGATCCACGTTGCCCCTTTTGGAATAAGCGATTCCTGATTACGCATCGTACTTTCCTTTGAAACAATTCCTCCCCCCACTAAACTCCATAGTGGCTGAAAGTAATGTTTTTTTGATGGATCAATAATTGCTATACTTTCTTTCAATAGGGGTACATTTCGTAATAAATGTGCAGTAGAAGATAGTCCTGCTGTCCCAGCACCAATTACAATAATTTTATAACTATCTCTGGTCTTCATTATCCTCTTCCTATCTAAAATTGATTTTTAAATTAACTAATTAGTAGCCATTTTTTCATCGTAGTAACATGATTATAAGTTAAAAACACCATAGTTTTATCTGATTTAAATGAAAATTTTGTTAATTTTACCATCAACATTACTATATGCGTAAATCCCCTATGTTACTTCCATATTTTAGTTTTAATATTAAAACTATATATTGTTACATAAAATAAAAATAATGCATTAAAATACTTTTCATGAATCGGGATAAGTAATGTTTAAAAAATAACATCTAACATCTTAGATGTTACAATAAACAAATTCACATACTTCACAAATATGAAAAGTATTAAATATCACTTAAGTTTCGTTACCTTTTTTCTATATATATTGATAAAAACTTGTGAAATTTTATCGCATTATGCAAGACATTTAATATCAAATATATTACTTTTACTATGAACTAAATGGTTTATAGGACTTTTCTAAATAAACAAGGTGCTAAATTAATTTTTAAGAAGCCATTATCATTACATTTATCTAAAAATTAAAAAATATATGTGGATTGATATCATCTTAAATACATATATAATTACATTTAATTTTCTGACACGATTTCACATAATTCTTAAACTGATTTTTTTACGTGCATTATGAAAAAAAATGCACCGTGTCAGTCTTTAAAAGATTATATATCATAACTTTAAGAGAGGAAGGAAAACTATGAAGATGAAAAGAAAAATCTACTGGTTAAATGCTAAACAATAGATTTTTCTTTTTTATCTAAGGATTGTTTTAAAAGAACAACAATTTTACTACAGTAATCAAGAACAGTTTTCTAAATTAAGTCACTGGAGAAAATATAACTCTGGCGCAATATCCCTACCAGCTTTCATTCCAATAGTAACTCCATGATATAACGTCAAAGATGAAATCCCTCAACTTAGGTATTTAACTTTTTAAATTTATACAAATGTCTTAGCTCTATGTACTGTGATATATAGGTCCACATCAATATGTTATTGTATCATATACTGAACAGATAATTTAAATTACTTTTATAAAGGATGATGAGGATGAACCTAGAAGATATACAAAAATCCTATGGCGTAATTGTAAGTTTAGGAGGATTGTGTCAAGTCACCAACCAAATCAAAAGACACAATTTAAGAACATTTTCTGGACCTTTAGATTGGTTTTATTATCCATCACTTTCAGATGTAAACAGATTACTTCAAAATCGATTTAAAAAATTTATGAAGTTGGAAAATATGGTTATAGAAGGTTCAGAAAGTTACGGTCTTATTGAATCAGAATTTGATAATCAAATTAAATGGGCAGAACGAATTACCTACTGTATAAAGGACACTTATTATAATTGTTTTTCAATGCATGATTTTCCTATTAATTCAGAAAAGGATTTGAAATCAACCTATCCTTCTTTTAAAGCTAAATTAGACACTAGAATTAACCGATTCCTTGAAAAAATAAATAGTAGTGAATCCATTTTATTCATTAGAATTTGGGGAAATCGAGATGAAGCGGTTGAATTACAAAACGTATTATCTAAAATTACAAATAAGGATTTTAATATTCTTATTGTTAATTTCAAGGAGGGTATATCTAATATTGTTGAACAAAATTGGGGAATATCGAGGGTTTGTTCAATTGAACTCCCACGTTATCAGGATAGATGGGAAGGTGATGATTCCGATTGGGATGTTATTTTAAACAAAATAACATTAACTTAATAATTTTCTTCTTACTTTTAACATGATTTGGCCCGTAAAATAAAATAGGTGTAGAGAAATAAAACTCCTGTCTAATTGATACACACTTAATTAACAAAACGTTCATATAATAATTAGTAAGTCCTTCTTTATTGAATAAATAGTTCTTTACAAAATTAGTTCCATCACTAGAGCACCTTTATGCGGTGCTCTTTTTTGAATTTATAAAATGTAAAAATAGTTGTTCCATTTTCCTTCAAATGGTTAATTCCTTTTGTTATTCTTCTGTTGATTTCTGTAAAATCATTTATGCGATCAGCATATTCTGCTTATGTAGTGCATTCACAACTACTTACTTCCATACTTTATCTTATATTTTGTCTTCTTGGATATTTCATTATAAGCTTCTTCAATTCCCTTGATTTTCTTCCCCTTCTTTTATCTTAAGAACAAACAATTTCTTTCATTAATATTAAATAAACTAAAGCATAGATTTTAAAAGAACCTAATTTACATATAATTAATGATAAACTACAATGTGTATTCTCCACGTTTAATCAGCATCTGAATTATAAATCTAACATATTTTTTTAGTTGATTGTCATTATGGTACAACCGTGTATACATTTACCAAACAAACTACATAGTTTAAATTAGTAAAACATATAGAGAGGAAGGAAATAAATCTATGAAAGTCATAATTTTGTGTGGCGGAAAAGGGCTTCGGATGCAAGGAATTTTAGAGGACATTCCCAAACCATTAGTTCGAGTTCAAGGAAAGCCTCTCCTCTTGCATATAATGAATTGGTATAGAAAATATGGACATTCTGATTTCATTTTGCCCTTAGGATATAAAGGTGAGAAAATTAAGGAATATTTTATGGACTTTAGCTGGAAAGAGAATGACTTTAGTTTGAATTTTAAAACCAGTCAATATACGCTACTTCAGAAATTAGAAAATTGGAATATACACTTTATAGATACAGGAATTGATACAATGACCGGGGCAAGACTAAAAAAACTTGAATCCTTTGTACAGGGTGAAACCTTTTTATTAACTTATGGTGACGGATTAGCTAATATAGATATTGATCAACTAATAGCATTCCATAAAGAAAAAGGAAAAATTGCTACATTAACTGGAATTAAAAAAAATAGTCAATACGGCCTATTGGCGGTCGAAGATGGAATTGCTATTGATTTTAAAGAAAAACCATTACTTGATGAAGTAATTAATGGTGGTTTTTTTGTATTTAACAAAGAAATATTCAATTATTTAAGTAATAATGATGATTGTGTTCTAGAAGAAGATCCTCTTCGAAATTTAATAAAAGACAATGAGCTCGCCGTCTATGAACACAATGACTTTTGGGCTAGTGTCGATACACCTAAAGATTTAAAAACTGTAAATGAAAGTTGGAATCCAAATAAATTTTAGTGGAGAGGACTGAATAAATATTGAACTCTAATGATAAAAAAATAAGTTTACCTCGATTGTACATCCCCTCTAATGAGAAAATAGTTAACCCACTTTCAACAGGAATTAAAGCTTCAAATCTCTCCAAAAAAAATACCCAAAAAAGAATTAATCCCCAATTCTATAATCAACAACATGATCTAAATAATCATTTCTGCGTCATTGTAGGTAGTGAGTATGTCTTGAAAATTATTGCTTTACAGCAATCATTAATGCAGTACTCAGAAAAATTCACATTGTGGATTTGTTGTATAGACCCTTTTGCATATTCACTATTAAAAGAAATGAGTTTAATTAATGTAAACCTTTTACAAGTTGAAGAATTAGAAGATCGTGAACTAAAAGCAATTAAGAGAAAAAGAAAAGTAAATGAATATTGTTGGACTTTAAAATCTGTCTTAATAGAATATTTATTGGTCAATTATGATTTACCATCTATTCTATATTGTGATGGTGATTTATGTTTTTTCTCTGACCCTAATATTATTTTTGAGGAATGGGGTGACCATTCTATTTTCCTAACCCCCCAAAGAGATCGGGATTGGGTAGAAAAAATGTATGGAAAATATCAGGCTGGTCTAATTGGATTTAAGAATGATCTCTATGGACTAAAAAGTGTAAGATGGTGGAAAAATAAATGTATAGATTGGTGCAGTGCCGAGGCTGAGGAGGGAAAATTTGGCGACCAAAAGTATTTAGATTATATCCCTATTTATTTTCCAAAAGTAAAAATTTCAAATAACTTAGGTATAAATGCTGCGCCTTGGAACTGTATATATAATAACGATTATAAAATTGACAAGACTAAAAATGATATATTTATTGAAAACGACAAACTAGTTGTTTACCATTTTGCATGTATTACTATCTTTACTGAAAATGATTTTGATCTTTGGTCTTTGGGAGAAATTTCAATACCCAATAATATATTAAACCATATTTACACTCCGTATTTAGAGAGAATTCAATTTGTTTTAAAGCAATTAAAGGATAAATTCAATAAAGATACTAAACAATTTTTAAGTAAAAAAGATATAAATAAAGCTCAAACTTTATATAAAGATTCACAATTAAGAAGAAAAATGAATCAATCCAATCATTTTATGAACTTTTCCATGATTATAAGTAAAGAACGATTAATTCAAGGATTGACCTCTTATTATTCCTTAGAAAATTTCAACGCTAAATTTACTGTATGGATCTGTTGTATGGATGATCTAACTTATCAAATATTAGAGAAATTAAAATTAAAGCACGCCATACTAATTCCGGTAAAAGAAATTGAAAATCATGAACTCCTCAGTATAAAAAATGATAGAAGTTTACAAGAGTATTGTTGGACATTAAAAGCGCCCCTATGTCTACATGTCCTTAGTCTTTATCCGGAAGTTGATCACATTATATATTGTGATGCTGATATGTATTTCTTTACAGCACCTAATATCATTCTTGATGAGTGGTGGAAATACTCTGTATTCCTTTGCCCTCAAAGAAGCTCTACTGAAATTGAAAGCATACACGGTATATACCAAGCTGGTTTAGTAGGCTTCAAAAACGATCAAAATAGTAAAGAAATTTTAACATGGTGGAAAGATAAATGCCTCGAATATTGTAATAATCATTATGATGTTGAAATGGATAGATGGGGTGATCAAAAATATTTAAATCACATTCCTAACATCTTTTCTAATATAAAAATCATGACTCATAGAGGTATTGATGCAGCACCTTGGAATGTCATTTTAAATAGCAGTTCTATATCCAAAACAGATAATAAAGTTTTTATTGATCAAGATGAATTAATAGCTTTTCATTTTGGAAGTATGCAAATTATTAATCCAAATGAGTTCGATTTATGGAAACACGCAACTTTAGAATTACCTCCAGCAGTTTTAGATTATATATACATTCCTTATATTGAACAATTGAATAAGACATGTCATACCCTTCATAATACTTTTCAAAAACCTTCCTCCTCTTTATTTGCTGATCAAATTGATACAACAACAATAAAAAATTATTTTAAATACCCCTCCCCTCATCACAATTAAGACTGATACTTTCCTTATTTAAAAATAAATCTATTTATTTCAGCAACTAAAAATACATCTTAATAAAGGATAGATTATCACTATGATTGCTTCATTTAAAAATAAAACTTTCCTTATTACTGGTGGATACGGTTTTATTGGTTCTCACTTGGCACGAAGACTTTTAAATTTACAAGCAAAAATTGTTCTTTTCATAAGAACACCATCAAACTCTTGGAGACTAAAGGATATTCTAAAATATATTGAAACCTATGAAATAGATATACGAGATAAAAAACAAGTACAAGATGCAATAAAGAAAATTAATCCCGATTATATCTTTCACCTGGCAGCCTATGGTGTAAATTCTGCCCATACAGATTACATCCATGCTATAGAAACAAATGTTATAGGGACTTGTAACATTATTCAAGCAGCAAAATTGGTGAATTGTAAAAAAATCATCAATTTTGGGAGTAGTTCTGAATACGGTAACAAGATGGAACCTATTCATGAAAATATGTTACTAACTCCTGTGGATATCTATGGAAGTACCAAAGCTGCTGCTACTATACTCGCCCATCAAATTGCTAGCGAAAACAATATTAATCTTATAACATTAAGACCTTTTGGCATATTCGGAGAAGGCGAAGAGCCGCATAAAATTTTTAGCTATATAATCTTGCGAGTATTACAAAACAAAGATGTAAATTTAACTTTATGTAATCAATTAAGAGATTATTGTTATATAGAAAATGTAATAGATGCCTGTATCCTAGCAGTAGAAAATACTACTGTACAAAATGAAATTTTTAATATTGGGAGCGGCACTATTCACCCCTTGAAACATTATGTAGAATTATTATTCAAACATTTGAAAACCAATTCCAGACCAAATTACGGTGCAATTTCCTCTAGAACAAATGAAAGATGGGTTCCTGAAGCGGATGTGCAAAAAATAAAAAACTCTCTTTCCTGGGAACCTAGAATTAATATTGAAGAAGGAATTATAAAAACTGTTAATTGGTATAAAAATAATAAACATTTATACCTAACCCCCTAAAAATAGGGTACTAAAGGAGGTGGACTAATTGTTAAACCAAAACTTTAATAATGCTTTTTACGGAAAAACAATTTTAATTACTGGACATACTGGTTTTAAAGGTTCTTGGTTATCCCTATGGTTGAATGAATTAGGTGCTACTGTAATAGGATATTCATTAGATCCTAAAAATAAGAATGATAACTTTAACATTACTAACCTTCAAAATAATATAATTGATATTCGTGGAGACATTAGAGATTTTAATAAATTAAATAAGGTTTTTACAGATTATAAACCTGAAATTGTATTCCATTTAGCTGCCCAACCTCTAGTTAATTATTCATATGAATATCCTAGAGAAACATACGAGGTAAACGTTGTAGGGACTATGAATGTACTAGAGGCAATTCGATTACATGAATCAGCTAAAATAGGAATTATGGTGACAAGTGACAAGTGCTATGAAAATAAAGAATGGCCTTGGGGTTATCGTGAAATTGACCCTATGGGCGGCCATGACATATATAGCTCAAGCAAAGGATGCTGTGAACTTTTAATTTCTTCCTATCGAAATTCTTACTTTTCAGAAGAAAACTTTTCTCAACACAAGAAAATAATTGCAAGCGTTCGAGCTGGTAATGTAATTGGTGGTGGTGATTGGTCAATAGATAGAATTATTCCTGATTGTATACGAGCATTAGAATCAAACAAAAACATTATTATTAGAAACCCTACTGCTATTAGACCCTGGCAACATGTACTAGAACCTTTAAGCGGGTATTTACTCCTTACAGAAAAAATTATAAATAATGGTATCCTTTATTCAGGAGCATGGAACTTCGGGCCATCCCTAAGCAATATTGTTCCAGTAGAAAAATTAGTGACCAGTTTACTAGATATTTGGGGCTGCGGGGATTGGACAGCAGAAAATATAGGTCCAATAAATTTTCATGAAGCAAATTTACTAAATCTTGACATTAGCAAAGCAAAATTCAATCTTAATTGGCAGCCAAAATGGTCCCTACAACAGACTTTAGAAAATACAATAGAATGGTATAAACATTATAATTCTTACACCAGTTCTGAGATGATAAATCTATGTATTAGCCAAATCAAACAATATTGCATGCTTTGAACTACTCCCACTTACCCATACTTGCTGTGAGTTCCTTATGGAGGGAGTCTTCTTGGTTAAAATAATAAAAGATACATTAATTTTTATAGTCTAAATTATAAACCTACTATACCTAAAATTATGTGATTGTCCATTAACAAAGATTTTATTTCTTCGGTTATTTCAAATCAACTATTGACATTATACTTAAGAATAAAGGAATCACATATTTTTCTAGTGATTCCCTTGTTCTGAGAAAATAATGTCTTGCTTTAACGACAATACAGTATATGCGATTATTAATTTATTTGTTCTAGTTATGAAAAAATCTATTCCTGTCAAAAGAGCTTTCTTCAAAGAAAAACTTCCTATTTTCTTCTACTTATCCTACCCGAAAAGTAACCAAGATGAAAATTTTGATAATTATATCTACTATTATAGAATTATCCCCTTCTTGTAGCTATTCCACTAAAGTTCATGCTTATATATTGATTCTCTGATTTATTTTCACCAATGTTGATGAATTCATGCATTGCTTATTCTATACACAAATTGCTTTTTGAATTATCTTTTCAGAATAAGTAAAGAAGGCTTTCTCTTTTATGCACTTCTTTCCTACCAGTCTTTAATTTGCCTTTAATCAACAATAAGAACAAATCTTCAATATAGTACATCTTCTATAAAACAAAACCATAAGTAAGATAATTTCACTATTACAAATAATGAGATGTTCTGTTTCACCTTTTTACATTATCTAAAAAAGAACTTGTAGGAATTCTTACAAGTTCTTTTTTTGTTTTCTTTATTCTCTTCTTATTTACATACGCAAGATTTATATATTTGGTGTTGATACATATTATATGTATCCGATAAAATAATTTAAAAATTAATACGTAATTGATCCGTTTTAAGAAAAGGAAATTTCATAAATCTTCAATCACAGTTTCTAAGTTCACCTAATAGAACGTACAAAGACTCATATCATCTTTTGATAATTTTTGGATGTTTTATTCTAAGTATATTCGACACGAATTGATTATTTTTTATGAATTTTCTTGAAAAACATTGTAATATCACTCCATTTTTTCTTCTATTTTGTTATGATGTTTATAATTAAATTGGATTAGGATTTTTTTAGAAAATGGGGGCGTATATTATGAGTGTCTCAGTAAAAGGAAATGAGCAATTAACCTCTCTATTGAACGACTGGTATCGATCTATGCTATCTCAGCAAGTTATAAAAGCTACTAATCTAAAAAAGAAAATTGATGAAAAAATTAATAAGTTAAGCATTGAACCGAATCAAGAGCATCAGGATCAAAATTTGTTACTATACTATTCACTACTCGAATTTCGTTACAAGGTCTTAACAGATAGCCTTGGTATTCAACAAAATAGTTTTGATACTATTAGCGATTATGATATGCCTACAGATCAATTTCTACAATTCTATTATCATTTTTTCAAATCCATTCATTCCACTTTTATATCAAATTATACTGAGGCAGAGGAACATTATAAACTAGCAGAAAAAATATTGGTAGCTATACCAGATGAAATTGAACACGCCGAATTTTACTATAGAATTGCTACTTTCTATCACCATACCTATAACAATCTCGCTTCTATCGAATACGCAAATAAATCGAGAGCAATCTTTTCAAAGTACGAAGGTTATGAAGTAAAAACAGCCTTTTGTAATAGTTTGCTAGGTGGTTGCTGCATCTATTTAAAACAGTACGAACAAGCAGAAGAATATCTACATTGCGCAATTGATTTACTACAAAAAAATAGGGAAGAAGATTCCTTGTTATACGTAAAAAATACTATGGGGTGGCTGTATTCTGATCAAAGTATGTCTACTTTAGCTATTCGTCACCTTTCAGAAGTAACAGAGAAAATCCCTACACACTTCAAGGCCATCTTCCTACAAGCTAAGGAACATTATAAGTTAGGAGAACAATCAACGGCCAGCCAACTCATTGATAAGGGACTACAGATTTGTAGAGAAATTCATAACGAAGAATACACACACCACTTCTCTATTTTAAAAAAATTAAACGAAAATATTCCATTGGAAGAATTAGAAAAAATCATTCAAGAAGGAATCTTATACTTTGAGGAAGAAGAATTATGGGAATATGTTGTCGAATACGCCGAATTATTTGCCACAAAATGTAGACAATTAGAGAACCACCAAAAAGTAAGTGACTATTTCCATATTTGTTATCAAGCAAGACAAAAATCAATCGCAAAAGGAGTGTTAAAATAATGAAAAAAATTAGCTTATTATTATCAGGCATTGCTTTTATTGGGGTATTAACGGTGGGAATTTTTCAGTTTTCTAAAACAGATCAGCTTGCTACTCATGGGCATTATCCTGCTCCTTCATATAGTGTTGGCGATTATGGTGGTGCACCACCACAAATTTAATGTACATGTATTTAAAACCCTCCAAATGGAGGGTTTTTAAATGGCTTATCTGCTTGTTCAATACGCATAGAGAGTACAATACTTATTTACTATGTTATAAGATTTTTCATTTCCACTCTGTAACAAGATTCTAGCATTCTCTCCTAGAATCTCAACTTAAATCTTAAATCCACCAATTAACTCTTGAAGTTCTTCCGCCATCTGTGCTAATTGTATTGCTGAAGAATTTATCTCTTCCATAGAAGCATGTTGTTCCTCAGATGAACCAGCTATCGTTTGCATACTTGAAGAATTTTCTTTTACAGCCATAGCTATTTGATCAATCGATGTATCAACTTTCATTGCATCAGTTGTCATTTTATTTGATAGTTCTACCATACCATGCACTTTTGATACAATATCATTTGCAGATTTTGAAATCTCATAAAAACTTTGTTTTGTATCGTTCGCAACTTTAATTCCCGACTGTACTTCTACTCCCACTTCATTCATAGCTTTTACAGTCTCATGTACGTCTGCTTGTATTTCCTTAATTAAGCTTCCAATTTCCATCGAAGATTCGGATGATTGCTCTGCTAGCTTCCTAACTTCATCGGCAACAATTGCAAACCCTCTCCCCTGTTCCCCAGCTCTTGCTGCTTCAATCGCTGCATTTAATGCTAATAAATTTGTTTGTTCCGCAATATTTTGAATCGCTTCTAATATACTGCCAATTTGCTGTGATTTCTTATCTAATAATTTTATGACATTATCTGATTGAGAAACAGAGTGATGGATAGACTGCATTTGTGTTACAGTTTGTTCTACTAATTGTTCACCTTCATTTGCTTTTTGTTTAGTGTATATGGAGGAAGTCGATACTTCAGAAGCATTCTCAGCTACGTATTGAATATTTCGTGTTACCTCACCAATTAATTCAGCTCCAGACTCAACTTCATTATTTTGAACCTCTGCACTGTTCGAGATTTCTTCCATCTCTTTTGTAATTTGTTCTGTCGCAACACTTGCTTGCTCTACACTAGCAGTTAGTTCCTCAGAAGACGCAGCTACATGTCCTGCAGATGTGTTAATTTGAGAAATAATATTACGTAACGACTCTGCCATTGTATTGAAACTACCACCTAATTGACCAAGTTCATCCTTTGAACGAATATCTATTTTCTCGGTTAAATCTCCTTGACTAATTCTTTGAGCTGAAATGACTAATTGTCTTAGTGGAGTAATTATAGATTTGAGTATGAATAGAATTACAATTCCACCTAACAATAATGAAGCACCTATTATAGTGAGCGTTTTATAAAAAATAGGATTGGTAGCTTCTTCAATTTCTTTCGTAGGCATTACGCCAGCTATTTTCCAACCTGTTTTTTTATTTGTCTTAAAGCTTATGTTTCGATCTTCACCATTGAGGCTATAAGTAATTTCTCCATCTTCTGTCTTGTACAATTCATCCACTAAAGTTTTATCTAATTTCTCTCCAGGTTTTAGTGATGGATGAACAACTATAGTTTTATCTTGACTAACTATAGATACAAATCCTTGCTTCCCAATTTTTATCATTTTGGATGTTTTTACGATATCTTTAATATTCAAATCTACGCCAATGACACCACTTTTATCTGCATTCTGCTTTGCAATTGCAATTACCATATTTCCTGTAGACTTTGATTTATATGGAGATGAAACAATAATCTCTCCATCTGCTTTTACTGCATCCTTATACCAACTGCTTTCTAGCGGATTAAACCCTTCTGGTATTTTTCCAACAGGTGCATGAATAAATTGATTGTTACTGGATGCCGTATAAATCGTTTCTATCTCTGGATGTAACTGTATATATTGATCAAATTTATTCTGTACATTTTGCGATTGTTCAGGATTATAATCCCCTTGTGTGAGTACCTTTGCAAAATGAGTGATATCTGTATGCTTATTTTCTAATTCATCATCAACAATCTTATCTAAAATACTTATATTATCTTTTGCTGATTGTAGAATTGTTTCATTAAGATCTGTTTTTGATTTATTATAAGATGATACTCCTACGATAAGGCTTGGTATAATTAATATTGCTATAAATGCCATAGACAACTTCGTTTTAAGCTTTATTTGCCCCAATCTTTCTTTTATATTAAACACTAGCTACTTCTCCTTTTCATTTTTACCACTTATATAGTTTATTTAAATTTTTCTCCTTTACTTTTCCACATTCATTTATGGTACCATTCGAAATGAAACCACAATTACATCCTATTATCCACACTTTATAATTTAGAGATTTAATTTTCACAGACAGAGTTTTATCTTTCCTCCTTTCGAATATGTTATTTTTCTAGATTCAGCAATTATTAGACTACGAATTATTCCAAATAAACTTGATGCAACATATACTTCATTTAAAAAATAATTATTGGATTTGTTTGGATAAAAATCTAGTTTAGCGCTAATCCAATCGGATGAAATTCTTACCATAATACATTCACTAAACATAAATAAGTAAATTTATTTCTTTTAATACTTATATTTAACTGCCTTTTAACCATTCTAACTGTATTATTTCATCGTTTTATCTATTTATTACAACCACTTTTGTTTTATTGAATCACTAAACTATAAATTCTAAATAGGAGAATAAAATAAATTAGAGAATTACATTGTAACACATATATATAAGTTGTTAATATTAAAATTTAAAACTTTACTATTTTTCATATGCAATATTACATGCGAAAAGCCATAATTTTTTTGTTATACTATGCATGTGGATTTTTCATCCAAAATCCACCCAAACGCATATTTATGTATATGCCACCCTAATTGATGAAAGTGAGAAGAGTGTTTATCATTTTTCTCACTTTTTTATTTAGGCTCTGTTAATATTGATTATTGATAAAAAGTATTAAATAAGGGAAGACACCTTAGAGTTGGTGCTTCCCTTATTTGTTGATTATTCAAATCTAAAATAGGTATTTTCTAAACCTATTCTTTGCTTTAATGTTCTGCCCAAAGCATAATTATTTGGTAATTCTTTTTCAATGACACAAATAATATAATCTGCTTTTCCTGTTGTTAAATTAGTTAGTTGTAAGTAGTTAGTGTTGTCGTAGATATAAGAAATAATATATTCATAGAAATTATTTTCTTTATCTTCTCTATTCATACCAACATTGTACAACCTAACTCTTGCTCCTACCCAAATTTCCTCATCATCATCAACATTACTTAAAGGCATCCATTTCGAGTTATCCAATATTTCACCCTTTTCTTAATTCATTCGTTTATACACGAATGTTGCTAGACACAAACTATCATAAGCATCCGTCATTTCATTGATTAGACGACCACCAACAGAGAAAAAAGACTCAACATAGCTTTTTACCCATTGAAACACTTGCTCTTTTAGTTATTTTTACATTTTGAATCTACGAAAATGAATTCCCTTATAAAAACTCTAACAGAGAATGTTCCCTCCAAATTTCACCTAGGGAATTATTTGTTTTCCAAAAAACCTACCAACATCTTTATCAACTCATTTTAGAATATTTAAACAATAATTCCATATACATTACCTGCATAAATTATTCATTTTCTTTTATATAAGACCTACCTTTTTACTTTTGGTAGATTATTAGACATTGGATTATTATACATAAACCCCAAAAACATGCGGTATTTTGTAGAATTTTGTCTATCAATATGTATGTACACCCTTTTGTAGTGGATATAGACTGTGAGGTGTAAGGAGATACCTTACAAAATAATAAAAAGGAGATTATAGAATGAGTAGATTAACAAAATTCTCAAAGTTAGTATTTGCAACTTTAATCGCGGGAAGTAGTCTAAGCACCTTTGTTTCGTCACACAGTGTACAAGCTGACACCTTAGATCCTAATTACCAAGACAATGTAAAATTCATACCACCTTCTAGTGCTAGGCCAAAATTGGAACAAAAAAACACTATTGTTCCAGAAGCAAAAGTTGTTAAAAACCATTATGTAAAGTACTCTAAAGCACATTTCCAAACTAAAGAAAGTATACCAAAAGAGATTTATTATTCTTCAGAAGGCTTTAAGGGCTATATACAGGCAAGTACCGTTTGGGATATGGGAGATCATTTCGCAACACTATATTCCGGAACCGTTATTCGATGTTAGACTTTTAATTCATTCTCCCCTAATGCTTAAAATGATTAATAACTCACTGCCAATACTTTAATATCTATTGTTCATAAAATAAACCACAAAATCTTTCGATTTCATGGTTTATCAAATATAAAGATAATGCTAAACGAATACTCTAACATTACCTTCCCCAAAGTTAATTATAGAGTATTTTCAAAAAAAAGACACTCTTGTAGTGTCTTTTTTATAGTATTTTAAAAAGAATTCCACCTACTAACACCTTTTTGTTGCGCCTATTCGTTTATTTCAATATGATATTTTTCCATCTCGTATATGCAATAGACAATGATAGCTAAACTCCAACTGACACTATAATAATTATGTGTGTAGAAGTCATAGCCCGCTTTAATACCTTTCTCTATTACAACTAATGTAAATCCTAAAGCCACCCATCTGTTAATTTTCATCTTTATAAACGTTAAAGAGATAATTATTAAAAATAAAATATTTGTAAGATGATTTATCATTAGCTCATATTTTTGAATGTATACTGCCATTATACAAGCAACGATATTAGTCGCAATGCCAAAGGCAATCACCGCTCCCCAAACCCTGTCCGAAAGTCCCACTCCTGAGTCAGTCCCTTCCTAAACAAATATCCCTTTCTTTAATTCGTTCCTACACCCTATTCAAGATATGCTAAATTATCCTTGTCTGATGAATATCTATTTATCTTTTCATATAGAGCAAACAAAATTTCTACTCATAATTTTTTCTTTATTAGACAAACTATGTCTAAGCCGTTTGAACTAGCGGCTTCACTCTTCTGGTAATGGGATAGCACAATTTATTGAATTGACTAACTCATTCAACCCACTGGCACCGGCAGGCAACAAAATAGTTGTCTGCCATTTTCATGTATACTTTTTCTAATTTCATTTCAAACCAAGTGTGTGCTGTACTGATTTCAAAAGGACAGAATTTCATTTTTTAAAATGTAAAAAAGATAAGGTCCTGTCTACTTTTGGTATAGGACTTTTTCTTTTCACACATACTATTTTTGAACCTGTTTACCAATACGTGTCCTAATGGTGTCTTGAATTCCTCCTAAAAAGGGTTGCAGATACGACTGCATGCCCTTTTATTTACGTTGCTTCTCTATATTGAATAAAATAATTAAAAACTAAAAATGTAATATTACATATTTTTTCTGTTCAGATTATGTTAGGATTTACTTCGTAGTCGAATTATAGTTTCGTATCTAATTCAGCAATATGTGAACTGTTTACTTAAAGAAAAGACACCCAAAAGGTGTCTTTTCTTCTTTTAATCTAAAAAACATTTTTTCTTTTCAGTAAGATCCAATTATCCCTCTAACCTAAACCTCATAATTAAAGGCAATTTAATCATGGTACTCAAGAGTTTTCATACATTTCAATATACCTATATCTTAATTTAAAATCACATTTCCAGCACTATATTTGCTTTCCTACAGATTTTCTGTCTTGTTCTTAATTCTGTCAAAATCCTCATGTAGCTATACAAAGAATATATGCTACTATGATATTAAGAAACTATGCGTTCCCTTAACCCTGTATCCGGCCCTGTATTTATTACAGGGTCTTTGTTTATTTTATTTACTTTTATTGGCTTATAAGGGTTAATACACAACCAATTTCAATTAAAATTGTTTAAATGTTAGTTAGAATTTGAAATAATATATCTATTAACTTTTTTAACAAATGTAATCTAATATTAAATTTCTAAATCTATACTGTACTATACACCAGTTAACACTATATAAATAGTATTAACTATCTTAATTGAATATTAGTAATAGTAAGTATAAATATTATCAATTTACTACATCTTACATTTATGTAAAAATAAATACATGTTAAGCTTTTTCAAAATCTTTCCCCTAATAAAGATTTGAAGTAGCATTTCATGATTCTCCTTACTGTTAATATGCCTTGAAAAAGAACCCTATAGGGTTCTTTTTCTTCTCATTATAACCTCAGTAAGTCCATGCAAAAAGGACTGCTAGTTATTAGAACATTGCTTCATTTTCAAAGAAACAAAAAAGGAATCCTTTACGGATTCCTTTTTGCAATGCACTCTTTTTCAAATGGTACATTTTGTACCTACTTTTAGTATACCTTATAATCCCTATAAGATAAATAAGATTAAATTGAATTTACTTCATTTATTTTCATAAAAGTATATAAATCTATAAATTAATACTACTAGGTTCACTTCCAAAAGGTTTGTATTTTTTCAATAAAAAGAATACATTATACTTCTTTATAATTTTACACTTTAGGTTTATCTGTTAATGCAGTAACAATCCTATCCACTAAGTCTTCTGGCATCCATTCATGATTTATATCATTCGTTTCATTTGTCCCTAAAGAATCAATAAACTTTTTAAACTTTGGAAATAAAACAATAGAAGTGATCCAATGTATCGTATGATTTATGGAGAAGAAATGAAAAGCTCCTTGCTTTTCACCCTCCTGTAATATTTCTTTTAACTGTTCAAAATTACCTATGAAATACGGTTTAATCTTTTCTAATCGTGCACTTTCCTTAATAATCTCCTCATATGCCAATGATCCAATTTCAGGGTTCTCTTTTATATGTGTAGTAAAAACCGTTAAATAGTCTCTAAGGGCATTGATAGGATCAAATTGATTCTTCTCAAGAAAATTGGGTAGCTCATTAGCAAGACCATATTTCTTAAATACCTCATAATATAGGTTTTCTTTCCCGTTAAAATAGTAAGAGGCCATAGCAACATTCACTTTCGCTTCTTTTGCAATTTCTTGTATGCTCGTACCTTCGTAGCCACGCTCTCCAAATTTTTTCTTAGCAGCCTTTAAAATATTTTCCATTGTCTGCTCTCGAGATTTCCCCATTTCACACACCTCAAATAGTATATATTTCACTTCAAAAACCCAATAAGGACTTTGAATAGAGTATCTTTTTAATGAAATTTAATTATATATTTAAAGTGGTAACTTAACAACCGATGAAGTTCTGATTACTTTAAACAATATCCCCTTGCGTAATATCAATAGCTTTCAAATACTTTACGCTCTTTTCTAATCGAGTGAAAGTCTGGACAAAAAACATCTAATATTATCTTAACTTCGTGTGCAAACAAAAAAATAATAAGGACCAAAGTTTATCTATTTTATAGATAAACTTTAGTCCTTTCATTACATTATACAGATTTAAAATAAACTCGTATATTGATGAGATAATTATCCATCAATCGGCCATCATTTACTGACTAGATCTGTTTAATCTCGATATAAGGTCCTTTAATGTTTAATTTGTTAATATCATTAGAGATATTGCCTACAGTTGATTTTTCATTAAAAGTATAGACCTTTTCACCATTTACAAAGATACCCCAATTTTTATCTTCGTAACTGATACCATAACCAGCATTGCTAGATGTAGCTTTAAGTTGATTTCCATTCATTGAAAGAGATAATTTCCCTTTTCCTTTGTTAAGTTTATCATTCACGCTGTTGATACTATTCATTTGTTCTTCAAGGGCTTTTTGGTTATCAAGAGTAACTTGATGGTTTTTCCAGTCTAATTTATAGTGGTTCGTAAAGAATTCATTATATGTATCTTTATTATTTGTTCCCCACCATTTTGAACTTACCCATTCGATATTGTACTGATCTGAAATTCTACGATTTGTTATTTTTAAATCTGATGTAGTTTCTGTTTTATCAGCAGTAATAACCGCTACTACGTTTGGAGAAAAACCATATCCTGTTAAAGCTGGTACTGTATCTTTTGAAACAAAATTATTCGTTCCTTCATTATAACTACGTGATTTCATAAATAGTTGATTACCATAGAAAGTATTGAATGAATCACGATTATAAATTCCCCACTCTGGGAAGTTAAATGATTGGAATCCTACTTTCCAATTTAATTTTTTATCTGTGTGGGTCTCTAATACCGTTTTATAATCTACTTGATCATAAGATACACTTTCTTTCCAAGCAAAGCTACCTGTGATACTTGCATCGGCATTTGGCCCTTTATCATTTACTCCTACTTTAACACTTCCACCAAGTGTATACCCTACCTCCGAAGTGACCTTTGCTGAAGTCATTGTATTAACTGGGGCAGCTTTATGGAATTGAGCACTATCACCACTTGTTATTTCTGCTTCAGTATGATAGGCTGATGGCCATTTTAAACCTGCGTTATAGTATCCGCTATTAATTGTATATTTAGCATCTATGTTACTACCATCAGTGGTAACAATTGCAATCTTTTTATCTGCGTAAGGATCCTCAATAAAAGAAACCTTTATTGAATTTTTGATATTTTGCTTCATGTCATAAGTAGTTTTAAAACTATTATAGACCTTCCCACCATTTTGAAGATTTTCTACAGTTCCTTTAGAATCTGCAAATGCAGATGTTGCTTGTAAACCAAATGATCCAGACATAATAACGGACGCTACCGCAACGCATTTAGCTATTTCTTTTGCTTTTTTCATACAGACAGCCACTCCTTCTTAAACATTTAAAAGATATAAATATATTATTTCTAGTTCACAAAAATAGAGATAGATTCATAGCCATACAATATAGAAATTCATTAACTTTTATGACACTAACTAAAAACACATATTTCACTAATCTTCCTCTCACTATTATTGATAACTATTATCAACATTATTAAAACATAAAATAACGATTTAAACAACAATTTTAAATACAAATTTAAAATTGTTGTTTAAAAAAATTAAAAAAATTATAGAATTCTTCATTTCGAGAATTACTATATTTTCAATTACTTATTACAGCCTATATTCAGATACATTATTTCCTTTCCATTCATAATAATCTAAAATTCCTTCATAAATGGCTTCTGCTGCAATTTGTCTGCCATTTTCCGTAGATAATTTACTGTAATCAATACCATTATCTATAAATGCCAGTTCCGTCAACACAGCTGGCATGTCATTTTCCCTTATAACATGAAGGTCTCCATGTTTAACTCCTCTGTCTCGTGTTTGAAGTGCCTCTATTAAACGTGTTTGAATTTTTTCCGCTAAAACACGACTTTCTTCCACATGAGGATTTGTTTTTTCAGATTTAGAAGATTTATAGTAATATGTTTCTGTCCCTTTTGCATTACCATTAAAAGCATTTGCATGTACGCTTATAAAGATATCACCCCGATTTTTCTTAGCAAATTTAACACGTTCCTGTAAAGAACTTTTTTGATCATGTCCTGGTCTATTATCAGATTGACGAGTTAATAAAACTGTAAATGGTGTATGCTTTTCAAGTAATTGTTGTAGACGTAAAGAAGTGTCTAGTACAATCTTACTTTCAGGTAATCCCTTTGTGGATTTCCCAGGATCTTCGCCACCATGTCCAGGATCAATAATAATTGTTTTGCTTTCTAATGGGTTTTTTTGACGATGTTGCATCATATCTGTTTTTGCAGTAAGTTGAGCAGCTTCAGCACGTGTTATAAATCTATTTGGTTGCCAACCGTTCTCAGTACCATTGGAAATTTTCAAACCGATTAAAATATTGGCATATTTTTCTCCCCAATGCCCTTTTAAATCTTCAAATTTAACCTGCTCATTATGATTTGGTGTGCTTTGTAGTTTATATGCATTTACTAGCATCGTAGCCATAGCAGCGCGAGTTACTTTTCCGGATGGATTGAAGATTCCATTACCCTCACCTTTAACAATACCAGCTTTTTCAGCAGCAGCAATATACGGAGTCGCCCAGTGGTTTTGTGAATCTGTAAATGATGGTTTTGCATTAGAGTCAATTTGTAGACCTAAAACTTTTGTCATAATTTTTGTAGCCGAAGCTCTGTCTAATGAGTCATTTGAACCGAAAGTTCCGTCTGGATAGCCATTCAATACCCGTTTATCAACTAAATAATTAACGGATTTGTCCGCCCATGCAGGAACATCTGGGAACTTATGAGTATTTGCAAATGTATTAGATGAGTAGGATAATAGACTTCCAGCAAGAATTCCTGTAGCAATTAATTTGTATTTCAAAATGTAACACCTCTATCAAGTTATTACAATTTGGTAAATATATCATTTATAATTAATCTTTAAATAATACGACCTTGAATAAAGAATAGATTAAGTTCTTTGCATTACTATATAGCAGATAATGAATTTAAAATCGAACTATTACTCCAAAAATAATCCTCGGACATACACTTATAGATAGAGATTATTAAATATAATTACCAACATTGTGTAACCAGTATAGTTACTCATATATATGAGTGTCAATTAAAATAACCTTACACTTTTGTAAGATAATCACCTTAATAGTAAACCAAGTAATTATTAAATAATATAAATAGTTACTACATATAATAAAATAATAATCTTAAATTTTGAACAAAAGCTAATTATTTTGATAGAAAAACAACTTATAATAACCACATTTTTAACAATGCTTTTGAATCCTACTTTACTCTATAATTCTCTGTTATATCCCAACGTGAATGCTCCTATACTATAGTCAATTGCTGCAATGAATACTACAACTTATAATATTGTATTCCCTCAAAAAACATCTCTAGAAGCCACCTAAAGTAGCCTTTATTAATACACCCACACAATCCATCTTTTCACTCCCTTAAGACATCCTCAAATTTTACAAGGAATGAAAAAAGAAGAGGGATACCTTCCCTCTTCACCAAAAAAATTAAAAAACACCTTAATTTATATCCCCTGCCCTTTACAATCTCACGTCTATTGATAGCCAGTTTAATTCTTCAATTCTATTTTCGTAGATCCATATATTCTTCTAAAGTCTGTTTTTGTTTATATATAGTTCTTAACAGAAAGACTGTATATCCTTCTATTTGTTTGACATCATTAAAATGCTCACAGATATAAATAAATTCTATTCCTACATATAGATAAAAAATCTAAAAATTTATATAATAAGATTAGAAGTGTAGCATATTATTATTGAAGGGTCTTGGTATAATGCTAGGCATTAATGTAAAAAAAACAAATGAAGAGTTAATTATTTCATGGCAATTGGCGGAGATTACAATTCCATTACGTGATGTGATTGAGGTTACCGAAGATGCTACCTATGCTGGTGTTGAAGAAGTAGATGTAATACGTATTGGAACAGCTTATGGGACAACAGACCGTATTTTAATTAAAACAGTAAAACAAAATTATGTATTATTTACTACAAATAAAGTTGCTATTTTAAATGCCATTCACGCTTAAATATAGGAGTCTTCTTGGCTAAAATGATAAAAATAAGCACATCTTGTTATAAAAACAGATGTGCTTATTTTTTAATTTCTATGCATTTTTACGTTTTAAGAAAATCACTCCACCAACAATTAACAGTAATGCTCCTGCAGCCATAGAGATCCAACTTGTAAGATTAGTACCTGTTTGCGGTAACCATCCAATTTTAGATTGAATTTCTTTCTTAAGTTGTGGTTGTTCTTTTACTTGCTCGTTAGGTTGCTCTGGTGTTGTCGTATTTTTACCTGAATTTGGCTGTTCTGGTTTTGGTTGTTCCGATTTTCCCTCTTTAAATTTCACTGTTTGTCCCTTATCTTCAATTTCAGCGTGAATAGCTACTAATATATTATCTTGATACAGTTCTTCAAATACTACTACTTCTTTACCTTGTAATGCAGAAGCATTGAAAGTGAAATCTAATGTGATAGAACCATTCTTCTCTTTAGCAGTAAACTTAGATTCTACTGTTACTTCTTTACCATCAACTAATAATGGCTTGTTTGTTGCTTTATCCACTAGTTTACCTTTTACTACGTACTCTTTACCCACGATTAAGTCTTTGTATTCCACTTTATCTTGGATTGTTACAGATTTAGAAGCATCTAACTCTTTAGAACCATCAGCTTTGTTTGTTGCTGTCGTTTTTACTGATGGCTTAACGAACTTAACTGTTTGACCTTTATCATTGATATCAGCATGTGTCGTAACAACTTTTCCGTCTTTCAATAACTCTTCGAATACTACTACTTCTTTTTCTTCTAAACCAGTTGCATCAAAAGTGAAATCTAGTGTAATAGAACCATTTGCTTCTTTTGGTGTAAACTTCGTTTCAGCAGTTACTTCTTTACCATTTACAACTAATGGTTTATTAGTCTCTTTATTCATTAATTTACCTTTTAAAGTATACTCTTTGCCTACTTGTAGGTCTTTGTATTCCACTTTATCTTGGATTGTTACAGACTTAGACGTGTGCATTTCTTTTGTACCATCTGTTTTATCAGTAGCTTTTGTTTTTATTGAAGGAATCTTTTCATCTTTGACAATGTGTTTAATGATTTGACCATTCTCTTTAATTTCAAAAGAGAACGTTTCTTCATTTAATACATAACCTTTTGGTGCAACAGTTTCTTTATATGTGTATTTTCCAAATGGTAACTTTTCAAATTTAGCGATTCCTTTATCGTCTGTTTTTCCTTTTACTACTTCTTTTCCTGCTTCGTTATAAATCGTAAATTCTGCATTTGGAAGCTTGTTATTTCCATCAGCTACATCTACCTTTGTAATTTCTAGATCACCTTTGATAAGATGATTAACTGCCAATAGCTCAATAATCTTTCCATGTTCCTTTATTTCGAACATAATCGGTTCTTTAACAAGAACGTAACCATTTGGAGAAGCCTTTTCTACAAATGAATATTTACCATACGCTAAATCTTTGACGTTAATCTCACCATTTTTATCTGTCTTATATTCCCCAACTACTTTTCCACTTGCATCTTTTAGCTCGAATGCTGCACCTTCTAATTTTTTACTAATATCTTCATTATCTACTTTTAGTAATTTTACACTACCTTTCACTTCGGTATTTTCCACTGTAAAAGTAAGTGTTTTATTGTGCTCTTTAATTTCAAAAGGATACTTTGTTTTATTTCCAATATATCCATTAGGTGTTTTTGTCTCTAAGAAATAATATTTACCATACGTAAGACCTTCAACGTTTGCAATTCCATTTTCTTTTGTTACTACTTTTTTCACTTCTTTTCCATCTTCAGTGAAGACTGTGAATTCAACATTTGGTAAAATCTTTCCTGAATCACTAAGCTTTTTAATTTCGATGCTACCTTTTACTTTGTTATTTACTATTTGGACAGCTCCTGTTTCTCCTGTCTTAACTTCAATAGTTTGTGGTTTATCATCTGAAACATAGCCTGTTGGTGCTTTAATTTCTTTTAATGTGTAAGTACCAATTGGTAAGTTGTTTAATTCTGCCATACCATCAGCACCAGTCGTGATTTTTCCGACTGATTCATTATTTACATTAAAGACCTCAAATACTGCACCAGCTAAAACTTCTCCATTTTCTCCAACCTTTTTAATTTTTAAAGAACCAGCTGCTTCCCAATTTACTGCAAGATCACTACTAAGCTTTTCTTCATTTCTCTCTAATAGTACTGTAGCATTCTGAACAGTATCCGTACCACGGTAAGCAATTGCTTGAACTTTAGTTAAATTAGCAGCAACACTTAAATTAAATTCACCCGTTTTTGTATTCTTAGGAATTTGGATACGAAATTTTTCTCCAACTGAAAGCTGATCTTTCACTTCTCCATTTTCACTTACAATTCTAACTCCATTAGGTGCATTTTTCGCTACTACCTTATAAGAACCACTCTTAGCATTTGTTTGTACTGAATATAGATTTGTTTCGAAGAATTCACCCTTTAATTCTGCTTTTTGCTTTTCAGCAGGAATCACATTCATAAAAACATCTTGAGTCTCTTCACTATTATTAGCATTACTAATAATAGCCTTAGCTGCTTTTTCAACATTTTTATTCTCATGTTTTAATTCATTTACATCGAGTTGACCTAATGCATTCCAAACCGCAAGTTGCGTTGCATAATGCGCTTCATTTTTATTAGCTACTCCCAGCTGTTCAGCACTTTTTTGCGGGAAACCATTTAATAAGACTCTATATACTACATTATCTGTTTTCCCCATTTCAGGAAGATCTTCACCATTTGGTGATTTTAATCCAAGGGTTAAGCAATAAGCAATTTGACCACTTGAATTTTTAATCATTTCAGTGCGAATGTACTTACCTAGACTATTACTATAACTCCAGTCCATTGAATATTTCTCATGCGTCATAACCTCTGCACTAGCCCTAGGTAAAAATACATTAAGGAATAATGCCAGTACTGATAATAATGTAAAAACTCTTATAATGACTTTCTTACCCAATTTTGTAACCTCCCTAGAATAAATTAATCCGAGTATATATCGCAATATCTAAAACATTCACGATCGACCCATTTATCATTATAAAACAATAAATTACAAATATTAAATAATTTTAATGAAATAGTCAAAAAATTTACACATTTTATTATTTATCAAGTTTTTTAACGAATTTACTATATACAAATTCTAAAACACGCCTACAATTTAAAAGACAAATATGTATGTTAAATATATAAATAGCAATTCCTTTACTCCAGTTATTAAGCTTTCCCCTATTAAAAATATCCTCTTCATTTTCTTGTTAACCTGAGTAACTTATACACCTCTTCTAATCTATTACACTCCTCCATTTAAATATAAAGGTGACTTCTCGTTCAAAGAATAAAGTGAAACTTTAATCCTCCCGATTCCCATCTAACTTCTTTGCTTTCATTGAATTTTTGGGCAGGAGTCTTACTGCCCCAAAATAGCGGGATACATTATGCAATATTGCATTTGATAATCATTTTCATTGTAACTATAATGATTACAGGATTACTATTAATCCAATATTCTACATGGAGGTTTTATTATGTTTAAAAAAATTATTGTATCTTCTATGGCGCTTACTATGTTCGGTGGAGCTGCAACTATGCTAGAGGCACCTACTGCTCAAGCAGCTTCTTATAACTCAACGTCATCCTCTTACTTTGATGTCACTCCTGAAGAGGCCGTGGCTTTCTATCAATCTCAAGACTATAAAAAATTAAAAGTATTTTTGGATGACTTTGAAGCAAGAAACCCTTATACTCCAGGTGGAGGCTACGCTCAAGGGAGTGTACGTATGCAAAAATTTAACGATGCTCTTAGAGATGCAAAATTAACAAATGTCTACCAAGAATTTATTAGAATCTCATACTACAATCATTATCCAGAACCAAAATAATAACAACGGATTAAATGTTTATTATTTCTATAACTTAGCCTAATTTTAAATGTATAACCTAAAAATAATTACTAAAACCACTCATATAAGGGTGGTTTTTCTATTTCCCCATATAATTTAGCGGAATGTTACATCATCTTTATTTTAATATGTTTTATAGTAGACATTCTCTAGTTGACACAATCTAGTAGGTTAGCAATGGGAATATCAAAATATATTTATAATTATTTTCTGTTTAATAGCAAAAAACGAACACCCTCTCCCAATTAGATAAGGTGCTCGTTTTCATTTTTATCGGTAATTCTCAATTCAATTTAGCTTCTTTCCAATAAGTAAAGATTAAATTAACTTAAAAACAAAGCGTTTTAAATTTAATTCATAGATCTTACTGAAACTTGGAATTGCCCCTTAGAACCATCATCATTTGAAACGTAAATTTTATATGTTCCATTCGGTAATGGAGATAAAGCATTCCGTACATTTGTAACATTAATTTGTTGTTCTCCAGGTTTTATATAACCACCAACAATTAGCTCTGTATTTGGACCTTTTACACTATATCCCATTGTATTTTGACCATTATTTTTCATAGAGAAGCTTAAGTCAGTACTCCCATCATATACGAAAGAAGTTACAGCCTCACCACTATAATCCATTGTTTGAGTTAATAATAAGTCTGCAGAAACATGTTCAACTACATGAATTGGATCATTCGTTTTGTGCACTTCTTCAGCATAAGTATTATTCCCTAACACAACAAGTGTTAATGCTGAAACTACTCCACAACTAAGCACTAGTTTATTTAACTTCATTTTAAGTTCCCCCTTGATGTTTGTATTCTATTACCATCATACATCCTTTTCCAAGTGCGTTTTTATGTAATAATTCATATCTATAAACCTATATATCTTAACTTTTAACCTTAATAGTTATTGAGAAACCCACATAGATAAAACTACAATATTACGCTTCATAAAAAACTTATAAATTTTAAAGTCTTTTTCTAACAAAGTTTTATACGATTAAGTACCAAAATACTCACATAAATAGCATTTCTATTTCAGATAAAATGTACTAATAAAATTTTTCTAAAATTTCACTTTGTAATTTGATATATTCCATGTTAATATAACGAAGGCTACAAAACAGGAGTCACCACACATATCATTTTTACAGAATATTCATACTTAAAGAACCTTATTTTATCAGTAACTCAATCCAAATTTTACCTATAAAAAACAGTTTATAATTTCATATGTACATAAATTCAAATAGACTTTTTCTATTTTCCTTATCAATTTTAATACGAGTAATATACCAGCATGTTTTTCAATTACTCTTCCTTTTTTAAATAAAAAGTCTACTAATACTAAACATCTATGTCCAACTCATACATAATTCTACTTACAAACTATCGGAGATGCAAAACTATGGGAATTTCTACTCTTTTATTAAATACCTTTATTATAATAATTTGTATCCTTAGCTATCACGTATTCTGGCTAGAGTTTAAAGAAAAAATAACATGTAATAATATGTTATTTTCTATCCTTTCCTCCATTGCTATTATTTTTTGTATGACTTTTCCTTTTCATTTACATGTGGGATTTATTTATGATTTACGTTTTATTCCTATAATATTAGTTTTTCTATATGGAAATACAAAAAACATTGTTTTTATAGGAATTTTATATCTTTCTTATCGGTTTTACTTAGGCGGAAATGGCGTTCTTCCATCATTTATTATCTTCACTATTATTTTTGGTATAACAATGCTCTTTCGTTACTTATTACCTATGTATGTTAAAGAAAAAAAAGTATTATTAAGCTTACTCCTTATTTTAGTATGTACAACTTCACTTTCTATTTGCGGTATTGTAACTCAAATACATACAGGAGGGAAAATAGACTCTACTCTCATAGAATTTTTATTAAATTACATAATCATTAATATTTTCACAGTATTATTATCAGTTTATTTAATAGAGGGAATGATTGAGAAATATAAAATGAAAGAAAAGCTACAACGAGCTGAAAAATTTTATATAGCTAGCGAACTAGCAGCGTCAATTGCACACGAAATCCACAATCCACTAACCACGGTACATGGATTCACTCAATTATTAAATGAAAAACATGCCTCTAAGCTATCTCAGGATCAATACTTAGAAATCATGTTAATTGAAATGCAGCAAATACAATCTACTATTAATAACTATTTATCTTTAACCAAACCACAGAACACCCTAAAAGAGAAAATAGATATTAATCACATTTTAAATCAAGTGAAAGATACTATTTCACCACTCGCTCTATCATACAAAGTTGAAATCAAACAAAATAGTACAGATTCCTTTTATATAAATGGGGACCCCGAAAAATTCAAACTCTGTCTAAACAACATCATCCAAAACGGAATTGAGGCTATGAAAAATGGTGGATTATTACAAATAAATATACAAAAAGTAAAAGGAAATATCATAATTGATATTATTGATTCAGGAATTGGGATGTCATCTCAACAAATAAAACGAATTGCTTTGCCATTCTATTCAACAACAGAAAAAGGAACTGGGCTTGGTACTATGATTGCTTATAGTATTATTAAAGAATTAAACGGAGATATAGAGATAGAGAGTAACTTAGGTAAAGGGACACGCTTTTCTATTAGTATCCCCTGCTAATGCGACAAAAATTTTCTGTTTAGTTAATTAAAAATAATAAGGATCAGAGCTTATCTATTGTTACAGATACACTCTGATCCTTTAGTTTAACTACATTAAACGCACTTAATATTTATAACTTTTCTTACATCGTGATGAAATACTAGTTCATCGATTTTATCTCATTTACTGATTAGATTTGTTTAATGTAAATATAATATCTCGCGATACTTAATTTGTTATTATCATTAGGGACATTTCCTACAATTGTTTTTCCAATAAAGTACAGACCTTATGCCATTCATTGAAAAAGACAACTCCCTTTTTACTACTTTACTTCCACCGTATAATTCCCTGTTCCACCACTATACTGATACACATGTAAATAATACTTCCCTGGATACGTGTAGTAACTACCTACTAGTTTATTCCCTTGTTGCTGAGCATACGTAACATAATTATTTAAATCTGCTTCAGAATAAAGTACCCAGTTCATTCCGATATTATTTTCATTCGTTACGTTAATTTGAAGGTTTTTAGCAGTCTCCACATTAATTTCAAAGAAGTCACTTGTATCGCCATTTCCTAAACTAGCACGTAAAACTTGATTTAACTGCAGTTTGTTTGCTGTTTGGAATGAGTTATTCGGTTCTTTTTCTACACTGTTATCTTCTTTCTTTTGAACAGTTACAGTCGCTGTAGCAGTATTAGTTGCTCCTTTATCGTCTGTTACCGTTAATTTCGTTGTATACGTTCCTTCTTTTGTATATACGTGAGTTGGATTTTGCTCATTACTTACTGCTCCATCACCAAACTCCCATTTATACGAAGTAATTTTCCCGTCTTCATCTTTTGATCCGTCGCTTTTAAATGAAATTGCTTCATTTACATTTCCACTATACGGACCGTTTATAACTGCAACTGGTGCTTTATTCTCTGCACCTTCTTCTGTATTAATACCGTGGAACACAACATCATATTCAAATTGTCCTGATGCATTCACGCGATAATTTACGAAGTATGCTGTTACTGTTTTATAGCCTGTCCATTCCTTTGCACTTAAACGTTTTAAAGTATCATTAACGTTTTGTGTAATTGTTTTCCAATCTTCATATTCTCCTTTTGCTGCAGTTCCTGTATATGTTCCTTGTAGTGTGAATGTATTAAAGAACTGTGATTTATTTTTCTTCACTGATACATTTTTCAATTTTGCTTCCGCCGTTATTTCTGCCGCAATATCTGAAACTGGTTTCGGTGCATGATTTGCTAAATAATCGTCTGATACTAATGGCACGTTATATTTCTCACGATTATCAACTAGCATTTGCATATAGTCTTGATATTCTTTATTTAAATTCGCATCTTTACTTAATGTAGAGCGATATGCATCATATGCTGTTACATCATTTTTCCTAATAAGATCATGTATTTTATCGAACATATCATATCTCTTATTGTACATATACGATTGTAAAACAAAGGAATAATTATAGAAATCCCACGTTCCATACTTTGCATTTAACGTTCGCTCTGCCGTATAACGCTCTGCTGGATTTGAAGATAATCCTCCTATAATACTCTTTCTCGGTACAACATTATCCGTTCTCGTTGCCCCTGCAAAAAATTCAGCATTTCCTTCTTCAAACCAAGATAATCTTTCATTTTCATATATTTTTCCTTGTCCCCATAACCCTGGTACTTCATATCTACCTTGTAAATAATGCGTGAACTCGTGCCGGAATAATTCTTCTAAACTATAAATACTTTCTTCTGGCGTACGCTCATAAGTAAAGAACGTACCTGTTCCTTCTATATAAAGACCACCGTTATTCGTTTCATAACCGTACAATTGACGATTAAATTGATATTCTGCTGGGCTATTATAAATAACCATCGTTAGTATATCATCAGGATTTCCATTTTCTAAAGGTTGATCACTTTCAACCGTACGATGGAATTGTGCCTTCACTTCTTTTGCCGCCCAATATAAACGTTTTACTTTTTCTTCTGTCACTTTATCTCCAGCTTTTAAAACAATTGCCCCATCATCAAACGTATACGTTTTTGGCAAATATTTTTTCTTTCCATCTTCTCTTATTTGATCTAAATTCACCACTTTACCATTTGCATCTTTTCCGCCATAATTCGTTGCGATTTGCTCAGCAGCTACGAAATATTGCTCCCCTAAATACGGATAAATTTTCATCGCATCTGTTACAACTTGTAACCCTTTCGTTCCTGTACTATGGAATGTACCGAGTCTACCTGTATAATAAATGCCATTATTAATAAGCCAACCGTTTTTTGCTGTAATCGTTCCCATTAATGCAAAACGACTTAGTTCATTAATATAACTATCTATTTTCTGATACCATACTGTATCTTTCGGTGCTTTCCTCGTATCGTACAAATACGATTGAATGTCGTAATCAACACCTTGCATAATATCGTAAATAGCATTTCCAGCTGAAAGATTATCTACTAATGTAGAAAAATTATCATTATATTGTTTGAAAATTTTTGCAGCTGATGTTATCGTTTCCACATCACTCGAAGCGTTTCCTATTAACTTTCCGTATGATGATACCACTCTATTTTGCTCTAATGTACTCAGCTTGAAATTTGAATTGTTAGCTATCGCTTTTAATGCAGGTAAGCATTTATCATGATAACTCCGTTCATTTAATTTACTAAGTTCCGAATTATAAAATCCTAAATAAAATCCTGAACGCAATACCTCCACTAATGTCTCAATCCCTTTTGAATCATCCTTCGTATAGGCTTGTCCTTGCTGCTTCAATTTATCAATAATCGCCTGCATCCTACTATCATTTTGATAGAATGCTAGACTGTCTGTATTAAACTGAAATAGCCCCGTAATTTGCTCCCAATCAATTGTTACAAGTAAATCTACTAACTGCTGATTGCTTAATTGATTTAATTCAGCAATTGTATAAGTTTTCGCTACAGCTAATTGCTTACTTTCTTTTTTCACCTCAGGTGGTCTTTGTGATAAATCGGCAAATTGTAACCTTTTCTCAAAAGACTTGCTTTCGAGCACTTTCGATGAATGAGCTAATTCTTGTACTGGTAGTTGTACACCGACTGGCTCCATTTTGAGCACATTTCGATAAGAAACTTGCTCTCCCTTGGTATCTTCTGCCAAACTGACCCCTTGAAAACTCCCTAACATTAAACTAGCAAAACTTACCCCTACTAACATTTTCTTTGAATAGCCTTTCATGCTCTCCCCTACCTTACATTTATAGTGTCCCGCTCCATTATTTTACTATTTTCACTTTTTGTCCTGTATTGAGAAAAAATAAGGTAACGTTCACACATGTATCCATTCCATGTAAAATTAACGCTTGACTTTCCGTGCATTTTATATCAAAAAAGATAGATAATAGCAAAATTTCTGCTACATCTATCCTCGTTTTCAACACTATGATTTTAACTTTATAAACGTAACTTCCGGTAATGTTTGCATATGCTGAATAAACTCATTCTTTTCTTCTGACGATATATTTTTCAGCTGCATTCCTACCTTATAAACAGTTTCTGTACCTTGCTGTGAAGCTTCCACCTCATATGAGAGTATTGGGATGCCTTTCACTTGTAGTGTTTCTAATATTTGTTGTATCGCTTCATGTTTATTTACAAACATTTGCACTGTTATATTTTGTGGAAATAGAAATTGCACCTTAAAAATACGACTTACAATTTCTAAACCAATTAAAACGAGAATCGTCGCTCCAATGCCTACTACATACATTCCCGCTCCAATTGCTAATCCTATACCGGCAGTAGCCCATAAACCAGCCGCGGTAGTTAATCCTTTCACCGCCTGCTTTTGAATAATAATTGTGCCTGCACCTAAAAAACCAACTCCACTAACGACTTGTGCTGCAATCCGACTTGGGTCTAGAGACGTATGCTCTTCATACACAATATCTGAAAAGGCATATTTCGAAACAACCATTATTAACGCACTTCCTACCGCTACGAGGAAATGAGTCTTTAATCCAGCTTCTTTCGATCGAATTTCTCTTTCAATACCAATCATTGCTCCTAACAAGCCAGCAACACCGATTCGTATAATAAAATCAAAATCTACACTCACGGGCACTTCCCCCTTTCATTCATTATAGATAGATAAAACAAAAATTATCACAAACATCCATTTATCACCATGAAAGAATACCACTAAAATACACTTAATACTCCGACTGTTTTATGTTAATATTTTAAATATTAACATAAAACAAATAACTCCTGATTTTAAACCTTCACTAATTTTCTAAAAAACCAAAGGTGGATTGCATGAAATTAGGTTGAGAAATTCCAGAAAACGCTTTCATTTTGTTTCATAATTTTTTATAAAAAATACATAAATAAAGGAGCTTACTAACAATGAACGTCTCGTTACTTACACCTACTACTGATTTACAAGAAGAATACTTAGATTTCTATAACGAATGGAAAGATAGCGGTGAAACAATGATCCCGTGGGTTATCTCAAAAAATCCTGCCAACTTCCCAGCTATGGTTCAAGAACTTCTCGATGCGCATAACGGAATAAATATCCCTGAAACTTGGGTACCAGACTCTACATATTGGCTTGTTACAGATGAAAATAAAATTGTGGGAGCTGTTAATATACGTCATAGTTTAACCGAACATTTATTTAACGCTGGCGGTCATATTGGTTATGGCATTCGCCCTTCTGAAAGAAGAAAAGGTTATGCTACGAAGTTACTAGCATTATCATTAGAAAAAACGAAGGAATTAGACATCACGAAAGTACTTGTCGTTTGCGACGCAGTGAATACCGCTTCTGAAAAAACGATTTTACATAACGGCGGGCTTCGTGATGATGATTTCACTGAGGAAGATGGGAATGTAGTAAGAAGATATTGGATTGAGCTATGAATGATCACAAATAAGCGAGAAAGTGATTATACACTTTCTCGCTTATTTTACACTGCTTCTATTTCAAACTGCACTGTAATACCACTTGGATCTACCACCACAAACCCATTTGTAGTTTCATTTATTTCATGTTGTTTTTCTATTAATCTTTCTTTCACTTCATCTAACGCTTCTTTATACGGTAGTACAATCGTATACACCTTTAGCCCAGTTGCATGTACTGGTGGGTGTGGATTGTTTACTCCGTTCCACGTATTTGCACCAATATGGTGATGATATCCCCCTGCTGAAATAAATAAGCAATCCTCTTCACGCTGTTGTACTTCAAAACCTACTGTTTCCACATAAAATTCATGTGATTTCTCTACATCAGCTATTCGTAAATGTACGTGCCCAACGACAGTATTAGCAGGCAAACCATCAAACTCATAATCAACGAGTGTTGCCAATTCTTTTAAATCAAGTGGTGTACTTCCTCCTGGCCCTTCTCCCCATTGATCACGCGGACGGTCTGCATAAATTTCAATACCATTCCCCTCTAAATCTTGCAAATAAAAAGCTTCGCTATATGTATGATCACTTGCACTATTAAACCTTGAAATTGGTAAAATTTCATTTGAATATGTATAACGCCCTTCTTGCTCATCCGGGCTGTCAATTACATTCTTATTACGAAGAACCCCAAATAGCGCAGAAGCAAAAGCTTCACGAGTCGGAACTAAAAAGGCTACATGATATATACCAGTCGTACGCGGTTCTTGCAGTACCCCGTCCTCTAACCTTTCAAGAACAAGTAACGCGTTCTTTCCACCTTTTCCAGATAAATATGCTTTATTCCCCTCTCGCTTAATTACCTCTAATCCTACAACATTCTCATAAAAAGCAATTTGACGCTCTAAATCTTTCACTTTAAATTCAACATGACCAATACGTGTTTTCGGATGAATTTTTACCATGAATAACTTCATCTCCTTATCCCTATATTTTCCCATTACATATAACCGTTACTATGAAGGATACAACTAAAATCATCCTATGTAAATAAGAAAAGTCAGAATTCACATACATTTTTATTTTCATAATAAAAAGCCATCTTTTCTAACTTTTAGAAAAGATGGCTTTTTAACTCTTATCTCATTTTATGTACTTCAGCAACTAGCTTTCCACCCTGAATGCCCATATAAAGCTTCACAGGTGCATCATTCGTATTTTCAAATACTAAATCTAAGTATGGATATGCAATTGTAGCATCTCTTCCTTGTGGAACATAACCTACCGTTTTAGAATGTGTAGTTCTCTCCACCATTTTCAGACCAGCTTGATCTGCTGCATTGTATAAAGTTGAAGATGTTTGACAAACACCACCGCCATATCCATCTACTAATTTACCATCAACTATTTCTTTCCCTAATTGATATCCTTTATCTGGTGTTGTATCACCGATTAATGAATTAAAAGAGAAACGGTCTCCTTTTGCTAACACAACTCCATTTATGCTCGCTGCTGACAAACGAATATTCTCAATACGGCCACCTGTTGAACCACCTAAGTTCGTTTCATATCTACCAATTACCGTACCATTTCCTTGCGCATCACTTAATGTTGCGACTGGTTTTTTCTCCACGATCGGCAACTGATACGTAGCATCCCACATACCAACATTTAACAATTTATCTACTAATTCTTTTTCCATTAATTCATAAGAAGGTTTTCCTTCTTGCCAACTTCCATCAGGTGCTATACGTGAAGGAACCATTTTTTTGTCGACGCTTTTTCCAACCTCACCAACAACCTTTGTTACAGACTTTTTAAATTTCGCTTCATCATCAAAATAGCCTAAACTAGATAAATCTAATTTTTTCACTTCAGTACCAGTTCGACCATCAACTAAACTAATAGTATCCTGCACTTCTGCTTTAGCCTCTACAGTATGCCCACCAATATCACTTACCAATGCAACATCACTTACTTTTGCACCACAGCCACTCATTATAGCTACACATAACACCCCAACCAATATACCCTTTACTTTACGGAACAATATACTCTCTCCCTTTCCCCAACATCACTATTATGTATTTATTTCATTTTTATGTATGTTTTGTTACAATCATTTTACAATATGTTTATAAAATGTTACAAGTTATTTTTCACTCTATATAAATTACTCTTTTCTTTTATAAATGTCTATACATATTTACATAAAAGTTTGAGTTTGATAGAATTGTAACTTTTATGTAAACTCTCTCTTTTATCCAGTATATACCATTAAGCAAAAGAAATACAAATCAAAAACCCTCAAGCTATTTTTTATAAAGTGAAACTGTAATCAGTGGGGGTTTTACGGGCATCCCGACCTTCTTTGTTTCTGCTGAATTTTGACATGGGGGTCTTATTGCCCAGCAAATAGCGGGATAAAGAGAAATCCCGTCAACATAAATAGGTATTTGCCGTGCCACCACTCCGCTTTTGCACATACATTATGGTGAATTCAACCTATTTTAAAGAAATGGAGGATGTTATTATGTATCCCTACAATCCATATGATCCATATAATCAATATGCGTACCAACAACCACAGTATGACTTACAAACACAATATCAATCTTATATAGATCAAGCAGAGCACACGAATCCATATGACCAAAATAGACAATTCCAACTTCCAATCTCTTTTCCTGGCACTGGAAATCGTCAATTAGAAAGACGCGTAAATGAGCTTGAACAAAGAGTTCGTCAACTAGAAAATACAGTTGAGCGCCATACACGTAGACTAAACCGCTTAAACCAACGTTTACGCACAGTAGAAAACAGACTAAACATTCCATTCGCAGCATTAGAAGACGGATTTTAATCGAGAAAATAAAGATTATATAAAGGAAGGGGCTTCCCCTTCCTTATATAAATTGACGAAAGTTTTTTCCATCTCTATACTGATAAGAGTTAATGAAATGAAACAAGGTGATAAATATGGATTTTGAAATAAATTATCTTTCCTTTTATGTTGTACAAGTAGAAGGAAAAGGTGAAGCAGTTGATAAACGCTACAAACATTTTCAAACTTTAGACGCTGAAGAATATGAAGATAGTTCCTTAAAAGAATTTTTGAATGGTGAGTTATTAAAAATATCGAAGCGAAAAGTAGAACGTCATGCAAAAACAGAACAAGCCCCAACAAAAATTGGTCGCTTTATTGTAGAAGAAGGGCACGAACTTGATTCAAACCCTCATTACAACCTTTTTAATCGTATTCGCTTTGCAGAAACAAAGGACAATTTTAAAGATATGAGCGAACCTCTCGTTTATACATATCTTGACACAAGCGCTGTACGTGGTGGTGTATTTTTAATTGCTCAGGCAAAACTACGCAAATACTTTGATGATCCATTCGTATTCGTAATGAAATGCGACTTTGAACCAAAGGTTGCTTCTATTTCTGATGAATCAACACTGATTCGTAACGTTGAAATGGCCATCACAACAAAGAATATGAAATCTATCCAATATCCGTACATGCCTGAAGAAGGTATGGTTGAAGTAGGCGAACTAAAAATACACCAAGCATCACATGCCCGCTACTTTGAAGACTTCTTAAAATTCGTCGAATACGAACGCTCTATGCCTGAAATTATGAAAACACAAGTAATGGACATGGTATACGACCAAATTGAAGATGTATTTGAAGAAGGTACGGAAGAACGCGAACAATTCGACCAAGCGATGGAAGTATGGGCTGCCAGTCCGAAACGCGAAATTATGGAACAATTTTCAACCGAAGAAGTAATGGAAGCAACTGCTCAAATCGTCGAGCATGCTCCTGAAGTCGAATTAAAACTAAAAGCAGATCATATCTCTGTGAAGGCCCTGCTTGCTGATTTCGGGGATCAAATACATATTGCGAAGGTAAATGATCGATATGTACTTATGATTGAAGCAGACACACTTACATTTGAAAAAGGCTTCTCTCCTATTGAGTTTCTGAAGCCAGATGAGCTGCAAGATGTGATTGAGCGGATTGAGAATAAGCAGCAGTATTCGTTTGATCCGAGCGGTATTGAATAAAGTGAAACTTTAATCAGTGGGGTTTTGTTCATCCCCCACTAATTATTAACCCTCACCAATCGGGCTTTTACGGGATAAATACTTCCATATAACTGTTGTTACTGGGCGCTTATAATAAGCGCTCTTTTGTTTATATTAAAAACCGATTCTACTAAGAATCGATTTTTCTGCTTTATAATAAAACATGTTTATTTTCAAATTTTTTTGATGCAAGATGACATTTGTTGCAGAATCAAATACATCCCTTCCTTGTTATACAAGCTTATTTCCATTAGAAATATCTACTTCAATATTTCTATTTGACCAAGTCCTTCTATAAGTTGTTAAGATGCAAATTTCACTTTACTACCTCAAATTTATTGTACTCGTAAAAAGATAATTGAAAACGATATTCCGGATGTTCTCTCACCCAATCGTAGGCTTCTTCTAAAATTTCCATTTTGTTTTGCAAGTCATTAAGTTCACTACATTCGTCCCTTTTCTGTTTGCACAGAGGGCAGAATCCATTCACTATTTCCGCACTCGTCGCCCTAATAGTTTTACTTTCTAAATCAACTACTAGACGAAGAATAACAGAATGCTCTTCTTTTGTAGTCACCTTCATTTCAGCAATCCGATCCTCATTCCAAAAGACACCGTTTAATTCCATCTTTACTGTGACATCTTTAATATCCAAGTCTACCACTATCACACCTCCCTTGTACAAAGCTCAATCTTACTCTTCTATTTTAAACTTTAATACACCACAACTTAAAGAGATATTAAGTTTTTTCCAATTCTTCTTTACTATGAAAGAAAGTGTAGTTAATGCTAATTGTGTGGTAAATATTATCCCAAAAACTAAAACAGTTAAAATGTTAAAGATTGTTTCCATTAAACTACACTCTTTTCTTTATATATATATTTATTTTATTAATACGGTTTAAAGCTCTTATTACGTCTTAACACTCCCAAAGCAATTATAATGCACAATCACAACAACAAGTTGATGCCTATTTAATATCAATACGCTGTTATTACATGTATGTAGTTAGAGGCGGAGGAGAAATTCATTTAACCTCTGTATTCTCCTCCATCTCAGCCAAATACCTAATCTGCCGTTCCGCTTTTCTCACTGCTGTACGAAAATGTTTTTTCAGGAGTTCTACTGTATTTTCACTTATATAATATCTTTCCGTTATACTTTCCCACGTGTCACTACTTTCAAATGTACTCCATTCAAAAGGGCGTTCTGTATTTTTCTTTAGTTCTTTAAATACCCATTTTCGCATCTTTTTTTTCGCTTTTTCTGTTAGTTTTCCGTTTTTTACAAGTTCAAGTTCACCATGTCTTTTGTATCGCTTATTAATATCTCTCTCGCTATATACTTTAAGAAGTATATTTGCTGTATTTTCAGCATCTGCTAAAGCACGGTGCTGTTTTCCTTCCCACGTTAAAGCGAGCTGTTCTACCGCAAAGTGTAAACTTGGCGTATGTTCAAACAATTCCTCATATGCTTGGAAAACAAATTTTTGCAAATCAATTCTATTTTCTTTTTCTATACTTGGGCATTCAACACCATATAATGTACAATCATGAGATAGAAAGCGATAATCTTCTTTTCCCCATGAAACAAATATAGAACCTTCGCCGATGAACTGAATAAATTTCTCTATAATTTGAGGGAATTTTTCTACACCCATTAAATCTTTTTTCGTAATACCGGTTAATTTTGTTGTATGACGAGTTAATCGTGCACTTGGTTTTACTAACTCCGAAAATTCTTCAATTATCTTCATTGTACCTATTTCTATTTTTACAGCTCCGATATCAACTATTTCTGATGGATCTTCTGATTTATACGGTCTGAAATTCCTTTCAATATCAAACACAATGAAATGTGTAGCGTTTTTCAATTTATTTACCTCTTTCTAAATTCCTTTTCACACAAACACTTTATTTTCAGTATTTATTTATTCATGTACTTTATACAAAAATACTCCGAATAAATAAATGAAAATTCAGTCTTGTTATGATATGTAAGTAGGAGGACATCTATAAAAATGCAAAAAAAAGAAGGGCGAGCCCTTCTTTTTTCAAAAATTACTTCTTGTTTACGTTAGTAGCTTGAGGTCCACGGTTACCTTGTTCTACTTCGAAAGTAACTTCTTGACCTTCTTCTAAAGTTTTGAAGCCTTCGCCTTGGATAGCTGAGAAATGAACGAATACGTCTTCTCCGCCTTCAACTTCGATGAAACCGAAACCTTTTTCTGAGTTAAACCATTTTACTTTACCGTTTTGCATGAAAAAAATCCTCCTACAATGTACCTATATGTACATATTCATTTTCAACCACCTTACAATAATAAGCCAGATATTAAAAAACTGCAACCCCTGAGGAGATTTAACATTGCTATCCTCCTCGGAAGTTACAGCTCATTTAAATCTCTATATTATTAAAAGTAAAATGGTTTAAATATACTATATCATATCAATATAATAAAAGTAAAGTTTTTTTCTTAAATTATTTTTTGTTCCCACTGCATTGCTTTTAATTCACCTGATCCGGCTACTACATAACCATCTTTTTGATTAACAATGCGCCATCCGTGCCCTTTAACTGAATCACATACTGTAACAATACCTTCTTCAAGAAGCACACGGCACACACTACTAATCCCCGCCTTATTTTGCGTTGAAGTTGTATATAAAACATGTTGATCTACACTTAAGTCTAAATAACTACTTGCTTTCTGCTCACTTTGACATGTATGCCAATATATTTTTTCACTTGCAATACTTTCATCTATTTTACAATAAGAAATATTTCCGCTAACTCCCTTGCACGATCCACTTGCCGCTACTAAATAAGAATTGTGTAAAGTCAACGCAGAGATCATTTGATTCATCGCAATTTTAATCCTCTTTAATTTACGTGTCTTCAAATCAAAGAGCCAAACACCACCATATTTAGCATGTATTTTCGTACCAATAAATAAGTAATGTTTATATAAAAATAATGATCGAATAGACGGTGCCGCACTGCCATACTCAAGAAACGGATGAATAGTTTCCCATGTCAAACCGAAATTATTAGAAAGATACAGCGTTTTTTCTCCATGAGCAACAACAGTTCCTTGTACATTGCTACATACATTCCAACTCGTTGCTTTTGTTGGAAAACGCTGAATTGTCCAGTTCTCTCCACCATTCATACTGCGAATAAAAATCCCTTCGTCACCTACACCATAAACTACATTATCTTCGCTATGTAAATCCCTAATTCGTTTTTGAAAACCATTTAAAATTCGTTTCCATTCTCCGTCTTGTTCAACAAATAAGCCATTATATGTAGTAGCTAACAGCAGTTTTCCATCTCTTAACTTTGTAATAGCAGTTGCACTTAACATTGTCTCCACGTTGACACTCCCATTCTTAGAACTTCTCAGCAAATGCAATTGCAAAATTACTGCATTTTTCAACATCCTCTTCATCTTCTGGAGCTAATTCAATTTTCAGCCCTTCTTGTACAAGCTCTGCACCGCGTTCCACAAGACGTTCTTCAAATATCGTTACCGCTTCACAAAACAGTTCATACGCTGTATCACCCGATCCGAATACCGCTACCTTTTTCCCAGCTAAATCTATATTTTCTAAGTCATCATGAAAATCTTCCGCTTCAAATGGTAATTCACCATCGCCCCACGTATAAGATCCTAAAATGATTCCATCATAAGCTAATAATTCTTCAGCGTCCATGCCTTCCATTTCTTGCAATACTACTTCATGATCAAAAGCATCTAAACTAACTTTAATTAAATCAGCAATACTCTCTGTATTTCCTGACATACTTGCATAAGCTATTAAAATTTTTGCCACTTTGGCATCCCCCTCTAACAATAAATGATTCTCATTCTCATTATATTAATAATGATAATCAATTTCAATTGATTTTTTCTACTTTTATTTACATTTCACATTACTTATTTCAAATAAGGTGAAACTTTAATCAGTGAGGGTATTCATCCCCCACCTAACTTCTTTGTTTCCGCTGAATTTTGAGGCGGGGGGCTTACTGCCCGGCAAATAGCGGGATAAAGTGAAAGTTTAATGAGTCCTCACCAATCAGGCTTTTTCAGACAACCCACAAAGAGCGGAATAAATAAAAAAGCACAGATGACTATACAATCATCTGTGCTTTTTTATTATTTTTTAAAAATACCAAAAGGCTTTCCTACTGGTAAAACAACTTTTCCGAAGTGTGTATTTAACACTGCTGCAGCTGAACCGTAGAAAGATAATAATGAAATAAGAAGTTCAGAATATGCTGCTAAATTATGCATTGCATGCGGCATAACACCTAAAGTACTTAATGAAAGACCGATAAATAAGAAATCAATAAGGACGAAAATCATAAATAATACTTTATGTGTTTCCATTGCACCAATTGTCATAAAGATTGTGAAAATCAAATATCCGATAAAGGCTACACCAAGCTGTTTTGAATCTGCAGCTTGTGCTAATTTTTCGCCAAATACTCCAAGTTGAATTAACCAAGTCATTCCAACACCTAGCCAAAATAGACCGTACGCACCGAATGCTGTTGTACCGAATGTATTGTTATGCTTTGCATCATGAATGCAAGCAAAGATTTGTGCAAATCCTCCTAAAAAGATTGCCCACGGTAATACAAGTGAAACGCCATCTGTTAAGCCTAACTTTTGAGATGATGCTACAAGTGTTACCATCGCTAATCCAAATAGACCAATTCCAGATGGATCCGCTGTTGTCATTTTCACATGATGTGTAGTAGTTTGATTGCTCATATAAACCTCCTGATTATAAACATACTCGAATACAATACTTAAATCAGAAGACTATGTCAATGGTTTTTTTTGTATGTTGTCAGACGTTATATTTTATAATGATTAAATATATTTCTGACCACTTCATAAGGTTTTATATTCACTTTTCCAACTCGTTTATCGGTAGCCATAACGGAATATAATTTCCCCTACCTTCCAGCTGAAATTCCTCAGCTGTTCCGCTTCCGAACACTCCGCCTGTAATATAGGCAGCATAATAATATTCATTTCCTTTATATTTTACCTTTGCAATAAGGTGCTCCACTTGTATATGTACCCCTAATTCTTCGTATACCTCTCTTTTCGTTGCCTCTTCAGGCGTTTCACCTTCCTCAATCCCTCCGCCAGGAAAAACATAATATCTTTCCTCTTCTCGAATACGTTTTATAAGAGCGATTTTTCCTTCCTGTACAATGATAGCGGCTCCGCGATTTCTTATCATTTTATTACCTCAATACGAATCGCAACTGTTCCCCACTCTTTTTCTTGTTCTTTCGTATATATTTTGTATGTACTTTCTAACATTTCCTCTAAACTATCATTTTCACAATCCAATAATTTTTTATCGATTTGTTCATATATAGCTTTAAAGCTCTCGTATCGCTTTATTTCCGTTACTTTTACCGTCATCATTTCTGTTGTCTTAAGATTCGTAAATACGATTTCATCGTCTTTGTTTATTAGTTGACGTTTTTTATCGTATAGGCGTACTTCATATACTTTTTTCCCTGATCGAATTGACTGAAACGGTTTATTATATAAACCCATTTCGTATCGCATACATCCCACTCCCTTTTGTTCATTTCACCTATTAATACAGTTCACATTACTACATCTTGCATATAATATTCCATACGTATCACTTAATTGAGAAAGGAGGCTGAAGAAGCATGTTATATTTAAATCAAAAACCTGAATATAATAAATATGATATTGGTGATTATACTTATAGTAAAGTAGGGCCAACCATTTTTTCTTGGAACGATGAAACAAAATTGAAAATAGGTAAGTTTTGTTCATTAGCAGAAGAAGTCGTTTTCATACTTGGCGGTGAACATCGCGCAGACTGGATAACAACTTATCCATTTAATGCACTTTTTGATGAAGGAGCACATATTACTGGTCACCCTTCTTCAAAAGGTGATATCGTAGTTGGCAATGATGTATGGATTGGTTATCAATCCTGCATTTTATCTGGTGTTACAATTGGTAACGGTGCCATTATTGGTGCAAAAAGTGTTGTTACAAAAGACGTCCCTCCATATGCAATTGTGGCTGGTAATCCAGCAAAATTTATTCGATATCGTTTCCCGCAAGAAACAATTGACAAACTAGAGAATCTTGCATGGTGGGACTGGGACATTTCTGTTATAAAAGGAGCTATTCCATTACTACTTTCCGACAAAATCGACGAATTTTTCACCTCGCCCGAAAAAGAATCTACATGATTAATGAAGAAAGAGCATCCTTCTCTTACAGGATGCTCTTTCTTCATTTATTTTTTCTTTATTTGCAAATGATCACACGGAGAACATTGAAAAGGAATTTTCCCTAAGCAATTAAGATTCGTTTCGCAAATTTGTTCAATCGTTGGAACAAATGGAATGACAACTATGTTACTTTCTACTATTTGTGTAACAGGTGGCAATACTGTGCCTACTTGATGTTCAAAACGAATACTCGCTTGATTTATATAATTTCCTGAACCATTTGGCGCGCTCTGTACTGCTACTTGGAACGAAACTGTCCTTGCTTCACCAGGATTTAAACTTCCGATAAGAAATCCTACTGCCGGGCTTACATTCGGCACTGGCGTATTATCAACCGTTACACTTCCAGGAACAAATCGAACACTACTATCTAACATATCTTGAAAACGAATATTTTGCATTACAGTATCACCCGTATTTGTGATGACTGTCGTAAACGTAATGACATCTCCAATTGTTGCTACCTGTAAATCTGCCGTTTTTACGACTGTCGTTGAGACATTTTGAGGAATAAACGGGATAACAACTGTATTACTATCACCTTCAACTACTACTGGCGGCTCATTCGGATTTACAGTTGCAAGCCCATTCGCTGTAGCAGTATTTGTAACTAAATTATTTACTTGCCCTCCTATTATTACAACTTGGAAATTAATAATTGCTGCATCATTTGGCTGAAAATCACCTAACGGAATACCAGTATTCGGATTAGCAAATGGAAGAGGTACATCATTTACCGTTACCGTACCATTTATAAATAGCGTATTCGGATCAATGATATCTGTTAACACAATATTGGTCACAGGAACTGTACTATCATTTATAACAGCGATTCCGTAAGTGACAACATCCCCTATCATTGCTACTTCAAAGTTTGCTCCTTTTGCAACAAATAAGATTGCAGTATTTACCGTCACTATAACTGTATTGCTTGTATCCATCACTGTAACTGGCGGCTCCCCTGGTACTAAAATATATTCTGCTAACGCCCCAGCAACGTTCACTACTGTACCACCATCCGGAAAACTTGTAATCGTAGCTTCATATGTTACAAGTGACGTCTCACCAACTGGTATGTCAGGTATCGTAAATCCAATCTGCGGATTTAACCCCGGTTGCGGAACCCCATTTATCGTTACACTATTTGGAACGAAATCAGCTTCCTGAGATAGCACATCGATAAATTGAACATTCATTGCATCAGCAGTACCAGTATTTAATATACGAACAGTATACGTTACCGTTTCTCCTACACCAACAACTGAATGGTCTACTTCTTTTAGCATATCTAAGCTACCTCTATTTACCGGCGTAACCGTCGTATTACTTGAATTTGTAATTGTAGACGGAGGTTCTCCTGGAATCAATTCGAAATCACCCGTTACTCTTGCTGTATTCATAATGCTACTAGAAGGCGGAACTGCGATTACATTTACTTCAAATGTAATTAATACACTATCCCCTACTGCAAGATCAGGCAATGCAAAGCCTACAAATGGATCTAAACCTACTTGCGGAATCCCATTTATTTGTACACTTCCAGGAACGAATTCTAAACTAGGTGATGGAACATCGATAAACTGAACATTCGTTGCTGTTACCGTTCCCGTATTTGTAACTTGCACACTATACGTTAACGTATCTCCTAATCGTGTCGCTTCTTTATTTACAGATTTTATAACGCTGAATCGTCCTCTATTCACTCTAGTTATCGTCGTATTACTCGGCTCTGTTACTACAACTGGTGGTTCTCCTGGCACTAAAGTAAAGCTTCCTGTTATATTTGCAACGTTCGTAATTGTTCCTGATGACGGGATGTTTGTAACTGTCGCTTGAAACGTCACTATAACTGTTTCACCAACTGGGATATCTCCAACTCCAAATCCAGTAATCGGATTTAAGTTTGGTTGCGGGGCTCCATTTATCGTTACACTATTTGGTACAAATGACGCTCCTGCTGAAATGGTATCAACAAACTGAACAGCATTAGCTGTTACTGTTCCTGTATTTGTTATTTGAACCGTATACGTTAATATATCTCCAACGAGAGTAGCAACCCTATTTACTTGTTTAATAACATTAAATTGCCCTCTATTTACAGTTGTAAGTGTTGTATTGCTCGGCTCTGTTACTATAACTGGTGGTTCTCCTGGTACTAATACAAAACTTCCAGTTACATTTGCCGTATTGGCAATTGTTCCGTTTGATGGCGCACTAACAACGGTTACTTGGAAGATGACTTCTACACTTTCACCTGGATTTATATCTGGAAGCGGGAATCCGTTATTCGGATTGAATCCAGGTTGTAACACACCATCTATCGTTACACTGTTCGGCACGAATGCTATAGAGGAAGGTAATACATCACTATATTGAACATTCGTTGCTGGCACTGTTCCTGTATTTTGAACTACTGTTGTATATGTGATTGTATCGCCTACTGCAACAACCGGCTGACTCACTGATTTTAAAACATTCAAACCAGGCTCATTGATTTCTGTTAATGTCGTATTACTTGTCGTTGTTTCCGTAATAGGCGGTTCTGTTTCACTTACAGCAAATGTAGCTGTAACGTCTACAAAATTAACAATCGTTCCACCTTCTGGTATGCTTGTAACCACTTCCTGATATGTGACAAGTACAAAATCATCGACAGGTATATCTGGAACTGTAAAACCAATGAAAGGATCTAATCCTGGTGCTGGTACCCCGTTTATGCTCACACTTCCTGGTACAAATGCTACACCCGCGGAAGTAGTATCGATAAATTGAACATTCGTCGCTGGCACTGTTCCGAAATTAAAAATCAATACATCATACGTTAATATTTCTCCTACCGTCGCTACTTCTTTATCTACTAGTTTCAATGGAAAAATAAACGCTATATTAATTGTCGTAACGACTAAATTTGTTAATATCGTTTCCGTAATCGGTGGTTCCTGCGGATTTGGTTGTGAAGTAAATGTAACATCTGCATCATTTAATATGACTTCATTATCTGGAATTTCTGTAATCGTCACTTGGAATGTGACCTCAATACTTCCACCAGCGATTAATAATGGAGTAACTGTAAATCCTATTTCTGGATTTAAACCAAGTTGCTGCACTCCACCTATCGTTACACTATTGTCAACAAACGTCGTTCCTTCTGGTATGACATCTTGGAAGAACACATCTGTAACAGGGATAATTCCTACGTTTGAAATGAGCACAGTATACGTTAATACATCCCCAACGGCCCCAGTTGCAACATCAACTGTTTTTGTTGCAGTTACTTCACCAGGAGGAGGTAACGGTATTGTAACTACCGTTGTATTACTTGAATTCGTTGTTGTTACAGGTGGCTGTAAAGGATTTAATAAGAAAGTGGCTGTAGCAGATGCTGTATTTAATACTGCTCCACGTGTAGACGGTGCAACTACCGTAACTTGGAACGTTACTGTCAATGATGTTCCAGCTGCAATATTAGGAAGCGGGAAACCAACATTTGGGTCAAATCCAGGTTGTGGCGTTCCATTTATCGTTACACTATTTGCTACAAAAGTTGTTTCTAAAGCAATTGGATCAAGGAAAGAGACATTCGTTGCTGTTACTGTACCGTTATTTCGAATAACAACAGAATACGTGTAAGTTTCTCCAAGTGCTGCTTGTTGTACAGATGAAGATTTTTGTATATTTAACTGTGCTGTGTTTACTTGCGTCACTACAAAATTACTATTTGTAACAGTCGTTATTGGAGGGTTTGCTGGATTTATAAGAAAACTTGCAGTAACGTTCGATTGGTTTCTTATATTTCCACCGCTCGGAACACTCGTCACTGTAACTTGAAACGTAATCGTAGCCGTTTGCCCGACCGGAATATTTGGTACCGGGAAACCTAGCATAGGATCCGCGCCTTGCTGTACGACTCCATTTATCGTCACACTATTTGCTACAAAGGCAGTACCAGACGGAATTGGATCTTGAAAAACAATATTCGTTGCAGGAACAGTTCCTGTATTTTGAATAAGAATCGTATACGTTAACGTATCTCCTACACCGGCTTGTAGTGTATTTACACTCTTCATTACATTAAGTGATCCTACATTCACTCGCGTCACAACAATATTACTAATCGTTACAATTGTAATTGGTGGCTGGAGAGGACTTACTTGGAAATCAGCAGTGACATTCGCATTATTCGGAAGAACTCTATTTGGTGGTACACTCGTGATTGTCACTTGAAAAGTGACCGTCACCATTCCTCCTACTGGAATATTAGCAAGTGGAAATCCAGTTGTCGGGTTTAAACCTGGTTGAGGCGTCCCGTTTATTGTTACACTATTCGCTACAAAAGTGGTTCCAACTGGAATCGGATCAAGGAATGATACATTTGTCGCTGTCACCGTTCCACTATTTTGTATACGAACTGTATACGTTAACGTATCTCCTACACCGGCTTCAGTAGCACTTACACTTTTCATTACATTTAACCCTGAAGAATTCACGATCGTCATAACAGTATTACTTGGTACTGTTACAGTAATCGGCGGCTCTGTTGGATTTACAAGGAAATCTCCAGTTACATTCGCATTATTTACAACATTATTCCCTTGGGGAATTTCATCAATTAATACTTCAAATGTAACAATAACACTGGCGCCAGTAGGCAAATTATTTAATGGGAATCCAAGTTCTGGATCTGCCCCTTCTTGTAAAACACCATTCACAACTACACTATTTTCAATAAATAATGTCCCTTGGGGAATTGAATCTTGGAAAAATACATTCGTAGCTGGTACACTACCTGCATTTATGACTTCTATTGTATATACTAAAATATCCCCTACTGTTGCAACATCCGTATTGACTGCTTTCACAACTTCAAAGTTTCCTGATTGTACTGTCGTATTCACAACATTACTCGGTACATTGATTGTTACTGGTGGTTCATTCGGATTCACTTGAAAGCTTGCTGTTACATTTGCTTGATTTAAAATATCTTCATTTTCTGGATTCTGTACAATTACTACGTCAAATGTGACTACAACCGTTTGAGCCGCAGGAATATTCGGAAGAGAGAATCCTGTATTCGGATTTAGTCCACTTTGCTGTACTCCATTAATTGTTACAGAATTTGCAACAAATGAAACAGCAGAAGAAATAGGGTCTTGGAAAAATACATTTGTTAACGGAACATTCCCTGTATTTTGAACGGCAATTGTGTATGTTAAAGTGTCTCCTACTGCCGCTTGCGTTGTATTCACTTCTTTTATTACATTTAAACCGCCTGTATTAACTTGTGTCACAACTGTATTCGTTTGTCTATTAATCGTTATTGGTGGCTGATTTGGAATAACGACGAAATTAGCAGTTACATTTCCGCGATTCGCAATTGTGCCTCCTGATGGCGTTGATGTCACTCGTACTTGAAAAGTCACTGTCCTACTTCCGCCGGGAGATATATTTGCTACTGTAAACCCAGTCGCTGGATTTACCCCAGGTTGTGAAACCCCATCCACAGTCACACTATTTGCTATAAATGTCGTTCCAATTGGTATTGGATCTTGAAAAATAACGTTCGTTGCAAGTACATTTCCTGTATTTTGAATTGTTACCGTGTACGTAAGAACATCGTTAACCGTTGCAAAAGCTCTATCCACTGTTTTTCTCGTTGTTATATCAGCTATATTAATTGTCGTAACTACAGTATTACTTGTCGCTTGCCCTGAAACTGGTTGTTGACCAGGCACTGGAGTAAAGGTAAATGTTGCACTTGCACGGTTTGGAATTGGATTGACAAGAGGGTTCGATGTTACTCGAACTTGAAAGCGCACTACAGTCGTTTGCGAAGCATTAATACTTCCTAGATTAATACTACTTGCTGGATTCGCTCCTGGACGCGCTACTCCATTTACCGTAACGCTATTTGCGACAAATGTTGTTCCAGCAGGGATACTATCAACAAAAATAACATTGCTCGCAGTGACATTTCCATTATTTGTGATATTAACTGTGTACGTTAATACATCATTAAGCGTTGCCGTCTGTAAATCTACAGATTTCTGCATACTTATAGTTGCTTGATTCACTGTCGTTTGTACTGTGTTTGAAGAAGACGTACTTGTAATAGGAGGACTACCAACGAAAGGACGAAATTGATATGACACCATTGCACGATTTAAAATAGGATTGGGATTCGGGAATGATATTATTCGAACTTGAAATGTAACAATTCTTTGCGTGTTATTTGGGATTGTACCTAAATTAATTCCATTAGAAGGGTTTGCATTCGGCTGTGTTACTCCCCCTACCGTAACACTACCTGCAACAAACGTCGTTCCGTTCGGAATACTATCACGTAATACAACGTTTTCTGCACTTCCTGTTCCTGTATTTGGGACCGTAATCGTATAAGTGAGAATATCCCCTACCCCTGCGACTGTTCTATTAACTGATTTAACAGGATTAATAATTGGACCTGTTGCATCAATTTGAACACCAAAACCAGCTGCTGCGTATCCATCTCCATTTGTAACAAATCGAACCGTTGCTGATGTTTGACTGTTTACTAAAGATGAGGAGGCATCTACATTCGTAATATCCCACCCTTGTCTTCGGACGGCCAAAGCTACCCCTAACGGCTGATTCAAATCTCCAAACGTGCCGCTCGTATCTAAATTTCCACTATCATTACAAATTTGTGACTGAAAGAAATTATTCGCAGGATTTCTCGGTCCGAATAATGCAACTGTAGCATTTGCATTCGGCCCAAAGCGAAGTTGATCTCCAACAATGTTAGAATCACCTTCTTGAGCAGTTACGAGCACTCTTCCTGTAACAGCTCCTGTTGCCGGCGTAGCAAAACCTGAAATTGTAGCATCAACTGGCGGGGATGAAGCATCGATAATTTCTTGACCTGCATATACTGACAAATTTCGAAGTGGTAAACTTGCATTTTGATACACAACCTCAAGCGTCCATCCAGCTGAACGACTGATTGTCGGGTCGGCTGAAGTTCTTGCAGCTGGCACAGCACCCGTTGTATATGTGCCTGCTCCACCTGCACTAACAAGATTTGTTACATTGGCAGAGCGAGCATAATAAAACTGATTTCCTACTGAACCTTGCTGCGCGGTAGCAGGATCTGGCGTAACAGAAAACGTCCCTGCTGGCGTTGTAAATGTAATGTTATCATTTAAAAATGGTAACACATCTTCCGTATCAGTCCGGAAAGTACCAGCCCAAACTAATTCTGCATATAATACACTGCTTCCCGCTGGAAGATTTAAAATTGCACTTGAAGAATTCAATTGCCATTCATCTGTTGTCCCTGCTGGGAACCCTGGTACTTGCAATGCTGTATTTACTGTCGTAAACACAGCAAGTGTACCAAAAATATTACCTGGTGCAGGTGATGTAGGGCTAAGTCCCAGCGTATTCCCAGTAAACGTGACGGCACCAGGTACTGTTGTCGTAAACCTATTTATAAAAGGCACACAATCATCTCATTTCAATTATAGTAAAAAGTGCTCTATACTATAAAATGTAGACAAACTATACAATGTACGTTGTCCAACAAAATTCCGCACATATGAGAGGGGTTTATAAAACTATGCGCTACGTTATCATAACAGGAACTTCACAAGGTTTAGGTGAGGCAATCGCTACGCAATTATTAGAAAAAAATACAACTGTCATCTCTATTTCTAGAAGAGAAAATCAAGAGCTTACAAAACTTGCAGAGCAATATAACAGCAATTGCATTTTTCATTCCCTAGATCTTCAAGATGTACATAACTTAGAAACTAACTTTAAAGAGATCATTTCATCTATTAAAAAAGACAATGTATCCTCTATTCATTTAATTAATAATGCGGGTACAGTTGCACCTATGAAGCCAATTGAAAAAGCTGAAAGTGAACAATTCATTACGAACGTTCACATTAATTTACTTGCACCTATGATTCTTACATCTACATTTATGAAACATACGAAAGACTGGAAAGTAGATAAACGCGTTATTAACATTTCATCTGGTGCAGGAAAAAACCCTTACTTTGGCTGGGGCGCTTATTGTACAACGAAAGCTGGTGTAAATATGTTTACACAGTGCGTAGCAACTGAAGAAGCGGAAAAAGAATATCCAGTAAAAATCGTCGCTTTTGCACCTGGCGTTGTTGATACAAATATGCAATCACAAATTCGCGAAACAAATAAAGAAGATTTCATAAATTTGGACCGCTTCATTGCATTAAAAGAAGAAGGAAAACTATTATCACCTGAATATGTTGCGAAAGCTATTCGTAACTTACTAGAAACTGAGGACTTCCCTCAAGGCGAGGTTATTAGAATCGATGAATAACAAAAAGGCGTGCTAAAATAGCACGCCTTTTTGTTCTACTTCTCTAAAAATATAAGCACAGACTCCGCAATTTGCTCATAACCAATTTCTTGATAAATTTTATTCGATGTCGGATTCGCTAAATCAGTATATAACGTAGTCGTCTTGTACCCTTCATCTAACATATGTTGACTAAGTGCCGCTACACACTTAGATGCGTATCCCTTTTTCCTTGCTTCTTTCGGCGTATATACAAAATTAACTGTTATATTATTTTTAGTTGGTCTCGTTTTTGCAGCTACAGAAACGAGTTTCCCATCCACTTCCAAACCAAACAGTCGATTTGTAGTTATTAATGTATATGCAGTTTGTTTTGCTTCTTCTTTCGTAGTAGGAAGCTTTACATCTTCACAAAATTGATATATCCACTGTTCTATTAATGGTAATTCATCATTATTTACCGCTCGAAAAAGTCCATTCGCATTACACTTCTTCTTTACTCTGTTCAACTCATACACACCTTGCTCCATTGCAACATTCATTTTCTTATTTTCTAATACCGCAATCTCTTCCGCTAATTTCTGTACAATTTTCTTATTACCGATCAATCCAGGAATATCCGGATATACTTTCGTTAACTCTTTTGCAAGTTCCTCAATAGCTACTCCCGAAATTTCAGAAGTTGCAACAATGATTTGTTTCTTCTCTTCTGTTTGCAGAAATACAACCGCAATGTCTTCTCCTTGTTTCGCTATCCCCATAAATATCGGTTCTTGAACCATTTGTAATACACCTAATATGAGATTGTTTTCCTGCTCATTCTTTTCTAGAAATGGTGTAACATCTTCTTTAAAATGAAAAATCTCTTCATATACATGTAATTGAATCATCGACAATCTCTTCTCTCTATTTATATTTTAATTAAGTATTGGCGATTAATTCATTAAATCCCTCTTTTACGATTCAATAATATTCAAAGCTAATGTATTCAAGGCATTTTCAGCTTGTAAAATTCTCTGTTTTTCCTTTTCAAATACATCTTCTTCTTTTCGAAAGGACTCTTTTCGATTTTTAATCATACGCTTCATTTCTTTTTTACTCGGTCCACCGTATACATTTCTTTTTTGAATAAAAGCTTCTGGCGATATAATTTCTTTCCACTCTTTTTCTAATAAATTTATTTTAAAATGTTCTTGCAAATACATATTTACATCTTTGAAGTGTAATTCATGTAGTTCTTTTTTCTGCTCCAATGACATATTTGCAATAGCACTTGCTGCATGATGAGCATGCCGAAATGGAATTTCATAATTTTTCGTTAAAACATCAGCGAAATCCGTTATCGTTATTGCATGTTTATAGGAACGACTTTTTAACGTTTCTTCTTCTACTTTCATCGTTAGGATCACTGCATTCATCATACAAAAAACACGAATCGCCTTTTCAATCCCTTTATATAAATATGGCTGCAAGTCATCTTCCGTATCGACAATATCACCAAATGGTGTATTATGAATCATTTGAAATACTGTAAATGCTTCTCCTAAAGCACTACTCGTAATTGCACGAGCGTGTTCAATTGAAACCGGATTTCGTTTTTGCGGCATAATACTACTAATTTGTACATATGGCTTTGCAACAGTAATACCGTCATATTCTTTCGTTGCTAACAACAAAAAGTCATGAATCCATCTACTCGTATTCGTCATCATTACCATAAGTAGCGAGCTAACTTCTAATAAATAATCCGCTCCGGCAACAGCATCATATGAGTTCTCAATTACAGTTGTAAATCCAAGTAGATGAGCAACTCGTTCTCGTTTAATCGGGAAACTTGTTGTAGAGAGTGCAGCCGCCCCCATTGGAGACTGATTTAAAAGCTGGTACGTTTTTTTCATTCGTTCTAAATCTCTTTGCATCGTATCATAAATTGCTAACGTATAATGACCAAATGTTGTTGGCTGTGCCGGTTGTGTATGTGTATAAGCTGGCATGATCGTTTCCTTATGATCATCAGCAAGTTGCAGTACACTTTCTTGCAATAGCAAATAATGTTCCATTAATCGTAATATATACCGCCTTAAACTCATGCGATACATCGTTACACCCATATCATTTCTACTTCTACCAATATGCATATTACTTACAAAATCGCATTTCGCTTCTTGAGAAATTAAATGTTCGATTAAAAAAAAGAGGTCTTCATGCTGCTCTGTATATACCAATTTATCTTTTGGTATTCGCTCTACTTTTCTAAGTGCGTTTAATATAACTTTAGCTTCTTCTATTTTTATTAAACTTTCTTCAGTCAGCATCGTAATATGTGCTTTATGCACTTGAAACATATCTTTCAATAAGTAATTTCGTTGAAAATCAAATACATGTTGCAATACACAATCCACATATGTTTTTCCAGGGAAATCAGCGCCTTCACTCTTTATAAACTCTTCCTTACTCTGTTTCATCACCTTTTCCCCTCTCACCTAAGTATTACTACCCATCATACCCATTGATAGAAAAAAAGTGCCTGTACATCAAAATAAACTCGGTGCTCTCTGCACCGAGTTTATTTAATAAAAGTCGCATCATACTTATCACTTTGCAACACTTGGAAATGTAAGTTTGCTAAATGTTTCCGTATTTCTGCACTATCGTCTTCATTTAAATTATTCGCCAAAAACACAATCTCCGTACAGTTTCCACGTTTATCCATAGCGTAAACTGCTTTTGTAACCGTCCATGGTGTATAACCATTCTTTTGCCCAGCATGTCTAAATGTTTTACGGTATTTCTTGGCACTCATGTCTGTTTCAACGATATTTGCCCACACTTTTTCTTCAGCTTCTGTCAAGCCACCTTTATGGTTTGCCTTTTGAAGTAATACCATATAATCATTTGCAGAAGCTGCTGGTAATCTATCTGACCAAATTTTGTCGTAACGTTCCTCTAAATAAAGCGGAATTTCCTTCTGTAATAATGGTCCCTTCTTCTTTAAGCGTTCATGAATAATCATCGCATATTCACGATATTGCTCTTGAGACATTTCTTTTAACTTTTTCTCTATTTTATATTTTGGAACATGTAATTCTTTATGCAAATATCCCGGGATATACAAAGATGAAACGATTGGAAATAGTGGTTGATGTGCAGGAAGTGATAAACTTTGTAAATTTCGATTGATGTTATCTAATCCTAACAATTCCATTAAGTATTCAGCATTTGCATTCGAACTAAACTTAACCATTCCTTTTGCCACTTCTTCTAAAGAAACCGCTCCTTCAGTTATCTTGCCCGTTTTCTCCAAATACTTTTGCCATCTATCTTGTGCACCACCATCTGTATTCGGCACATAATAGCGATTCACATCATTAATCGACACGAAACTAGAAGAATCAATTTTCCCTTCAGTAACTTGTTTCGTATATTCAAGCGCCACAATTAATTTCATCGTACTAGCAACTGGCAATACAACATTTGGGTTTACAGAATAAACAACTTTATCATTTCTCTTTACTAGAAGCGCACTATTTTTTTCATCTTTATGTTCTTCAATAAAAGATGCAATATACTGTGCATCATCATTATTTGAACTCCACACTTTTTTCACTAAAAAGTTACCCGATATTAGCAAAACAAAAATACCCACAATTACTGCGCATACTATAGTTTTTTTCAAGTAAAATTCCTCTCCTATTGTGTAACTCTTCTCTATTTATCATTTAAAAACAAAATAATGGAGATGGTCATTTACATAACCATCTCCATTATTTTAACTTGTATGCTCCTATTATGTCTACGTCATAAATTTCACAAAATCCTCAAGAAACTTTTTATAATGTAACGACCAACCAATTCGCACCCAATTTTTTAATGCTTTTGCATCAGGTTGAGGCCGAAAATCAGCAATACTCTCTCCTTTTGCAATTCCAGCTGTATCTACATCGACACGACGATATACATAATCTAAAAGGGATGGATTTGCCGCAACCATCATTGTAACGACGTCATGTACTGGACTTCCTTTTATTTTCGGATTTAACTTTCTATAAGCTTTATAATAGTACGTAAATATCGGCTCGATTAACTTATTAAAACTCGTTTTAGAGTGTTTCGTAATATATTTTACCATTTCCGGTGTAATAATTGCTTCAGATGTAACGTTAAGTGGCACTAATGTCACATTTTTGGCATTTTGCATAACTAATTGTGACGCAATGGGATCACCATGAAAATTCGCCTCTGCGACTGGTGTTACATTGCCAGGCATTAAGAAAGCACCGCCCATTATATAATATTCTTTCACATACTTCATCATCGGCTTTTCTAAAATAAATGCTGTCGCTAATGTTGTTGATCTACCAGCATCGACTATTATTAATTCTCCTTTATATTTTTCAAGAAGATCAAAAAATGTACAAAAAGGCTTTATATTTGGTGAAAAAGTTTTTGGAGGTTTAATTGGCCCTAAACCGTCTGTCCCATGAATTTCTGGATAATACGTCGTAATATCTCCGGATAAAGGAATTTTCGCACCATTAATAACAGGTATATCTTCCCGTCCTGCCATTTGCAATAAATATGCGGCATTACTTGTCGCCTTTTCTTGTGTTACATTTCCATATCCCGTTACTACACCAACAATATCAATATCAGGATGCAACAATCCATACATAATTGCTAAAGAGTCATCAATTCCTGGGTCTCCTAAAAATAACACTTTTTTCATCGACCTCAACTCCATCCCCTCAGTTGTTATTAATTTATGAATAACCGTGGATATACAGAATAAAAAAAGAACAAATTCATACGAAAAAACGCAGTCTTATAAGGACTACGTTCTTCAGCTAACCTATACTGTTTTTTTTACAGCACTCATACTTCCAATAACATAAGCGATAAACGCAAAACAAATCGGGAAGACAACTGTATGTATACCGAACGGATTTGGATAGAAAAGATGAATACACATATATGAGCCTACCCCAACTAAAATAGACGCAAGCGCTCCTGTAGCATTTCCTTTCCTCCAATATAACCCTAATACGATTGGCCAAATGAATGCTGCTTCTAATCCACCGAAAGAAAATAAATTTAGCCATATTAAAAAATCTGGTGGTTTAATCGCCGCTGCATAAACGAGTAGTCCTACAATACCAGTAATCCACAAACTTCCTTTTTTTATCGTACTGTCTGCTGCATCTTTATTTATGTAATTTACATATATATCTTTAATAATTGACGAGCTTACAAGTAATAATAAAGAGTTTACTGTAGACATAATCGCTGCCATCGGTGCAGCTAAGAAAACTCCAGCTAACCAAGGAGGTAACACTTCCATCGCAAGTAGCGGCATTACTTTATCTGGTACCGTTATACCTGGAAGTACTACTCTTGCAAATACACCAGTTAAATGCATACCGATCATAATTGTGCCAACGACAACGGTTCCAATTATTAAAGCTTGATGCATCGCTTTTGAATTTTTATAAGACATGGCACGCACGCTAATTTGCGGTAAGCCGACAACGCCAATTCCAATTAAAATCCAAAATGATGTAACATATGATTTCGTTAAACTGCCATCTGCTCCGAATGGTGTAATTAACTTTGGATTAATTTGAACAAGTTCCTGCATAATCTTTTCAATTCCACCACCAGCAATGACAGTAGCAATTAAAATGATTGTCGTTCCAACTAACATAATGATTCCTAATAATGTATCTGATAGAGCAACTGCACGAAATCCACCAATTAATACGTACACAAGTACAGAAAAAGTAAATAAAAATAGTGCTGTTGTATACGATAGACCAGTTAGTGACTCGATTAATCGTCCACCACCGACCCACTGGGCTACTGTCGCTGAAAATAAAAAGATAATAATACATAACGCAGAAAGTATAACAACTGCTTTATTATTGTATCTCCCTTTTAAATAATCGATAAGAGTAATTGCTTCCATCTTCCTAGCGATAATTGCAAACTTTTTACCGATAACCGTTAAAACGATATAGCCTGTTACAACTTGAATCGCAGATAACAGTACCCATCCAAGACCCATATTGTAAGCAATACCAGGGCCACCAATAAAGCTACTTGCACTACCGTACGTAGCAATCATTGTCATCGCTAATAATAAACCGCCTAGCTCACGCCCACCAAGAAAATATTCTTGTAAAAATTTATTATGAGCAGTTGCTTGCACACGTCTTGAAGCATATACACCAATTAAAAATACAACGATAAACGAAATTATCATTGGAATGATTACATACCAATTCATCTATTATTCCTCACTTTTTTCTTCCTCATCGAGTGAAATATCTTGAAATACAAAACGAACAACTAAACTAAGTAAAATAACCATAACGATAAATCCAACGATACAGCTATAAAAAAACCATGCGGGAAAACCTAATACATATGTATATTCATTCGGATTTTTACTACCAAGCCCATAAGCAAATCCGTACCAAATTATAAAATTAATAATAGCAAGTCCAAGACCAATTAACGCTTCTCTATGGGCTATTCGAAAGCGTGGATCATCATGATAATCTTTCATTTTTACCCCTCCTCTCACGATGTATTATTGTACCATTGTTCTTCTAGTTTTTCCTACTAGAAAGCAAAAACAAGCAGGATTTTTTATAATCATATAGAAGATTCTCTTACATTACATATTTTTTACAATTGTAACACAAATGAAATTTGAATTTTCAGTATTTATTAATTATGATTTTAATTAGAGGCTTTCCATCTAGTTTCCACATCCTTGATTTCGGAATAAGCGCCGTCTCGTACTGCGTTTACATTATATTTTCAAGGGGGTTATACAATGAGTCAACTAGCTGTAAATCTTCATGAAAAGGTAGAGAAATTTCTTCAAGGTACAAAAAAGTTATATGTGAATGGATCTTTCATTGAAAGCGCTTCCGGTAAAACGTTTAAAACACCTAACCCAGCAACTGGTGAAACACTTGCCGTCGTTTCTGAAGCTGGTCGCGAAGATATTCATAAAGCTGTAGTCGCAGCTCGTATGGCTTTTGACGAAGGTCCTTGGTCTCGTATGAGCACCGCTGAGCGAAGCCGTCTCATGTACAAGTTAGCTGATTTAATGGAAGAACATAAAGAAGAGCTTGCACAGCTCGAAACATTAGATAACGGAAAGCCAATCCGTGAAACAATGGCAGCAGACATACCACTTGCAATTGAGCATATGCGCTATTACGCTGGATGGGCTACGAAAATCGTTGGTCAAACAATTCCTGTTTCCGGTGATTACTTTAACTATACACGCCATGAAGCTGTTGGTGTCGTTGGTCAAATTATCCCTTGGAACTTCCCGCTTCTTATGGCAATGTGGAAAATGGGAGCAGCGCTTGCTACAGGATGTACAATCGTTTTAAAACCTGCAGAACAAACTCCACTATCTGCTCTATACTTAGCTGAATTAATTGAAGAAGCTGGATTCCCGAAAGGTGTTATTAATATCGTACCTGGATTCGGTGAATCAGCTGGACAAGCTCTCGTTAATCATCCACTCGTTGATAAAATTGCATTTACCGGTTCTACTCCTGTCGGTAAACAAATTATGCGACAAGCATCCGAAACATTAAAACGCGTTACACTTGAATTAGGCGGTAAATCACCAAATATCATATTGCCAGATGCTGATTTATCTCGCGCGATTCCTGGTGCACTTTCTGGTGTTATGTTTAACCAAGGACAAGTATGCTCTGCTGGATCACGCTTATTTGTTCCGAAGAAAATGTATGATAATGTCATGGCTGATCTCGTCCTCTATTCTAAAAAACTAAATCAAGGTGTCGGTCTTAACCCTGAAACAACAATTGGCCCTCTCGTTTCCGAAGAACAACAAAAACGTGTAATGGGCTACATTGAAAAAGGGATTGAAGAAGGCGCTGAAGTACTTTGCGGAGGAAGTAATCCATTCGATCAAGGCTACTTCGTTTCTCCTACAGTATTCGCTGACGTAAATGATGAAATGACGATCGCAAAAGAAGAAATTTTCGGTCCAGTTATTTCTGCAATACCGTTTAACGATATTGACGAAGTAATTGAACGTGCAAATAAATCACAATTCGGCTTAGCGGCTGGTGTGTGGACAGAAAATGTTAAAACAGCACACTATGTTGCAAGTAAAGTACGTGCAGGTACAGTATGGGTAAACTGCTATAACGTCTTTGATGCAGCATCTCCATTTGGAGGATTTAAACAATCTGGTCTTGGCCGTGAAATGGGATCTTACGCATTAAATAACTATACAGAAGTAAAGAGCGTTTGGCTTAACTTAAATTAATGAGAAAGAACCTGACCTACCTGGTCAGGTTCTTTTCATTATGTATTCCTTTAAACTTGCAGTCCTCCGCTCACATTTAATACTTCACCTGTAATATAAGATGCGTATTCTGATGCTAAAAAGGCTGCTGCGTTCGCAATATCTTCTGGCGTTCCAATTCTACCAACTGGAATAGCGCCAACCATCTTTTCTTTCACTTTATTTGGTATCGTTTTGGTCATATCTGTATCCATAAACCCCGGACAAATCGCATTACAAGTAATACCGAAACTTCCAACTTCTTTCGCTGCTGTTTTCGTTAATCCTACAACTCCTGCCTTTGTAGCCGCATAATTTGCTTGACCTATGTTTCCTTCTCTACTAATTGAAGATATATTAATAATGCGTCCATACCCTTGTTGTCTCATGTAAAGAAGCGCGGGTTGCATACAATAAAAAACTCCAGTTAAATTCACTTGTAATACTTGTTCCCAAGCAGATTTCTCCATTTTATGTAACATTGCGTCTCTTGTAATTCCAGCATTATTCACCAAAATATGTAATGTACCAAATTTTTGAACCGCATATTCAATTAACGACTTTGCTTCATTTTGATTACTCACATCACATCGATATGAGCACACTTCATATCCTTCATCTGATAACTCACGTGTCGTTTTTTGTAGATTCTCTTCATTTACATCGCTAATTAATACTTTCGCCCCTAGTTTTGCATAAACCCTTGCAATCTCTTTTCCAATTCCCTGTGCAGCTCCTGTTACAACAGCTGTTTTCCCATTTAAAAACTCCATTCCTATCCCCCATTTCTATTACTTATACTGTATATTTCGGCTCCTTGCTTTCCAATTCCTCTTTGTATAAAAAAGTCTATTTGTGTCAAACTAACTTTGCAACGTCGCATAAACGCAAGGAGATTGTGTCGAATGAACAAAAAGAATTTCAAACAAAGCAAAGCAACTGATGGCATTGATGTTGAGTTCTCTCGCGAACTCGCTGACCACAATGACTTAGAAGCAAACGCACGTGCAAATGCCGCTGATGCACGTCAAAAGCGCCAATCAACCGAAAAATAAGGTACATCACAACCTTATTCTTTTCAAAAGGGACCTACTACCCAACAAAATAAACCGAGAGACATCTCTCGGTTTATTTTCTATATTTTTTTGCATAATGAGCCAAAGTAAGCAATGGATATATATGAGCATAACTATGATAACGAATATAAAACCCACCTGGTAAACCTGTTCCAGTAGGATATTTTTCATTTATATAAGAGTTGGAGAGCAAATATGAAATACCTTTTCGAATGACTGGCGTTTCTTTATCATAGTAAGAAATGAGGGCATCTAACGCCCATGCTGTTTGGGATGGTGTACTAAATGGCAAAGTAACAAATCTTTTTTCCACACTACTTTGGCAAGATTCTCCCCAGCCACCATCTTCATGCTGTATATGTTCAAGCCATAAAGCTGCTCGTTTCACTGATGGATCGCTAGATGGTATTCCTAGTGACCGTAAACCAGTCAACACTGCCCACGTACCATATATATAACAAATTCCCCATTTCCCATACCACGATCCATTTTCCTCTTGTACATTCATTAACCAATTTATCGCACTTTGTTTTTGTTTCTCGGGCAATTCATTTTGCGTATACGTTCCGAAAAATTCTAATACTCTTCCTGTAATATCTGGTGTAGAAGGATCTGTAATCATATCACTTGCATTTTCGATTGGTAAATTTGCTAATATACGGCTCGTTACCCCTTTTTCAAAAGCCCCCCAACCACCATCATTATTTTGCAATCCTTTAACCCAATTAACCGCTCGCTTCCAAGCAGTGTCTACATTTTCGTTCCCTCTACTTCGCGCCAATGCTCTTAACGCAGCAGTTGTATCATCAATATCTGGAATCGTCGTATTCACATCCGAAAAGCCCCAACCACCCGGGAAGAGATCCGGTGCATGTACACTCCAATCTACTTTCTTCGTTTGCTGTTTTCTTAGTAAATATGCTGATGCATTGTGAATCACTTTACTTGCTTTCGGAACTTGAGCTTCTTGCAAAGCATAACTGAGTAAAGCTGTATCCCATACAGTTGATGGAGAGTTTTGCAAATGGCTCCCTCTCTCCATCTTCCATATATAAGATGTGATTCCCGTTATAGCTTTTTGAATAATTGGTGATTGAATAGAATGTCCTAATGCAAGTAAAGCATAAATCATATAAAACGAGGCAGTTGCGTAGCTATATAATGTTCCATTTTCATCAATACGCTCTTTCATAAAACGTTCTACTTCCTCATATCCTTTATGATGCAAAGAAAGTGGATACGTTATAATTTTCTTCACGTCACTTACTAACGTTTGAAAAACTGGAGACCGATCCTCCCGAAACCATTCTCCGCCCCCGCCTGCAATGTGATTTAAATTTGGCAATAACTTTTTCCCTACTCGAAATCTTTTATTTAAACACAACATCATCGGAATTAAATGAATACGTGCTGAGCTACTCAGTTCAAAAATACTGAGAGGGGAATCATTCTGCAGAAACATAATTGGTGTTGGCAAATGAAAGAGAGAAGGATATTCATATTCTCCATGAATCGCTAATAAAAACTTCGTCATAAAATGAGCACGCGCTACCCCACCGCGCTCATTTATAAACATTTCCGCTCGCTTCATATTCACATCTTCTTTTGTATATTTTTCCGATGCAAGTAAGGCAGCATAAGATTGAATTGTAGCAGATAAATTACCACCCACTTCATCTTCATACAATTTCCATGTTCCTTCATTTGTTTGGAGTGATGCTAATCTTTTTACAAACGGTTCTATCTCTTTATCTTTACCTAATAATTTTAATAAAAAAATCATATGACAATCTGTTAGTGGCGCTCCTTCAAAACAAAACCGCCACGTACCATCTTGCCGTTGCATTGTTTGAAGTGCAGTTGTTCTTCTCGCTATTTCTTCATGCACTTTTTCATATAATAACAAGTTGCTCACCCACCCTTTCGAAATCCGTATAACGATATTCAAAAAGGTAGCTGAATATGTATAAAAACAAAGAAAAGCAGAACATATAAAATGTTCTGCTCATAAACAATACCCTACTCCGACAATAATCCCTAATAAAGCACCGACTACTACTTCATACGGTGTATGCCCAACAAGTTCATTTAACTTCTTATATTCTGTTTCTCTACCGTGAAAAAAGTCATTCAATATTTTTGCTTGTTTACTTACTGCAAGCCTTACTCCTGAAGCATCATACATAACAATAATGGCAAAAATTGTAGCAACCGCAAACATCGAGCTTTCCACACCTTCCACTACTCCAACTCCTGTAGCAAGCGCTGTAACTGTTGAAGCATGAGAACTTGGCATCCCACCTGAAGCAAAAAACTTTGCAAAATCAAATTCACCTGTTTTAACTAATTTGAAGACTACTTTCGTTAATTGTGCTAAAAACCATGAAATTACAGCTGCCATAAGCGGATCATTATGTAAAATTGTTTCCATGTTCTCAGCTCCTTACTGACTATAATGGAAATTCTATATAATATAAGTATAAAGAAAAATGCGTAGAAAATACTACGCATTATGATACTTTTGCTGATTTATTTTTTATAAATTTCGGTTGTTTCTGCACTAAAAACTTAGTCTTCGCTACCGAGAATACAAATAATGCAACCCATATACAGAAAAATGCAATCATATGAGTAGATGTGAAATGTTCACCAAATACGAATACACCTAAAATTAAGCTAATTGTTGGTGCAATATATTGTAAAAAACCTACCATATAAAGCGGAATAAGTTGGGCTCCTTTTGCAAAATAAAAAAGTGGTAGAGCTGTAACAATACCTGCTCCTATTAATAGTAATGTCGATAACATTGAAATAGATCCAAATGAGCCGAAACCATGGGCGCCTGTCATAACAAGGTAAATGATTGCAAGCGGTGTCACTAACATCGTTTCCATCGTAAGTCCAATTGTAGCATCATAGTTTAACAGTTTTTTCGTTAATCCGTATAATCCAAATGAAAAGGCAAGTGAAAGAGAAACCCACGGAATAGATCCGAAACGCACTGTTAAAATGATAACCCCCACTCCAGCTAAACCAACTGCAACATATTGCCAGAAGTTTAACTTTTCCTTTAAAACGACTGTACCAAGTAAAATACTAATAAGCGGATTAATATAATAGCCAAGACTCGCTTCAATAACATGATTATGATTAACGGCCCATATGTAAACAAACCAGTTTCCGCTAATCAAGACTGAAGCTATTGTTAATGACATTAATAATTTAGGTCGTTTAAAAAGATTCACAAATTCCCCAATAAACTGACGAAACCTCTTCGTAACACCTAATACGAGTAACATAAAAACAAATGCCCAAACGATGCGGTGTGCTAATATTTCATCTGCTGGAACTTCCTCAACCCATTTCCAATAAATCGGTAGGATTCCCCACATCGTGTAAGCACCAGCCGCGTATAGTATCCCTTTTTTTTGCTCTGCTGATTGACTCCCCATCTTCCTTTTTCTCCTCTTCTCATTTTTTCTCCATTATACGGTCTCACATGCTCACTTTACCAATAATCAATCTGCATTTCTTTCGACATTTCTCATACAACGAATAATAAACATACCGTTATTACAACAAGTAACGGTATGCCGAAAACAAATTTCTTTTTATGAGTTTTATGATGAAACATATACATGCCGATCCAAGCTCCAACTGCTCCTCCAGCTGCCGCCGATAAAAACAACGTACTTTCTGGCGTTCTCCACTGTTTCTTCTTTGCTTTTCGTTTATCAAGCCCCATAAGGCTAAAAGCTATAACGTTAATAATAAGAAAATAAATCCATTTCATCGCTTTCTCTCCTTATGAAAAATTCGATTAATAGTAACACGAAAAAACGACGGAAACAACTGAAGAACTCTTTTTATCCAACTAGTTTCATTCCTTTTTCTTAATTAGTTACCTTCATATTTACATAACCAACTAAAATCGCAGTTAAAGCATTTAATATAGAAAAATGTTATGAGTAGAATCTTATATTTCATTACATTCATCCACTACCATATCATCAAAAAAATTGCTCTCAATCACTTTCTCATCAAAACGAAGAACTACAATTAGCCCTACATATAAAGAAACAAAATTTAGAAACCATTCCCCATTCTCATCTTTCTTAGCTAAGCATTTAAATATCTCTTGAAATTGCATACGCTCGTCTGCAGCAACAATGGGACGTACACCAAAATATTTCAATACAAGATTCAGCTTCAGCTGTACGGATAATGATAAAATATATTTTAATAGCTTCGTATACTCTGCACTATCTTTTTGACTATACAACTTCACAAGCTTTGGATGTAAATTCGAAATCGATAATTCCTCGTCAGTCACTCTAGTTACTTCTATCGTTTCAATCATCTTTTTCATATCCATCACATTCACCCCTTCTGAAAAAATTCTAAAGCCAAAGAGTACTTAATTCAAAATGTACAACAATTGTGCGTTTCTCGTCTCTCGTTCTTCCTCACTGACTAAATCATACTTTTTTAGGAGGTGAAAAACATCATTTAATAATTTCTGTGAATGAATACCTTGCAAAAAACTCTTTAACTCTTTAAAGATCCCTTCAGGTAAAAAATTCTTTTGACTTTCAAGCTTATTCATCACATCTTCAATAGAATGATCAATGTTACATACCATACTAAACTTCCCTCTCTATCCTCTATAAATAATATCCTCAGCTAACGATGTAAACACTTCTCCAACAAGAGAATCTTCATCATATACAGATGAACCATTATTTTCTTCACGTTTCGCAAAAGGTATTTTGGCAATTACTTCTGTTTGCAATTGTTCTGCAAGCATTTCGCCGCCGCCTTTTCCGAAGAGATAATTTTTCGATCCATCTTCTTCTTCATAATAAGCCATATTTTCCACAATACCTAAAATCTCATGCTTCGTATGTTTTGCCATTACACCAACTCTTGAAGCAACGAATGAAGCTATATTGTGCGGAGTTGTAACAATTATTTCTTTCGCTTGCGGAATCATCGCTGCAACATCAATCGCAACATCTCCTGTACCTGGTGGTAAATCAAGTAATAAATAATCTAATTCTCCCCAGTGCGTATTCGCAAGGAAATTTTGAATCCATTTATTTAGCATCGGTCCGCGCCACATCACTGGGTTATTTCCTTCTGTAAAGAATCCCATCGACATGATTTTAACACCGTGACTAATGACTGGAATTGCCGTTTGATCAATCATCGTTGGTTTCTTATTCGTTTCCATCATAGCTGGAATACTAAAACCATATATATCTGCATCTAATATCCCCACTTTTTTGCCCATACGAGCTAGTGCAGTTGCAAGATTAATTGTCACCGTTGATTTTCCAACTCCGCCTTTTCCGCTCGTTACAGTAATAAAACGTACTCCTGAATCCGGGCGAAGCATGCTCGGCATACCAGTTTCTGTTCTAGTATTTCGCTTTAACTTCTCTGTTAAAGCTGCACGTTCTTCTTGTGTCATAGAACCAAATGTTACCTCCACTTTAGAGGCACCAATTGCGTGAAGCGATTCTTCAATATCTTGTTGAATTTTTGCTTTTAACGGACAACCTTGGATTGTTAGTACTACTTCAAGTTTAACCTCTGTTCCGTTCATTTGTATATTTCTAACCATATTTAATTCTACAACACTTTTGTGTAACTCTGGATCCTCTACATGTTTTAATGCATTCATTATTTGTTCTTGAGTAAGCATAGAACTCATCCCTTCTCTTATTCTAATTTATATACAACATTTTCTTGGCACTTCATCTGGTGAAAAAGCTTATTATCCCCCGCTAACGGGTGGGATTAATGCGACTATATCTCCGGCTTTTATCATCTCTTCATTTATTACAAACTCTTCATTAACAGCCACCATCACTTTATCCAGCGATTGTAAACAATAGCTGGCTTTGAGCCATTCTTTTAATTGCTGCACTGTCATTTCTTGCTTTTCTGAAATTACTAATCGATCCGATCCAACTTCCTCACGCAAATTTGCAAACAGTAAAATTGTAATCATTTTTTCATTCTTCCTTCTTTGGTTTTCCTTCTGGATAAGGTGTGTTTTCAAGTTGATCTCCAACCCACATCGTTCCATCTTCCCAAAATTCTTTTTTCCAAATTGGAACGATTCGTTTTATACGTTCAATCGCGTACTCATTCGCTTCATAAGCTACTTTACGATGCGGTGATGAAACTGCAATGACTACCGCAATATCCATTATTTCTAGCCGCCCTACACGGTGCGTAATTGCTACTTTTGCATCCAGCCATCTTTCACTAATTTCTTCACCAATTCTCATAAGTTGTTTTACTGCCATCGGTTTATATGCTTCATACTCTAAATGTAGCGTTCGTTTTCCTTTTGTTAATTCTCTCACCGTACCAATAAATGTTGTAATCGCACCTGCTTCCCTTCTTGCGACTTTATTCGTTACTTCTTCAACTAAAATCGGTTTATCTACAATCTCAAATAGCACTTGTCCCATTAAAACCACCTCTCACTTTATGAAATGTCCAAGGCCATTCACTACCTTCGTTATCTTCTAATAAAAGAACATCGACAAACATATCTTTTTTATATCCTCTTGTCCCGCCCGGCAATACGATAAACGCGTTGGATTCTGCCAATGAAGAAACTGAGCTAGATTTATCAAACCCTGATGGATAAGCGATTAATTTCCCCTCATCATATTGCAATTTTGCTCGTACAAATCTTGTAAATGGATTCGGTTTTAGAAAATCTTCTCCTAATAACGCTTTTTCTCTTTTTAAATGTACTTTTTCACTAAACATATACGTCCGAATACACGGTCTTACGAATAATTCAAACCCTACGTAACAAGCTGATGGATTCCCTGATAAACCAAATAATAACTTGCCATTTAATTGTGCTACAGTCGTAACACTTCCTGGTCGCATTGCAACTTTATTAAAAAGAACAGATGCACCTAACTTTTCGTAAATAGCTGGTAAATAATCATAATCTCCTACTGATACACCGCCCGTTGTAATTAACATATCTACTTGGCCAAGCGCTTCTTTCACAGCTGTAAAACACGTATTAAAATCATCACTAAACTTCCCAAAATATTTTACTCTTCCGCCCGCTCTTCGAATTTGAGACAATATCATGTACGTATTACTGTTTCGGATTTTCCCTGGCTGTAATGAATCATTGACATCCAGTAATTCACTCCCAGTCGCTAACAGTCCAATTACAGGCTTTCTCGCAACTGGTACTTCACTATAACCGAATGTAGCAAGAAGAGCTGAAATACCTGGATTAATGTACGATCCCTTCTTTGCAAGAACTGTTCCTTTACGAGCATCTTCACCTTGAAAAGAAATATTGTCGCCCGTTTTGAATGATCGCTTCACTTCCATATAATTGTTGCCATTCTTCTCATATTAACGAGTCAGCTCTAACATAACAACCGCATCACACCCATTCGGAATTTGTGCTCCTGTCATAATTCGAACTGCTTGAAATGGACCTACTTTCTCATGGAATAGCGATCCTGCACCAATTTCACCCACTACTTCAAATACAATTGGCGTTTCATAACTTGCTAAATTAGTATCTTCTGCTCGAATAGCAAATCCGTCATACGGCGAACGATTAAATGACGGTACATCATGGTCAGCTACTAAATCCTCTGCTAATATACGTCCATAAGCTAATTCAATTGGTAATAGCTCCTTTAAGCCCTTATCAGCAAATCCCATCACTTTACGAACAGCTTCTTCAACCGTAATTGGCACTCTTCTTTCCATTGTTGACATCCTCTCTATTAACCGAATACGCGATAATATAGTTGTTTCGCTTTCGAAATATCATTTGTACCATGAATAAAAACACGACCATCCCGAAAAAAAACGATGCGGTAATCATCGAATTGGCAAGATAGTAAATACGGATTCCGATCTACTTTTCCCAGTTTTTTTAATACTTTTTCTATATCATCAAAATTGTATTTCCTATTGTCTACTGTTCTAATTTGAACTGTATTTCTTCCGCATAAAACAGCTGCTTTCGTTTGATTTTCGTATGATAAATAAGGATAAGTTCGATTCAAACCGCATGAGAGACAAGCGTCTGTTTTTATTTTCCCTAATTTTATAAAATGATTTTGATTACTCCATATATCAAACATGAAAAATGTTTTTCTAATTGCTGAGAAATCTTCCACTAAAATTTTGAGCGCTTCTGCCACTTGATATGCTGCGACGATTTGAACAGTCGGGCTAATAATCCCAGCAGTATCACACGTCACACCTGTAACAGGGATATTTTTCAGCATACAATGTAAACACGGTGTCTCTTGCGGAATAATTATATAACTCATACCATATGATCCAACGCAAGAACCATATACCCACGGAATATTATGTTTTTGTGATAAATCATTTATTACAAATCGAATATCAAAATTATCTGTTGCATCAATGATTACATCTACATTTTTTAATAGACCTTCCATATTTTCTGAAGTTGCATCCATTACGAAAGCATGTATTTGTACTTCCGAATTAATTTGTTCTAGCCGATTTTTTGCAGCAATTGCTTTCGGCATTTTCTCTCTCGCATCTTGTTCAGAGTACAATTGTTGCCTTTGTAAATTACTCCATTCAACGTAGTCACGATCGATAATCGTCAACTTACCAACACCTGCACGTACGAAACTTTCGGCACTTGCACTTCCTAATGCGCCTGCCCCTACAATTAACACATGTTTATTTCGAATTTTTTCTTGTCCTTTACTCCCAATTGGTTTGAACAACTGTTGTCGTGAATACCGATCAGCCATTACATACCCTTCCTCTCAAGAACTCTATTTCATATTAGAATGTTGTTTCTGATAACAAGCAAAGTAAGCAAAACCAACAAACCCAGCTCCTCCAATTACATTTCCGATAAAAACAGGAACAAAATTTTTAGCCAGATCCATCCACGTTAGATGACCAGCAAAAATAACAGCGGAAATGACAAACATATTTGCTACTACTTGCTGAAATCCAATCACTACAAATGCCATAATTGGAATCCAAATTCCGATGATTTTCCCGACAAAATCACTCGTCCCGTAAGCGAGCCAAAGAGCAAGACAAACGAGCCAATTACAACCAATTGCTAAAATCAAAGTTCTCCCAAATGATTCATGTAACTTCCCTTCCGCTATCGCTACCGTTTTATTTAAATACTCTCCCTCTGTTAATCCGCCAAGATGTCCAAAGCAATACGCAACGAAAATTGCCCCAATAAAGTTCATGAGAGTAATCCAAACCCAGTTATTCAGTACACTTATCAATGTAATTTTCTTTGCATAAAGCGCCATAGACAGTGACATCATATTTCCCGTAATTAATTCTCCTCCTGCTAATACTACGAGCATGAGTCCAACAGGAAATACTGCTCCTCCTAAAACATTCACTAGACTTCCCCAGCGCTCAGGTAAATTCCCTAAAACTCGAATGTTAAGTAAAAAACCTATCGCAATAAACGCTCCTCCTAAAAAACCGAGAATAAGCATCGCTGGCAATGTCTGTCTTACTTTTTGAACACCGGCCTCAATGACAAGCTCAGCAATTTGTTCCGGCTTATGAAATGCCATTACCCATTCCTCCATTTTCTCCAAATAAAAAAGCAGCTTCAAAAAACCTCCTCAAAATAAAGGTTTTTGAATGCTGCTTAATTTCTCTGCACATCTTTTACAGAGATATCAATCATCACTTTTACTATAAAATAGAAAATCCACAACTCTTGTAAATTTTCCATTTTTCACTATGACGCTAGCTATATATATTAACCACCGATATGTGACATTTCAATTTTAGGTATTGTTTTCTTATTTGTATGATTTAAGCGTTCATCTGAATAACGATCTTCCCTATTATTCCATATATCGCGTACTACATCTGTAATGTCCTCATCTGTATGTTCAGAACGAAGCAATTCTCTTAAATCATTTCCTTTAGAAGCAAATAAGCAAGTATATAATTTTCCTTCTGCAGAAATACGAGCTCTCGTACATGATGAGCAAAAAGAATCTGTTACTGATGAAATAATACCTATTTCCTCATCGCTTCCTATATAACGATACCTAGTAGCCACTTCACCAGAATAATTTGCTTCTATCCGTTCTAACGGCATAACTTGATGAATCGTATCTACTATTTCTTGTTTAGAGACGACCTCTTTTAAATCCCAACCATTATAATTTCCAACATCCATATACTCAATAAAACGAAGAATATGCTTATTTTCCTTAAAATATTGCGCCATCTGCAAAATGTCCTGTTCGTTTTTTCCCTTTTGAACGACCATGTTTATTTTAATTTTCATTCCAACTTCAGCTGCAGCCTGTATTCCTTCCAGAACCCTTTGCACTTTGCTCCTATTACCATTTAAATAGAAAAACCGCTCTTCTTCTAAGGAATCTAAGCTAACTGTTACACGTGATAGTCCCGCCTTATATAAATCAGGAGCAAACTTTTTAAGTAACGATCCATTGGTTGTTAAACCGATATCTTCTACACCATCAATTTTATTAAGGCGCTCAATAAGCTTTGGAAGCCCTCTTCGAAGTAACGGTTCTCCGCCTGTAATCCGTAATTTTCTCACACCTAAAGAAACGAAAATACGTGTTATCCTTTCAATTTCATCAAAAGATAAAATTTTATCATTAGACAAAAACGAGTAATCAGGACCAAATATTTCTTCTGGCATACAATATCGGCAGCGAAAATTACAGCGATCAGTAACTGAAATACGTAAATCCTTTAACGGACGTTGCAACTTGTCTAATGTAACTGATTTCATCTTCATTGCCTCACTTTTATTTTATATTTAAAACACGTTCTGGATGGGTATATACATTTAAGGAGTGATTACGAATAAATCCTATTGTCGTAATACCTAAATCTTCCGCTAGTTGCAAAGCTAACTCAGTTGGAGCTGATTTTGATAGTATAATTTCACAACCGATTTTTGCAACTTTCAATAATATTTCCGAAGAAATACGACCACTAAAAACAATGATTTTATCTTTTATAGAAATATCGTTTCTTAAACAATAACCGTAAATTTTGTCTAGTGCATTATGCCTACCAATATCCATTCGGCTTAAAATAATACCATTAACATCACATAAAGCTGCATTATGAACCCCACCAGTACGATGAAACGTATCCGCAGATTGCTGCATTTCTTTCATTAACCGAAAACAATCATCGGCAGCAACCTGTACATGGACACCCTTCATTTTTTTTGCACTTAGTGCATCATTTGCAAAAACAAACCCTTGCCTACTCATACCACAACAAGACGTAATATAGCGTTTATTTTGCATTTGTTCATAATACGGATTTACTTTTGTCGTTGTTATATGCACAAATCCTTCTTTCTCCTGCACCCATACACTATCAATGTCTTCATACTTCCGAATGATTCCTTCAGACGCCAAGAAGCCTATTACCATATCTTCTATATATTCTGGAGTACTAACCATTGTAACAAACTCCTGTCCGTTCATTTTAATGGTGACAGGAAACTCTGTTACAATGCTGTCCTCTATATGTATAAATGCTCCTTGTTCATAACGAAAGATTTCTCTTTCTACCTGTATCGGTTTCACGATCAGTATCCTTCTCTCACGTTATATTTTTATCAAAAACAAATACAGAAACTGCAATATCTTCTTCTACTTTCATATCTGAAAACAAATTCACTAATTTCGCTCCAACAAGTTCCTCCAAATGTTCACGGGAATTCGCAGCATACACTTCTTGAATCATTTTCGTTCTAGCCATATGAACCATTTCCGCACCGTCCATCGTACTTGAAATAAATTTTTCAGTAGGTGTTAAGTTTCCATAAAGAGTCGCTATAGCCATATTTTCCGCAAAAACAGTATGAATTCGTTCTGGTCCTTTTCCGAAAAGTTCCTTTCGAAGTTTTCGTATCATATCATTAAATTCATGTACTTTTTTTGACATACAATTATACCTCCCAAAAGCCTCATTTTACTCTATTATATATTTTACCAAAATGAGCCTTCCGCCCAAACTATTTCCTACAAATATTTGGGCGGAAAGGTTCACTTCATGAAGTTTATTCGTCTTTTAACCCTTTCCCCATACCTTTTAAGAAATGAAGCCCAAACCCGATAGCACGGTTAATATCTGGGTCTTTCAATACTTTCATAAGATCGAATACCCCTACTTTTTTATTACTTTCTAGATGTTCATTACCTTCTTCTAGCCCGACTAATAAACTACCTATAAGCTTTTTCGTAAGTTCTGGGTCAAGTTCAGTTAACGCACCTGCAGCGCCCATCATATTATTAATTAAATTTGTAACAGGCTCACGAGTTACTTGACCTAGAACAATTTTCGCAATTGGTTCTTTCGCTTTTAGCATTGAATTTGCAGCTTCTAGCATTCCAATGTCATTTAATTCCCCTACTATATTAAACATCTGATTTAGAGCTTCTTCATTATTAGTTAGAAGCTCTTTTAAATCATCTAACTTTTGCTGTTTTATTTCTTCCTCAGTTAATTCTTGTTTTTGAATCATTTTTATAGGTGCAGCCATAGTTTTCTCCTCCTACTTATCCGTTAAATGCACATACCCTGGACGTGCCCACTTACGATGTACCTCAATTCCAGCTTGAGGGTGACGTTTTTTATTGCGTGGGTTCGCTTTTGGCATCGGATTTTCGCCATCAACTTCTAATACTTCCATACGTACTTTTGTTTGTTTATACGCAGGTGTATTCGTACGTACATCCACAGCAGGACCTGTTAAGAAATTAATTGCCGTTTCGTTATCTGTAGAGTTCATCGGTAAATATAACTCATTCGCTTTTACACGATCTGTAACGAGTGCACGTAATTTTAATGCTCCAAAAGGAGAGACAAGACGAACTAACGAACCTGTTTTTACGCCACGTTCTTTTGCAAGGTCTGGAGAGATTTCAACGAAAACACCAGGTACTTTCGTTTGAATACCTGTTGATTTATTTGTCATATTCCCTTCATGGAAATGCTCAAGCATACGACCGTTGTTAATGTGAAGGTCAAACTCAGCTGGAAATTCAACTGGACGTACCCAGTCAGCAATCGCAAAACGAGCCTTTTTATCTGGGAAGTTAAATCCGTCTTGGAACAGAAGTGGTGTATTCGTTCCATCAAAACTTCCCCAATGGAAACTGTTCCATCCTTCAAGCACTTCATAGTTCGCTTGCGAGAACAATGGTGATAAACTTGCCATCTCAGCAAAGATTTCACTTGGGTGGCTATAATTCCAGTTTGCACCTAGTTTATTCGCAACTTCCTGGACGATCCACCAGTCTGGTTTCGCATCTCCTAGCGTAGGAAGAACTTGATATAATCTTTGGACACGGCGCTCTGTATTTGTGAAAGTACCTTCTTTCTCAAGAGATGGCGCTGCTGGTAATACAACATCTGCATATTGAGCAGTTTTAGAAAGGAAAACATCTTGCACAACGAAGAAATCAAGGCTCGATAACACTTCATGTACATGATTTGCATTAGAATCTACAAGAGCCATATCTTCTCCGACAAGATACATTGCTTTCATTTTTCCTTCGTCAATTGCGTGAAGCATTTCGATATTATTAAGACCTGGTTCACTATCAATTTTCACTCCGTAAGCAGTTTCAAATTTCGCACGTTCCATTTCGTTAGTAACGTGCTGATATCCTGGAAGCCATCCTGGTAAAGTACCCATATCACAAGCACCTTGTACGTTATTGTGGCCTCGAAGTGGGTATGCGCCTGCTCCTGGACGACGGTAGTTCCCTGTTGCAAGAAGTAAGTTTGAAATTGCAGCGGAAGTATCAGAACCACCTGTATTTTGCGTTACCCCCATACCCCAAAGGATACATGTACCATCTGCATCACGAATCATTCCAGCCATTTGAATAAGCGTTTCTTTTGAAATGCCTGTTACTTCTTCTGCATATTCAAGTGTATATTCCTCTAGGCTTTCTTTGAAATCTTCAAAGAAGTTTACATTCTCATTAATGAATTCCTGATCATGCCAACCTTGATCAATCATATATTTCGTAACAGCCATTAACCAAACTTGATCTGTTCCTTGTTTTGGACTAATAAAGACATCTGATCGCTCTGCCATTTCGGTTTTACGAAGATCAGCTACAATTAACTTTTGTCCGTGTAATTTATGTGCACGTTTAATACGTGTAGCTAGAACAGGATGACCTTCTGTCGGATTACATCCTACAATAATAACAAGACCAGATTGCGCAATATCTTTAATCGTTCCGGCATCACCGCCCATACCAATTGTACGGAACAAACCATCCGTTGCTGGTGATTGGCAATAACGTGAGCAGTTATCAATATTATTCGTTCCAAATACTTGTCGAGCTAATTTTTGAATTACATAATTGTCTTCATTTGTAATTTTAGAGGAAGAAATAAATCCGATAGAACCTTTACCGTACTCTTCTTTAATAGCGCCTAATTTATTTGCAACTACATTCAGTGCTTCTTCCCATGTAGATTCAACAAACGTTCCATTTTTACGAATTAAAGGTTTTGTTATTCGTTCTTTAGAATTTACGAAATCCCAACCAAATTTCCCTTTTACACAAGTGGAAATTGCGTTAACTGGTGCATCTGAAGATGGCTGTACTTTAAGAATTTTACGCCCCTTCGTCCACACTTCAAACGAACAACCTACACCACAAAATGTACATACTGTTTTCGTTTTCTTCGTACGAGTATCACGCATGGCCGCTTCCACTTCTGATACCGCAAAAATACCGCTATATCCAGGCTCAACTTCTTTAATTAAATCTACCATCGGTTCAAGAATATCTGGTTTTAATCCCGTCATAAATCCAGCTTCACCGAGCATCGTTTTCTCCATTAAAGCGTTACAAGGACAAATCGTTACACATTGACCACAGCTAACGCATGAAGAATCATTAATATTTACTCCTTCATCCCAAATAACTCGTGGGCGTTCCGCTTCCCAGTCTATCGATAACGTTTCATTTACTTGTAAGTTTTGACACACCTCAACGCATTGACCGCATGCAATACATTGATTAGGATCATAGCGATAAAACGGATGCGTCATATCAACTTCACTTACATCTACTTTCGGTTCATACGGATATTTTTGATGTTCAATTTCCATTAATTCTGCTGTATTATGCAGTTTACAGTTCCCATTGTTGTTGTCACATACTGTACAGTATAATAAATGATTTTCTAGTAACCGATCCATCGCCTCTGTTTGTGCTTCTTTTGCGCGAACAGAAGCACGTTCAATGTTCATACCTTCCGTTGCTATCGTCGAACAAGAACGCATTAACTTTCCGTCAACTTCTACAATACAAGTGTCACATGTTTGAATAGGATCTACTTCTGGCACGTAACAAATTTGCGGATGTTCAATCCCGTTCTCATTAATAACACCCAATATCGTTGAACCGGGCTCCGCTGTATACTTTTTTCCGTCAATTGTAATATGAACCATGTTGTTATTCATGGTCTTTCCCCCTTTTTGAGAATAAAAAAACTCCACCACGAAAATATACGCACCACATTTCGGCACGTTATTATCATGGTGGAGTAGTTTATTAGCACATCTTGCTAAAATACCAATCCATTTATTCATAAATAAAACGATAGAGTCATAACAGGTCATATCACGATTCCATCTTTAACACTATAATTATAGCGTTAAAGTTAAAAATATACAATATAAAATTTAAACTACGCATATGTCAGCTTGTAACTATCCATAATAACCCATATAAAGTGAAACTTTAATCAGTGGGGGGTTTTCTTCATCCCCCACTGATTATCAGCCCTCACCAATCGGGATAAAACATAACAAGGAGTAAGCGAACAAATGGGGTCTTTTAATAAATGGATTCGTGGTGAAAAATCTCTTTCTACCCAAGAGCAAGCTGATTACGCATTAAATAAATCTATCTCTTCTTCCCTTTCCCTTAATTTAAAGCACTTGTCCAAACTGTTTAGCGGTATTCCAGAATTAATAACACGCACTTTTCCATTAAAAAACGGACAGGAAGCTGCACTCATATATATGGAAGGACTTGTAGACAAAACTGTTATTAACGTAAACATTCTTCGTCCTCTCTTATTTAAAGAGTGGAATGAAGACGATTTTTGGAAAGCCTCTGTTTCTATCGGAAATATTAAAAAAGTTCAACAGTGGACAGACATTGAACAATCTCTTTTACACGGCAAAAGTATTTTATTTATAAACGGACAACTATCCGCTTTAGAGCTCGATACACAAGCGGCACCAAAAAGGAGTATTGAAGAACCTACAACAGAGAGCTCCATAAAAAGCTCACACGAAGGATTTAATGAAGTAGCGAGCGACAGCCTTGCACTTATTCGTCGATATATTCCAAATCGCGAACTGAAAGTGAAGGAATTCACTGTTGGTGAACGAGCTACTTCAAAGGTTTTTTTGCTTTATCTAGCAGATGTTGCGAACGAAAATGTCGTAAAAGAAATGGCATCCCGTATCGAGTCAGTAAAAGTTGATGCGATTCTTACTACTGGTGAATTAGAGGGGTTTGTTGAAGATAATTCATTTACTCTCTTTCCGCAATTATCAATAACTGAACGCCCCGACACAACAGCACATCATATTCTTGATGGGCGAATTGCCGTTGTTGTAGATCGCTCACCAGGCGTATTAATAGGACCTATGACCTTTTCATCCTTTTTTCAGACGATAGATGATTACAGCTTCAGACCTATGATTCCATCTTTTATACGACTCCTTCGTTTCACTGGGCTATTTATTGCAATATTTGCTCCTGCTCTTTATATTGCTATGATTTCCTTCCATTATGAAGTGATTCCGCTCAAATTGTTGTTAACGATTGGAGAATCTCGAGCCAAAATTCCTTTTCCTCCCATATTAGAAGCTTTATTAATGGAATTAGTTCTCGAAATGCTCCGAGAAGCAGCGATTCGGCTTCCTGGACCTGTTGGGCAAACAATCGGCGTCGTAGGAGGAATTGTAATTGGACAAGCTGCCGTTCAAGCTGGGATTGTTAGTAACGTTATGGTTATCGTCGTATCAATTACTGCGGTTGCCTCCTTCATTATTCCTAACTTAGAAATGTCAGCAGGAATTCGGCTTCTTCGATTCCCAATGATGATAGCCGCCTCTTTATTTGGCGTCATTGGAATTATGGTTGGGATGGCGATCATTATTATTCATATACTTTCTATGGAATCTCTCGGTGTTCCTTATGGTAGTCCTTTTTCTCCGTTATTTGCTTCGGATTTAAAAGATACCCTTGTACGTTTCCCATGGAAAATTATGAAGAAACGGCCACTATCTCTACAATTAAAACAAGATAACCGGCAAAGAGATGTTGAGGAAAAGGAGGATAATAAGTGACAAAACGTGCAAAGAGGGAGATTAGTTTATTTCAATACATTTTAACGATTAGTGGTGTTCAAGTAGGATTCGGTGTCCTTACACTTCCGCGTGAAGTTGCACAAGGGGCAAATACAGATGGCTGGATGTCTATTATTATTGGATGTGCTCTCACTACTTTAGTCAGTTTATGTATTGTGAAAATTATGGAAAATCATCCTGGATATACTTTACTCGATGTGCTAACTCGTTATCTTGGGAAGTGGCTAGGAAGAGTAGGAATGATTTTTTGGATTTTATATGCTGTCCTTGCAGCTATTTCCTTAATTTTTTCCCTCTTATACGTTATTCACATTTGGATTTTACCTAGAACTCCAATGTTTTTAATTATGATTTTACTATCTATTCCAATGTTAATGCTAGCATGTAAAGGCGTTCTTATTATAAGTCGCTATGCTGTTTTCACTGTATTTTTCACACTATGGATGCCTTTTCTATTGTTTATTCCGCTTAAAGATGGGCATTGGATTTATCTTCTTCCTCTTCTTAAAGAAGGCTGGATACCAGTTTTAAACACAGTAAAATCAACTATCATTGCGTTTCTCGGATTTGAGTTTGCATTTGTCCTTTATCCTTATCTCAGTAATAAATCATCTGCAAAAAAAGGAATTGTTCTTGCGAATTTGATTACGCTATTTATTTATCTTCAAGTCACCTTTGTCTCTTTTGTTTATTTTAGTCCAGATGGTATAACAAAGTTTTTATGGCCGACTCTTTCTCTTGTTACACCGTTTCACTTCTCATTTCTTGAGCGATTTGAAATTATCTTTTTGTCATTTTATCTCTTTATTATTTTTGATTCCTGTATTCCTTATATTTTCACTGCTTCAGATGGAATTAATCAATTTCTTAACAAAAAAGGCAGTTCATTACCTATTTATGTTTTATTATTCGGGTGTATTTTCATCTTATTCTTTTATATCCCTTCTTCTTATCAGATAAGTGCGTTGCGGGAATTTTGGGGAACTGCTAGTTATTTTATCGTTTTTCTATTCCCAGTCGTATTTCTCTTATACATGACACTTTATCAGCATTGGAAAAGGAGAAGAGTTTAAATGAGGCGCTTTATTCATTTCACTATACTTTACTTTCTCATAACCTTTTTAACAGGCTGTGGAGATCGACTCGACTTAGAAAAACAATCGATTTCATTAATTTACGGCTTTGACGCAAAAGCAAAAGGAAAATTAATTGTGTACCACGTGAATCCTATTTTTAATGAAGACGTAGAAAAAAAGTACGAAACACATGAAGCGAAAGTACGTACACCTCGAGAAGCAAAAGCAACGTTTAATAGCTCAAGTGGCGGTTTAGTATCTACAGAAAAGTTACAGCTCATTTTATTTAGCACAAATTTTTTAAAACAAGAAGGGGCTATGCCTTACCTTGATGTTTGGTATCGTGATCCTAAAAACACTGGAAACATGCGCATGGTTGCAGTAGACGGTCCAATTTCTTCAGTTATATATAATAACTTTAAAGATAAGCCTGCCCTTCCCGAGTATTTAACAGATTTAATTAATACGAACAAACTGTACAATCGGACCGTTTTTACGACATTCCATGAATTTCACAGGCAAACGTTTAATAAAGGTATAACACCTGCTATTTCAGAAATAAAAAAAGGTAAAAAGGATGTTATCGTTACTGGTTCCGCGCTATTAACTTCTCGCGGAATTTATAAAATGTCATTAAATCGTTATGAAAGCGCCCTTCTTCTTTTGTTACAAAAGAAAGCGAATACACCGGTTTCGCTTACATTGAAAATCCCTTCTACTTCAGTTGAAAGTAATAGTGATTTAAAAGATACCGATGGCGGCGATTTCGTAACAATAAATGTTCTTAGCATGAATCGTGATATCCATACAGATTATAGCGATAACCACTTCAAATTTCATGTTAAAATGGATTTAAAAATTGCTGTCTCTGAACTTACATTCAATATGGATATAGACAAAGATAGAAAGAAATTAACTTCTCTTATTACAAAACAACTAAACAAAGATTTGAACGATTTAATCCACAACATTCAAAAACAGCAACTTGATCCATTCGGATTTGGTGATTATGCGAGAGCGTTTCAATATAAAGAATGGAAACAAGTTGAAGATGATTGGCCGAGTGCCTTTTCAAAAGCTAATGTGAAAGTGGCACCAACTATTAAAATTTTAGAAAATGGGATTATTAAATAGAAAAAACACGCTACTTGTTCTTATATGAATAAGTAGCGTGTTTTCATTTCCATTACAAGTATTATTTCAATGGACTATACTTTATTTCTATTTCTAACATTACTATGTTTTTTAGCATATACAAAATATATGAAAACACCTACTATAATCCATGCAACAAAACTAATTAAAGTAAGCTTAGAAAGGTTCAAAGCTAAATATATACAACTTACTATCGAAACGATAGGTAAAAAAGGTACTAGAGGAGCACGGAATGGCCTCTTCATATTAGGATGTGTCTTTCTTAATACAATGACAGCTATAGATACAAACACAAACGCTGTTATCGTTCCCATATTCACTAAATTAGCTAATAAATTCAAATCCACTAATCCCGCTAATAAAGCTGCTAGTATACCTGTAACCCATGTATTAAAAAATGGAGTTTGTAAACGTTTATGAACACTTGAAAGTCTTTTTGGTAACAATCCATCTCGACTCATCGAGTAAGATACACGAACAAATGCAAACATAGCTACTAACAGAACTGTTGTTAGCCCTGCTATCGCTCCGACCGATAACAACCCAGCAATTCTATCTTCTCCTACAGTGCGCAACGCATATGCAACCGGATCAGCAACATTTAATTCCGTAAACGGAACCATTCCAGTTAACACGAATGAAACACCTACATATAGAACCGTACAAATGAACAAGGAAACAAGTAGCCCAATTGGCACGTTACGTTGTGGACGCTTCACTTCTTCTGCGGCTGTTGCAACTGCATCAAATCCTAAAAAAGCAAAAAATACAGTAGCAGCGCCTCCTACCACACCGTGAAAACCAAACGGTAGAAATGGTTGCCAATTCTCTGGTCTTACATATTGTGTCCCTACAACAATAAATCCTACAATAACAGCCAGTTTAATAATAACCATTATATTATTTATTCGTGCACTTTCTTTTGCACCACGGCTTAATAAAAATGTAACAACTAAAATAATAAGAACTGCTGGTAAATCAATGATTCCACCCTTCCCCATTCCTGGTGCCGAAGCAAAAATCGTAGGAATGTGAATATTAAAACCTAGTAGCAATGACTGAAAATATGCTGACCAGCCTGCTGCAACCGCAGAAGTCGCTAATAAATACTCCAGCATAACACACCAGCCAACTATAAATGCAAAAATCTCACCTAGTGTCATATATGTATATGAATATACACTTCCCGAAACTGGAACTGTAGATGCAAATTCAGCATAACAGAAAGCTACACATGCACATATAATTGCCGCTAATACAAAAGATAATACAATCGCTGGACCAGCATGTTTCGCTGCTACAATACCAGTTAATACGAAAATACCTGTACCAATAATTGCTCCAATTCCTAAAAGAGTTAGATCAATCGCTCCTAAAGTTTGATTCAATACTTTTTTCTTTTCTTCATCCATTGCTTTCTTTATGAAAAGACTCATTCTTTGAAACCTCTTTTTCAAGTTTATCTCTTACTTGTTACATTCTTTATTACTGTTCTATTTTAAAAATAAAAATATACATAGTTCACTTCCCCTATAGACTTAGTAACCCACCTAAAAAAACAGAAAAATCAATCTCCTTATGACATATTGAATTTTCAAAATATTAATGGTACAAAAAAACCATTAAGAATGCTGATTGAATTTATCATACAATTAATTATATTGTCAATAATAAATCAATCAAAAATAATCGGTTGATTATGTATCAAATGTTATTTTTATACATAATTATTTTCTCAAAAACATTGTTGTTTTCCACCTTAATATTCATACACATTTTATTACATTGATTTTCATACAATTTTCATTGCATACAATGCAATGAAAATCATAATAACCTCAAATGAATTATTATTTAAAAATAATAATTCATTTGAGGTTATTTTACCATTTTAATACTAACAAAAAAGTGCAGATTTTCATCTGCACTTTTTTTATTCTTCCGCTTCAGCTTCTGCACTACTAGTTTCAAGATGCTCCTTCTGAGCTTCCTCTTGCAGCTCCGCTGAAATCATCCCATAATAAAGTTCCGGATATAACCCAAATATTTGATATACACTTCCTAAAAACGGCATCAGAATCCCTCTTTTCTAAAGTTGTCTTGCCACTTTTAAGGATTCCCTTTTCATTCATTATACATTCGTTTTTGACATTTCTTCTTCATCTTGAACACCTAATAAATTTTGCCATTTTTTATACGGAGCGCTATTTGGATCTACATATCCTTTTGCATGCGAGCGATCCCACAATTGTTTAATAAACATTTCTTTCTCTTTCTTTGCCACCATATCGGCACCTGTACCGTAATAGTTCTGGAAATACAACTCGATTTCATCAAGGAATAGTCTTAATAATTCATCTGATGTTTCTTCTAACGTCGGATCATACTTCGCTTCACGGTCATACATTAAAATCATATCTAAAAGATTGTGGACATGTTCTTTTCTAAGCCATCTTACATCTTGGGCTCCTAATACGAACGGATGTGTATATAAATGTCCACCTTGTATCATCGCCTTTTCTTGCTCTTCTTCAAATCGTGACAAGATGTTTTCATAAATAAACGGATTATGAAGCAACGCTCTGTGTAATTTATAACTTTCGCTTGAAATATTTTTCCCCATCGACTGAATTAAAAAGCTACGGCCTACACCGTTATATTGATACACAAACTGTCCATCAACAGCAACTAAACTAATCCAGCGATACATATATGCGTATAGTAATGCACGATTACATTTATCATAATCTAATTTTGTTTGAGTCGCGTTTAAATCTGGCATAAAGGCTGGTAAGTGCCAATACTTATCTAAATGCGGCGTTAAACTAGATTTTTTACTATTTAATTTGTTTACACGGCGATAATACGATTGGAAATAGTCACCTTTATCATTCATAAATCCATTTGAAATATGTCCTGATGATAATTTAGGAAAGTCTTGCAGCGATAAGCCGTAATGCGCTCGATAACAGATCACTTCAAATGGCGAAAAGGCTTCATGTACTGTATCTTTTTCTTTAAACATTTCTTGAATTAATTCCTCTTGCAACTCTTTCTTTAAAGAAGGATGTATACCCCAATATTGTAATTCCCTATGATGAGCAACTTTCGGAACGAATGGACTCGCTAAATGGAACAGGTCTTCAATTTTTTCACGAACGTATTCATCGCGATCACTTTTCTTATAATCTGCTTCTTTTCGCAACGCTTCAATAATATTCAGTTCTAATTTATCACGATAGCGTACTTGCAGTTCGTCATAACAATAGCTCAGTATATGTTCTCGGTAGAAATCCTCTACCTTTTTCGACTGAATCTCTTCTGTTTTCGCATCACGACAATATTCCCCGTACAAACTCATATAAATTTCCGCTGATATATCTTTCGGTAGTACACCTAAATTTAAATGTTGCTGCATATCTTGCCATATCTTTTCTTGCAGCTGTTCCTCAGCTAATACATATACATTCGTCGGGTTTGTTTTCCCTTCAAATTCCTTACTGCGCTTTTGGATTTCAAACAGTAAATTTTCACGTGTTTCATGTAAATTATCAAAAAATCTTTCCCAATATTGAATCATTTTATTAACTGCTTGATATAGCGATTGATATACAAGTTCTAATAGCATTTCTTTTCGATATTCATTTAATTTGTGTACATATTGCGTTACGATGTCTTCAAATTCTCTTTTGAATAAACGTTGCTGATTATTAATCATTTTTCCGAACCAGCCTTGTTGTTGAGCAATTTCTACTCGGCGTACAGCCGTTACCGTTCCATCAATATTACCCACATTAAATTTTTTATCGTAATTTTGAATTACATTACGCTTTTGTTCATTATTTTCATGTAGTCGATTCATTTTTTCTACTAACTGCTTTCGAATTTCATATAACATAAAACGTGCTGCTACTGGGTGAACGGGATCTGTTTTCTTTAAAAACCATGTATTTAATTGATAGGACTGCCCTTCAGAACCACTTGGTGAAAAGCGGTCTGATTCAATCATGTCATATAAAAGTGTCGTTACATGTTCATGTACCCGGCTCGGAATCGCATACGCATATAAACGAACCGCATGATCCACTCTTGCCACTTCACCCTTCATTTGTTCCATCATTTTCAGTTTCGTAGCTGAAATTTTACACTCATGTTGCAGACGATTTAATTCCTCATCTTTTTGCACCGTTCGTTGTACATAACTTTCTACAGCTTCTAAAAACAGTTTTGATTTCGCAACTCCGAGCTTACCACCCTCTGCTCCTTCACGTGTTTCATTGTACATTTGTCTATAGAAAATATGAGCTTGCTCTGGACGGGTAGCAAGATGCTCCAAGTCCTCTAAATAACTTTTACCTCTCTCCGGCTTTTCACGTTGCATCCCACGTTTTACATCTTGATCGTATCTTTGCTTCTTCTCTTGAAACAGTTGATCTAAATGAAGCCACGATTCATCTAAACCTTGCACAGCCCATTTTAAAGCACAATATTTTAACACATGTTCATATGGATAAATGAGTTTTGCTGTTCCTGCCCCGCAATATCGTCCTTTTCCGCTTGATTCTGCTAATTGCTGAATTTGATTGTCTTCCTGTGCAAAATGACTTGTGGACATCGGGCTAAATAACTGTAAATAAATTGTATTTGCCATCTGTTCCATATAGTCTGATAAATTGTGTAAATGGTGTCCATGTAGGTTTTCGTAATCGTATAAGAAACAATAATTGTACGGTAAATGATGTTGTTTAATTGTATGATTCGTTCTTCCGTCTTCATCTACTTGATCAGGGCGATACTCTAATTCAATTGTTACACCGCCGCGTTTTGATAATTCTCCAGTAGACCCGAGCGTAATAGCATGTAATTCTTTTAACGATGCATAGCCATTTGCTTGCACCGTTTCAAATTCTTTCGCGCTAACCGTTCTCGTCTTTACTAAAACATCCGGCATTAAAAACGCACCGCGTATTAAAATGTTATGATGCTGTAATTTCTTCCGAAGCATTTCACGTAAATATAAAGCAATTTGCAGAAACATCCCTGAACCTGTTCCGCCTGCTAGTGATGTTACTATAATGACACGCACACCATATTCCGTTTGATCACTTGTAACCGGAAAAATTTTCTCGATTTCTTGCCAAAAAGACGTCAATTTATCTTCTTTCATCGCAGCACGTAACGCTAAACGTGAAATGACGCGTAACTGTCCTGCTCCTTCTGTTAATGGTTTATCAAGTATAGTCGGATCCATCGGAAACCACTCTGGGATCGTTGGATCTCCCGCAATATACTCCCTAGGCGTTTTACTAGAACTTGTTTGTGTCTTAAACTTTCGAATATGATCGAATTTACTTAATGTATTCACATCTGTATCAAATACGTGCATTGCTACCTTTTTCCGGCGCTCTTCAGGCAGTTTTTCATATATTTGATGCGTCACAGTACTACCGATTCCACCTAAACCAATTAATATTGTTGGAACTTGTAATGTCATGTGAACCACCTTCCTATTCTTGCTTGTTGGAAAAAAGGGAAAGAGGATTAATACTCCATCCCCTTCTTATCCCTACCTACTATTCACATTCGTACTTGTAAATCTCTTTACCATATCCCCTATCAATTAGTAAAAGTTCATTTGGATATAGTGTCTTATGTTCCATTCCTACTTCATCCTCTGCTATAAACATTCCATCAATAATCATTCCAACTACTTGTGATTCTTTCGCTACAAAGACAGATTTCGAACCTTTCTTCGCTATAAACGTAACGGATTGCACGGTTTTTCTTTCTGCTCTAAATGGGATACCAAAATAATGGTTCCACCATTTATTTCGAAGTAATTCTGGTTCAGATTGATATAGCCAATCTTTCGCTACCTCTTGATCCCATTCATAATACAGTAGTGCTTTCCGGTGAAATCTTGGCCGAACAATCCATCCTAAAACAATGATTCCTACTACTAGCAGTAATAAAGTGATAGGAATGACAAACTTAAAAATAAGCGCATATTTTTCATAAAACGGAGCATCTTGAATATGGAATGTTATGTTTTTCTTTACTTCTTGTAACTTTGAATCCTGCATTACGATGGTAGCTTCTACGGTGCCGGTATCTGTAAAATTAAATGTGTCGGAGTAATAGGGACGAGGATAAACATAGATTTGATTTCCATGTTGCTTTATTTCATAATTGATTGATTGTTTAGATGTGACACCAGTAGATTTTAATAGTTTTTTTACAGCTTCTTCTGTCATTAACTTACCATCTAACTGTGGTTGTAAAACAAATGGTTTACTATTCTCTAAATTTGTCACTTTTTCTTCATAATCTTTTGTAACAGTTTGAAGTGATAATTTCGGTTTCTCAGCTGTTTCAATTTTAAATTCTTTCGTCTGTCTATAAAACCCCTTTATATTCATATGAACTTTCCCGCGTACTAATCCTTTACCAAGCTTCGTTTCGTAATAAAACACATGCCTTTTATCGTTCCACTTCATTGCATATTGTTTTCCATCTATTTCTACTTCTGCCTGAAAGTAAGAAGACTGAACTGGCAACTCCGTAGGCTTTGCTTCAATAACAGCAGTAACACCTTCGTACATTTTCTCTACATTTTTTTGACTACTATCATCTTTGTCATAAGTAGAAACCGTATAATTAAGCGCTGGTTCAACTAATACTTGTAGTCCTTCTTTCTCAATGTCCTGATCCACTTCTATCGTATAAGTTCCTGGTTTAATAACTTCCTCATTTTCCGTACTTATATGAACTATATTTCCGAACAATTTTGCTTCTCCTGGTGCATGTATGGAAAAAGAAGATTGTAATTGTAATGGTTTAGAAATTTGTGTGACCTGATAATCGGGCAGAGAAGGCGATTGTCGTACAAGCGTCATACGCTTTAACGGAAATGGTGTTGTAATTTCTACTCTTTTCCCCACTACTTTCGTTTTTACAATCGATTCAACAGAGGAGAATGGATCACGATTTGCAACTAATGCTGCCACTTGATTTACACTTTTTACAATGCCATCTTCTCCGCTTGACGGCATCGTAACACCATTTATCTCTTTCTTCCATATTTCCTTGAACGTATTTAGTTGTTCTTTTTCTTGTTGTCCTAAATCTTCTTCCATCGTAATTAAGACTGGATGTAACGATATCTTTTTTGTATCCATTTCTTTCTTAAACTGGGCTAATTTCTGCAAAATTTGTTCTTTTCCGCCAACCTTATCTTTCTCTAAATCATTAAATGCCCCGTCAGTTAATACAATAAGCCAAAATTCACGTTTTCCATCTATATCTGCTTCCTTTTTTATAGATTGCATCGCCGTTTTTACCGCGCTAAATGGAGTATTTAAATACGTTTTCCATGCTCCAATTCCCTCAATTTCTGTTTGCCTTTTATCCTTCGTTAACGAAATGTTTAATGGATCATTCGGCTTACTCATTGGAACGTAAGAAAATTTATCTTTTTCATCCAATAGCGCAACTAAACTTTGCAAAGCATAATTGGCATATTTCCAGCGATCGTTATTTCTCATGCTGCCCGAATCATCATATACAAGTGAAACGACCCTTTCCTTTGCCTCCTCTCCTTTTGCAAAAGTCCAAAAAGGATGTAACCATATAAATAGAAACAACATGAATGTGGCACAAATTCGAATTTTCATGATGAGGCTTCGCCACCTTTGTAGACAAATTCCTATGTTTAAATTTATGAGAGGAAACAAGATATATGACTTGTATTTTAGGACAACTAACCCACCATAACTTTATTATGTAAACAGATCATACACTTGGTAATATTCCTTCTAGCATTCTCTATCCAATTATATAAGTAAAAAAGCCTGTTTAAGCTCCACGCTTAAAACAGACTTTTCCTACTTTTTATTTTAAAAACACATGACAAAAAGTTTGATTTTTAACTTAACACATCACTTCTATTGTAAATCCACCAGGTGCTTCAACGTAAAACGTATACGCATGGGCATGCTTAGGAGGCTCGACCAAAAATCCATCTTCCTTCAATCTTTGATTTATCTTATCTACTTGTTCTTCACTTTCTTGTGGAAATCCTACATGAAATGTTTTTGGATACTGAACTTCTTTTCCTTTCATTAACGTTAGTATAAATCCATCATTATCACGCATAACTGCAAAGGCATTCCCCCTTGTTCCACTACAAGTTAAGCCAAAATACTTTTCTAAAAACTCTCTTGCAGCTACTACATCTGCAACTGTTAAATTAAGATGTTTAATTCCCAATTCATCACCTTCTTTCTTAATTTTCTAACATTTTATCATACAATTAAAAAACACGCCTTTCACAGCGTGTTTCCTTGCTTTACATACACTTCAACAATCGGATTCTCTTTATGATCCGCATGCAAGCGTATATTCTCTTCACTTGTATTATAAATACTAGCTAATAACATTATCGTTAACACATTAGGTGTCTTCGCATCACTTCCGTATTTTCTCTCAAGCGCTTCCTTATATTCAAAATCTAAATCCCCCTGCACATATGTATACACTTCAAAACCATCTTCTAAATTGCAAACTACTGTATCAATAATATCTGCCCCTACTTGCTTCTTCATTTCCTCTCGCAACGCTTCAATAAATTCTTCCCACGGTACTTCGTATGTCTGAAACTGATCTGTAGATTTCATGCCTTTTCCTCCTTATATATCCTCTTCTTATATTTCCCCTTTCCTATAACAATTATGATAGATAGGGCATTCGTACAAGCCGCACTTGTCCCCCTTACATATCGTATTACTGTAATGCGGAAGGAGGAAAGAACATGCATAGACAAAAATGTTATGATACATGCCGACGTTACTTCGGAAAAGTTGTTCGGATTGAAGACCGTGATGGCCGTATACATTTAGGGAAAATAATCGATGTGACACAAAGCTCTGTATGGATTGAACCGGTGCAACAGCGCTCATCTTTTGATTCAGGATTCGGCTACTATGACGCTTATGCAAACGGTGGTTGTGACCTTTGTGGAGGCCTTAGCAGGTGTGATAGTTGTGGATTCGGATGCGGTGGTGGATTCAGCAGCTGCGGATGTGGTGGTCGTGGTTGTAGTAGTTGTGGTTGCGGCGGCTGGGGAGGCGGCAGTTGTGGCTGGGGTGTTGAACTCGGATTTGGTTTCATCTTCGGAATTACATTAGCTGCATTATTTTTCATTTAACATAGTAAAGAGTTGGCTACCTTTAGCCAACTCTTTTTCTTTATTTTTCACATATAAAAATACGATGCCCTAAAATGTGTTGGTACATAAGCCGTATATTTTCATGCTGTACCCACGCCTCATATAACTCATTCGGAATATGTGAGGATACATTCCATTCTGGCTCTTCTACATAGCCAGAGATCGTTTCTGCAATCGTGCCACCGCCAGCAATTGTAATTCTTTTAAAATTTGCTTTCTGAAATAATTGTACCCACTCATTCTCCGTTAATAATTCTTTCATACCATATAATTGGGCGATTTTTTCTTCCTCACCCTTATCAATGTGCCTATCAATAATCATTTCAATGACAACAAGCTTACCGTCCTGCTGTAATACACGATAACACTCCGAGATAACCCTTTCTTTGTCTGTAAAAGCGATGATTGATTCTCCAAGTACGAACTCAAATGAGTTATTCAAACACGGTAAATGCTCCACATTTCCTTCAATTAATTGTATAGCTAACCCTTCAAACAACCATCTATCTTTTGCCTTTTGAATCATAATTTCATTCTTTTCAACCGTTGTTACTTTATAACCAAATTCCCTTGTCATATATGCCGCTGTTTTCCCCGTACCGCAACCTATCTCAAGGACATTCGCTCCATATTTAAAAGGCAGTTGTGCTAACAATTGTTTTGTTAACGTAAAGCCACCAGGATGAGCGCTTCCTATTCCGTAATAAGCTAGGAAATCGATGTATGTGTTTCGCTTCATGGGATTCTCCCTTTTTTATTTTATATATTCGAGCAAGGAAGAAAAGTGCATAGAAAAAAGGGCGTATTGTACGCCCCTCATCTTACTTATCCTCTGTAATATATGCCCATTTATAGCTGTAGTCTCCACCAACTGGATGGTGAACAATACCTTTTACTTTAGGTCTTTGAACGATAGCATCACCACGTTGATATAATGGTGCAATTGCTGCATCTTCCAATAACATTTTCTCCGCTTTCAGTAAGCTATCCCAACGCTCTTTCGTTTTCGTTAATAGCTCACCTTTACCTTTTTGTACAATCTCATCATATTTAGGATTTGAATATCCTGTTTGGTTATGAGGGCCATTTGTAACAAACATATCAATGAATGTCATTGGATCTAAGTAGTCAGGCCCCCAACCAGCGTAAGATAAATCATAATCTAGATCTGATTCTAATTTTAACTTTTGTTTAAATGGCTGGTTTTTCAAATTCACCGTTAAACCTGGTAGGTTTTTCTCAAGTTCTCCTTTTAAGAATTCTCCTACTTTTTTCGCACCATCACCATCATAGTTTAATAGTTCTACTGTAATTGCATCTTTTCCAAGCTCTTTTTTCGCTTTTTCCCAATGCTCTTTTGCTTTTTTCACATCTGTTTTTAAAATATCTCCATTTTCTTTACGGAAGTCTTTTCCATCTGGGCTCTTAGCAAATTCTTTTGGCACTAAATAATCTGCAGGTGTAGAACCATCATTTAAAATTACATTCGTTAAGCCTTTTTTATCGTACGCTTGTGCAATCGCTAAACGTAGATCTTTGCTCTTTAACACTGTATCTTGCCCACCACGTTTTTGGTTTAAGCGTAAGAAATATGTTGACGGTGTTTTTTGTGTAAAGAAGTCGGGGTTTGATTTATATTTGTCAACAAATTCAGATGTAAGTCCTGAACGATCGATTTGTCCACTTTCATATAAGTTAACACGTGTACCGCTATCTTTTACTACGTCAAAGTTGATTTCATCTAACTTAACTGTTTTATTATCCCAATATTGTGCATTTTTCTTTAACTTCCAACCTTCTTCATGTTTCCAGTCTGTTAATGTAAACGGTCCGTTGTATAACGTCGTATCTGATTCTAAACCGTACTTTTCTCCTTTTTCTTTTACAAATTTCTCGTTTAATGGATAAAATGTTCCAAATGAAGTTAATTCTACAAAGTAAGGAACTGGATTTTCTAATTCTACTTCTAACGTATAGTCATCTACAGCTTTTACTCCTAACGTATCTAGTTCAGCTTTTCCTTCATTAATCGCTTGTGCATTTTTCAAATCAAACATAATGTATGCATATTCTGCTGCTGTATTTTTATCTACCGCACGTTTCCAAGCAAACACGAAATCCTTCGCTGTTACAGGCTCTCCATTTGACCATTTTGCATTTTTATTTAATGTAAATGTGTATTTTTTACCATCATCACTCTTTTTATATGATTCAGCAACTCCTGGTGTTGCTTTATTATCTTTATCAAGTCGATATAAACCTTCCATTACGTTATTTAAAGCAAGAAACGATACTTGGTCTGTCGCTTTCGAAGAATCCATAGATGGAATTTCTTGGGATTCTGTTAAATTCAATACTTGCTTAGCTGCTAATTTTCCACCTTCTTTTTCACCACTTTTCGGTGTTGTGCTTGCCTTCTCTTTATCTCCTGATCCAGAGCAAGCTGTTAATGCCATACTCATTACTAAAACTGGTGCTACGACGGCTGTCAATTTTTTCATCTTTTTTCTCTTCATTTTTTTGTACCCTCCCCAATTATATGTACGATATTAACATTTAGAAATTCTCTACTAACTTTCGTTATCAGAAAATTCTTATTAATTAATATTCTACTATTTTTTTAGATTTTGTAAAGTATTTTTGTAAATTTTCTAAATATTTATTTTTTTATTATAGTAACTTGTTGTTTTAACTACTATATGAATTATCCCCCGTCTACTATATGTAAACATCCCTCCCCTTATTCCAATCTATTACTACGTTCTATATTTTTCTTATTAGCATGAGGTCTCTTACTATCATTCATCTGTCTTACTACTTACTGACCTCTCTATTTTCCTCCGATAGAACCTTCCTAATTACCTACCCGATTCTCAATAGGCTAACGAGATTTATTCCCTTATGCATACTAAAAAGCATTTCAAAAGCAGCTCAGCCACTTTTGAAATGCTTTCACTTTATTTTTTTCCGCCATCCTCAGTTACATACGCCCACTTAAAGCTATATTCTGGACTGATGTTATGTTTCACAATTCCTTTTACATTCGGTTTCATTACGTACGATCTTCCTGTTTGATATAAAGGAACTAACCCTGCATCTTCTTCAAGGAATAACTTTTCAGCTTTCCCTAACGTTTCCCAACGTTTTTTCGCATCACTCATTAATTCATTACCTGCTTTTCCTACCATTTCATCGTATTTTGGATTTGAATAACTCATTTGGTTGTACGGGCTCTTCGATTCAAACATATCAATAAATGTCATTGGATCCGCATAGTCTGGACTCCAACCTGCATAAGAAATTTCATAATCTTGCGCAGTTTCTAATTTTAATTTTTGTTTGAACGGCTGAATTTTTGTATTAATCGTTACACCTTTTAAATTTTTCTCAATTTGATCTTTTACATAGTCAGCAATCTTTTTCGCAGTTCCATCATCATAGCTTAGCAATTCAATTGTAACTTGATCTTTTCCAAGTTCTTTTTTCGCTTCTTCCCACGCTGCTGCTCCTTTTTTCGGATTATATTTCAGACCATTTTTAAATGTATCTTGATAATCTTTACCATCTGGCCCTGTCGCAAGCCCTTTTGGAACCAATTGATCTGTTGCTTTTGATCCATTATTTAAAATTACATTTGCCAATCCTTTTTTATCAACTGATAATGCAATTGCTTCACGTAGTTTTTTGCTCTTTAAAGGCGTATCTTGTCCGTTACGTTTTTGATTTAACCGTAAGAAGAATGTACTTGATTCCGCATACTCACCATATTCTTCTTTGTTCGATTTATATTTATCTACAAACTCTCCTGATAGTAATGTAAAATCAATTGATCCTGTATCATATAAGTTTACTTTCGTTGCAACCTCTTTTACTACACTATAGTTAATTTCTTCTAATTTCACAGTCTTTTTATCCCAGTACTTATCATTTTTCTTCAGCTGCCAACCTTGTTCATGTTTCCATGAAGACATAACGAATGGACCGTTATACACAGTTGTATCTGCTTCTAAACCGTACTTATCACCTTTTTCTTTTACGAATTTTTCATTTAATGGATAGTATGATGGGAATGCTAATAAATTTAAGAAATAAGGTACCGGTTTTTCTAATTCTACTTCTAGCGTGTAATCATCTACCGCCTTCGCTCCTAATTCAGTTACAGGTTTTTCTCCTTTATTAATCGCTTCTGCATTTTTAATATAGTAAGCAATAAATGCATATTCTGCCGCAGTATTCTTATCAAGTAAGCGCTGCCATGCGAAAACGAAATCTTTCGCTGTTACAGGATCACCATTTGACCATTTTGCATCTTTTCGCAGTTTAAACGTATACTTTTTACCATCTTCACTTTTCGTACTAGACTCTGCAGCAGCAGGAATTGGCTTATTATCTTTATCAAGGCGATATAGGCCTTCCATCGTGTTCCCTAAAATTTGCGCACCTAATGTATCAGTAGATTTAGAAGTATCCATCGTCGGAATTTCTTGGTTTTCCGTACGATTTAATACTTGTTTCGCTGCATATTTAATATCAGATTTTTTTTCTTCCCCACTATTTGATGTAGTAGTCGTTTTCTTTTCCCCACCTGACCCAGAACATGCTGTCAATGCAACACTCATCGCTAAAACTGGTACCACAACTGCCGTTAACTTTTTCATCTTTTTTCTCTTCATTTTTGTACCCTCCCTAATTATATGTACATTACCAACCCTTGAGAGACCCCTTACTAAAGATTCATTTTTTCAGAAAATTACAACTAATGTTATTCTACTCTTTTTTTCGCATTTGTAAATAGTTTTATTTTAAATATTCTGACTTTTTTATTTTAGTAGGATTTATCCCCCATCTACTATATGTACATACTATACACCTTATTCTCCTCTATTTAACCATACTAAAAATTAGTATTTTAAGCTCACAAAAAAAGCATTTAAAGGTAGCTAAGCCACTTTTAAATGCTTTTTCAACTCTATTATTTTTCAGTCACATATGCCCACTTAAAGCTAAATTCTGGACTGATATTATGTTTTACTACTCCCTTTACATTTGGTTGTAAAACATAAGAATCTCCACGTTGATATAAAGGTACAATCGCTACATCTTCTTCAAGTAATGTTTTTTCAGCTTTTCCTAACTCTTCCCAACGTTTTTTCGCATCGCTCATTAATTCCGTTCCAGCTTTTTTCACCATGCCATCATATTTAGGGTCAGAGAAGCTCATTTGGTTATGAGAATGTCCAGTCTCAAACATATCTAAGAACGTCATTGGATCTGCATAATCCGGATTCCATCCGCCATACGAAATATCATATTGTTGTTCAGTTTCTAATTTTAGTTTTTGCTTAAATGGTTGAAGTTTAATATTAACTGTTACACCTTTTAGGTTTTTCTCAATCTGATCTTTAATATATTCGCCAACTTTTTTCGCATTACCAGTATCGTAGTTTAAGAATTCAATCGTAACTTGATCTTTTCCAAGTTCTTTTTTCGCTTCTTCCCAAGCTGCAGCAGCTTTTTTAGGATTTGGTTTCAAACCGTTTTTAAATGTTTCTTGGAAATCTTTACCGTCCGGTCCAGTTGCTAACCCTTTTGGTACTAAGAAGTCAGCTTCTTTTGATCCATCATTTAAAATTACATTTGCTAAATTCTTTTTATCAATTGATAGCGCAATTGCTTCACGTAATTTTTTGCTCTTTAATGGCGTGTCTTGTCCATCACGTTTTTGGTTCATACGAATGAAATACGTACTCACTTGTGAATATGTGCCAAATTCATCTTTCTTGCTTCTATATTTATCAACGAACTCTCCATTTAATAAAGCAAAGTCAACTTGACCGCTATCATATAGATTGACTAAAGTCGCAGCCTCTTTAACAACACTAAAGTTAACTTCTTCCAGTTTCACAGTCTTTTTATCCCAATATTGATCATTTTTCTTTAATTGCCATCCTTGTTCATGCTTCCAATCTTTAAGAACGAACGGTCCGTTATAGACAGTTGTATCAGACTCTAAACCGAACTTCTCGCCCTTTTCTTTTACGAACTTTTCATTTAATGGATAATATGATGGGAATGCTACTAAGTTTAAGAAGTACGGTACTGCTTGCTCTAACTCAACTTCAAGCGTAAGATCATCTACTGCTTTTACTCCTAATTCAGTTACAGGTTTTTCTCCTTTATTTACTACTTCTGCATTTTTAATCGGGAATGCGATAAATGCATACTCAGCAGCTGTTTTTGGATCTAATAGACGTTGCCAAGCGTATACGAAATCTTTCGCAGTTACTGGATCTCCATTTGACCATTTTGCATCTTTGCGTAGTTTGAACGTATATTTTTTACCATCTTCACTTTTCGTGCTAGATTCTGCTGCTGCTGGAATCGGCTTATTGTCTTTATCAAGACGATATAACCCTTCCATCGTATTACCTAGCATTTGTGAAGATACTGTATCAGTTGATTTTGAAGAGTCCATCGTCGGAATCTCTTGTGTTACTGTTCGATTTAACACTTGTTTTGCTGCTAATTTTTCCCCTGACTTACTATCTCCACTAGAGCTAGAATTTGTGCTTGTCTTCTTATCTCCACCTGATGTAGAACATGCTGTTAACGCCATGCTCATTGCTAAAACCGGTGCTACAACTGCTGTTAGTTTTTTCATTTGTTTCTTTTTCATTTTGTACCCTCCCTAATTCTTAACGATAGCTATTAAAGAATTTTCTGATAATTCTGTTTTTCTCTATATATTTATCAGACGATTCTTACTAATTCTTATTCTACTAATTTTTTAATTTTTGTAAAGTATTATTATTGAAAATTTTTAAAAAATTATTTTTTTACAGTAATATTCATAAAAATTCCATATTTTGTTCAAACCTTATTTCGCATTCATACACATTCGTTGTTTTAATCACTTTCATCTCATTTACCACTTGAATACTTGTTAATTATTGCTAATAAATAATGCATATATCTAAAAACATCTTTTCTACAAAAATAAAAAAGTCAGCAAAACTGACTTTTTACCCGACCATTTTTTCTCTTTTCATTTCCTCTACTACTCTCGTATACTTTTCATCATCAAATTCATTTTCACTTTTCGCAACAACTACAGTTGCAATACCGTTACCAATTAAATTAACGATAGCACGTGCTTCTGACATGAAACGATCTACACCAAGTAATAGCGCTAACCCTTCTAGTGGGATAACATTCATTGCTGACAAAGTAGAGGCTAATACAATAAATCCCCCGCCTGTTACTGCCGCCGCTCCTTTAGATGTAACTAATAAAATAGCTATTATAGTTAATTGTTGACCTAGTGAAAGATCGACGTGAAAAACTTGAGCTAAAAATATAGTTGCCATTGATAAATAAATCGTTGTTCCATCTAAGTTAAAAGAATAGCCTGTTGGAATGACTAAACCTACTACCGGTTTCGAACACCCGAAGTCTTCCATCTTTGTCATCATTCGCGGCAGTACTGATTCTGACGATGATGTCCCGAGAACAATAAGTAATTCTTCTTTAATATACGCTAAATATTTCCACAAACTAAATTTATACAATTTACAAATAAAATTTAAAACAATAAAAACAAATAATGCCATTGTCGCATATACACAAATCATTAATTTACCAAGTGGTATGAGCGTGCTTAAACCATACTTCCCAATTGTAAATGCCATCCCACCGAATGCTCCAACTGGTGCTAATTTCATTACAATTGATAAAATGTTAAAAAATACTTTCGATAATCTTTCAAAAAAGTCAATAACCGGTTGTCCATTTTTTCCTAACATCGTTAACCCTGCTCCGAATAAAATGGAGAAGAACAGAACTTGTAAAATATCACCTTTGGCAAATGCTTCAAACATGTTAGACGGCACGATATGTAAAAAGAAATCCATCCATTTCATTTCTTGCCCACTTTGTACATATTGTGAAACATCTCCGCCTTTTAGTTTTGAGGGATCTAATCCATCTCCTGGACGTACAACATTCGCTACGATGATACCAATAATTAAAGCCGCTGTTGTAACAATTTCAAAATATAATAGTGCCTTCCCACCAACACGGCCTACCTTTTTCATACTTCCCATACTTGCAATACCGAGCACAATTGTTAAAAAGACAATCGGTGCAATAACCATTTTAATCATATTGATGAATGTTTCACCAATTGGCTTCATTTGTTGTCCAACACTCGGCCAAATTGCCCCTACTGCAATACCACAAATAATGGCCACAATAACTTGGAATGTTAAATTCTTTACGATTCTCATTTTTGATACTCCCCTGTATTTTCATTTCTCCCATACTATTTCAATAATTGCTAATGATATATTCTATGTAATAGCCCCCTGTTATTTAACTTAAACTATAACTTTATGTTACACTATTATCTTAAACTTTAAAATAGCATATAACATTCACAAATAAAAGACATACTATTTAACATAATAAAAAAGCAGACATTACATCTGCTTTAATTCTCCTCAATCTGTTTTTCACTTAATCCTAGATGTGTTCTAAGAGTATTACTCAAACTCTGTAGATCTTTTTTATTAGGATTATAATAATATACACGTTGCCCGTTTGGGCCATTAGGTAAGTATAAATCATCACCAGCTAATTGTATTTTTTCAACTGAACCGTTTAAACCGTATTTATAAAAAGATAAAATATCATCCATTACTAAATTTGTTTTAAAATCACCATCAACCGCCTCAACTATTTTTTCTAGCTTCGTAATCGATCCTACACTTTTTAATTTACTTAAAATCGCTTCAATAACAAGTTGTTGGCGCTGTCCTCTCATTGCATCACTATCAATATGGCGCGTTCTTGCTAGTGCAAGTGCTTCTTCCCCATTTAATTTTTGTAATCCTTTTTTCAAATGAATCGCATCAGGTTCATCTTTACTATTTTGCTCCGTAAATTCAACTGGGACATCCACTTCAATACCATCTAACCCATCAACAATTTTAGTAAAGGAACCAAAATTAAATTTCACAAAATAATCAACAGGCACCTGTAACAATTTTTCTACCGCTTCCACAGAAGCTTGCGGTCCTCCATCTTTACCATTTTTAACGAAACCACTTCCATATGCATGGGTTATTTTATCTTTTTTCTTTTCAACTGGAACATATGTATATGTATCACGCGGTATGCTCGTTAATTTCACTGTTTTATCGTCTTTATTAAAAGTCGCTAACAATAATGCATCTGTATGAAATGCACCATTATATTCCTTTTGTCGTTCTTGATTTTCATCAATTCCCATAATTAAAAGTGAAACATGATTTGCAATTGGCTTTACAGATTTCTCACGTAAATTGGATTTTTCACCTCGTGCTAAATTCAAATTAGATTTTTGTACAAGACTAGAAGTTTTCATATATACATAGGCTCCATAGCCAATTCCACCAAATAGTAATACCGCCAGTAGTAAACTTATTATCTTTTTCTTTTTATATTTTTGCTTATTTTTCTCTTCTCTTAAAGATGAATGATTCCCCATTTACTCTCCTCCTGTTTCTATTCATCCAATATGTTTTTCATTTTTTCATATTTAGCGCTATCCTTTTGAAACATACTTTCTTTCAATCCCTTATCTATTTGTATCCATTCAGTCGTAACTGAATATTGAATCAAGCCTTCTTGAAAACTAAGAAATTTCAACATAATCCCTGTATTTTTCTCCACAACCATTTCGAATTTCCCTCTTAAATCTTCAGAGGTGCTAACAGGCATCTCTATGTTTATAACTCCTTCAATTTTGTAACAATCTAATCCAAGATATTTCGTTTCTTTATAATTCCAATCTTTATATCGAATTAATAAATCTGCGAATTCTGATTGAATACTATATTTAGCTAGCCCTACATATTCATCATCATATCTCTTTTTCTCATCTGATTTTCTCACTAACCTTTCCGTAGGATTTAATTTTAATAGTTCATTGTTTCTTTCTTTCGGGTTCCATTTTGTCTCTTTATAGGTATACTTCTCATCATCAAACTCTTTTTTCTTCCCCTCGTTATATATAATTGTTCGTTTTTTGGCTAGTTTATCTTCTTTCGAAGAGATACCTCTTTGTTTCTCCGTATCAATCGCATACTTATATGTTGTAGCAATTCTTGATGAGCTAGAATATTCCTCAAATTGTCCTGAAATATTTTTAAAATAATCAATAGAATCTAGCATTTTTTGATGAATCTTTTCTTTATCTGGATAATGTACATTTGATTTTATTTCTTCTTCATTTTCATAATCAGAAAACGCTTTTTTCTTTACATATTCAAATACTCCACCATTTTGCGCAAAACTTTGTATAGAAAACTCAGACATAGATACCACTGAAAGTATACAAACCGCTGCACTAATTATCATCATATGAATTTTGTAACTCTTCTTTTTTACCTTAAGATTATGTAGCGTGCCATTAATCTTTTCATTTAACTCTGGAGGTACTATAACATTTTCATCTTTTATTCTCTTTTTTAATTTCTCATCAAATAATTTTTCATTATCCATCCTTTACACCCCCTATTCCATCTTTAATCGTTTTTGTAGTTGTTCCCTCGCACGTGACAATCTTGATTTCACTGTTCCTTTCGGTATTTCTAACAGCTTTGCTATACTCTCTTGATGCATGTCTTCATAGTAATAAAGCACCGTAACAGCTCTTAATTCTTCATGTAACGATTGAATCGCATTACACAAATCTATATCTTCATACTGATCACAAGCACTCATATTGTAATCATTCTCTTCTGTCACAATTACATTTTTATACGCTCTAATAATATTGTTACACTCATTTATTAGTATTCGAATTAACCAAGTTTGAAAAAATTCTTCTTTTTTTAATTTTTTTATATTTTCATAGGCTTTTAAAATTGTTGTCTGTATCGCATCCTCTATATTTGTCTCATCACGTAACATCGCCTTTGCTATTCGATACATCTTCGCTTTTTCTGTATGTATAAGCGCTATAAAGGCTTCATGATCACCTTTTTTCGCTAAAGAAACATCCGTTTCTTCTTTTACAATCATTTTATATAAAGGGATTACTTTCACAATTGCTCCTCCTGTTTCATCCTCACTTCATCACTTCCAATTTAACTTTACATGTATTAGACGTATGAACCTAGAAAAAGGTTCACTTTTTTGAATATTTCTGTAATTAAAAAGATAAATATCCTTTATAAGGATGCAATAAACATACTAGTTTAAATTTACAAATAAAAAAAGCCCACTTTCTCAGTGGACTTTCTACTCTATAACGGTAAATCCCTCTTCCTAAATACTACAATTGCTACGATAAAAATACAAAGTGCTACAGTAGTTAAACCTATACTTACCGGCCATATATTATATGATCCTTCAGCAATTTCTTTCGGACGAAACAGCGTGAATAATGATAGGTTTTTCATCCATTCTAACTTATCACTTAACTTCCCTACCATATCCAATACGAAAAATAAAATAGTTAAACTCGCTGAATAACTTAGTGCTTTTCTTTCGTCATTACATATACAAGAAAAGAAAAATGAATACGCACTAACGACTAAAAATATGAGCCCTCCGACTACATTTATCTTCAAAAATAATTCTTTATTTAAGTTATTATCTTGTAAAAACCATTCTGCACCTACTAACCCAGCTACATACGTAACAGATACAATAATTAGAAGTCCCAATATGAGAACAGCAGCTTGTGTAATCGCAATTTGCACTCTAGATACAGGTGTTGCTAGCAAGTATGCCATTGCTCCTTTATCTACATGACAAGCAATTAAATGTGTCGCAACTGTTACGCAAAAAATTGTTAAAATGATAATAAACAATAGACTATAGTATTCGCCCGCTAGAAAATCCATTACGTTTTGAATCGGACTTTCCATACCAACGATTTTTTTCACGCTATCAGGCATGGCAGCTATTAATTCATTTAGCCCTTTCGCTGATACCATTGACGGGAATATCCAAATTAATAACCACAGATATAAAGCTGCACCAGACGCATAACTCAAAATATTTTTTTGTGTTTCTTTCAAACTAGCTAAAAATAATTGCTTATTCATGCGTTATCCCTTCTTTCTTATCGTAATAATGCATAAATAAATGTTCTAAATCCATCGCTCTCGTTTGAAGTGCCGTTACATTATAGTTTGAAAGTGTTTGTAAAACAGTTTGATAGTTTCCTTGTACAATGATAGATGCCTCTCTGCCTTTTACCGCTTCAAATTGCAAATTACACTTTGTAAGGGACTCAATCTCTTCTTCTGATGATACTGTTACATCTATCACCTGTCTTCTCATACTTTGTAAATCGTGAATATTTTCAACCGTTACGAGTCGACCATCTTTAATAATAGCTACTCTATCACAAGTTCTCTCAATTTCAGTAAAAATATGTGATGACATTAGGATTGTTTTTCCTCTTTGCTTTTCCTCTAATATTAAATCTATAAATACTTGCTGCATAAGTGGATCAAGTCCAGATGTTGGTTCATCTAAAATTAACACCTCTGGATCGTGCATAAATGCAGCGACTATCCCTACTTTTTGCTTCATTCCTTTAGACATTTTGCGAATCGGTGTTTTCACATCAAATTGCAGACGCTCTATCAATTCATCTCGTCTTTTCGTATCCTTTAATCCACGCATTCCTTGCATTAATTTTAAAAACTCTAATCCGTTCAGTCCTTCAATAAAAGAAATTTCACCCGGTAAGTAACCAACTTCCCTTTGAATTTTCGCCGCTTCATTCCAACAATCTAATCCAAAAATTGTCGCTTTACCAGTTGTCGGTTTTATAAATCCCATTAAATTACGAATCGTCGTTGATTTCCCGGCACCATTCGGTCCTAAATAACCAAATACTTCTCCCTCTTTTACATCAAATGTAATATGAAACAAACCTTTTCCATTCGAAAACTGTTTTGTGACATCTTGAACTGAAATCATAATTCCACCTCATTTTTTGAAATATTTAATGTTTGATATTTCAAAATTATTGTACTCCTCATCTTCCATATTCTCAACAACTTTTTGAAATATTTATTAGTCCATATTTCAAAATTATTGTTTTTCATTATTTTTTCTTGTATATTTTAAGTGAGGTGATTGCATTGAACGGCTTTGAAAGAGTAAAAGAAAAGAAAAAGCGTGCCATTAAAGAAGCAGCATTCGTATTATTTTCAGAACGTGGATTTAATGAAGTGAAAATAGAACATATCGCAAAAGAAGCAAACGTTTCTCAAGTTACAATTTATAATCATTTCGGAAGTAAAGATGCGTTATTTAGGGAGCTTATACAAGAATTTATCATATCTGAATTTCAATATTATAAAGAGCTTGCAGAAGAAAAATTACCTTTTCATGATATGATGCAAAAAATGATTGTAAGAAAAATGAATACTGGCGGATTATTTCAACCTGATATGTTACTACAAATGATGCAAAGGGACGAAGAACTCCGTAAGTTTATTTATAGTTATCAAAATGAAAAAATCCTACCCTGGTATTTAGAAATATTAGAACAAGCTCAGCGCAAAAACGAAATTAATCCACACCTTACTAAAGAAATGATGTTACTTTACATTCAAATGTTTACAAAATTAGGTGATGAATTTGGAGCACAACTTCTTGAAGGAGATCGGGAAAAACATATAAAAGATATCGTTACGATGTTCTTTTATGGACTGTCCGTCCCAGAAAAATAATTGTTTCTAAAAAACAAATACAATCACCAAAAAGCCCTTTGGATATTTAAATCTCAAGGGCTTTTTCATATCAAATAAATAGCTAAAACTAACTTTATCTTAAAGAAGTTAAATGCTGCTTTATAGATAACACCTTATTATAGATTAACTCTTTTAGCATAACAGGCTGAATTGAAATAATCGTTTCACCGAAATTCAGAAAATAATTTGAAATAAAATCAGATTCTTGCTTGTTAAAATAGCCTGTTATAATGTAATTTTCATTTTCCTTTTGCAACCTCATGGAAGGGTAATTCTCTTTATCAAAAATGTCTTTTCCTTTTTGATTAACAATGACGCTAAAATCAATTGCATCAGACTTTCTGTGAAAGGTAGTAAGATAACTTAATAATTCTTCAAGATTTTTTGGATGAACATTGCTTGTTTCCACAATAGAAAGAATTTTATCACATCTAATTATTTGAACATGATTTGTCTCAAAATTAAAGATTTTAGCATACCACTGGCCAAATTTAGATTCTATTCGAATAAATTGGGCAACCAATGCTTTCTCCTCACCTTTTTTTAAATATGTTAAATGATAAACTTGCTCAGCAAAAATTCCCTGTAAAATTTCTTTTAAGAACGGACTAAAATTACTATGATTTGTTACTTCAAAGGAAAGCGTTCGTTCCATAATTGAAATATTTTTACTCACATTATCAGGTAATACATGTTTAAATTTATTTTCAAGCGCAATACTTTCTACATTAAATGGTTTTGTCTTGTATCCATTTAGCGTAAGAATTGAAAAGTATAACGCATACATTTCATCCACACTAAAATAAATTGGCGATAACACACTATTTTCTATAATTTTATAACTTCCATTTCTACCTAATTCAGAATATATGGGTACACCTATTTCTTCCAATGATTGAATATCTCGCAACGCAGTACTTTTAGAAATATCATATCTAGCCATTAAATCTTTTAAATTAAAATATCTTTTATTATTTAAGAAAATAAGCATGTCATTTATTCGTTCAGTTTTTTTCATATTTCCCTCCCAAAAAGGTATCATGTATTGAAACCTTTTTAATCTATATTATAATTATCAACTAATAAAGGAGTTATATATTTATGACATTAGAGATAGCTATTTTTCTTTCAATGAACGGGCAAGCAAAGGAGGCGATTAACTTTTATACACGTAATTTAGAAGCCAAAAAATTAATGATTGTTACGTATGAAGAACTGGCGAAAAGAGATAGTTCTTTTAAAATTACAAGTGAAAATAAAGATCATATTGCTCACTCTGTTTTACAAATTGGGAATACAAAGCTAATGATAGCAGAAGATACAATGAAGCATAATGAACGTTATAACGTTGGAAATAACATGTCACTTTGCATTCAAAGCGCTAATTTAGAAGAAATACAACGGTTTTATAATAATTTAATTTCCGATAAGCATGTGAAAATAATCTCTCCGCTAGAAAAAAATATATTTAGTGAAGCATATGGTATTATTGAAGATCCTTATGGCATACAAATCCAATTAATGTATGATAAACGACTAAACTAATTAATTAATCATATTCACATATTCCTAATAAAAAAGACACGAATTTCGTGTCTTTTTATTTTATAGAAATGACTCTACCCTTTTCACTACTTTCAATCGCTAATTGAATCATTTTAATAACATCTAAACCTTCTTTTGCTGTTACAGGTAGTTCCTCACCATTTAATATACTATCTCGTACACCTTTATAATAATTGTCATAACAACCGACTTCTGTTGGAATACGCTCTAAGCTTTCTTCTGTTTCTAAAGTAGCAAAATTCTCTTCATCGTCTATTCCATAACCGTTATCACCTGGCTTCATTCCATTTTTTAATTGCTCTTCCTGCGAATCCATACCGTACTTCACGATAGAACCTTTCTCTCCATGCACTATAAAATGTGGTCCAGCTTTTTTCACATAACTGCTACTACGTAAAATGACACGTTTAACTCCGTAATGAAGTACTATGTGGAAATAATCATCCACCTCTGCACCTGGTCGTTGTTTTATTACATCTGCACTTATCGCATCTGGTTTCCCGAATATTGATAACGCTTGGTCAATTAAATGCGATCCTAAATCGTATAATATACCGGAGCCTGGTAGATTTTTTTCTCTCCATCGATCACGTACATGTGGACGGAAACGATCAAAATTCGATTCATATGCGTATACATTCCCTACTCTGTTTTCTCCTAACAATTTCTTAATTGTTAAGAAATCATTATCAAAACGACGATTATGATATACGCTTAACATTACATTGTGCTGCTCTGCTAATGAAATAAGCTCTTCCCCTTCTTCAATTGAGACAACAAATGGTTTTTCTACAACAACATGCTTACCTTTTAAAATTGCTTCTTTTACATATGGAAAATGAGTTGTATTAGGTGATGTAATAACAACTAAGTCAACATCAGCTCGCTTCACCAATTCATCAATTGTACTAACAACATTAGCGTTTGGTAATGTGTCTTTTACTACCTCTTCTTTTGAGGATAATACAGCACGAATATCATATTCTTCTATTGTTTGTAATAGTGGGATATGAAATGTCGTACTAGAAAAACCAAATCCTACAATCCCTACACCTATTTTTTTCATGTTGCCCCTCCATTTGTGCCGCTTTAACGAGCAGTAAGATTCCTAACCCAAAATTCAGTGAAAGCTAAGGCATTAGGTGAGGAATCAACTGCTTGTTAAAGCCCGATTAGTTGAACTTTATGAGAACGATTTCATTCAGTTATTATAACAAGATTATTATTATTTACATAATAAATTGCCTAGAAAAAAGCATCTTGCTACTATTCATAGCAAGATGCCCTCTTTATTCTGGTCTTTTCTTCGTCCACGTTTCTACTACTTCACCAGTATCATTAACATCTAGCACAAGGCTACCATTACTATACCGGTCTTTATTTCGATACGCTTTCGGATCAATTTCTTCTACAATGTTTTTCTCTGTCTTCATGTAAACTAATTCATCGTCCCGAACGATTTCAATACCGACAATGCGGTACGGATTACGTTTTAATTCTTTGAAAATAACAAGACCTCGCTTCGCCCTCGTTGATTTCTCAATTTCTGATGCTTTTAGGCGTTTTACAGCACCGCGCTGTGTTACGAGAATAAGTTGATCTTTGTCACCATTTAATGGTTTACCAGAAGCGACATAGTCATCTTCTTTTAAATTAATTGCTTTCACTCCAGCAGCTCTTACACCGACTGGACTTACTTCCTCTTCATGGAAAATAAGTGCATATGCACCGTGTGTAGCAAGAACGATATCACTCGTTCCATCTGTCGCAAATATATCGACAACTTCATCATCTTTTTTCAAGTTTACAGCAACGAATGCTCTTGAATAACGCTGAACTTTATATTGATTTAATTCTGTTTTCTTTATCATACCATTTCTTGTTACAAATACGATAAATCGTTTTTCTTCCTCAAAGTTCGGTACAACCGTTGCCCAAATGATTGTTTCATCCCGGTCGAGTGAAACGATATTAGCAACGTGCTGACCTAAATCTTTCCAACGAATATCTGGCATTTCGTATACTGGCAGATATATATAGTTTCCTTTATTCGTAAATAAGAGGACTGTCTCTGTCGTATTCGTATCGAATCGTTCAAGTAAGATGTCACCCTCTTTCATACCGAAGTCTTTGCCGTTTGAGGCATTATGTGAGCGCCATCCAGTACGTTTCACATATCCTTCTTTCGTTACAGTAACGATGACATCTTCTTGTGGGATCATCACTTCTACATCGATTTTAATTTCCTCGATTTGATCTTCAATAATCGCGCGTCGATCATCACTATACGTTTTCTTAACTCTCTTTAAATCAGTTTTAATTACTTGAAGTAATCTTTTTTCACTTTGTAAAATTGCCTGTAGCTCAATAATTTTCTTATTAAGCTCATCTGCTTCTTCTTGTAACGCCGTAATGTCTGTATTCGTTAAGCGATATAATTGCAAGGAAACAATTGCTTCTGCCTGTGCTTCTGTAAAGCCAAATTTTGCACTTAAATTATCTTTCGCGTTACGTTTATCTTTTGAAGCTCGAATTGTCTCAATTACTTGGTCTAAAATCGATAATGCTTTCTTTAAACCTTCTACAATATGTTGACGATTTTCTGCTTTTCTTAATTCATATTGCGAACGTCTCGTAATAACCTCTTTTTGATGTCCAATATAAGCATCTAAAATTTTCGGTAATGTCATAAGTGTTGGACGACGATTATTGATCGCTACCATATTAAAGTTATATGGAATTTGCAAATCTGTATTTTTATATAAATAATTTAAAATACCTTCGGCGTTTGCTTCTTTCTTTAATTCAACAACAATTCGTAAACCAGTACGATCTGTCTCATCACGCACTTCAGCAATACCATCTAACTTTTTATCTAGACGTAATTCATCCATTTTCTTTACAAGGTTTGCCTTATTCACTTCGTAAGGAATTTCAGTGATTACAATTTGTTGTTTCCCACCACGCACTGTTTCAACTTCTGCTTTTCCGCGAATAATAATTTTACCTTTACCTGTTTCATACGCCTTTTTAATACCATCAATCCCCTGAATAATACCGCCTGTTGGGAAATCTGGTCCTTTCATAACTGTTAATAAATCATCAACAGTACTATTTGGCTTATCAATACGCATCATTGTAGCATCAATAACTTCTCCAAGATGATGCGGAGGAATTTCTGTTGCATAACCAGCGGAAATCCCTGTAGATCCGTTCACTAATAAATTCGGGAACGCTGCTGGTAATACAACCGGTTCTTCACTCGTATCATCAAAGTTTGATACGAATTCTACTGTTTCTTTATCAAGATCACGTAATAACTCAGATGCAATTGGTGATAAACGAGCTTCCGTATAACGCATTGCTGCTGCTGGATCCCCGTCAACACTACCGTTATTACCATGCATTTCAACTAAAACTTTACGTACTTTCCAAGTTTGGCTTAAACGTACCATCGCCTCATATACAGAGGAATCACCATGTGGATGATAATTACCAATAACGTTACCGACTGTTTTAGCTGACTTACGGAACGCTTTATCATGTACATTACCTTCTACATACATAGAATATAAAATACGTCTTTGTACTGGCTTTAAGCCGTCACGCGCATCTGGAAGTGCACGATCTTGAATAATATATTTACTATAACGTGCAAAGCGATCACCTAACACGTCTTCAAGCGGGAGGTCATGAAACTTCTCTGCTTGCATGTTATTCCACCTCCGTCTCCATAATCATTTCATTTTCTAAAATATTTCCTTCTTCTTGCATACCAAACTGTACATTACGTTCAATCCATTTACGGCGCGGTTCTACTTTATCGCCCATTAACGTTGTAACGCGGCGCTCTGCCCTAGCTGCATCATCAATTTTCACGCGAATTAATGTACGCGTTTCAGGATTCATTGTTGTTTCCCATAATTGATCCGCATTCATTTCACCAAGTCCTTTATAACGTTGTAACATATAGCCTTTTCCAACTTTTTTCGTTACACCGTCTAATTCCTCATCTGACCAAGCGTATTCAATTACCTCACTCTTACCTTTTCCTTTACTTACTTTGTATAAAGGGGGAAGTGCGATAAATACTTTACCAGCTTCGATAAGTGGCTTCATATATCTGTAGAAGAACGTTAATAACAATACTTGAATATGAGCCCCATCCGTATCGGCATCGGTCATAATTACAACTTTATCGTAGTTAATATCTTCAACATCAAATTCATTTCCTACACCGCCGCCAATCGCATAAATGATTGTATTAATCTCTTCATTCTTAAAGATATCAGCAAGCTTTGCTTTTTCTGTATTAATTACTTTACCACGTAACGGTAATACGGCCTGGAAACGTCGGTCTCGTCCTTGTTTTGCAGAACCACCGGCAGAGTCACCCTCTACTAGGTATAGTTCATTTTTTTGCGGGTTACGTGATTGTGCAGGTGTTAATTTCCCGCTTAACGTACCTTCTGATTTTTTCTTTTTCTTACCACTACGCGCTTCTTCTCTTGCTTTACGGGCTGCTTCACGTGCTTGTGCTGCTTTAATTGCTTTTCTCACAAGAAGTGTAGCTACATCAGGATTTTCTTCTAAAAAGTATGCTAAATGCTCAGATACAATGGCATCAATTGAAGAACGCGCTTCACTTGTACCTAGTTTCCCCTTCGTTTGCCCTTCAAACTGAAGCACTTCTTCTGGTACACGTACCGAAACGATAGCCGCTACACCTTCACGAATATCTGTACCTTCTAAGTTTTTATCTTTTTCTTTTAATAGTGCTACTTTACGAGCATACTCGTTAAACACACGCGTCATCGCTGTTTTAAATCCAGCTTCGTGTGTTCCACCATCTTTTGTACGTACGTTATTTACAAACGATAAAATGTTTTCTGAGTAGCCATCGTTAAATTGAAATGCTAGTTCTGCTTCAATTCCATTTTGTTCACCAGTGAAATATACAACTGGATGAATGGAATCTTTTTCTTCGTTTAAATAGGAAACGAAAGCTTCAATTCCCGTTTCATAATGAAATACATCCTCTAAATCATTTCGTTCATCTTTTATTGAGATTTTCATCCCTTTTAATAAGAATGCAGATTCACGTAATCTCTCACATAATGTTTCATAATTATAATTTGTTGTGCTGAAAATCGTTGTATCTGGTTTGAAATGCATCGTAGTACCAGACTCTTTCGTCTTCCCGATTTTCTCAAGCGTCGTTACAGGAACACCGCCATTTTCAAAGCGTTGTTCGTAAATATTTCCGTCACGCTTAATCGTTACGACTAACCATTCTGATAAGGCGTTTACAACCGATGCCCCAACACCGTGTAAACCACCACTCGTTTTGTAACCACCTTGACCAAACTTACCACCGGCATGAAGTACAGTTAAAATAACTTCAGGTGTAGGTTTCCCAAGTTTATGCATTCCCGTAGGCATTCCTCGCCCTTTATCTATAACGCTAATACTATTATCTTTATGTATTACGACTGAAATTTCGTCGCCAAATCCCGCTAACGCTTCGTCAACGGAGTTATCTACTATTTCATATACTAAATGATGCAATCCACGGCTGTCCGTGCTCCCGATATACATACCCGGGCGTTTTCGAACGGCTTCAAGTCCTTCTAACACTTGAATCGCATCTTCATTATATTGGAACTGATGCTTCGCCAAACTCCTTGCCCCTTTCCTAATCCAAAATCAGAACATATGTTTCTATTATAGAATAACGCCTCGACTATCGTTTTGGCAAGTTATCTTATCTCTTTTATATACCATTTTCAATAGAAAAATCCTTGTTTTCTCACAAGGATTCCTCTAGGCTACTATTTCAGAAAAATAATCGTTTGTCAACGAGAAATGGATATGTATTCCAAGATTACACATTCCAAACCTTTATTATGATCCAAATGATCAAGATCCAAAATGGGATTACAAGTAACAATCCCCAAAAACAGCCTTTAAAAAATCTCATGATGAAAACCTCGTTCATCGGCCCTACTTATCTATAATGAGGGCTGAATCAATCTTTCTACCTTTAAATCTATACTATTTTGTCATCGCATGTTCTACTTTAATACAACGATCCATTATTACAGTATAGTCTTTTTCTTTTAAAAGTTTATATGTATCCTCATCTTGTACTCCTAATTGTGCCCAAAAAACATCTGCATCAATCTCTACAAATTCTTTTGCAACATCCATTAAAAACTCTGAGCGACGAAATACATTTACAATGTCAACGTGTTCCTTAATATCCTTTAGTGAAGAAACTGCCTTTTCTCCGAGCACCTCATCTACTGTTGGATTAACTGGAATAATGCGGTATCCAGCATCTTGCATTGCTTTTGAAACCATATACGATGTACGTTCTGGCTTATCTGATAATCCAACAACCGCAATTGTTTTGCTTTTCTTTAACACTTCACCAATTTCCGTACGAGTTGGGTTTTCAATTGTCATAATTAATCCCTCCTATTCCTTTAGTATAGCCGATAAAGAAAGTCTCTTTCAATATGAAAGAGACTTTCTTTTATTTCGATTATTGATTCTTTGTAGCTGAATTATCTGCTAAAGTAGCCGATTTCGTCATTTTTTGACCGTTACGGTAGAATGTAACTTCTACTTTCTCGCCTACTTTTTTCTTTTCATATAAATATTTACGGAATTGAAGAGCATTCTCTACTTTTTGATTATCTAATGCTACTACAATATCATATTGCTCTAAACCAGCTTTTTCAGCTGGTGATATTGGGTAAATTTTACCTAATACAACGCCGTTTGTTACTTCTTTCGGTACTTTCAATTGATTGACTGCATAAGCTTGCACATCTTCTAGTGAAACAACACCTACTCCAAGAGCTGGACGTTTTACTACTCCATCTTTTTCAAGAGATTCAATAACTGGTTTTGCGATGTTAATTGGAATAGCAAATCCAATTCCTTCAACTTCTTGTTGTGCAATTTTACTTGAATTAATCCCAATTATTTCACCATTTTGGTTAAATAATGCACCACCACTATTACCTGGATTAATCGCTGCATCCGTTTGAATAACTTGTGCTTGCCAATCTGGTCGTTTATCCCCATCAATATCAACCGGAATTTCGCGTTCTTTACTACTGATTATACCTTCCGTTACACTTCCATCAAATCCAAGTGGATTACCGATTGCAATGGCTTTTTCACCCGCACGAAGTTTACTTGAATCACCTAAAGTGGCAACTTTATTTACATTAGATCCATCAATTTCAACAACCGCTAAGTCTAACCAAGGGTCCTTACCAACTAATTTCGCATCAACTTGCTTTCCGTCGCTCAGCTTCACAGCAAGTTTATTTGCTCCATCTACTACGTGGTTGTTTGTTACAATATATGCTTTATTTCCTGCTTTTTTATAAATAACACCTGATCCTGAACCGGCTTGTTGTTCTTGACCTGTCGGTTGCATTGCAAATGGATCAACACTTTGTTGCATATTAATAACACCTACAACAACATCTTTCGCCCCTTCAATCATACCAGGTAAATCAGTTTCATTTTTCGCTTTATTTACAACAGGAACTACAGTACCTTCTACTTTTGAATCCGAACTAAATGATGATACTGGCGCTCCATTATTTTGAGCCCATGGCATATATGGTGCTGCAAAACTAATCGAAACCGCTCCGACTACAGCTCCCACTAAACCTGTGAAGAAATAGCCTTTTTTACTACCTGATTTTCTCACTTCTCTCGTTTCACTATGCTCTTCATTTAAATTTGGTCCGTCGTAATATCCCATGTTTTATTTCCCCTCTCTGGTGAATTCGTATTTTCAGTATAGTCACGTTTTGTGTCCTTCTTGTGAACTCATCGTGAAATCCAATTAAAAAAATACACTTATCTAACATTGTAGACAAAAAAAGTATTTTTTGTACATTTTACCTTCAAAAGAGAGTATAAAATTACCATTTCCCTAGGCTAAATTACACAAATCGTTCTAGATTATTCTTCAAATTTATAACCAACTCGAATAACAGTACCGATATGCTTCGCTTTATCTCCTAGCTTATTTCGAAGTTTTTTAATATGGGTATCAACCGTTCGGTCATCACCGTAATAGTCATATCCCCATAACTGGTCTAATAAATGTTGACGTGATAACACAATTCCTTTGTTCTCCATTAAATACACAAGAAGTTCAAATTCTTTATGTGTCAATATAATTTCTTCTCCATCTACTAAAACAGTTCTAGATAGACGATTCACTTCTATTCCAGCTAAAGACATAGCATTTTCTTCCGCTACTCCTACCGCACCATCCGCACGTTTCAATAACGTCTTTGCACGAGCTACTAATACTTTCGGGCTAAATGGTTTCGTTACATACTCGTCTGCACCTAATTCGAAACCTAGCAATGTATCATCCTCATCCGAACGTGCTGTCAACATAATAATTGGTACTGCTGATTCTTTTCTAATTCTTCTACAAACAGACCACCCATCTATTTCCGGTAACATAATATCTAACATAATTAAATCAATTTCATGCTCTGCAAATAACTCTAGCGCTTTTTTTCCATCTTCTGCTTCGATTACTTCAAAGCCTTCATTACGAAAATAATCACTAACAATTTCACGTAATCTTCTTTCATCTTCAACAAGCAATACCGTTTTGTTCATATAATCTATCCCGCCTTTTTACTCTTTCAATCGAATAATACGTTGATTGGAGCTTCCGCGAAATGGAAGTGTTAAATCTTTTTCCTCAATTTCAAACCTTCCATCGACTAAAACATCCCCATAATGTAACAACTCTATCATATCATTATTTTGAGAACTCTGTATCTCTTCTAACGTATAACCTGTATACATCCATAGGTTTTTTTTCAAATCTTTCACGATTTTTGCTACCTTTTTCACTTCAGCAGCTTGAAAAAATGGATCTCCACCTGAAAATGTTACATCAGTTAATGGATTACTTGCAATCTCTTTCACAATTTCTTCTACTGTCATTTCCGTTCCGTTGCAAATATTCCACGATTTCGGATTATGGCAACCAACGCAACGATGCGGACAGCCCGCAAAAAACACGACTGTCCGCAATCCTTCTCCATCTACTACACTATCATGAATAATATTCATCACTTTCATTTATGTTTCACCCGATCTATCTCTTCACTACGTTTCGCACTATTCCACTTTGACATATCTCCTACAAGATAGCCTGTTATACGGCGAATTCTTTCTATATTAGCCTCATCTTCATTCCCGCAACTTGGACATTCATTCCCAATAACCCCGTGATAACTACAGCACTTACAACGGTCAACAGGATGATTAATTGAACCGTATCCAACGCCATGTTCTGCCATGGCTTGTACAATTTGTTTTAATGCCTTTTTGTTATGCATTGCTGCTCCGTCTAGTTCAATATAAGTAATGTGTCCTCCATTACAGAGAGCATGGAACGGGCCTTCTAAACGGATTTTATTTATCGCTTGAATGTTATAATAAACTGGAATATGGAATGAATTCGTATAGTAATTATGGTTCGTTATGCCGCCAATCACGCCAAATTCTTCTCTATCTTTTTTCACAAACTTCCCTGATAATCCTTCTGCTGGAGTTGCAATTACTGAGAAATTCAGTTGATGTTCTTCTGTCGCTTTATCCATTCTATCTCTCATAAAGGAAATAATTTCATACCCAAGTTTCCATGATTCTTCATCTTCCCCATGATGCTTTCCTGTTAAAGCTACTAAACATTCCGCAAGACCGATAAAACCAATACTTAACGTCCCTTGTTTTAAAATCGAGGCTACGGAGTCTTCAGGCTGCAACGTTTCTCCACCACGCCATACACCTTGTGAATATAAAAACTGAAAATCTCTTGCTCGCTTCGTACATTGATACGCATATCTTTCTAATAGCTGCTTAATTCCTAAATCTAAATAATAGTTTAGCGCTTCAAAAAACGCTTCTTTTGAACCACTAATTAACGCTAATTTCACTAAATTAATAGACGTAAATGATAAATTCCCTCTACCAATCGCTGTTTCTTCTCCATGTATATTAGACATAACACGGGTACGACATCCCATGTAACATACTTCACTTTCTGGTCTTCCATCATAATGCACTGCATTAAACGGAGCATCTAAAAATGAAAAGTTAGGGAATAATCGCTCTGCGGTTGTCTCTAATGCTAATTCAAATAAATCGTAGTTCGGATCACTTTCTTCAAAATTCACACCTTTTTTCATCTTGAAAATTTGAATCGGAAAAATCGGTGTCTCTCCTTTACCAAGTCCAGCTTGTGTCGCTTTTAAAAGTTGTTTAATTAACATTCTTCCTTCTTTTGATGTATCTGTTCCGTAATTAATAGAAATAAACGGTACTTGTCCTCCGCCCCTACTATGCATACTATTCGAATTATGAACGAAAGCCTCACACGCTTGATACGTATCATTTTCCGTTTCTTTCCATGCAAATTCTTCTATTTGTTCTTTCGTAAGCGGATATGATTGTAATCGTTTTTTATGTCTCTCAATTGTTTTTCGTACATAAGGTGCTAAATCAATATCAAAGAGTGCAAACGATTGACCACCATGCTGCATATTTTGATTCGCTTGAAAAATAATAGACGAAAGAGCCAATGCACTTTTAATGTCTTGCGGTTGTCTCATATGTCCATGTCCAGTATGAAAACCGTTAGCAAGCATTTGCGCTAACGGAATTTGTGAACAAGTCGTCGTTCCTGTTGCATAAAAATCTAAATCATGTGGATATAATATATTTTCATTTATCGCTTTTTTCACTTGATCTGACAATAAATTCTCAACAGCATAATATTTTGCACTCTCAGATGCGAACGTTCCCATTACGCCCATTGGAGAGCGGCCGTCTACATTTGCATTTTCTTGCATCAAATCTTGTTCATTGCCGTGGACTATTGTCTCAAACACTTTCATTAATTCTTCTTCTCCACGTGTATTATTTTGTAACATTTATAACCCTCCACCAATATGTTGTTATCTTTTGATTAAAATGTTACTACATATAGTCTTACTGTTTCTGTGAGAAATGTAACATTACTGTGAAATTTTTTTCACGAAATAATGAATTTTTCATTTACAAAAAAGAAATGTGCTCTTTACAAATGTATGGTACAATATACGGGAAAAACTCTTTTTACCCTTTATCAACACATTTGAATAAAGGAGACTGAACTTATGGTTACTACATATCTTTTATTTATCGTTGCCTACTTACTTGGCTCGATTCCATTTGCACTAGTTGTTGGAAAAATCGGCTACGGAATCGATATTCGTGAGCACGGGAGCGGTAATCTAGGCGGAACAAACACATTCCGCACATTAGGGAAAAAAGCAGGTTTTACCGTTACAATTGCTGACATTTTAAAAGGGACATTAGCAACAAGTCTACCAATGATTTTCGGATTAGATATTCATCCACTATGGTTCGGGTTAGCGGCTGTTCTTGGACATGTCTATCCAATCTTCGCGAAATTCCGCGGTGGTAAAGCAGTTGCAACTTCTGCTGGGGTGCTATTATGCTATTCACCAGTTGTTTTTGCAATATTGGCTGTTGTATTTTTCACCCTTTTATTTACAACAAGATACGTATCACTTTCTTCTATGGTAACAGCAGTTGTTGCTGTTATTGCATCCATTGTTAGCGGGGATAAAATCTTCATTATTGCGATGTGTTTATTAGCAGGTATGGTTATTTATAAACACCGTGCAAATATCGGACGAATTATAAATAAAACTGAACCAAAAGCAAACTTTTCAAAAAAGCAAAAATAAGATCGTAACCCACATAACGCAAAAAGAAAACGTGAAGCATATTAATAGCGTCTTTTTGCGTTATTTTTTATACTAAAGAAAAAGCAACATAATTTGGAGGAACTATACATGAATCTTTCCGTAACAAAAGAAGCAGCACAATGGTATAAAAATGAATTAAACTTACAATCAAATGAAACACTACGCTTTTTCGTACAATACGGTGGTTGCAGTACTGTGCAAAAAGGACTTTCTTTAGGTATTCGTAAAGATGACCCTGCACATCCTGCTGTTCAAATTCAAGAAGAAGGTATTAACTTCTTTATTGAAGGCGATGATGAATGGTTCTTCGATGGACATAATTTATCTGTTACACTTAACGAAGGTGACGACTTCCCACAATTTAATTATGAAAAATAAAAAAACGTGGCTTCTGCCACGCTTTTTTATTTTTTCTTAATTTCCTCATATTTCGCATACCACTCAGGATATAACTTTTTAAATGATACAGGGCGGAACCCTTCTTTTTTCGCACAAATATTCGTCGTACTTGCAGTAATACAAAGTTCACCATCACCATTATATATTTCATATCCATATACAACGCGAAGTGGGCTCACAGTATCTACCCATGTTTTTACGATTGCTTTTTCTCCGTAACGCATCGCTTTACGGTATGAAATTTGTAAATCTAACACAGGAGAAATAATTCCTTCTTTCTCCATTTCAACATATGAAAAACCTAAATCTTGTATAAGTTTCGTGCGACCTAACTCAAGCCACACTAAGTAGTTTGAATGGTAAACAACACCCATTTGATCTGTTTCCGCATAACGGATTTCAACTTCATGTTCTGCTACAAACATATGTATATTCGCCTTCTTTCACTTCTGCTACCTTGCATACATTTAATCATAATACAGTAACATCAAAAATAAAATAAAAACAGTGAATCTTTTACTGAAAGGAGCCAGCATATGATTCAAATTGTAACTGTTCGTAGTGGTGATAGCGTATATAGCTTGGCATCAAAATATGGATCAACACCTGACGAAATAGTAAAAGACAATGGATTAAATCCAGCTGAAACGCTCGTGGTTGGTCAGGCACTTATCGTTAATACGAAAGGGAATAATTATTATGTACAGCCTGGTGACAGCCTATATCGAATTTCTCAAACATATAATGTCCCCCTCGCTAGTTTAGCTAAAGTTAATAATTTATCTTTAAAATCTATTCTCCATGTCGGACAACAATTATACGTACCAAAAGGTACAAAACGAGCTGTAGAATCCATCGCTTATTTACAACCTTCCACTATACCGATTAAAGAGAGTTTAGTTAATGCTACACGTGCCATCAATCCATTTTTAACATACTTAGCTTATTTTAGTTTTGAGGCAAAAAGAGATGGCACATTAAAAGAACCTACTGAAACAGCTAAAATCGCTAATATTGCAACGCAGGGTAAAACAATCCCTATGCTCGTTATTACAAATATTGAAAATGGTAATTTCAGTGCCGATCTAACATCAGTTATTTTACGCGACGCAACGATTCAAAACAAATTTATTACAAACATTTTGCAAACAGCTGAGAAATATGGCATGCGAGACATTCATTTCGATTTCGAGAGTGTAGCACCTGAAGACCGCGAAGCGTATAATCGTTTTTTACGAAATGTAAAAACACGCTTACCTAGCGGGTACACATTGAGCACAACTCTCGTACCGAAAACAAGTTCAAATCAAAAGGGAAAATTTTTCGAAGCTCACGATTATAAAGCGCAAGGGCAAATTGTTGATTTCGTCGTCATTATGACATATGACTGGGGATGGCAGGGCGGGCCACCGATGGCAATTTCTCCTATCGGTCCGGTGAAAGAAGTACTTCAATATGCAAAATCTCAAATGCCTCCCCAAAAAATTATGATGGGGCAAAATTTATACGGGTTTGATTGGAAGCTTCCATTTAAACAAGGAAACCCACCCGCAAAAGCAATTAGCTCTGTCGCAGCTGTTGCACTAGCTCGTAAATATAATGTCCCTATTCGTTATGATTTCACAGCCCAAGCTCCTCATTTTAATTATTTTGATGAAAACGGCGTGCAACACGAAGTTTGGTTTGAAGATTCACGGTCTGTTCAAAGTAAATTCAATTTAATGAAAGAACAAGGTATAGGTGGTATTAGTTACTGGAAAATCGGTTTACCATTCCCACAAAATTGGCGTTTACTCGTTGAAAATTTTACGATTACGAAAAAGGGCTGACAAAAGTCAGCCCTTTTTGTACATTTTGTTAAGATTCATCTTTGATTTCACTTTTTAATGAGTCAATACTTTCTAAACGTCTTTGATTTTTTGCTTCAATAGCAGCACGATCTTTTTCATTAGAAAGTTCCGCTGTTTCTTTTGCTTCATTAAAGTTATCAACTGTATTTTGCACCATTTCTTGTAACTTTTCAGCGTTGTCACTTCGATTATCTGGATTTGGCATGTACTTCCCTCCTAATATTGTATATACACACCATCTTAAATTACCTATCTTTCCTCAAATTTATACATAAAAAAGGAGAATGTAATATTCTCCTTTTCTTTAACCATTATCAACAATCGGTTGTTTACCTGTTTGATCTTGCATTTGCTTTCCTTTATTTCCACCAGCTTTTTTCGATTGTGTTCCAATATGATTTGGTGCAAAGTCTTTTGAATTTTTTTTCGGATTACCCATTACTATCGCCTCCTTAACACTAGTATCGTACTAGTGTTAAGAATTATTCAGCTTGCTTAAAAAGTTTCATTTCATAACGTTTTTCAATGCGCTCTTCAATGCGATCAATTGCATCACGATCGCTTAATAATTGTTGTTTATTTTCATTTACAAGTTCTTCAAACGATTTACGGCGACTTCTTCTCATGTTGTTCACCCTCTCTCCTTCGCTTTCTTATTACATAGTATGAGCAAACAAAAAACTCTTTAATCAGATTTGCAAGAAAATTTTATGTTTTAGTACTCCTAAAAAAACTCCGTGTACAATATATTGCACACGGAGTTTTTTATACCATAATATTTAAATACTCTTTCAACTTTTCATCTGCATTCATTTCATTTTCTTTATAATCATGAAGCGCCTGTAATACAAAATCATACTGCTCTAAAATATAACTTTCTAATTTCATAACATCCTCTAAGCTATTAAGCATAATTCTCGTATTACCAACTTCACTTTTTAACGCCGGTTCACATTTTAAACTTGTACATATTTCTTTCACATCTTCTTCTAATATCTCTGTTAATACATATTTCTTTCGTCCTTTTACCTTTAATCTCATAACTGGATAAAAAGCTTTTATATCTAAATAACTTCCTACGTTCATACAACGTAGCCATTCTACATTACGTTTATTACATGCAAGTATTTCTTTCACCGCTTCATATACCGCAGTTTCATCAAGCATAGCCTTATTTACTTTTCGTTTCCCTTCTTCTTCAATAGCTGCACACTTTTGATAAACAGCAGCACACGTAATGCAATCGTCAAATGCATTATGAGAGCTTAAACGAATTCCAAGCATTCGTTTTAACGTTTCAAGTTTATGATTAGGCGCATGCTTCATGTATTTCTTCGCTAAAAATACAGTATCAATTACTTTATTTTTAGGTTCAGGCAACCCAAGCATATTTACATTACTTTTCAAAAAGCGCATATCAAAAGAAGCATTATGAGCCACAATAACATTTGTATGTAAAAATGCTAAAAATAAAGGTAACACTTCTTCAATCGTCGGTGCATCTGAAACGCGATAATTGGTAATACCTGTTAAACTCGTTATTCGGTCCGGAATTGGCCGCTCTGGATTCACGTATGAAACAAATTGATCTACCAGTTCATGATTACGATATTTCACCGCTGCAACTTGAATAATTTTATCATTATAAGGGTTAAATCCTGTTGTTTCAAAATCAATTACAACATAATCTAACGGTAAGGATACATTCCCCACTCCATACACTCCTTTATCTCTAAACGTTTATATTTCTTACATCATATCATGAAGTTATTACTACTTGAAAAAGAAAAGGCAGAAATGGGAACTCTCCACCTCTACCTTTTCACCATTATTTTAATTTAGCAACCCTTTTCTCCATCTCTTTTTGCGTCATCGGCCCAATAAACTTATCTTGAATGACACCTTTTGTATCTATAAAATACGAAGTTGGAATCGTAATTACTTTATACGCTGTTGTCACATCAATGTTCTTGTCCAATAAAACAGGAAAAGTAATTCCTTTTTCTTTAATAAAATTGCTTACCTTTTCTTCCCCCCCACCTTTTTCTGAAGGCGTATAATTGATTGCTAAAATTTCTACGTTTTCTTTATGTTCTTTATAGAAAGCCTCCATATCAGGCATTTCTTGCTGACATGGTCCACACCACGTAGCCCAAAAGTTTAAAATTACTTTCTTTCCTTTTAAATCCGATAACTTTACATTTGTCCCATCTAACTTAGTTAATTCAAAGTCTGGTGCGCTCTTCCCTATCTCAATACCATTCCTTGCGATAATCTCTTTCATCACAGCTTCACTTTTTTCTTGCTTCACTTTTACCGCCTGCTCTTTATTACCAAACTGTTCATAAGCTGCATATCCCGCTAAACAAAGTAACACTACAATAATCGTAAGCTTCCGCCACATTTTATATCACCCTAACGTATTATCTTCTTTTAACACATTCATCAAAATACTATATATCTTATTTTAGCTTATACAGACAAGCTTGGAAATATTCACATTCTAAATAATCAGAATTTTTATAACTGTGATGAAATATTTACCTTTCCATCATATAATTAGAAATAAATAGAATATTTTACAATGAAAGGAGCTCTCATGAATTTATTTGAAAAAATACTTCTATATATTCTTAGTTTTATATTTTCCCCAATCGGAATTATCACATGGATTATCTCACTATTTAGTAAAGACCCTGAAAAAAAACAAGTTGGACGTATTTGTCTCTATATCGCATTAATCTCATTTATCCTTTGGGCAGGCCTCGGCATTATTACTTTTTTCACGATGACTACCATTACTACTATAGAATAGTTATAGAAAGGATGATTATTTTGGGAGAACACCCTATCACCAAAGAGCTACGCTATATACGAATATGCTTAGTTATTTTAGTAATCGTTCTTTTATTTTTCAACAGTGAAAAAGTCGTTGAAATTTCTACAAATCATGATTCCATAGAAAATGTTCCCACCAGTAATATGACACAAATTGCGGAAAATACATTCGCTATTCAAGAATATAATCCATTACTAAGTAGCGAACATACAATTAAGATTTTCAAATATAATCCATATACAAATCAACTTACTCTCGTCAAAGAAGTTAATTCTAGTGATCCGAATTCTTATACTTATCAACTTAATGAGAACGAATAAAGTGAAACTTTAATCAGCCCTCACCAATCGGGCTGCCCGGCAAATAGCTGAATAAAGATAAGGGCATTACATATCTCTTATCTTTTTGTTTGCAACTCTTTGTACAATGAGTTGCAATTTAATAATTCTCTAGGATTCCCACATTCCACAATAGTCCCATTCTTTATGACAACAACACAATCTGCTATCATCGCTCTCTCTACATCATGTGTTGCCACAATTCTCGTTACATTTCTCCCTATCCCTTCAATTATATTCCAAACCAGTTCTTGATTGCCTGGATCTAACCCAGCCGTCGGTTCATCTAAAATAATAAGAGTTGGATTTGATACAATCGCTCGCAATAATGCGAGACGTTTTCTTTCGCCTCCTGAAAGCTCTTCACCGCTTTTATGTAGCACAGTTTGACTCCCTTCAGGTAACCCTCTAATAATCGGCGTTACATTTATAAGTTCACTATTTTTTTCTAACTGATTTTCTAAACACTCTTCCCCGAAATACATATTCTCTGTTACCGTCGTTCGGAAAAAACGTGGTTCTTGCCAAACTGTAGTCATACGAGCTTCATTACCATAATAAGCAATGCTACCGTTAGATGGTTTATACAAGCCCGTTATTAACTTTAAAAGCGTTGTTTTTCCTGCACCGCTTTCTCCCACAATAATAACGAGTTCACCAGGACGAATTTGCAAATCAATATTACGAATTCTGCATTTCTCTTCGTCATTCTCCTGAAATGAAACATTTGTTATCCTGATACCCATCGCTCTTTCTACATTGTTATCTGCTGCTCGTTTATTTAAAAAGCAAAAAGTTCTATTTGCCGAAGCGACTGCAACTTGTGTCATTATTAATAAATCGCCCACATAACGGACAGGGAAAAAGAGCATCTCAATTGTCGCTAACACTGCAATGAGTGAACCAACTTCTATTTCTCCCCTCATTATTTTTTGTGCACCTATAATGAGAACAAGGATATATGCTCCTGTTTCAATCACCGTTCCAACTACTCCAATACAATGTTGCATCATCGTCTTCTTTACTTCCGATTTATACGATTGTGCCGTTACTCTTTTAAATAAGCGAATTGCCCATTTTTCTTTTTGCAAACTACGTAAATCTTGTACTCCTTTTACAAACTGTGACACCATCTCTACGACACTTGACTGATTTTTTTGAGCAATGCTTGCGATATTTCTTACCTTTTCCCCAAACAACATCGGAACCGTTGCACTTAAAAATAAAAACGGAGTTATCCACAATATGAACTGTATATCTATATGTTGTAGTGCTATGAACGCACCTATAAATTGCGCAATGGCATGTATATATTCTATTAATATAGAACTATATAACCTAATCCAATTCGGAATATCAGATACAACTAGCGTCTCTAACTCTCCTTGTTTAATTTTCTCACTCTCTTCAAACGGTAATAGGAAAAAATGGCGCAATACATCTATACGCTTCTCTCGTAATATTCGCTGACTCGCTTTTGAGCTTATATAATCAAATGAGAGGTTGTTCACCCACATCAACAAGCGGCAAACTGTAAACAAAGTAATGTAAAAATATGCTCCCTTCAACTCCCGTTGAATCAAATTATCTACAATTAGTCCCATGAATAGTAGCCGAGATAAATTTAAAATCGCTGCAAAAAGCCCACTACATACAGCTGCTATTACTAATATTTTTTCTTTCTGTAACGGTAACAAAATTCTTTTATATTCTTTCATGACGTTTCCTCCATTTTTTCACAGTAAAAAGAAAGGGATGAAACCAAATGGTTTCATCCCTTTCCATAAAATAAGGAAGCTAACAGTTGTTAGCTTCCTTCTCGTTCATTTCAATTATTTAGTTTGACACTTTTGACTCTTCAATTTTCTCACGAAGAACCATTTGCAGAATACCACCGTGACGGTAGTAATCAATTTCAACTTCACTATCGAAACGAGCTACTACTTCAAATTGTTTTTCGTTGCCATCTAAATCAGTTGCAACTACTTTTACAAGATCACGTGGTCTAACTGATTTGTCGATTTGAATTTCAAATGACTCGTTACCAACAAGACCTAACGTTTCAGCACTTTCGCCATCTTTAAATTGAAGTGGTAATACACCCATTAACACTAAGTTACTGCGGTGAATACGTTCGAAGCTTTCTGCGATTACTGCTTTAATACCTAATAAGTTAGTACCTTTCGCAGCCCAGTCACGAGAACTTCCCATACCATAATCTTTACCAGCAACAACTAGAAGACCTGTGCCATCTTCTTTATATTTCATAGCAGCATCATAGATTGATGTTACTTCACCAGTCGGCCAGTATGTTGTATATCCGCCTTCTGTTCCTGGTGCAATTTGGTTTTTAATACGGATGTTCGCGAATGTACCACGCATCATAACTTCATGGTTACCACGACGAGAACCGTAAGAGTTAAAGTCAACTGGTTGTACGCCGTTTTCTAATAAGTAGCGTCCAGCTGGTGTGTGCTTACCGATTGAACCTGCTGGTGAAATGTGGTCTGTCGTTACAGAGTCACCAAATTTACCAACTACGCGTAAGCCTGATAACGTTTCAACTTCACCTGGTTCTTTAGATAAACCTTCAAAGAATGGTGGGTTTTGAATGTATGTTGAATCATTATCCCAAGTATATAAAGCTTCGTTTGAAGTTTGGATTTCATTCCAACGCTCATTGCTGTTAAATACTTGTGCATATTCTTTCTTGAACAGTTCAGATGTAACAACGCTTTGAACTACATCTTCAATTTCTTTAGCTGATGGCCAAATATCGTTGAAGTAAACAGCATTGCCATTTGCATCTTTACCGATTTCATCATTTTTCAGGTCAATATCAACAGTACCTGCAAGTGCATATGCCACAACAAGTGGTGGTGATGCTAAGTAGTTTGCTTTTACAAGTGGATGAATACGACCTTCAAAGTTACGGTTACCAGATAAAACAGATGTTACTAGTAAGTCGTTTGCTGCGATTGCTTCTTCTAATTCTGGCGCTAATGGACCAGAGTTACCGATACAAGTCGTACAGCCGTAACCAACTGTTTGGAAACCTAATTGATCTAAATATGTTGTTAAACCAGACTTATCTAAGTACTCTGTAACAACTTTAGATCCTGGTGCTAATGATGTTTTTACATACTCAGGTACTACAAGTCCTTTTTCAATTGCTTTCTTCGCAACTAGACCTGCTCCAATTAATACGTATGGGTTTGATGTATTTGTACAGCTTGTAATTGCTGCGATTGCAATTGCACCTGTTTTCATCGTTACTTCTTTATCTTCTAATGTAACCTTCACTTCTTTATCGAACTCTTGCTCATTAAATCCAAGTCCTTGTGTTCCAACTGGTGCTACAACAGCTTTGTGGAACGCATCTTTCATATCTGAAAGTGGAATTAAATCTTGTGGGCGTTTCGGTCCAGAAAGGTTAGATTCAATTGTATTTAAATCAATTTCAACAAGATCAGTATAGATTGGATCTTTACTGTCTGCTGTATAGAATAAACCGTTCGCTTTACAGTATTCTTCAACAACGCGAATTTGTTCTTCATCTCTACCTGTTAAACGTAAGTATTCTAATGAAATATCATCGATTGGGAAGAATCCACAAGTTGCGCCGTATTCTGGTGCCATATTTGAAATTGTTGCACGGTCAGCTAAAGGCATGCTCTTTAGTCCATTACCGAAGAACTCAACAAATTTACCAACTACACCTTTTTGACGTAATACTTGTGTTACTTTTAATGCAACGTCTGTCGCTGTAGTACCACTTGGAAGTGTACCAGTTAATTTCACACCGATTACTTCAGGTACTGGGAAGTATGAGGGCTGTCCAAGCATTCCTGCTTCTGCTTCAATACCACCAACGCCCCATCCAAGAACGCCGATACCGTTAATCATTGTTGTATGTGAGTCTGTTCCAACTAATGAATCTGGGTATGCAACTAAGTCACCTTCAGCATTTTTCACAGCATGAACAACTGGTGCTAAATATTCAAGGTTTACTTGGTGTACAATACCTGTAGCTGGTGGAACCGCACGGTAGTTATCAAATGATTTTTGTGCCCAGCTTAAAAATTTATAACGTTCTTCATTACGTTTAAACTCTAAGTCCATGTTGAATGCAAGCGCGTCTGCCGTACCCGCTCTATCAACCTGTACAGAGTGGTCAATTACAAGGTCTACAGTAATTTCAGGATTAATTTTGTCAGGATCTCCGCCCATGTCTGCCATTGCTTTACGAAGCGAAGCCAAATCAACAACAGCTGGAACACCAGTGAAATCTTGTAAAATTACACGAGATGGTTTAAATGGAACATCGATATCTTGCACATCTTTCGTTCCCCATTTCGCTAAATTTGTAACATGCTCTTCTGTGATTACACGTCCGTCTACTTGACGAAGTACTGATTCAAGTAAAACTTTCACGGAATATGGTAATTGAGATACGTTGCCAACCCCTGCATTTTCAAGCGCTTTCAAATCATAATAATGATACGTTTTTCCATCTACTTCAAAAGTTGCACGTGATTGAAATGGATTATGTTTGACCATTATGTTTCCCCCCTGTTAAACGTGACTAAGTTGTCTGAATATAAAATGTAGACAAACTTTTCAATACCTTACGATAATATCTTATTACAACTTTCTAAATAAGTAAATAATAAGAAACTTATAGATTATCATAAGTTTTCTTTATGTTTCTAAATTTGAATAGCTTTCATACTCCTTATGAATACTATTATCATAAAGTAAAGTGCTCTATCAGCGGTTTACTTACAGTTCATACATACTATGAACTGCTCATCATTCAACATACAAAAAATGTTATAGAGGTGAAATAAAATGGGTAAAAGAAAAGCAAATCATACTATTTCAGGAATGAATGCTGCATCTGCACAAGGACAAGGAACTGGTTACAATGAAGAATTTGCAAACGAGCCTTTAACTCCAGCAGAGCGACAAAATAATAAGAAACGTAAAAAGAACCAGTAAAGAAAAATCCCAAAAGGTCTATTTTCCTTTTGGGATTTTTTCTAATGTTTATAACGTAGTAATTCCGAAACCGTTACAAATCGATAGCCCTGCTTTTTCAGCTCAGGTAAAATTTTTGCTAGTGCCGCTACCGTTTGACTACGATCATTTCCTCCATCATGTAACAATACAATATCGCCACTTTTAGCATTTTTCACTACATGATTTACAATGGATTCAACCCCTGGATTTGCCCAATCACGTGGATCTTGATGCCACGACCATAGAACAGTTTGATAACCAGCTTCTTTCGCTGTTTTAAATACAGCGTCGTTAATATATCCGCCAGGAGGACGGAATAACAAAGGTTCTTTCACCCATTTTTCAAAAAATTTCTTTCCATCTAAAATATCATTTTCTAATTTTTCATCTGATGAATTACTCGCATACAAATGATTCATCGTATGATTTCCAATTTCATGTCCCTCTTTTAACACTTGTTTCACTAAATATGGATTGCGCTGAACTCGAAATCCAATCATAAAAAATGTCGCTTCAGCCTTATATTGACGTAATAAATCTAAAACTTGTGGTGTATACGTTGGATCTGGTCCATCATCAAATGTAATTGCAATAATTTTTTCATTATTAGGTACTTCCCATGTTACATAACCAGTTGGTTCTAACTCTTTTCTGAGCAACATTTTCGCTTCCACTTTTTCCACTTGAAATATATGTACTGCACATAGCAAAGAAAAAACTAATAGAAAAATTTTCTGTTTTAGCATAACGTTTACTAAAGCAGCAAGGTTGTCGAATAAACAACAACCTCATTTACTTTTCTAATCGATCTACATTTCGCATTATATTTTGGAGATTATTTTCATATTGCTCAAGTTGTGGACGTTGTGTTTCTGAAGCTACCTCTAGTGCATTTTGAATTTGTTCATATGCTTCCTGAACCTCTTGGCGTAATTCTTTTAAATCATGACCGTAGTTTGGATCATTTTTCACAATGTTGTTAAATGCATTTTCTGCTTGTGTAACGCCTTGCTGCGCTGCTTGAAACGCTTGTTGTTTATCTTTATGATATGGCATTATATAATCCCCTTTCTGTAATAGTTAGTCCTAATTATCTTTACCTTTTTTTCTAAAAACATTCTCGTATAAATTTGCAAACTTCTCTCATTCTAAAGAGGAAGAGGAGGTGTCACATACAATGGGAAAAAACAATCGTGAAGCGAAAGAAAAAAAAGGACAACCTGAACCATTAAGCGGATCTCATAAAGTAAAAAACCGTAACCATTCACGCCAAAAACATCATGCGCATCATGATATGTAAAACAAAAAGTGCACACTAGCTATCTTTTCCACATACAATGTTTATATTTTTCCATTTATTCTTCACCCCTAATTCATTCATGCATAACATAGTATGAATTGAGATTTTACGGAGGGTGTCTTACATGGGCAAGAAAAAGAAGGATTGTCTTTTTCATGTTGATGGTTTCGAAGAATGGATGGATCAATTTTGTTCTGACTCTTGTAGTAACTTTAGTTTCCCAAATCAAATTCATATTGACCTTTGCGAAACGGAACAAGAATACATTTTGGAAACAGATGTACCAAATGTAACTGAACAAAATGTAGTCATTAAAAAGATGAAGACAGGCCTAACCATTTGCATACTTCATAATAATATTTCTTTACAGCGGATCATTCCTTTACCCGATAATATTATTTATAAGAAGATGCTAGCCTGCTTAGAAAATGGATATTTAGCCATTCATATTTCCAAAAATGAAGTTGCTGATAAGCATGAAAAGAAAGTTCTTTTTTCAAATTAAGAGTTAATATAATACGCACTAAGCCCCAGTTGGTTACTGGGGCTTATGTTATTTCGCATGCATTTCTATATTAGAATTTCTATCATATCTTTTTTTCGATAAACCTTTTGTAACTAAAAGCACAGGAAATGCCACAGTTGAAAATATAGCTAGTGCTGAAAATATTGCAAACCCATTTTGGTACCCGTAGTAATCGAGAAGTACTCCTCCAAACCACGGACCTATTACTGCTCCAATTCCCGAAAAACCCATCGCACCGAAGTATGTTCCTTTTAGATGCGCAACAGCAATATCATCAATAAATACATCCGTCATTGAAAACATTAAGACTTCTCCAATTGTAAAAATAATTGTACAGACGGCAGCACCTAGCATAGATTCTACTACTCCAAATCCAAACAATCCTCCGCTCACAAATAAAGTTCCAACCATAATGGATGCTAATGGTGTGTATTTTTTGCACATTTGAATAACAGGGTATTGGATAATCACTACAACAATTGCATTTAAAGCGAGCATATATGAGAATAGCTTCACTCCATCCTCAAATATATGTGCATTTGCAAAATATTGAGATACTGTCGTCGTTAAATGTGAAAAACCGCAATTACTCAAAATAATACCGACTAAAGCAACTAAAAATACTATATCTTTTCGCAATATACGCATTGCATTTAACATTGTAACAGGTTTTTCTGTACTCACTTTCTTTTTTTCCATTGGATACTTCTTAAATTGGAACGCTAATATAGCTGTATATAGAATATATACCCCAGCTGCTACTAAAAAAGGAATTGTTGATTTTGCACTTCCAATCTGTAATCCAACAATTGGTCCAATAGCAACTCCAACATTTATTGCACCGTATCGTAAGTTATAGACGAGTAACCGATACTCAGGCTTTGTTAAATCTGATAATAATGCTCTTGATGTTGGCTCAAAAAACGACCTACATAATCCATTTAAAGCGTTTAATAAAAAGAAACTTAAAACATGATCCGCAAGTGAAAAACCTATAAACACAAAAATCCAAACGATCATGGACCAGAGCATAATCGTTTTCCGGCCAAATCGATCTGATAAATTCCCTCCGATAAAGCTAGCAAAAACACCAACAAGTGCACTCGTTCCGATAATAGCACCAGTCATTCCAGCTGATACACCTTTAACAGTCGTTAAATAAATCGCTAAAAAAGGGATACTCATTGAAGTTGCAAACCTAGCAAACAATGTCCCTAAAATAATACTCATTCCAAGCGGATGAATATGCTGTAACTTCCCCTTCATCGTTAAACCTACTCTCTCTATTTTCACAAAAAAAAGAAAGCAAAGGATCTGCTTTCTTTTCCTTTTTCTATACTTGAGCTGTTGATACCCGAGTTGTTCTCGTTATGTCCATATCAATTCCATATGTGAACTGTAATTCTTTACACACATCTTTAATTAAGATTGCGACATTATACTTTTCATTAAATTGTAAAACTATGTTTTCTACTTCTTCATATGTATACTTATATTCCCCTGTAATGACACTTTTTAGATCAAAGCATTCGTTAATACAAAGTTGTACAAGTAGCTGGTCATATTTCTCTATTACATCTTCTTTCTTCCAAAGTAACTCTTTTACATATAACCGATCAAACTTCACACTTTCTCGATTACAATCCGTTAAAATCCGGGTCATTTCATTTAATTCTCGATATAATTCAGAAATATTTCTGCTTAAACTAAGCAGTTTATCTACGCCGTTTTCATATAACATATTCATTCCACCCCCGCATTTTCTTTTTCTTATTATAGCAAGAAAATTCTAAAAATAGTTTCTTTCTTCTGAAATATTAGGAAACTAATTTCAATTGCTTTACAATGAAACTAGTTAATGCGAGAGGAGAAAGAAAATTGGAGCACAAATTATATTACACTGACGCTTATAAGCAAGACTTTACTACTAAAATTATAAAGCAAGATTATGATAAAGACGGTAACTTATACGTTGTTTTGAATGAAACAGCATTTTATCCGACAGGTGGCGGACAACCATATGATACTGGTACATTAAATGATATCAATGTAATCAATGTAGAAGAGATAAACGGAGAAATTCGTCATTACATTGCAGAACAATTACATACAGAAGACGTAGAAGGTAAAATCAATTGGGAGCGCCGTTTTGATCATATGCAGCAACATGCGGCTCAGCACATTTTATCTGCTGCCTTTTGGGACCATTTTAACATGCCTACAATTGGATTCCATCTTGGTAAAGAAACAGTAACAATTGATTTAGAAACAGAAAATCTTCATGCAGAAACGGTTGAAAAAGCAATACAAATTGCAAACAAAATTGTTTTTGAAAACCATCCAATCCGCATCCAGTGGATGAACTTAGAAGAAGCGAAAACGTTGCCCCTTCGTAAAGAACCGACTATGACAGAAAATATACGCGTTGTTATGATCGAAAACTTTGATTATAACGGCTGTGGCGGAACACACCCGAAACGTACTGGTGAAGTAGGTCCTATTCAAGTTCTTAGCTGGGAACGCAATAAAGGTGGCATACGACTAACGTTTATCGCTGGCTGGCGCACACTTAAATTAATAGGGCAGCAACAACAAATTATGAAGAATGTTTCCAAACAATTAAACAGTAGCGAAACTGATATTCCAACAAAAGTGGCGCAACTGCTTACTTCTCAAAAAGAAAACGAAAAAGCAATACAAACAATGAATGAAAAATTATTATTTGCAGAGGCAAATGAACTACTTCAACACCCTACGGAAATACATGCCAGCATACTTATTTCTAAAGTATTTACAAATCGTTCTATGCAAGAAATCGCAAAGCTTTCCGCTATTATTACAGAACAACAAGAGCATGCAATTACGTATTTCGTCATCGAAAATGATGACAAACTACAATGTATTCTCGCTTGCGGAAAATCAGTATCACTCGATATGAATGCTCTTTTAAAAGACGCTCTTCCTACAATCGAAGGAAAAGGTGGCGGAAATAAGAAGAGTGCTCGCGGTGGCGGGAAAGCAATTATGAGCGGAGATGAATTTTTAAATCAGCTTGTTTCTTCTTTACAGTCAGCAGTTTAAAACATGTTATGAAGGATAGCGAACGGCTATCCTTCCCCTATATTTACAGACCTATATTTTGTTTCAAACCTTGATAACTCCCTGCATTTACAAAACCTTCACTTATAAGATTGATAAAAGTTTCCGAAAAACCATAATGACTTAAATCTTTAATCGGCACCATTTGCACATCATGAATTGGATTATGATCAAACTCGTTAGAAGGTAGCATAATTTCACCTTCAATCCTTTTAAGCAAAAACGTTATATGTAATAAAGACGGGCGAGCATCTGGTTTATCACAAACATAGAGTAGCTTCTGAATGTTAACTTCTAACCCTGTCTCTTCTCTCATTTCTCGAATCATTGCTTCCTCTAACGTTTCGCCATTCTCTGCTCTTCCTCCAGGTAAAGACCAATTTCGATTAGCCACTTTTTGCTTTACTAGCAATACCTTTTCATCTTCAATTAAAATTCCTGTAACACGAACTTGCATTACATTTTCCATATGCAATCTCCTCTTCCCATTATATTTACAAATTAACCCTTCCATAAAAAGAACATATGTTTTATAATTAAAGAAAATTATGGAAGAAAGTAGTTGTTACATTCATGCGTCCACCTTTAACAAAGTCTATATCACTTGAAGATTTCCAAAACTATTATTGGTTAAAAGCAGAACTCCAAACATTTTGTCGTGAGAATGAGTTGCCAGCTAGTGGCTCTAAGATCGAAATAACCGAGCGTATCTCACATTATTTAACTACTGGTAAAATATTAAAAAACAGCTCTGTTCAAAAGGTGAGTAAAGCTTCCCTATCCTATAAAGACCTTTCTCTTCAAACGATTATTACTAACAATCACCGCTGTAGCGAAGATGTTCGTGCTTTTTTCAAAGAAAAAATCGGAACAAACTTTCGCTTTACAGTAGCTCTTCAAAAATTTTTCAAAGAGAATGTTGGAAAAACATATGAAGACGCGATAGCTTTTTGGCATGAAGAAAACGAACGAAAAAAAGACCCTACATACAAAACAACTATCGGTACACAATTTGAATACAATCGCTTTACTCGTGACTTTTTCGAAGATCCAAATAATAAAGGGAAAGCAAAAGCTGATGCGATTGCTGCTTGGAACGAAATGAAAGCGAAGCCTGGTAGCAATATTTATGTTCCTCAAAAAGTAGAAAACTAATTACCTCGCTAGTCTTCTACTTTCTCAAATAATAGCGCAATCCCTATCCCGCCTCCAATTCCTAATGTAGCAATTCCATATTTCATAGACTCTCTTTGTGCCTGATAAAACAAACGTGTTACAAGCATAGCACCAGATGCACCGTACGGATGACCGAGCGCAATTGCTCCACCATTTACATTTACTTTTTCGTACGGAATTTGTAACTCTTTTGCGCAAGCAACAACTTTTGAGGCGAATGCTTCATTTATTTCAAAATAATCGATGTCCTCTACTTTTACATTCATTTCGTTTAATAATTTGTTCACCGCAAATATCGGACCAGTCCCTGGAAGCTTGGGATCCACTCCCACTACAGCACTACGAACGAAACGAAGTACAGGCTTGTATCCTAATTTTCGGGCTTGCCCCTCTTCCATTACAAGAACGGCACATGCTCCATCATTTACACCACATGAATTCCCCGCCGTTACTGTACCATTTTGTAAAAATGCAGGTTTTGTTCTTTTAATCATTCGTTCATAATTCATTTCTAGCTTTATAGATTCATCTAATACTCCATTAAAAGACAATATTTCATCATATATAAATCCTTTTTCTAATGCTTGCAGTGTTCGTCTGTAACTGAGGCAAGCATACTCGTCTTGCATTTCTCTCGTGATGTTATAACGTTCTGCAACATATTCAGCCGCTACTCCCATGTCAGGATCACCAATTGTTTCAGGTGAAAATCGTGCTCTTTTTTGAAAAGGTGACGTACTTGTACTCTCTACTCCCCCAGCGATATAACACTTACCTGCCCCGCCTTGAATGAGATAACACGCAGTTCGAATTGCTTCTAAACCAGCACCACATTGCCGATCAATCGTTACACCAGGAATATGATAGCCAAGTCCCGCCTCTAAAGCAGATAGTCTCGCAACATTCCCTCCTGGCCCAACAACATTACCTAATATGACATCATCTATTTCCCTCTCAATCCCTTTACTTAAAAACGTAAGAAGCGGCGTTGTTAATTGCTGAACTTCATACTCTTTTAACATCCCATTCTTCTTACCAATAGGTGTTCTTTTCGCCTCTACAATGACTGCTCTATTCATATATTTTCTCCAGGTTTTCAATCATACTTTTTGCTTCCATACGAGCGATTTTCCCACTATTTGTATAAGGTATTCCATCTACAAAATGCCATTCTTTCGGTATTTTAAAAGAGGATAATCTCTGTAAGCAAAAACTCTTTAATTGTTGTTTCGTAGCACTTCCTTTTACGATCGCGACGGGCTTTTCACCCCAGTAACTATCTTTCACACCAATTACAACTATTTCATCAACAGCTGGGTGTTCATGTAATACACTTTCTATTTCTTCTGGATAAATATTGATTCCTCCAAATAAAATCATATTCTTCTCTCTACCAACAATATATATAAAGCCTTCTTCATCTTCATAGCCTACATCTCGCACTGTCATCCAACCTTCTGCATTCAACTCCCGTGTTAAAACCCCATCTATTATGTATCCCATAAAAAACTGATCACTTTTCACATAAACAGTTCCTATTTCACCTTTTTGTACTTCTTCGCCTGCTTCATTACATATTCGAACTTGCACATTATGACAAGGTTTTCCTACTGAATTTGGCCTTCTTTCGCTTTCTGCATCGACTAGTGCTGTTACAAAACTTAACTCTGATGCACCATAAAATTCATATCTTTTCGCATAAGGAAATATATTCTTTATTTTTTCTTTCGCTTCAGCTTCCCATTTCGCTCCTGACGAAATAATTTTCACTTTATTTTCTATTAATCTACTTTCTTTATATAAAGATTCAAGCATTGTCGGAACTGTATACATAACTGATATATTTTCAGTTTCTAACTTATCTAATACTTGATTTGGAAAGAACTTTCTCATAATGTGCACTGTTTGTCCTACATATAATGCACTTATTGCCCCGTATAAGAAAAGAGAATGAACGAGCGTCCCAGCTATTAAAATTGAATCCTCCCTTTTCATATGAAAGTCATGTACATTACAATCAAAACTATGAACCCACGATTGCTGTGCACGTAAAAATGCTTTTGCTGTTCCTGTTGATCCTGATGTAAATCCCATATAAAAAGGAGCATGTTGTACACTTTCTACAGTGGAATATGTAGGAAGATATTTCTCTATCATTCTTTTCCACTCATCAATTTCAATTACTCTTCCTTCTTCATCCAATAGATCATTCACCTTATATCGTTCTGTCACAATCATATCCGGATTACTAATTTCAATTCTTTCTCTGAGCTCATCTTGTTTCCACTTTATATCTAACGGAACACAAACCCACCCGGCCATAGCGGCACCAGAAAATAGTTGTAAAAACTCTATATGATTTTCTAATAGGATTGCTATCGTTTTATTCTTCGATTTTTTTTCATTTAACCAGCTTGCTACTTTACAAACTGATTCAAACCACTCTTTATATGTTAAAACTCTATCATTTTCCTTTATCGCTATTTTATTTGGTTGTAAAGAGGCATGCTTTTTATATTCTTTTGTAATCCCCATATGAGACGTCCTTTCTTTACAATAATAATAAAAAGAAACACGCAATTAACGTGTTTCTTCCCTTTATCATCCCGCATTTGTATATTTTCCATTCTTTAAAGCGGGCGTAATAATATGTTTCAATGAACGATGTAATTTTGTTACGAGAACTGCCGCAATAATTGCTTTTATACAATCCCCTGGTAAAAACACAGCACTCACTTTCATTGTCTCCCATACAGAAACATCCATTAAGAACGCTTGTACAGTAATACCAAATACATAAACTACGAAAATACCACCAATTATATTAATACATAATACTTTTATAATAGAAACTTCACGTAAACGCTCAATTAAATAACCAATAACAAACGCCCCAATGATGTAACCAAGTAAATATCCTGCACTTGGTCCAACAAATACACCAAGGCCACCGCGTCCACCAGCAAGCAATGGTGCTCCAACTCCTACAATAAGTAAGAAAATAAGCTGACTTAACGCACCTAGACGTGATCCTAACAACCCACCCGCAAGCATAACACCGAGTGATTGCAATGTAATTGGAACTGGTGTAATAGAAAGAGCAATCGGAGGTATTAACCCTAACACTCCCATAATAGAACTAAATAAAGCGACAAAAACTAAGTTTTTTGTATTCATATTTGCTTCTCCTATTTGTAAACTTAAAATTTATTTTAGGTAACATATCACAAAAATCATATTATCTTTCCATTCTTCTTTTGTCAACCATTAATGTATTAGAGTTTACAAATAGAAGTTCACTTATTTCTCTCTATGCAAATGCTCCAGTTCTTTCCGAAGCGCCTGTTTTAAAAACTTCCCAACAGATGTTTTCGGTATTTCTTCCATAAAGACAATATCGTCTGGCAACCACCACTTCGCAAACTGTGGTTTTAAAAACTCATATATTTCTTCTTTTGTAACCGTACTATTTTTCTTTTGAACAACGCAGGCAATTGGTCGCTCTTGCCACTGAGGGTGAGGAACTGCAACGACAGCCGCTTCAAATATAGCATCATGTGCCATTAAAGCATTTTCAAGATCGACCGAAGAAATCCATTCTCCCCCGCTTTTAATAACATCCTTCGTACGGTCAACAATTTTCACGCAACCTTCCTCATCCACTGTGACAACATCACCAGTATATAACCATCCATCGCGAAAACCTTCGACAGTACGATCATCGTTATAATAGCTTTCAGCGATCCAAGGTGCTCGTAAACATAGTTCTCCCATCTCCGTACCGTCCCACTTCACTTCACCATTTGTACCGACTACTTTCATCTCTACACCAGGGACAAGATACCCTTGCTTTGATCTAATTTCTAATTGCTCTTCATACGATAATTCTGTTTCATAACTTTTTAAACGTGCAAGTGTTACGAGTGGGCTTGTTTCGGTCATACCATATGCATGGATGAAAGGAACATTGTGTTTCTGTTCAAATGCTTTAATAACACTTTTCGGTGCGGCTGCACCACCACATAGTATTCTCGTCATACTAGATAAATCATAACTATTATTTTCTAACTCTTGTAATACACCGAGCCAAATTGTCGGCACACCGGCAGCTAACGTCACTTTTTCAGATTGGATCATTTCTAATAAAATTTTCGGCGTAAACATCGGTCCTGGAAGAACTTGTTTTGATCCAAACCAAGTAGCAGCGAAAGGAAGTCCCCAAGCATTCACATGGAACATCGGTACAATTGCCATCGCCGCGTCACTTTCCGATAAAGCAGCTGTATCCGCTAAACCGAGTGCCATGCAATGCAGTACAGTACTACGATGCGTATATACAACACCTTTCGGATTTCCTGTAGTCGCTGACGTATAACACATACCAGCTGGTGTATTTTCATCAATATCTTTTACAAATTGGAAATTGGGATCGCCTTCTTCTAATAGCTTTTCATAATGATATACAGGCTTCAGCGTAGTGTTTGGGAGTTCATCTTTATCAGTCATAATAATGTAAGCTTGTACAGTTGATAATTGTGATTGAATATTTTCAACAAGCGGTACGAGATCTTCATCTATAAGTAGAATTCGGTCTTCTGCGTGCTGAATAATGTATGAAATATGTTGAGGAGATAAACGAATATTAATTGTGTGTAAAACGGAAGCAATACCAGGAATAGCAAAATACGCCTCCACATGTCGATGATGATTCCACGCTAACGTTCCTACACGTTCGCCTTCCTTAATCCCAAGCTTTTTTAACGCACTAGAAAGTCTTCTCGTCCTTTCTCCTAGCTGCTTATACGTTAATGTCGTAATGGTATCATGTGTACGAGAAACAATTTCTTTCTTTGAGAATAACTTTTCTGCTCTTTCCATCATAGAACTAATTGTTAGCGGTACATTCATCATCATATTGGTTACATCCCCCTTTAAAGCGTTTTCATTTTTTCGTTTATTATAACAGACTTCCGCAAATGATTACGACATTTTTCTGTATTTTCCGAATTATTTCTTTGGAAATAATTCAGAACGATAAACTATCTACCTTTTTTCTTACTTTCTTTTTCAGTTTAAAAATAAAACGATTACTGTATTCCTTATTTTCTACTAAAATTCGATATATCTCCCATACTCCTAACACACGAACAAAAAGATAAACTCCGATTTGTTGTTATCAAAATAAAAAAACTCCTTGATTTATTTAAAGGAGTTTTTCAATGTAAGATATTTCATTGATTCATATATCCTTCTCTAGATATACAATATCTTTTTGTATCGCGATTCTTACCTTTAATAAACATATCCTTCTGAATTGTATATTTGTACTCCATATTCAAACGTTTCATTAATTTTTCAGATGCTTCATTTTCTGAATCACATCCCGCTTCAATACTATTAAGATGCAACTCATGAAAACCATAGTAGAAAAAAGCTAATGCAGCCTCCGTGGCTAATCCTCTTCCCCAATATTTTCGAGATAAGGCGTATGCAATTTCTGCTGTATGTGTGACCAAATCATATTTTATAAATCCACACGTGCCTATAAGTTTTTTCTCCTCTTTTAATACAATTCCAAGAGGTGCTACTTGCCCTTCATTATATTGCCCCACAATCTCTTCTACATAGTTATATGTGTCACATAACGATCGATGAGCATCCCATACAGTAAAAGTTGTCATCTCTTTATCTGTAGCATACTCATATATATGTAAACTATCACTCATATTCATTTTCCTTAACATAAGTCGTTTCGTATACAACGTTGGATATGACCATTTCTCAATGATCATAACGGCTTCTGCTTAAACTTTTCATAATGTCGTACTTTTAATAGAAGGATATTCCCACAATCTGTACAAATATACGCATCCACCGGTGAAGATGTGAACATCGTTTCCTTTTTCCGTATTTGTGCATATCCGACAAACTCACCTTCTCCTATGTTTTGAGAACCACAATTAGAGCATGTCTGCACGGTTTTTTGTTTCATGAGAGCACCACCTTTAATCTGTTTCCACTCCCTTCGACAGCTCACTTCCATTTCCCTTCCAAAAAAACTCTTATTCTCTCACATTTCAACAGGAATCTCAAAACAAAAATCGTATATGTACTATGAAATATATTTATTAACGGAGGAATTTTATGACTACTGTTATGACACTCGATATAGCAACAGAAATTGAAAATGCAGAAATTGACATGCTCTCTTCTAGATTAGAGAGACTACAAACAATAAGCGGAAACCCAATGCAAGTGCAAATGAAAAAATTCGGTAGCGCCACTGCCTTTTCATCAAAAATAATTGCTGGTCCTGCTTTTAATACAGTAAAAGGTATTACAAATGCAGATGCGATTGATGCAATCATTTCTTATTATGAATCACTACAAATCCCTTGTCGTTTTGAAATTACCCCAGCACAAGGTACAACTGAATTATTTCAATACTTATCTCAAAAAGGGTTTTATCAATCTAGCTTCCATACTGCTTTGTATAGTATACCGAGAGAGGGTTCATCACTTCTTCCTTCTAATATTACAATACGAAAACTAAAGGAAAATGAGTTTGATATTTTTGCAGACATTTATGTACGTGGATTTAATATGCCATCCTTTACAAAAGATAGCGTGCGCCAAAATAATGAAATTCTTTACAATGAACCAGGGTGGCATTTTTTCATAGCTGAAGTTCAAAATATCCCTGCTGGTATTGGTGTCCTGTATATAAATAAGGGTGTCGCATCATTAGCTGCTTCTGCTACTTTGCCAGAATTTCAGCGTAAAGGCTGTCATACTGCATTAATTCAAAAACGAATTAAGACAGCTATTGAATCCAATTGTACTTTAATAGTTGGACAAGCAAGGTTCGGTAGCGGCAGTCAAAATAACATGGAACGTGCTCACATGAAAATCGCTTATACAAAATCAATATGGACCGCAAAAGACATATTATAATTTACTTTATTTCTCCTTCCGTTACATTTTTAAACATTTTATGACAATTCCTTTTCTATCCTATTAATCATTTGAATATTCAAACTAGATTTGTTACGCTATTACTAGATACATCATTCAACTTGCAATATGAAAAGAGAATTCTAGTCAAACTACAAGGAGGAGAAATGTATGACTAAACATGATCATGGTTTAAAAGAAAAAGTAGAAGGTGCCATTGATAAGGTAAAAGGTGAAGTAAAAGAAGTTGTTGGGAAAGTAACTGACAATAAGAAATTACAAGCTGAAGGAAAATGGGATAAGGTGAAAGGCACTGCTAAAGATACAGTTGGTAATGTGAAAGAAAAAGTACATGAATATAAGGAACATAAGAAAGAAAAATAAAAAAGAGCCCATCGGCTCTTTTTTTATTTCCCTTCATTTTTCTCTAACACGTATAAATCTTCTTCCATATTCGTTAATTTCTCACTTACAAGCTTTCTTGCATCTCCAATTGCTTGATTGTATGCAAATGGTCCAACTAATTTAATCATTTCTTCTATTAAACGCTCTGCTTGGAAACGTCCAATTTCATCTAGATCTTCTTCCATGAAAAATTGCTGAATTTGTGCTACAAGCTCTTCTTTTTTATCATTTGGTATTTTTATATTCATCATCGTTGTTACTCCTCTATATTTAAGATAATATCTTCCTTAACTCTACCATAGAAAAACGATTACCAGGACAGCTTTTTGTAACTCCTTCTAACTCCCTATGACCTAGTATATTTTCTTTCTTTATAGCAAATTGCTTCATAAACATTTTGCATAAAGAATATAATGCATTCACTTGCGGGGGAGTGGGATCGTATTTATCGAAATTTCCCGTCATACATATTCCAATTGTATGACGGTTATGGTCTTTCGCGTGCGCTCCAATATGTAAACCTCGCCCTTCCACTACAGTTCCATCCTTTTCGATAAAATAGTTGTAACCAATTCCGCTCCACCCCCTTACAGTTTGATGAAATTCATGCGTTTTATACACGTCCCATCCATCTTCAGCTGTATGGTGAATAATCAGTTTGTTTACTTTTTCTAAAGGAACTAATTCATCTTGAAATGTTAGATTGACACGTTTAATTTCCATTTGAACTGCCTCCTCTTAAAAATCAATCATAATAATCGTTTTATCATCTGGCCTTATTCTCTTTTCCGCTTCTAGCTCTTCAATAATTGCTATATATTCGTTTATACTATTCTTTCTTATATATGCAACAGTTTGTTCTAATGACCAATCTGGGTGAAATAACCCGTCTGAACAAATAAAAATCCCACTCACTTCATCTGTATGTAATTCACCATGTTGTAAATAATGTATCGCTTCTTTCATTCCATTTGCAACTGAATAACCATTTGGCATATTTGCAAGATAACGATTGTATTTTAACTGTTCTCGAACATCTTGAAAAACATATTCTTCTGGTACAGATAACCCTTTTTTACGATCTTCTTCCCTCTTCTTTTTTGCTCTTTTACTAATTCCTTCAACTGTGTCTTTCGTTAATACTTGCATCGTTCCATTTTGAAAAGTTGTGACAATCATACAGTCCCCAAGCTGCGCATATTCAATTTTCTCACCAACTATTTGGACTGCCGCGATACATGTGCACCACAAATGCTCTTTTTTTCTCGTGTCTACTTCATATTCTAACATTTTGCTTTGCAATGCTTCATTTGCTTTGGCAACTGCAAATTGTAAACTATGATTCTCTCGTAATGCAGTAAAATAACTTGCAAATAAATGCGAAGCGATGTATGCTCCATTATGTCCCTTTTCATCACGAAACGGGACAAGTGGTGTTGCACCGTCACATACACCATAAATCTTTTTTTCTTTATTACAAAAATAAGAATCCTCACATTCTTGCTTCAACGGGCTTTTCTGTTGATATGTTTTTATCTTCACAACTGTATCCCCTTTCAAATGATAAAATACTCAAATTCTTTTGATTAATCTAATTTACCTAAATAAACTGTTTTTACCCAAAACTTTCAATATCATATATAATCTTGAAATAATATGAATTTTTCAGTGAAGGACGGGAAAGAAATGGTCAGATTCCTTGGTGTTATTATCGGTTCTATTATTATTGCGGTTGCCTTTAATCTTTTCCTTATCCCCCACAAAATTTTAAGTAGTGGAATTGGCGGAATTGCTATTATTTTAGGGATTGTAACCCCTGTAAACACAGGCATTATTAACTTTGTATTAAACTTACCTATCCTTATTTTAGGGTACATAGGTCTTGGAAAAAAAGTAATTTTTAACACAGTTGTCTCTGTAGTTGTATTATCTGTTGCATTATACTACGTTCCAGTAAAAGTCGTAGCAACAGATCCATTGTTATCTTCTATCTTCGGAGGTGTAATCGCTGGAGCTGGTATTGGTCTTGTTTTTAACTGTAATGGATCCACTGGTGGATTTGATATTATCGGTATGCTTTTATCCCGCAAGCGAGACATTAAACTTGGCGGATTCCTTATTATTTTAAATGCAGTCGTTGTAATAATCGCAGGATTCTTCTTCACCTGGGATGTTGCACTTACAAGCTTACTTTCAATTTATGTAACTGGTAAAGTAATTGATGCTGTTCATACAAAACATCGTAAAGTTACACTTATGATTGTAACAAATGAAGCAGAAAAAATGAAAAAACAACTTCTTTCAACTGTTGTACGTGGAATAACGTTACTTGATGGCGAAGGTGCTTATTCAAGCGAGAAAAAGCGTGTACTTATGACCGTCGTTTCTCGTGAAGAATTAGCAAGTATGAAACTAACAATTTCTGAAATCGACCCGAATGCATTCGTTAATATTACAGAAACTGTAGAAGTGTTAGGACTTTTCAGAAGAAGTTAAAGACTAGGTGGGAATCCACCTAGTCTTTATTTTGCATAAATTCAATTCGGTTTCCAAATGGATCTGACACGTAAAATCGAATTACATCTGGCCGTGCATAATCATCAATCACTTTAACACCTTGCTCTATAAGTGTTTGCTTAAATTCATTAATTTCATTCACATAAAAAGCTGGATGAGCCTTTTTAGCTGGTGTAAAGTTCCGCTCGACACCAATATGGATTTCTTGATTTCCGCATTTAAACCAACATCCACCTCGTTTTTTCAACTCTTCTGGCTTTGGAATTTCTTCCATACCAATCGTATTCCCATAAAAATCACGCGCCTCTTCTTCACACCCTACAGGTGCAGCTACTTGCACGTGATCAATCCCTTGAATATAATTTTTCATTTTCTCTCCCCCTCCTCTACCCTAATGTTATACGGAAAACAGCCGTCTGTAACTTACAAAAGGTTTATAAAACAATATAAGCTCCCCTTATTACCATCCTGCATTCACCTTGCAAAAAATAAAAAAAACAAAATTTATTCTATAACTTCCATTTTTTATAGAAATACACATTACATCTATATTATAGTTATGAATAGACAAATCTTTTTAGATGCTATTTGTACGGAGGAACTATTATGAGTCGTAAAAAATATTCACCAACTCAAAACAAACGTCATCCGAACATTTCTAGACGTTTGCGAAACCATATACAAGATCGTTCATTAACAGAAATGTACGCATCTCTGTTCGAACACAATCCTGATAGTATTATTTCATTAAATTTAGAAGGAGTTATTCTACATATAAATCCTTCTGCCGAAAGAATATTAGGTTACACTTCTTTAGAATTAGAACAGAAAAATATTACCTCTATTTTAGAAGCCCATATTTCTGAGCAAGTATTACAAAATATAAAGAATACTGAAGCGGATAATCAACAAGAGTATATCTTATCTATTTATCATAAAAATGGATTCTTATTAGATGTTGTGACAAAACTAGTTCCTATTTTTGTTCAAAATCGTCTTACTGGCGTATATGCTATTATGAAGCCGCTTGAAAAATCAGAAAGAATTGAGAATATGCTAAAAGAAAGTGAGAAGAGATTACGTACATTAGTAAACTCCATGCCTGCGTTTGTTATTTTTAAAGATCATGAAGGGCGCTGGCTTGAGGCAAATGATTACGCACTTTCTTGCTTCAATTTCCATCATGTACCTTACCACGGGAAAAAAGATAGCGAACTCATTCAATATAATGAAGCATACCGAGAAGCTTTTTTACATTGTGAAGAAATCGATGAACTAGCATGGCAACAAAGACAAATTCTTCATGGCGAGGAATTTATTATACATAGAGATGATTTCGATCTAATCTTAAGTATATCAAAAGTTCCGCTTTATCATCCTGATGGTTCTCGCAAAGGTCTTATCGTGATGGGGAGAGATGTTACTGAGCTAAAAGAAACTGAAAAGTTACTACGAAAATCAGAGAAGCTCGCAGTAGTCGGACAACTGACAGCTGGAATTGCCCATGAAATTCGAAATCCACTCACTTCTCTAAAAGGTTTTCTAACGTTGCTCCTCCCTGAAATAAGTGAGGAGCAGAAATGGTATATCGATGTTATGTTAAGTGAGATTTCACAAATGGAATCCATCACGAGTCAATTTATGGCGATGTCTAAGCCACAAGTATTATCTATCCAAACTTGTAACATACAAACTTTAATTGAAGAGGTAGTTACATTTATTTTACCGACTGCAATTATGCATAGCGTTCATATCATCATGGATCATTTTGATTACGTATATGATATTCAATGTGACGGTAACCAATTAAAACAAGTTTTTATAAACATATTAAAAAATGCGATAGAAGCAATGCCAAATGGCGGAAATATTTTCATCCAAACAAAACCATTAGAGGATAATTTCATCTTAATACGAATTATCGATGAAGGTTGCGGCATTCCTGAAGATCGTATCTCCCGTCTAGGCGAACCTTTTTATAGTTTAAAAGAAAAAGGCACAGGACTAGGATTAATGATGTGTTACAAAATAATTGAAGAACATCATGGTAGATTACACATTTCAAGCGAATTAAATAAAGGTACGATTGTTGATATTGAGTTACCACTTTCTTCATCTCATCTTGCAATCCAGTCTTAAATAAAAAAGAAGCATCTGCTAATCGTTAGCAGATGCTTCTTTTTTAAAATGCTTTGTCATACCACTCTTTTGCTTTTTCTACTTCACCCATCGTTAATTGATGCCCTCGATTTTCCCAATGCATTGTTACATTCGCATTTGCATTTTCTAATAGTACCTTCAATTCCTCTGACTCTGCTGATGAACAAATTGGGTCATTTGTCCCAGCAGCAATAAACACAGATTTCCCTGCTAAATTTGCTAATTGAATTCCTCTTCTTGGTACCATTGGGTGATGAAGCACAGCACCTTTCAATGCATTTTCGTAATGGAATAATAAGCTTGCTGCGATATTTGCCCCATTCGAATAACCGATAGCTACAATGTTATTTCTATCGAATTTATATTCTTTAGCCGCTTCATCTAAAAATTCATTTAATTCCTTCGTACGGAAAATTAAATCCTCTTCATCAAAAATGCCCTCTGCTAATCGGCGGAAGAAACGCGGCATCCCATTCTCTAACACATTTCCCCTAACGCTTAATACCGACGCTTCCGGATCAATTATTTCTGCAAGTGGTAGTAAATCTAATTCATTACCACCTGTGCCATGAAGTAATAACAACACTGGTTTTGACGTATCTTTTCCTTTTTGAAAAACATGTTTCATCATAATCCTGTTCCCCCTCCAATCACTTTAATCTAAATTTCTCACTTCAAATGGTAAAAGCGTTTGTTCAATCTGTTTTCTATGTTGTTCATATTGTTCCGGTAACTTTAATTCCTCACCCATCGTCTCTAACGATTCATCATGAGCGAAACCAGGAGGATCTGTTGCAATTTCAAATAAGATTTCACCATGTTCTCTAAAATAAATCGCGTTAAAATAATTTCGATCTTGTACAGGAGTTACGTGATATCCAAAACGCGACACATACTCTTTCCAGTCTAGCTGATCAGCATCATCACTCGCTCTCCAGGCAATATGATGAACTGTGCCAACGCCCATTTGGCCACGACCGATTGTTGATAATTTCAAATCAATAATATTTCCAATGTCAGCAGAAGAACGGAATCGAACAAATTCGCCCTCTTCTCCAATTTTTTCAAGACCCATAATATGTTCTAACAATTCAGCTGTTTTTTGAGGCTGTGCAGATAAAAGAACAGCACCTCCAAACCCTTTAATTGCTACTTCTGGTGTAACTTCTCCAAAACTCCAATTGTTTAATTCGCCTGCTTCTCTTTCAACTAATTCTATATGCAAACCATGCGGATCATCAAATTCTAAATACTGCTCTCCAAAACGAGTCATTTTTGTATACGAAACATCGAATTTTTCTAATCTATTTTCCCAAAACTCCATTGTACCTTTTGGTACAACGTAAGACGTAATTCCTACTTGACCGTCCCCAATAATACCTTGACGAGCACCTGCCCATGGGAAAAACGTAATAATTGTTCCAGGCTTTCCTCCTTCATTTCCAAAATAAAGATGGTACGTACCTGGATCATCAAAATTCACTGTTTGTTTCACTAAACGTAACCCTAATACACCAGCATAAAAGTCTACATTTTCTTGTGGATGCCCTACAATCGCTGTAATGTGATGGATTCCCATTGTTTTCTTTTCCATTTCTTCCACTCCTTTTTTATTTCATTATAAAAATTCTTTTACATTTAAATTCATTATTCATTTTGTCCATGCTACAAAGTAAAATCCGTTATAATAATTTTATCTCGAATTCGAGATATTAATTACAAAATTACACATTAGCGTCTAACTTATCGGGATTATCTCGATTTCAAGATAGTTTCCAAAAAACATTTACTCACTCTAAAATCATAATAAAACTTGATTTAGAATGTCATTTATCTCAACCTCAATACTTATTATAAGTTACTTACTTTTCTTTGTCAATAAGTTACTTATTTCATTTAAAAAGAAAAGAGAGTAAACGTTATTCACCGTCTACTCTCTTTTCAAATCATTTCGTTTCTTCTTCCAGTACTGCTTCCATCTCATTAAATTCACGATGAACTGCCTTAACGGGTTCTTTCGTTAATAAACTTACAACGATAACAGTTAATAAACTACAGAAGAATCCAGGTACCATTTCATACATAATTGCTTTTAAACTTGGAATTTGTACCCATGCTATAACAACTACTGCACCGACAATCATACCAGCAAGAACGCCCCATTTGTTCGTTCTCTTCCAATATAAACTTAATAAAATAGCGGGTCCAAATGCTGAACCAAATCCTGCCCAAGCATAACCTACAAGTGTTAAAATTGTATCACTTGGATGATACGCTAAAACAACTGCTATCATAGCCACTACTAATACTGATAATCTACCGATAAATACAAGTTCTTTGTCACTTGCGTTACGACGGAAAAATGTTTTATAAAAGTCTTCCGTTACTGCACTTGAAATAACAAGTAATTGTGAGGAAATACTACTCATAATCGAAGCCAAAATAGCTGATAATAAAAATCCTGTAATGTATGGATGGAATAAAATATTTGAGAATGTTACAAAGACCATTTCTGGGTCTTGTAATATCGCATTATTTTTAGCATAATAGGCGATACCAATTAGACCAGTAAGCATTGCACCTATAATTGAAATCGTCATCCAACCGATACCGATTCTACGAGAAGTTTTTAAATCTTTAATAGAGGTAATTGCCATAAAGCGGACAATAATATGTGGTTGACCAAAATATCCAAGGCCCCATGCTAAAAAGGAAATAATCCCTAATACTGTAGTCCCTTTAAACATATCCAAATGCGATGCATCGACTTGCTTAATCGTATTAAATGTTTCTGTTACACCACCGACATCCGTAAAAGCAACAATTGGCACTAATACAAGCGCAATAAACATAATACAACCTTGCACAAAGTCCGTCCAACTTACGGCTAGAAAGCCACCGAATAGTGTATACGCAACAACGACACCCACTGTTACAAATAAACCAATTTTATAATCAAGGTTAAAAGAATTTTCAAACAAACGTCCACCTGAAACTAAACCAGCCGACGCATAAAATGTGAAAAATACTAAAATGACGATAGCAGAGACAAAACGAAGTATTTTCGTACGATCTTTAAACCGATTTTCTAAAAAGTCTGGAATCGTAATTGAATCATTTGCCACTTCTGTATACGTTCGTAAACGCGGGGCAATGATTAAATAGTTTGCATACGCACCTATTAATAAACCTATCGCAATCCATACACTTGATAATCCTGTTGCATACATCGCACCAGGTAATCCCATTAGCATCCAGCCACTCATGTCAGAAGCACCAGCTGATAAAGCTGTAACTGCTGGACCAAGTCCCCTTCCACCTAACATATAATCTGATAAATCGGATGTCTTCTTATAAGACCAATATCCGATATACAACATACCTGCCATATAAATAGCAAGCGAAACCATAATTTCAATCTTCACCAAATCTCTCCCTTAGTCCATAAGCCATTCAAAATTTCGAAAAATGACTTTTTCTATTTTCTTGTTTTCGCTTATGGTTCCCTACCTTAACAAACATTTTTTGTTCTTTCAAGTGAACGAGCACTTTTTATTACATGTGAAAACCTTTATAAACGCCTTTATCCCAGTGGATTACAATGATTTTTTAAGGAATTAAAGTAATAATATTCAGAAAATTAAACGGTGTTTTTTCACACCTTATTTTCATTCGTTTACCCGATAAATTTTAAAAGAAAAAAGCCATACAAATGTATGACTTTTAGCTTATTGACGTCTCAATTTTCTCTTTCTCTACATATACTTTACGAAATTTCATATAACATCCAATACGCCAAGGTACTATATAACAAACCGCAAGAGTGTAGAAAAGAATGCCGATTGACTTTGGATCTAGACCTTGTAAATGTCTTCTAAAATAAGCACGTAAAAGAACGATAACTAAAAATGTAGCAATAAAAGCGATACTTTTTTTTGCATAAATTTGACCATCTTCTCTGACTTCATACCCACTTAAAATAATAAGTGGAATTGACAATAGCAGTCCGATCCCAGCAGCTATACAAATTTGCCAACCAGCAAGTTGTATCGGTGCTGCGTATAAAGAAAAACCTGGTAATAAGAAAAATAATGGCAATAGTAGTCGTCTTCCTTTATTATTAATTGGTCGATTCATAGAGCGCATGCGTCTAAATATAACGAGCCCTATGACGAGTAAAAAAATTGTAATACTGTAAGAACCTTATTGCAAGTGAATCTCTCCCTAAAAATAGTCATTTTTAAAAATACTTCCCTATTATACTCCTAATTTTTCCAAAAATATGATTATTCCTTAAAAAAATCTTACATATCAAATATACTTTTAGGTTTGATTTACTATAGGAAACAATTCCGAAAGAGGAACTACTCTCCCCACCTCGTCTTTAAACACAATATGCTCTCTAGTTAAATGGCGCGGGCTCTTCACTCCCGCCGCTGCCGCTAATGAAAATAAACTATATCTCATACTAATAATATAATTCATGACTCGCCACTTCTTCTCATACGGATCTAACGCTTTTTGATAATGCGGATTCGTCGTGGCTACACCAGATGGACATTGGCCAGAATTACATTGAAGGGCCATAATACAGCCGCTTGCCATCATAAATCCGCGGGCTGAACTTACAGCATCCGCCCCAATCGCTAAAGCAATCGCTACTTTATCTGGTGTGATTAATTTACCCGATGCAAATACTTTAAACTTGTTACGAACACCATAATGGTTTGCTGTATCAATAAATGTAAGTAATGCTGGAATAAGCGGCAGTCCCATACAATCTGCCATCGATTTATACGTTGCCCCTGACCCGCCTTCTGAACCGTCTATTGTAATAAAATCTGGATAAATGTTTAGTTCTTTCATTGTTTTTATTAAATCTTCCAAAGGCTTCTGCTGACCAATTACAATTTTCATTCCAACTGGTTTACCGCCGCTTTCTTGCAACTGTTGAATAAAATAAAGTGTATCCGCTGCATTCTTTAAAAATGAAAATCGATTCGGTGAATTAATCGTCTCTCCCTTTCGGACGTTGCGAACAAACGCAATTTTCTCATTTACTTTTTGCCCCTCTAAATGACCACCACGTATTTTAGCACCTTGCCCAAATTTCAATTCGAATGCTCTAATATTACTTTCTTTCACTTTCTCCATGAATTTTCCCATTGAAAAATTACCGTCTTCATCACGGTATCCAAATAACCCTGGACCAATTTGCGCAACGATATTCGCTCCTGTATGTAAATGTTCTGGAATAACGCCACCTTCACCCGTATTAATCCACGACCCGCCTGCCATTTTTGCTCCAAGACCACTCGCTAAAATATAATTTTCTCCAATCGCACCATAAGAAGTCGCAGATGCACCAAACATGCCATGTAGCTTCCACGGATATTTACGGTTCTCACCGACTATAATTGCATCATCTTCTTCGTACAGCCAAAGATTCGTTGTATCCGCTGTCAATTTTTCTCTTCTTGAAAATAACCCTTCTTTATGAATCACGTACTTTTTACCTTCTCGCTCTTGCGTGAGATTCACACTTAATTCCTCCGTTAATATCGGAAATAATGTATTAGCAATATAATATCCAGAAGCTTCAAAATCTCGTTTTGATCCAAAACCAAGTATTTCAGAGCGATATTTCGCTAAAAACATAACACTTTGAAAATCATAACGTGAGAAAGGCTTTCCATCCGTATCATGATCAAACCAATATTGTCGAAATTCAGGCCCTATCTTTTCCAGTAAGTAGCGCATTCTTCCTAAGTACGGATGTAATTTTAAAATAGAATGATGTGTTCGTTTTTTTATAAAAAATGTAATGATAAAAAAGACGATTAAAAGCAACATTAAAAATAGTAATATACTAATAATAACGAGTAGCGTTTCACTCATCCCGCTTCCCCCTATGAAATTCCATAATAAAAAGAGAACACTAGATGTGTTCTCCTTTTATCTTTATTCATACTAACGTAACAAGATGCTCTTTCGCGTCATATTCAACTAAACTTTCAGCGTGTTTAATTCGATGAACAAAGTCTGGATTAGCAATTAACGGTCTTCCGAATGCCGCTACATCAATCGTTCCTTCTTGCAACGCTTCTTCGGCCTCTTTCGGATTTAAATTACCAACCCCAACAATCGTACCATCCCAATATTTTCTTACTAGTTGATGAAAATTCTTTCCGTCAGCAATCTCTTGGGTATAATTCATCGTTGAAGGATGGATCATCGTTAATCCAACCTCTTTAAACATATTTATGAACGTTTCAATTGCAAACTCAGGGTTTTCCCACATATAAGTAGGATTATCACCTTTGAAAGCAGAGAAACGAAGAAGTGTTTTATTAGCTCCAACAGCTTCTATTACAGCTGCCGTTACTTCTTTCATAAACGTTAACCTTTGTTTTAAATCACCGCCATATTTATCTGTTCGCTTATTCGCAAACTCATACGTAAATTGATCGATTAAATATCCGTGTGCACCGTGAATTTCTACTCCATCAAATCCAGCTTCGATCGCATTTTTCGCAGCTTGTGCGTATTGATCGATCACTTCTTGTATTTCTTCTAACGTCATTGCTTCTGGCATATCAAACGGTTTACGAAAGCGTGGAACATTTCCCTCTGCAGCGATAGCCGACGGCGCTTGTGGCATTTGACCACCAATTATTTCATGATGACTCATACGCCCAACATGCCATATTTGAGCAATAATCGTCCCGCCTTCTTTATGTACTGCCTCTGTAACAGGTTTCCAAGAATCGATTTGTTCTTGTGTATAAATACCTGGTACTCCTGGGTTTCCTTTTGCTCTCGGACTAATGACAATTCCTTCTGTAATAATTAGTCCAATTCCATCCGCAGCACGTTTTCTGTAGTACTCCACTACATCCGCACCAACTACTCCAGTCTCATTATCTGCAAAGCATCTTGTCATCGGTGCCATCGCTATACGATTACGAAGAGACCAAGCTCCAACTTGAATTGGATCAAACAACTTTGTTTCTTCAACGTTTTCAAAAAATCCCCCAGCATTTACATTTGTTCCTTCATAAATACTCGCTGCTTTATTACTTGAACTTGTCATTTTTCTTCCCCCTAAAAAATCTTACTATAATCGCATCATACTTACTTTTAGATAGTAACGTCAATTTTTACGACTTTAAAATAAAAAATTCGAATATTCAAAAAACAAAACGCTATAAATAATATTAAAAAGGTTTCCTTAGGAGGAAACCTTTTTTGTTGACCATATATGGCTGTCAATTCGTTTATCTCTTTAATAAAAAAACACCTTATCAATAGAAGTGAAAATGGTTCAGTATTCTTCTAAAAATAATAACTTATATACCTAAAACAATGAAAGCCCTACCTCTCTTTCATCCTTACGGCTCCTCGTCCGTGCCAGTGTGAATCAGGATTGCAAAAATCAAGTAACTATTTTATCGAAGTATTCAATTAAACTTCGAACATTCATAAATGAAATTAAAAAATAAAAATGGATTTGATTGTAGTAATAACAATAGAGGTAATGCTCTAAAAGTGGTTTGAAAGAGTTGAATGTCTTTGAAATGATAAATTTTCTATAATTATGTTCCCAAAAAATTCAAGATCTTTTTTGGGATATAATACATTATTTGTAATGAACCTTAACAAAAGCTTTTTATCTGATTTTCTGTGATACCTTCAATTAATCCCAGTTCACTAATCAAAAATTCATATGCGTTATCTAACATCTTCTTTTCGCTTGCATTAAGTGCTTTTTCTTTCTGTATACGCATTAAATCACGCACAACTTCAGCACCTTCTTGCATTTTACCCGTCTTTATTTTATCAGTGTTCAATTTATACCTTTGTTTCCACGTAAGTAATCTATCTGATTCCCCATGTTGAAAAATATCCATTATGTGTGCTAATGCGGTTATATCCGTAACTGGACGTATATTCGAATTCAATATTCTCCCTGCTGGAATCATTAGTTCCATATTACTAGCCGACATTTTTATAACATAATACTGTTGTTTTTCTCCTGAGATTTCCTTCTCTTCTATGGCTTTAATTATACCTGCTCCCTGCATTGGATAAACAATGTTATCGCCAATTTGAAACAAATAATCCACCTCCATATATGGTAACCTTCTCAAGCTTAACATACTTTTAGTTTTTTAGCAAAATGTTTATTTTATCATAAAATTATTTTACACGTCAACACTTCAGAAGCAAGAAATTAAATTTACACAATAAACTATAAAAATCGCAATTCCATTAACGGTTCCACACACATTCATTCTCTTTTAATACAAAAACACATCACTACATTTAAGTAGTGATGTGTTTTTGTTAAGGCATAAATAAAGATCTACTTTTCCGTCTATATACTAACTTGCTTACTAACCGTTTCCCTCGCTAAAAGAAAACTCATAATCACTTGCGCTGCTACTCTACTCGTCATATCTCTGAAATCAAGAGTTGGATCAATCTCTACTATATCCATCCCTTGAACGAGCGGTTCTTTACCAAGGAATTCAATCGCATCTAGTAAAGTCGTACTATCCATTCCACCAGGCCCAATTGCTGGACAACCTGGTGCAAACGCTTGGTCTAGCACATCCATATCAAGAGAAATATAAATAGAAGTCACACCTTGATTTCTTAATAATTCAATACTTTCCGTGATAATATCTTTTATTTCTCGCTCTCGTACGTCTTTCATTGTATACACTGTTACACCATGCTCTATTGCATATTCATGGTACGCACGTGCATTAGAAAAATTACGAATTCCAATTTGAACAAGTTGTTTCCCTGTAATGACATCATTTTCTAGTAAACTACGGAATGGTGTACCATTTGACGGGCCTCCATCATCTAAATTACGTAAATCATGATGAGCATCAAATTGAATAATCCCGACCTTTCCTTTACTGTTTGCAAAGCCTGTTATACTCGGAAAACTAATCGAGTGGTCACCACCAAGAACGATTGGTATCATGTTCGGATTTACTTTCGTTACATGACCAACTGTTTTCGCAATTCGGTTATGACTTTCTTTTATATCCGTCACATGCATCGTAATATCGCCGCAATCATATAAGACACTTTCTTTCATATCGTGTTCTTCTGTAATTGCATATGTGCTGTATGCATCTAACATCGCACGAATTGTCTTTGGAGCAAAACTCGCTCCTGAATGACTAATAGATGGTTTAGAAAGGGGTGCTCCAATTAAGGCAGCACCGAATATTTCTACACCTTCCTCCCAATCTTTAATCATCTCACTCCATTTTGTCACTTCACGATCAATAAACTTTGCGTTTTTCTTTAAATAGTGGCCGTGCTCCACGATTGTTCACCTCTTGTATATGCAATATTACCATTCTTCCATACTGTATTCACATGACTTACGCCGTAATGATACGGTACGTAAGCATAATTGTAAGCATCCCATAAAACTAAATCTGCCTTACGACCAACTCTAATTTTCCCAGCTACATCACCACGGTTAATGGCATATGATGAGTTAACCGTTACGGCATTCCAAACTTCTTCTGGTGTCATTTTCAGTTTTAGCATCGCAATGCTCATAATAAGCTGAATATTTTCAGTTGGACAGCTACCTGGGTTAAAGTCTGTAGCTAACGCAACTGCAACACCTTCATCAATCATTTTACGACCACGAGCAAAGCTTTCTTTATTTAAATAGAAAGTTGTTCCTGGTAATAATGTTGCTACTGTATTCGAGTTTGCAAGCATTTCAATCCCTTTATCAGAAGCGCCAACTAGATGGTCTGCTGATGCTGCACCGATTTCTGCCGCTGCTTCCGCACCACCAAGAGGGTCGATTTCATCTGCATGAATTTTCACATCAAAGCCAAGCTCTTTCGCTTTTAATAAAAATTCTTTTGATTCTTCTACTGAGAACACACCTGTTTCACAGAAAATATCAACGAATTCCGCCAATTGTTTCTCTTTCATTTCTGGTAATAGGTCTAACATCCATTGTAAAAATTCTTTCGATCTACCTTTATATTCTTTCGGAACTGCATGAGCACCTAAAAATGTGGAAACTAAATCGATTGAATGCTCTTTTTGTAATTGTGCAGTTGCCTCTAATTGTTTCCATTCCGTCTCATCATCTAATCCGTAACCACTCTTCGCTTCTACAGTTGTAACGCCGAAAGATAGCATACGGTCTAAATGGAATTTCGCTTTTTGAACAAGTTCTTCTTTCGACGCCTGTTTCGTTGCATTTACAGTTGAAAGAATACCTCCGCCTTGTTCTAAAATTTCTAAGTACGGAACTCCTTGTAATTTTAGCGCAATTTCATTTTCACGAGATCCACCAAATACAAGATGGGTATGCGGATCAACAAGACCAGGAGAAACCATTTTCCCCCCGCAATCAATAACTTCTTTCGCTTGTAATCCTTTCGCTTCTTCCGCTGTTCCAACGAAAGTGATTACACCATTTTCAATTCCAACCGCACCGTTTTCGATAACAGGAAGCGTGTTCATCGCTTCTCGTCTTAACAAGCCATCTTCTTGATCCATTGTTAGTAATTGACCGATATTTATTAGTAAAGTGTCCAGCATGTTTTCTCCTCCTTATTTCATCATTGGAATGTTAACGCCTTTTTCTTTCGCAGTTTCCACAGCTAAGTCATATCCAGCATCCACGTGACGAACAACACCCATACCAGGGTCAGAAGTTAATACGCGCTCAATACGTTTTGCTGCTGCTTCTGTTCCATCTGCAACAATAACCATTCCAGCGTGAAGTGAATAACCCATACCAACGCCACCACCGTGGTGAACAGATACCCAGCTCGCACCGTTTACACTATTAATTAATGCATTTAAAATTGGCCAGTCAGCTACTGCATCACTACCGTCTTTCATCGCTTCTGTTTCACGGTTTGGAGATGCTACTGATCCGCAATCTAAATGGTCACGACCAATAACAATCGGTGCTGATAATTCACCATTTGCAACCATTTCATTAATGATGCGACCAAATTTCGCACGCTCACCGTAACCTAACCAACAAATACGTGATGGAAGTCCTTGGAACTCAACTTGTTGACGTGCCATACGAATCCAGTTACATAAATGTTCATTATCAGCGAACTCACGTAAAATTACTTCGTCTGTTTTATAAATATCTTCTGGATCACCAGAAAGTGCTACCCAGCGGAATGGCCCTTTTCCTTCACAGAATAATGGACGAATAAATGCTGGAACGAATCCTGGGAAATCGAAAGCATTTTTCAAACCTTCATCGAAAGCAACTTGGCGAATGTTATTTCCATAATCAAATGTAATTGCACCTTTTTCTTGCATCGCAAGCATCGCTTCCACATGTTTTGTCATACTTTCTTTTGATAATTGTACGTAACGTTCTGGATCTTTTTCACGAAGTTTCGCTGCTTCTTCTAATGTGTAACCTACTGGAATATAACCGTTTAATGGATCATGAGCAGATGTTTGATCTGTAACTAAATCTGGCGTAATATCACGCTTCACTAGTTCTGGTAAAATCTCTGCCGCATTTCCTAGCAAGCCAATTGAAATTGGTTCTTTCTTCTCTTTATACTCGTTCGCAACAGTTAATGCTTCTTCTAATGATTCTGTATACATGTCACAATATCTCTTTTCAATACGACGATCGATGCTACGCTTATCAACATCAATAGCAATGACAACACCGCCGTTCATCGTTACAGCAAGAGGTTGTGCACCACCCATACCACCTAAACCAGCAGTAAGTGTTAATGTACCTTTTAATGAACCGTCGAAATGTTGACGAGCTGCTTCACCAAATGTTTCATATGTTCCTTGTAGAATCCCTTGTGTTCCAATGTAAATCCAGCTACCAGCTGTCATTTGTCCGTACATCATAAGACCTTTTTTCTCTAGTTCTCGGAAGTGATCCCAGTTTGCCCATTTTGGTACTAAGTTTGAGTTCGCTAACAGAACGCGAGGTGCATCTTCATGTGATTTAAAAATGGCAACTGGTTTTCCTGATTGAACAAGTAACGTTTCATCGCTTTCTAACGTTTTTAATGAATCTACAATCGCCTGATAGCTTTCCCAGTTACGAGCTGCACGGCCAATTCCGCCATACACAACTAATTCTTCTGGTTTTTCAGCAACTTCCGGATCTAAATTGTTCATTAGCATACGAAGTGCAGCTTCTTGCACCCACCCTTTCGTTTGTAACTCTGTACCTCTTGGCGCGCGAATTGTTTGTTGTACTTTTTCCATTTCAATCTCTCCCTTTTCTCATTTTATAGTGCTGCGTTTACATCCAATCTTTCTTTTATCGAATAATTCGTTTTTAACCAATGTGCAATATTTTCAATATCCGTTGAGAAGATGCGATCATTTGTAATAGATGGTACTTGCTGACGCCCTTGATGGTAGAAGCTCTTCGTCACTGTACTCATGTTTTCAATTCCACGATATTCTGCCGCTTGCATCGCACAAATCATTTCAATTGAAAGAACACGTCTTACATTTTGAATAATTTGATGTGCATGACGTGAAGCGATTGTTCCCATACTTACGTGATCTTCTTGGTTAGCTGATGACGGGATTGAATCAACACTCGCTGGATGTGCTAACGTTTTATTTTCAGAAACTAGTGACGCTGCAGCATATTGCATAATCATTGCACCAGACTGAAGTCCTGGTTCTGGACTTAAAAATGGCGGTAAATCGTTTAACTGCGGATTTACTAAACGCTCAATACGACGCTCTGAAATGTTTGCAAGTTCCGCCATTCCTACTTTTAAGAAGTCCATCGCAAATGCAATCGGTTGACCATGGAAATTACCACCTGAAATTACTTTTTCCCCGCCATCAAAGATTAGCGGATTATCTGTTGCGGCATTCATTTCAATTTCTAATTTTTCTTTCACATAATTCAAAACTTGCCAAGAAGCACCGTGTACTTGCGGGATACAACGAAGTGAATAGGCATCCTGTACACGTAGTTCTCCTTGTTTTGTTGTTAACTTACTATCATGAAGAATGTCACGAATTCTGCTTGCTACATCCACTTGCTCTTTATAGCCACGTGCTTTATGAACATTTTCATCAAATGCATCAATAATGCCTTGTAACCCTTCAATTGTCATCGAAGCAATTAGTTCAGCTTGATACGCCGTTGCTTCTGCTTCTATATAAGAAAGAACTCCTTGTGCTGTCATCGCCTGCGTACCATTAATTAACGCAAGACCTTCTTTCGCTTCAAGTTCAATTGGCTCAAGCCCTTCTTCTGTAAGAGCAACCATTGCATGAACGCGTTTCCCTTTATAGAACACTTCACCTTCGCCTAATAATACGAGCGCAAGATGAGATAAAGGTGCTAAATCTCCACTTGCACCAAGTGAACCTTGTTGCGGAACGACTGGATGAATTTTACGATTTACAAACTCAAGAAGCATATTTACAACAAGCGGCCTTACGCCTGATACTCCTTTAAGCATCGTGTTCGCTCGTAAAATTAACATTCCGCGCGATACTTCTTCCGGGAATGGATCACCTATCCCACATGCATGTGACTGAATTAAATTATGTTGAAGTGCCTTTACATCATCTTTTTGGATAAGCACATCACTAAACTTTCCAAATCCAGTTGTAATACCGTAAACGACTTTTCCGTCCTCTACAATTTTCTCAACTACTTCGCGGCACTCCGCTACCTTTTGCATACTAGTTGGACAAGCTGTTACACCTTCTCCTTCCAGTAATAACCTCTTCATTTCTTCAACTGTCAATGTATGTCCTGTTAACGTAATCATCATTTTTCCTCCTTAAAAAGGCAAAAGGGAACCTTATCTTTTTAAGACAGACTTCTGTCCTAAAAAAGTAAGGCCCCCTTCTAACTAATAGACTATGGGCAAATCATATGTGATTAATTCCTAAACCAATCGCCTCATGCTCAGATCCTTTTACAGGTGCACCAATCGTTCCATATAATGCAACAGCAACCCATTCGCCTTCTTTTTTCCTGTCGTATGGTGTACCGCGCACAATCGCAAAACGAAGTCCTACTGTACGAAGAACGTCTGCTAACTGAATTTGACCTCTCGTTACTCCGTACAAAGCTTCCATAATTGCATGATAAAGTGCATGTGTTTCTCTGTAAACGTCTGTTTCAATAACTTGGTTGCTTTTAGCCGCTGTTTCCATTGCTGCGACAACCTTTTGCGAATTCATCGAACCCACTTTCCCCGTACAATACTTCCAACCTTTTGGAATGGATAATACAGGACTTTCATTCTCATCCGCAAGTGCCAACAGCATGGCCATACGACCAATTCGATGTGTTCCTTGAAGAAGCATGTGACTCTCTCATTTCTTTTGAATTATTTGAATATTACTTAATTTAAGAATATATGAAAACGGTTAAATCGTCAATAGTTTAAAATCATATTCAAACATTTTTTTCATCCCCCTAATTTTGTGTACACAAATGATTTACACAAAATTTCCAGACGTGCTATAGTCTCACTAACAGATGCAAAGGGGCGAAATTTCAGTGACAAAACGAAAAGATATTCATTTTCGAATTGAAGAGAAATTACTTGAAAGGTTTGAATCAGCACTCCATTACGAAGGTTTAAAGAAAACAGATGTATTAACACATGCAATCCAACAATTTTGCACAAAGGTGGAATGTGACAAAATGAATGATGTAAAACGACAATATAACGTTAGCAACCATTTACAAACACGCATCGACACACATACACATTACGAAGAAAAACACGTAGATTTAGATAAGATCGTCATTGAACATTTACACCTTCAAGGGGATGAAAACATATTAGAGGTTGGGTGCGCTAGTGGAAAATTCCTTTCCCTTTTACAAACAAATGGTCATAAAGGCCCATTAACCGGGTTTGATCAATCCGAAGCTATGCTTGCTGAAGCTGCTAAAATAAATAACTTAATAGAATGGAAACGAGGGGACGCTAGTAAACTTCCTTTCGAAACAAATTGTTATGACCTAATAATTGCAAGACATATGTTATACCATGTGAAAGATGTTGAAAAAACAATTCAAGGCTTTTATAAAGTCATTCGTTCTGGAGGAACACTTTTAGCTACAACAAATTCTAAAGTTTCATTACCTCGTATAGTTGAAATGTGTAACAACATGCTTGACGCATTTGATCTACCGAAAACATCACCAGCAGTCTCTCCATTTTGTTTAGAAAATGGTAAAGAGATAGTAGCATCTGCTTTTCCAACGGTTGAAGAAACAGTTATTCATAATGCGCTCGTTTTTCATCATGCTACCCCAATAGTAAACTATATTTCCAGCATGTTTCCATCGTTAAATATACCCGATAATATGTATCTTCAAGCCGAGATGAAAGAATGGCTAACAGAAGAAATCAACAAGGAATTATCGCTCCATAACGGTATATGGCGCGATCCAAAAACGTTAGTAATTTATCGGTGTAAAAAAGCTAGCATTTGCTAGCTTTTACACGTTTTCTCGTAAAAGTTTCTCCATTACTACATTGCCTTTACCACAATAAAAATCTGTATTATGTTCGTCTGCCACTCCAAAATAAGAGGCAATCGCTATTCCAAATGGTACAAATGCATGCCCTTGTGCTGTAATGATATTTGAGTGTTGCACAACTTCTTCATACACGAAATTTTCTACTGGAAAACAATCAAATTTTTGATAATCTATAGTCGCAGTATAAGAAATCCCTTTAAATAACCCTGCTTTTGCTAGCGCATACGGTCCAGCACAAATTGCCGCCACTAATTTTTCTTGTTCGTGAAATTGACGAATGACTGAAAAAAGAGATTTCGCATCTTTCAACTGTACTTCTTCTCCACCTGGAATAAGTACCCCCTCATACTCATCTACACGTACTTCACTTACTTCTATATGTGGTTGCACTTGCAAACCTGTTTCACTTATAATCAATTCTTTTGTTAAGCCCGCTGTAATGATTTCAAATTTATTTTTCAGCAACGCCGTCGCTACTGTTATTTCAAACTCCGCAAATGTTGGGTATACAAATAAAAGTATTTTTTTCATAGCCCTCTCTCCTTTAACCAGTCCATAAAATATACCTCTAAATCGTCAACTGTTAATCTATTTGTGTCCACATAAGTTACAGGAAATTGTTTATACCAGTCTTTTTCAGTTTCTGCTAATTTAAATTGCTCCTCAAATGTACTTCTGTTTCTTGTTCTATCATTATTTTTTCTATCATATACATTCTTTTTCGTAACATCTAAGTAAAAAATCACATCCGAACGGCATTCTCTTAATTTATATAATTCATCTTTCAATTCAGTTTCTATATCCCACTCTTCTCCTATAATCGTTGGATAAAAGAGTGTAAAAAACTCAATGTCTTCTGGTCCGCGATCAAAAATTACGACTGAATCTTTCACATTTTGAAACTCCTTTATTTTTGCTTCCATAAACACTTTTTGATTCATAATAAACCCTACTTTTGAATTCATATCTAAATTCAATTTTTTTCGCTTCTCTACAATTGGATATGGATTTTCATATATAACTCGAAACCCTCTCTTTTCTAACCTTTTTGCTAATGTTGTTTTTCCGCTAGCCATCGGCCCTTGCAGTGAAATTACGTATGTCACACCTCTCATTCCCTTACACTTTAGTACACCTATAATATACAGAATCTTGAAAACTCTCAACATTATATATATCATCTTGTTTCTTATTCTTATCTAACTTATAATGAAAAATAGAGATTATGACGGACGCATCAATAATGTAAGCTTGGAAATCCAAGCTTACATTATTTTTTGCTTTCCCTTTTCTAATAAAAAGAGTATACTAAATTAGAACGTATGTTCTTAATAATTACATACAGTAAGGAGATAGAACAATGGTATACGACACAAAAGCAATTTCTTGGAATGAATCTTTAAAACAACTTCAACGCCGCTATACAAACAAACAAGTTGACCGAAAAGAATTTGAGGATATTGAACTGATGGAATTCTTCCGCGATAACGACTACATTTCTTTACCTACACACATAAGCGGCCTATCAAAAACACGTTTTACTTCTTACTCTATTTTCACAACTGAAGATAAAGATCGTAAAGTTGGCACATTAATCATTGAATATGTAGAAGATGATAATAATAATTTACATGTGGAACAACTATACTTTGTTTAAATGATAACGCTTGGTCAAAATGACCAAGCGTTCTTGCTTTCTATGAATCTCACTGTATATAATATGAATAAAAGAAAACCGCTATCATTAAGGGGGGATATGCTTGCTCGAAGGATGGTTCAGTTGGTTCATTGTATTATGGACGGTTATTTTATTAGGGCTTATGTCTATCGGTGGATACTTTATGTTCAGAAAATTTTTAAAACGTTTACCAAAAGAAGACGGCATGTCCATTTTGGATTGGGAAGAACACTACATAAATAAAACGAGACATTTATGGGCTGACGAACAAAAACAATTGTTAGAAGAGCTTGTAAGTCCTGTTCCAGAACTATTTCGCGATGTTGCAAAATCAAAGATTGCTGGAAAAATCGGGGAACTTGCATTACAAGAAAATGCCTCTCAAATTACACAAGACTTAATTATTAAAGGATATATCATTGCCACACCAAAGCGTGATCATAAATTTTTAATTAAAAAACTACAAGAAAAAAAGATTGATTATTCTAACTATCGATCTTTACTCGTAAAGTAACTTCATATTATTTTCGATAAAAAAGACAGCGCCTTTGACGCTGTCTTTTTTATTTGGTACATATACAGTTTTTAAGTTAGCTTCATATCTTTTTCATTATAAAAACCATCTTCTTTTTCCATTTCCTTTTGTAATTTCGTAAAGGAACGGTACATGGCAATTCTCCATGACACAATCATCGCGAACGCCAGTAAGAAGAACATGCCACTAAGTTGTCCTAAATCAAGAGATTGGCTTAAGTATGTTTTAAATACAATCCGCACGACAAGTAATCCAATTAATATAAAAACAAAGGCTTTTGAACGCTTCAAATAAATCTCTTGTCCTCTAATTTCAAATTTAGATGTTTTAATAAGAAAAATAGAGAAAAACAAACCGACGCCAATTGCTTCTAACATTTCCGCTGGAGTTAATCGAAATTCAGGAAAAACATACATCAATGCTCCCGTGCTCATAAAAAATGGCGGAAGTATAATTTTTTTCAATGTTGCAGGTTTCTTAGCTGCTTTTAAACGAATAAACATCGCACCGACAGCCATACAAACAGCAACGATACTTGATAAAAGAACTATGTTCATATTTTCTCATCCTTTTTTGTGGCTATATGCAAAATATACTTTCATTATATGCTTTTCCGTTAGTATTTCCAACATTTTCGCAGAATAATACTAAAAACCGGTAAAACCACCAAATAAACTTGAGAAATATACGATAATTTTCGTCATCCAGTTAAAGTATAGGAAGACCCCCATAACAATCATAATATATCCTCCGACTTTCATGAAGGCCATACTATTTCTTTTAATCCAAGACATTTTCGTAATAAAGAATGACAGTACGAAAAACGGGATAGCAAATCCAAGTATGTAAGCAATCATGTAAATCATTGCTGATTCTGGGTTTGTTGCTGCTAATCCAATTACGGACACTAGAATTGGTCCGGTACATGGCGTCCACCCTGCTGCAAAGGCTAATCCAATTAGTACTGATCCAAAATAGCCACTTGGACGATTTTTAAATGTAAATTTACGGTCTTGCATTAAAAATTTCGGCTTAAACACCCCGACAATAATTAAGCCGAACACGATGATAAATATACCACCTAACTGTCTGATTAAATCTTTATAGTCAGTAAAGATTCCTCCAATAAAACTTGTACCAAATCCAATTGCAATAAATATAATTGAAAATCCAAGTAAGAAAAACGCTGTATGTATCATACTTCTTTTGCGAAGCATTGCATTTTCTTCTTTCAATTCAGAAACCGACATACCTGTTATGTACGATAAAAATGCCGGATAAAGCGGTAAGCAACATGGGGAAATAAATGATAAGAACCCGGCGCCAAACGCTAAAAAAATACTAATATCTTGCATCATTCCACTCCTCTCCCTAAATATTGTAACAAAAACACATAAAAATACTATGAACAATTCGTGAAATCACTTTTACAACGTGGCAATAAGAAAAACCGTACTTCCTCACAGTTTCTAATAAAACGTTTTCATTTCCTTCTATTATATAGAAAAAACTCAAATGGATTATGAAAACTTCTTTAATTGTCATTACCATAACAAAGGTAACATAGTTTCTCAAATAATTAGCACGTTACTAGTACGTCTATATACATATTGGTTTAAAAAATATTTTTTTCAAATGCTGGCTCTATACAATGCAAAGTTGATTTTATAATACTTCTACTATTAATAATTTCAAGATTATGCATAAATATCATACTTTTATTATTATTCTATAAAATGTCATACTTTTCTTTCATTTGACCCTTTATTTCTAATTTTGTATACTTCCCTCTAGTTATATATTTTCGATACGGAACAACTTCATATAGATGGGAGGAATTTTTCATGCTTCGTTATTCTCTTTTAGTTTTATTAGGAGCGTGTAGTTATGGAATTTTAGCTATTTTTGTTAAGCTTGCATATGCAGAAGGATTTTCACTTGGAGAGGTAATTGGCAGCCAATATTTGTTCGGTTGGATTATTTTGCTTGCTATTACACTTCTATTTTCTAGACATCGCGTTCCTTTAAAGCAAGCATTACTTTTATTCGTTGCAGGAACATCTGCAAGTTTTACCGGAATTTTTTATTATGCTTCATTAAAAACTGTACCAGCTTCTATTGCAATTATTCTTTTATTCCAATTTGTTTGGGTCGGAATTATCATTGAAGCAGTCGCAACAAAAACATTACCTTCAAGAGAAAAAGTTATTTCTGTTATTTTCTTACTTGTAGGGACATTTTTATCAAGTGGTTTACTTGAACAATCAGCAGGTGCTTTCGATACGACTGGGATCATTTTAGGTTTATTATCTGCTGTTACATTCGCAACATACATTTTCGTGAGCGGAAAAGTTGCTGTTGAAGTACCTTCATTACCGCGCGGTGTTCTCTTAATGACTGGTGCTTTAACTTTAGTCATGATTGTATTCCCACCAACATTTATTTTTAATGGTGCCATTTCTCAAGGTCTTTGGAAATACGGTTTAGGATTAGGAACATTTAGTATCGTAATTCCATCTATTGCCTTTACAATCGGTATTCCAAAAATCGGTTCTGGCTTAGCAACTATTCTTGGTGCAGCGGAACTACCAGTTACAACAATTATGTCCGTATTCGTTTTAAAAGAGGCTGTACTATCTTCACAATGGTTCGGTGTATCACTTATTTTAATCGGGATTGCAATCCCGCAAATTGCATACGCAATGCGTGGACGTTATCGTAAACATCATACGCATAAAAAAGTCGCAGCATAAAGCGAAACTTTAATTAGTTGAACCAATCGGACTGCCCATTAATACGGGATAAACGAGAGAGGATTTTCATTTGAGAATCCTCTCTTTTATTGTTGTATACTTATGATAAATATTTTGCTGAAGAAAGAAGGCATACTACATGGTATCTATTTCAAATCAACTAAAAGAAAAACTTATTTCCATCCGTCGACATTTACATGAGTATCCAGAACTATCATATGAAGAGTTCGAAACAACAAAAGCAATAAAAAATTGGTTAGAAGAAAAAAACATTACTATCATTGACTCCAATTTAGAAACAGGAATTATCGCTGAAGTGTCTGGTAATAAAAACGGGCCAATTGTAGCAGTTCGTGCTGATATTGATGCCCTTCCTATTCAAGAAGAAACACATTTGTCCTATGCATCTAAAGTACGAGGAAAAATGCATGCTTGTGGACACGATTTTCATACAGCTGCCATTTTAGGTACTGCTTTCTTATTAAAAGAAAGAGAATCTTCCCTAAATGGAACGGTTCGCTTCATATTCCAACCAGCTGAAGAAAGTAGTAATGGCGCTTGCAAAGTTATTGATGCTGGACATTTACGTAATGTGCAAGCGATTTTCGGCATGCATAATAAACCTGATTTACCAGTAGGTACAATTGGCATTAAAGATGGTCCACTGATGGCTGGAGTTGATCGATTTGAAATTGAAATTCACGGAGTTGGTACACACGCGGCTGTACCAGATGCTGGCGTAGATCCTATTGTCGCATCCTCTCAAATTGTGATGGCACTGCAAACAATTGTAAGCCGAAATATAAGTTCATCTCATAATGCGGTTGTTAGTGTTACAAATATTCACGCAGGAAATACGTGGAACGTAATTCCTGAAAAAGCTACGTTAGAAGGAACGATTCGCACGTTCCAAGCTGAAACACGTGAAAAGATTCCAGCACTCATGGAGCGTATTATTAAAGGTGTATCTGATGCATTAGGTGTAAAAACGAAATTCCGTTTTTATTCAGGTCCTCCTGCTGTTCACAACGATAAAGCTCTTTCAGACTTATCTACTCAAGTTGCCACAAAGATGAATCTTAATATCATCTCGCCTAGTCTATCAATGGCTGGAGAAGATTTCTCATTTTACCAACAGGAAATACCAGGTTCATTCGTCTTTATGGGAACGAGCGGTACACATGAATGGCATCATCCTGCTTTTACAATTAATGAAGAGGCACTGCCTATAAGTGCAGAATACTTTGCTTTACTAGCCGAAAGAGCACTTAAACAATTCTCATAAAAAAAGCCGTTCAAAGTGCATCTCAGCACCCTGAACGGCTTTTCTTATTAAGTTAAATCACGTTTTAAAAACACAGTATATGAAATACATAAAAATACGAACAAATAAAGTAGCAACATACATGATGCAAACGGGAATGTTACTCCATCAATAAAACTTCCGTTCTTTGAAATACTATATAAATCTGTGTTTGCTGGCAATAAATATTTCGCCCAGTTATATCTAGTGGCTGCTAATAACGCAATATTGCCTGATAAAGCAAGGAATAGTGAAATACCAATTGCACCTCCACTAGATCTCGTTAACACAGAAATCATAAATGCAAACGATGCGTACACAACCGTTGGTAACCACGATAAAACATAATATTTACTTGCTTCTACAAAAATGTTTTGTTTTATTATATTTCCATCTTGGAAAATAAACTCACTCCATGCAGGCTGTTGGAATTTATAAATAACAAGTCCACATAAAGCGGAGAAGATCATATTAAATATAAATAATAAAGCTGCAAATATAACGATTGCTAAAAATTTTGCTGTTAAAATTTTAAAGCGACTCGCTGGTCGTATCGTTAAAAATTTATATGTTCCCCAGCTATATTCATTCGCAAAAATTGTACTTGCATACACGAGGATAAATGGGAGCAAAATTGGAAATACGATAAAACCTGTATCTCTCATGAAAGAAAGTGGAGAACTGCTTGCCGGTGCTGTATCCGTATCTAAATGCTTCATCTTAAGCTGGTATTCTTTTACAAGCTCATCCCCTGATTTTTCTGCTAAAATAGCTTCTTTTTTCATGCCAAGCTTTTTCTCAATTTCTACAGTTCGTTCTGTATAATCTACTTTCCATCCTTTTGTTTCCGGTTCAAAATACTTTACCGTAACCCATCCTAATCCGATTATTAATACTGCAATAACTGCAAATGGAATAATCGTTCGCTTCCGCTTAAATATTTTATACAGTTCGTTATATACTAAATTAAACAATATCTTTTCCCCCTGTTAATTCTAAAAATTGCTCTTCTAACGTTTTTCTTTCTTCATATACACGATACACTTGAATATTTTTCTCAAGCAATGTACGAATAACATTTGGGATTTCTTCATCTTTTACATTAATAAGTAATTCATTATCTTTTACTAAAACATCATGCCCTAATATTTCTGCTGCTTTATTCGCATCATCTACACGTATACGGATCGTCTCCATCTCTTCGCTTTGGCTATGCTGAATATTTTGCGTAGCCACATATTCCCCGTGCTGAATAATGATAACTCTGTCACACATTAATTCAACTTCTGAAAGTAAGTGACTTGATACAAGTACAGCTTTTCCTTGTTCATGTGCAATTTTTTTTATGTACATTCTCATTTCATGTATTCCACTAGGGTCTAATCCATTTGTCGGTTCATCTAGTATCAACACGTCTGGATCGTGAATAAGTGCCTGAGCGATTCCTAAACGTTGTCTCATGCCGAGTGAATACGCTTTTACTTTGCGATCAATTACTTGTCCCATCCCTAACAATTTCACTACTTCATCGATACGTTCTTCGGTCACATTACCATTCATTCGTCCGAAATATGTTAAATTTTCATAGCCGCTCAAAAAAGGATAAAATTCAGGTGTCTCAATTACCGCTCCAATTTTCGCAGCTGTTTTTTCGAATTGCTGTTTCACAGATTGACCATCAATCCATACTTCACCTTCTGTCATACGGATCATACCAACCATCATTCTCATTAAAGTCGTTTTTCCAGCACCGTTTGGTCCGAGTAAACCGACAACCTCGCCTTTTTTCACTTCAAAACTAATATTTTGTACAAGTGTCTTTGATCCGATTCGCTTCGTTAACCGATCGACTTTTACAATTGATTGTTCATTTGTCATTCTATACAACCTTTCCTTCCCATTCTTTGTCAGGTCTTTTCACTGTAACATGATTATTTTTATGTGTAAAATGGAAAAAGGCATGATTTCTCATGCCTTTTTCTTGAAATGCAACGAATTTTTATCTTGTAAACTTTGAACAAATCGAAAACATTGCACCATCGATAATAGAAGGATAACAATCATAATTATACTCACTACTACTATTGCATATATTGTAATCGGTGCACTATTTATCCCTTGTATTCCTGCTATTCTTATAAAGATAATCGTAAATAATTTTAAAAATAACATCCCATTAACTAATCCAAAAACAAACGCTGCTCCATAAATGAATAATTGCTCCTGACATAATAAACATAGTACTTCTTTTCTTTTTATATTTTCTGCTACATAAGATGTAAACTCCTCTCTCCTCACTAGCAAAAGGGAGTACATCATTTTATATGTAGTAAAAATACATATGAAAATTAGTACAATAAACAGTGTGTAAAAATACATTTGAAATACAAATGCATCCCCTACTTTCAAAATAGCTCCTTCATTAAATTGTAACGATATCATAAAAAACAAAATCATAATACTCATAGCAATCCACATAAATTGCTTCATCCTTTTGGTAGCAAATGTTCTAATATTTTTTCTCGCTAACCGACATAAAGACATAAAATTCTTCCCCTACCTTATTACATACGCATTCTATACTACTAGTGTATAAAAATATGACATTTTAAACATCGCACTACAATCGGAATTTCTTCTAAGTCTTTAGTCCTAGAAAACGAAATGATAAAAAATCACATTTAGAATATAATTGTAAAAAGGAGGAGATTGCATGCGTATAAAATTACTATCAATCTTGTTTTTATTATTACTCACAAGTTGTAGCAAAATAAAAAACAATGAAGTTGCCATTGTTGAGCCATACAAATTAACAAAAGAGCAAGCTTCTATTTTACAAATGACTCCTTTTCAAGAAGGAAATAGCATGTTTTATAACGTTACGCTTAAAAATGATAAAGATGAAATAAATGCTACAATTGATTATTATAACAATGGTAAAAAAACAAAAGAAATTGCTAATATAGCTACCTCACATTTTTCAAAAAAGAAAGTAAAGCTTTCTTTTTTACCACCACATTTCCAATTCGATAAAGATATACAAGAAAAAAGGCAGTGGTATATGAATATTGAAGGTGCTTCAACGCTTGTTCATGAAGAAGCACCACCAAGCGTAAATAGCTCCGCAACTACTACAATCCAATCTATAAAAAATTTAAAATACAATCAAAAAACAATTTTAGCTGCTGTAATCCAAACAAGTAAAGAAACTGTAAGCGTCCCTACAATTGACGAAGACAAAGGTATTGATTTACTCTTAAAAGAAAATGAACACGTTTATCTATTTAGTATCGAGCTAAAAAAAGAACAATAAAGCGGAAATGCAACTTAAGTTGCATTTCCGCTTTATTGTTTAACAAGGTGTACTTTTATAAATCTGAATTAACTTCATTTTCTGTTACTACTATTACTCATCTTCTACTTCTATTCTTTTCTTCTCTCTTGCAATTTTTAAAAACTCTAGCAACTCTGGATTACTATTCATTTTTTTGTAAGCCACTGACATTTCTGCCACAAAATTAGAATCATATAATTCTTTATATACAACTTCTGTTTTATATAACTTATTTGCCGATACGGGTATTACTGTAATTCCAATCCCTGCCGCTACAAGCCCCATAACTGTTTGATACTCTGTTGCTTCTTGTACAATACGTGGACTAAATCCAACTTCTCTGCAAAGAGATAAAATTGTATCATACAAAGCTGGCCATACTGGTCTCGTAATAAATACAAACGGCTCATCTCGTAAATCTTCTATATGTATTTCATCTTTCTCTGCAAGTGGATGTGCCTTTGGTAAACATAAGGTACAAGATAACCTTTGAATTGGCTCTAATTCTAATAATTGTGTTGGAATTGGTGGACGTAAAAAGCCAATATCAATACGGTTATCATGAAGTGCATGAACTTGATCTGGTGTTGACAATTCATGTAATGCAACAGACACTCTCGGAAATTTCTTTCTATATTCCCTAACAATTGATGGTAAAATATCATATATCGCCGCACCTACAAAACCAATTGAAAGTGATCCTACTTCTCCCCTTTGCGCACTTTGTGCAACTTCTACTGCTTTTTCAATTTGTTCAAACGCTTTTTTTACTTCTTTTAAAAACATTTCTCCTGCTTCTGTTAGTTCAACCTTTCTTTTCGTTCTTGAAAATAATGTAACTCCCATTTCTTTTTCTAATTGCTGTATTTGTTGACTAAGTGGTGGTTGTGTCATTTGTAAACGAGCAGCTGCCCGTCCAAAGTGTAACTCTTCTGCCACAACAACAAAATATTGCAAATGCCGTAATTCCATTTTTGGACACCCTTTTCACTTTCGATTAATATGTCTAATATATTAATAACATATAATTTATATATTAGACAAATATTTTGAATGAACGTATAGTAGAAATTGTTAATTCTTTTTTACAATTTTTATGTAAAAAAAGAAAGAGGTGGTTACTGTATGAAATGGTGGAAGTTAAGCGGACAAATTTTGTTACTATTTTGTTTCGCTTGGACAGGTGAATGGATTGCAAAACAGGCACACCTCCCAGTTCCAGGAAGTATAATCGGTATTTTTTTATTATTAATTTCGTTAAAATTTAACCTAGTTAAGAAAGAATGGATACAGGACGGAGCAGATTTTTTATTAAAAGAACTTATTTTATTTTTCATCCCTTCTGCAGTCGCTGTCATACGTTACAGAGATACACTAACACAATATGGAATCGATCTCATTTTAATTATTATGATTAGCACTCTTTGCGTTACCTTAGTTACAGGACTTTTAACAGAATTGCTACTAAAGCGGAAAGGATCAACTCAATGATCGGATTTCTTTGTTTACTATTAACACTATTCACATATTGGATATCAAAAAAAATGTATCAACGTTGGAATTGGAGTCTACTTTCTCCTCTTCTCGTCTGTCCCATTATTTTAATTGCTTTATTGCTCGGATTAGATACACCTTATGAAACATATGAATCTGGTGGTCACTGGTTAACTGAATTATTAAAGCCCGCAACAGTTGCTTTTGCATGGCCAATCTATAAATATTTTGATTTGTTAAAGAAACATGGAATGGCTATCTTACTTAATGTCATTGTCGGTTCGTTTTTATCAGTCATTACTTCAGCACTACTAGCAAATTATTTTCAAATTGATTCATCACTAGAACATAGTTTAGCGCCACATATCGTAACAACACCAATCGCAATGGCTATTTCAGAAATGATTGGTGGTATGTCACAATTAACTGCTGTATTTGTCGTTTTAACTGCCTTAACAGGAGCATTGCTCGGTCCTTCTCTCATACGCATTTGCCGCATTAAAACAGCAATCGCAAAAGGTATTATGTTAGGAACGAGCGCAAATGGAACCGGTACATCAAAAGCATTCGAAATCGGTCCTGTGGAAGGAACAATTGCAAGTTTATCCATGCTTTTAACAGCAGGCGCTAGTTTAGTTATCGTTCCGCTTTTCTTGTCTTGGATACATTAAAGAAGCAAGTATTTACATACTTGCTTCTTTATCTATATATTGGCACAGCAATTCATAATCCTCTGGAAAAGCTAAACACAATTGTTCAATTTCATGTATCCCTTTCCAAGCAATTTCATGTATTAACTCATCAGGATCTTGGATTTTCATATTACCGCCTATTTGTTTAACAAAATAATAATGGACATACACTGGAACACCGTATGTAATACCCTCTTTTTCATATATTTTATTTACCACTTCCACATTGTAACCTGTTTCTTCCCAAACTTCCCTGATACAACATTCTTCTAGTGTCTCTCCCTTTTCAAGTCCTCCACTTGGGACAGACCATCTTTTTTCTTCTCCCTCTTTGCCCTGCAGTACCATTAAAACTTCATTTCTTTCATTTACACATACCGCTGCACTACCTATCCATCTCTCCATAAACATCCCTCCCCTACTAAAATTCGCCCTCTTTTTTATTTTCCCCTTGAAAAAAAGAGGAAAATAATAAAACAATGACGAAAAATTATATCAACTTCATAGACAATCCTTTTTTAGAAATTAAAACTGGAAGGATGAAAATATGATTTCTAATTATGTTGTGGAATGTGTCTTTTGTGAAGAAAATCGAAAGGCTCGCCAAGCTATTGTCACAGTTCCCGCGACTACTCAGCTACTAGCCATTGAAAAAGTGCGTGCGGAATGCAAACGTCGCTTCGGAAAAACTGTATTATTACAAACAGAAATTAAAGAAAAAATTGTTTTTGAACAAAAAGAAAGCCGACCATAAATTGGTCAGCTTTCTTATCCGATCATATTTTCACATGAAGATTAGGGGCATCCTCTTTAAGGATCGGGATTTTCCCATTATGTACGTTCCATAATGGTCATCGAACAATATATTTCTATGCAATTAACTATTGAATAGAATAGGGCAAAACTTGTTCGCATTTTTAGAAAAGGGATAGGGATATAATTCAAGTAGTACTTCGAATACTCGAACTTTACACTCATAATATTAAAACAAATCCTTTTATATGGGAAATATGAATTACCTACATAATTCATTCGTAAAATATATTAATAGTTTGCTATATTAATTTTATCCCGCTATTTGTAAGCAGTAACCCCCTACTTATTATAATTTCACCTTACTCCATCAATAGCATACATCCAGCTAAAACCGGTGTCATAATCATCGAAAACCTCAAAAGCATTCGCGGTGCATAATTTGTAAACTTCGCGCCAATATATGCCCCTAACATGGTCCCAATTAATACTTGCAATAACAATATATAATCTAAATATCCTTCCGAACTATATCCTAGACCGCCTCCAATTGCAATCGGTAATATAACAAGCATTGTTGTCCCTACAGATTGCTGAATCGTTAATCCCAATAGAACCATTAATCCAAGCTGAATAAACGGTGCAGAACCAATCCCAAATGAACCAGCCATCATTCCAGTAACTAATCCAAGGCATATACATTTCAACAAGTAGTTCATGGAAAACTCTTTATGCTTATATAAAGATGACTGTTCTTTGTTTTGGAACATAATTAATTTAATAAACATAAAAATTGCCGATAAAAATAACATCCCAGCTGTAAACCAATGAAGAAGATGTGCTGGTATAAGTGAACCAAATTTAGAACCAATATAAGAGCCAATTGCGCCAAATCCCCCAACAATCCCGCCTATAATAAGTGCTACATTACCTTCACGGTAATGACTGACAACACCTGATAATGTCGTAAACGCCATTGCAGTTAAAGATGTTGCAAGAGCAACATGAATAGGAATATGAAATACTAAAGTGAGTATCGCGATAATAAACCCAGCTCCTCCAGCTCCAACAAATCCTAATAAAATACCCATTACTAACATTGTTATAATAATTGCCACAGACTTTCCCTCCAGTAACACAATTATCCATCATATTTATCCTTACATACAAATAAAAAGCATCCTAGATGGATGCTTTTTATTTCAATGATATGTACTTAATCTTGATTAATCAAAATAACCGCTGGACCAGCTACTACTACTCCAGCTACTTCTATTTTTTCAAATTCCTTTACTGTAATAGATATAACTCCTTCTCTTTCCATCAATTCTTTACTCAGGACATCAGTCGGGATTGCTTTCACCGTCTTACCTCCTTTTCATTTATACAATATGATAAAGTGAAACTTTCATCAGTGGGGTTTTGGTCCGTACTTATTGATTATTAACCCTCACCAATCGGGCGAATAATCGCCCAATGCATCTATATATATGCATCACCTCCGCTTTCATTCCTTATTCCACTCAAAAACCTTCTCCCCCTTCCTTGACATATTGAAAAATAAAAAAGAAGCTATAACATATAGCTTCCCTCCACGTTTCTTTAATCTTTATGCACCGTATATTCCATGACTTTACCATCTCTATCAAATTGTAAAATAAGCTGTTCGCTATCTATTGGGATAAAGCCACGTTCAGTCCCAAGATAATACAAAGTGATAACTCCTTCTCCCCCACTTCTCGTTTCCGTTGGGGCTCCTAACAATTGTGTAATTTCTTCATTTGATTTCCCTATTAATTTATATTTTTGTAATAGATCATCTACCATATGTACCCGCTTATCTGCATGATTTAACCATCTATTTTGATTAAACTTTGATGTATATTCATTTACACTTAGTTGTACAGTGCACACTATTAATGGTATGAGTGCTACTATTAACCCCCCCAACATTTGCTTCTTTTCTTCATTACGATTTTTAGAAACATATAAAATAGCCCTTTGAATCATGACTAATAAAACAAATGGTATGAATACTACAAAAATGCTCCTTACACTTAAGGGTATATGGACCATATCAATGACGAATATAAATACAATGTACATTACTATATACAAACAAAAATAGACATACAAAATGCCACGTAGCATAGTGTTCAGAAAGATCTCCCCTTTTAACTCACTATATAATTCATCCGGCTAATCATTTCTCGAATCTGTTCTAATTCTTGCACTGTATATACTATTTTTCCTGCTAAGATTTCATTTCTGAAGAACGTTACAATTTGCTCCCGATCTTTTAATCTAGGTGTTTCCTCACTTGAAAGATCTATTATTTCTTTTCCATTTTCATTATAAAAATATACAACTGGTTTTACCTTTTCTTTTATACTATTAGCCTGCATTTCTTTCAAACAATTGTATAAAATTTGAGATAGTTTCTTCGCCTTATATACTGGATTCCCTTCATTTTTCACTTGTATAGTTGCCGAATCTTTACCTACTATATATTCAAATGTCTCTTCTTTTTCAAGTTCTTGTTGATACTTACCCATTTCATCAATCATAAATGAATATATACCAGCATTTTCTTTCGTTAAACCATGAATTAATTTCTCTTCCCATTCTTTCGTCTCAAGTAGATAAATACCAGTTTTGCACAAAATGAGATGATGGATTCGATTATCGTTTATTTCACTATTATTTTTAATAAAAACATTCGGCATGATTTCAATTTCAGCATCTAATATGATGCCTTGCTCTATGAATCCTCGCTTCATATAATGTAATGTTTCGTACGTATTCATTTCAGCGCCGTTTTTAGTATATTCTCGTAAATTTGCAATTAATTTTTGAAACATATGTATTTCGTTATTATGTTTATTTTGTATTTCACCACGTTCTTTACTATGTTGCATAGCTAATTGATTCTTCATCATACGCATATTTTCAATTTCTCTATTTGCACTTACTTGTAAATCATTGTATTTTTTCTGTTCCATATTTTTTAAATTATTTTGTTGTTCTTTATGCTCTATCACCGTAGCTGCAATTTCGTTTTCATACGTTTCAATTGCTTGTTTCTTTTCAAATTCTACTTGCTGACTCTCTGATTCTAACTGTTTATTTTTATAAAACAGCACAAATACTACAGCTAATAATATTAAAACCGCACCTATTAGCACATAATTCATATTTTTACCCCTTTATTTCATTTTCGATTATTTTTTATAAATATATCTATTATAGTATACTATGGTTTCGATATAGACTTTGTAAAAGTTGTATATTTTTAATAAAAGGCACCTCTGACGGGGCACCTTTTATTTTCACTCTATTGTACACCATACTGAATATAACTTGGATCATAGTATATCCATTGATTTGTCCCTAAGCAAAGCCATCCATCTTGCTTACTCCATACTCGATACGATTCACCATGATGTAACTGTCTTATAACATTTCCATTTAATGATGGAGCATCACGCAAATTTACATTATCACCAGTAATAGTCGCCACATAATGTTTATACTGAATATAACTCGGATCATTATATACCCACTGATTTGTCCCTAAACAAAGCCATCCATCTTGTTCTCCCCAAACTTCATATGTTTCGCCACGATTCAATTGGCGAATTACACTAGACTGCAAAGATGGTCCACTTCTCAAATTCACATTATCTCCATTAATTATAGCAACCCCGTACACTGGAGTTGCATTATTAGGCGGGGAAACATTACCTCCACCACTTGCTCCATTCCCTTTTAAAGCTTCTAATGAAACTGCAGCTGATACATCACAATTTCCTACGCCTGAAATTTGTCCAGAATCTGTGTACTGCCACGCTGTCCACGTTGTCCATCCACCAGCATCAGCAGGCGGTGTACTCGAGTATTTAGCAATCCAAAGCGGTATATCACTTAATCCGCTAATTCCGAACTCATTAATATACCAAACTCCTGTATATAACATTACATCTTTTCCAGTAGCCTGTTTCACATAATTTATGAAGCTTCTTGCCCAATTCGATATAGCGTTACCAGTTAAATTACTGTTACTCGGATCTATTGGTGATTCTAAATCCAGAACTGGCATTAAGTCTGTCTGGTTATTTTGTAATATACTCACAAAATATTTTGCCTCTGAAATTGCATCATTTTGTTCTGGGCGTGCAAAATGGTATGCACCAATTAATACATTCGCATTTCGTGCTGCTTGTACATTCTTAGTAAAAGTAGGATCAATGTAGTTTACACCTTCTGTCGCTTTTGCATACGCTGCTGGAATTCCAGATGCCTTCACTGCATTCCAATCAATATTCCCTTCCCAATGAGACACATCAATAAACGTAACATTTGAACTTGATCTGTTTTGCATATAAAATCTCCTATCATTTTTTTACTTCGTATACATACAATATGTACAAGTTTCATAAGAGGACACGACATTTATGCTATAGAAACAAAGAGTAAACATATTTTGTATACAAAATAAAAAAGACCTTGTATTACAAGGCCTTTTGCAAACTCACTTTATTTTGTAGCAAATACATATTATAATACAAACCTTGCTCACTTAATAATTCTTGATGTGTCCCTCTCTCTACTATCTCTCCATCATGCATCACAAAAATTTGATCCGCATCTTGAATTGTAGATAACCTATGCGCAATGGCTATCGTCGTTCTACCTTTTCGCATTTGTTGCAACGCTGTTTGAATAGCCTCTTCTGTTTCTGTATCGATATTAGCTGTTGCTTCATCTAATACTAATACTTTCGGATTCGTTGCTATCGTTCTAGCAAAAGCAATTAATTGTCGTTGACCGCTTGAAAATGCTGCACCTCTTTCTACTACTTCTGTTTCATACTGTTTTGGTAACTTTTCAATAAACGTATTCGCTTGCACAAATCGAGCAGCTTCTTTTACTTCTTCATCCGTAATTTCTTCATTATACATACGAATATTTTGCTTTACATTTCCAGCAAATAAAAATGCATCTTGCAATACGAGTCCTATTTTCTTTCTAATTTCTCGTTCTTCAAATTTTTCTAAATCTACACCGTCTATTACAATATTTCCTGACTTAATATTATAAAATCGCATTAACAAATTCATAATCGTACTTTTTCCGCTACCAGTATGCCCAACAAAAGCAACCGTTTGCCCTTGTTTCACGTGAAATGATACATTTTTTAAAACGTCACGCTTTCCATCATATGAAAAAGTAACATTTTTAAATTCAATATCTCCATCCACGATTTGAGGATTCTCATTGCCTTTTTGAACCGGTGCTAAATCTTTCTCGTCCATTAAATGAAATACACGTGATGACGAAACAAGTGCCTGTTGGAAGAAGGACAATTTCATCATCATCTCATTTACAGGTTGGAAGAAACGATGTATATAGTTAACAAAAGCATATAAAACTCCTACTTCAACAGGGCTCTTTAAAGCATCAATCCCAAATAAACCTAGTACTAACGCAATAGCTACAATATGTACTAAATCCGTAGCTGGTCGTAAAAGTAATGCGTCTAACTTCAAAGTACGTCGCCCTGCACTATAATGTTTATTATTCACTTCTTCAAACTCTTTTCTCATACGTTTTTCTTGTCTGAACACTTGAACAATATTCATTCCTTGTATGGACTCGTTCAACTTTGCATTTAACACGCTTAGTTGATTACGTACTTCTAAATAAAAAGCTGCACTTTTCCGGCGATATAATACCATAATCGCAAACATTATCGGAATTAATACGAGAGAAAATAGCGCTAATTTTACATCTAATAAAAACATCGCTACTAAAATACCTACTAAAAAGACTACATTTTTTACAAATGTTGATAATACACTGACATAAAAATCTTTAATCGCTTCCGTATCATTTGTTATACGCGATACAAGTGTACCAATCGGCGTACGATCAAAGAAACTTAATGACAGCTTTTGAACATGTTCATATACTTCAACTCGCATATCTTGAACAATCTTAAAAGCAATGTTCTGAAAGTACAATAGATTTAAATACGTAAATAGTACTTTTAATAAATGAGCAACTATGTAAATTACAAATAAAGTAACGAGCGCTGATCGTTCAAAATCCCGCGGTACTAGGTGTTCATCGAGGAATTGTTTAATTAAAAAAGGACCCATCATTTCCGTTACTGTCGCACCAACTAAAAAGATAAATGCTAAAGATAGTAACCCTTTATATGGCTTCATATAGGAAAGCAATCTACTTAAATCACTTCGCTTCTTCTCTACCATCATACGCCTCCTTTCTCGACTAAAGCTTCTAATTGCTGGCTTTCATACATTTCCTTATACCAGCCGTTTTCCTTCATTAATTCCTCATGTGTACCTCTTTGTACAATTCTACCTTCATCAACAACAAGAATAAGATTGGCATGCTGAATTGCACTTAATCGGTGTGCAGTAATAATCGTCGTTTTCCCTGCTCTCTCCCTCTTTAAGGCACTTAAAATCGTCTCTTCTGTTTTTGCATCTACCGCTGATAAACAATCATCCAAAATTAAAATTTCAGCATTTGTTAATAAAGCACGAGCAATAGAGATTCGCTGTTTTTGACCACCAGATAACGAAACACCTCTTTCCCCTACTACTGTTTCATATCCTTCTGAAAATTGGAGGATGTCATTATGAATACAAGCAATCTCTGCTGCTTGGGTAATTTCATTATATGTAGCATCCGCCTTTCCAAAGGCAATATTCTCGCCAATACTTGCTGAAAATAAAAAATGATCTTGCGGCACGTATGAAATGGCAGAACGGACACCATGAAGTGTTATATCTCGAATATCTCGCTCCCCAATTTTTAATTCACCATTAAAATGATCATACTCACGGATTAAACATTTTAATAAAGTCGTTTTCCCTGCGCCTGTACGTCCTACAACTCCTAGCGTTTCGCCCTTCTTCAAATCAAAGTGAATATCGTTTAAATGTAACAATTCATTTTTCTTATACGAAAATGAATCAACGGCAAACGAAACATTACCGCTCGCTATTGTATGTACAGCATTTTCGCTATTTACTACATCTGATTTTTGTGAAAGAATTTTTTCTACACGGTCATATGAAGCACGCCCACGCTCCATAATATTGAATAACCATCCAAACGCTAACATTGGCCAAACGAGGGTACCTAAATATGTCGTAAATGTAACGAGATCACCTACTGTTAATTCACCTCTTACAACTAATACCGATCCGTAACATACTGCGATTAAAAAAGAAAATCCAACGATAAGAGAGATTGTCGGATCAAATAACGAATCAATACGTGCAACTAACACATTTTTATGTACAACATCTTCTGATTTTCTTCGAAACGCCTGTAAATCTTCTTTCTCTTGTCCAAGCGAGCGAATCACTTTCATTCCACTCATACTCTCTTGCACTTTATCATTGATTTCCGAAAACGATTGCTGTGCTTTATGAAACCTTTTATGTAATAAAGTTCCATAATAATTTGTCGAAATAGCTACAATCGGCATTGGAATTAAACTTAATAATGTTAACTTCCAACTAATTGTAAAACCCATCGCTACGAGTACACATCCTCCGACAGCTAATGAGTCAACAAGCGTCAAAACACCTGCTCCAGCAGTTTGCTGGATCGCTTGAATATCATTGGTCGCATGTGCCATTAAATCACCTGTCCGATTTGACTGATAGAAAGATGGACTCATCTTTGTAAAATGTTCATACAAATTTTTTCGTAATTGGCGAGCTAATTTTAATGAAGACCCGAAAATCATAATACGCCATATGTAACGTAATATGTACATCGTAATACCTACAATTACTAATAGTACAACCCATTTTAGTAACTTATCGGTCGTCAATGTTCCATCATTAATTTCATCTACAACGATTCCAATTACTTTTGGTGCTACAAGTTCTAAAAGTGCAACGCCAAACAATAAAATAATTCCAGTTATGTACGCTCGTTTTTCTTGTTTAAAAAACCACGCTAAATTCATAAACACTTTCATTTTTTTCCTCCTCCCTTAAAATGAGCGATGTTTTCAGTTTACCAAAAATACAGAATTTTTAAAAGTTTTAAAAACTATAACTAACAAAAAGAAAGACACTCTTAGCGAGTGTCTTTTAGCGCTTATTTCATTTGTTGCTTGTTCATTGCGCTCATCATTTGATTGATTTTCTTTTGGGAAGGTTTTTGTCCCATTTGCATCATCATCATTTTTAACATTTGTTCGTTAATTGGTGGATTTTTTTGTAAGTAATTCATCATGTATTTGCGGGCAATGAAAAATCCTAACGCCACGCCTGCTACTAGTGCTACTACGCCCACTAGAATACCTAACCAAATTGGCATATATTTTCCTCCTTCATGTTGTCTACCTTACAGTGTACTAAAACCTTTTCAATAAGACAAGATACAATTCGACATTTTTTACACATATGTTCGTACTTGTTTTAGAGGATTCAGCCATCCGTACTTTGTATTTTCATAATCCATAGCTAAAAATGTTAATTCACACTTTCTTAACACCTCAAAGAACGTCGTTTCCATAGAGACATTTCCAGAGGTATTCATACGAATATAGTGCGGTTTCACCATTATTTCGCCGTACTCCGCTCCCGTATAAATTGTATGTGTATGATGTGTTCTATCATATTTACCAAGAACGCGCAAAGCTTGTTCTAATTTATGATGAATTTTCATTACTTGCAATGGCATCGTTATATACATCATTTGCTTATATAACACTTTTTTCTCCGAAAGGGACCCAGATTCTGAAAATCGAGCAAATAAATCAAAAAACAAATATTCACGACCAAAATAAGCTTTCGCAATATCCTCTTGAATTAAATACAATTCATACGTTTTCATTTTTCCACTCCCAATCTGGACAACCTTTTCTCTTCATTATATATAAGAAAATTTGCAATGATTGTCTGACTGCGGAGAGATAAAAAACTTTTTCTGTCGAAAAAACTCATTTACATAGAAAAACCTCTCCATGCCGGAGAGATTTTTCTGAAATCATTAAAGCATTTCTTTTACTTTACGAACAACGTTCTCTACAGTAAATCCATACTCTTCCATAATCTTCTCACCAGGAGCAGAAGCACCGAATGTATCGATACCTAACACATCTCCTTCAAGACCTACGTAACGGTGCCATCCGAATGTAGCACCCATTTCGATTGCGAAACGTTTTGTTACTGCTTTTGGTAATACAGATTCTTTGTACTCTGCAGTTTGAGCTTCGAAGCGATCCATAGATGGCATGCTGACAACAGCTGCGTCAACGCCGTCTACTGCTAATGCTTTTTGAGCTTCAACAGCTAGGCTTACTTCAGATCCAGTTGCAAGTAAGATTACGTCAGCCGTTTCTTTCTTGCTTGCAGAAACTACATATGCACCTTTTGCTACTTTTTCATACGTATCATCTTTTGCACCTTCTAATGTTGGAAGGTCTTGACGAGTTAATACTAAAGCAGTTGGTTTGTTTGTAGATTCTAAAGCTAGTCTCCAAGCTGCAACAGATTCGTTACCATCAGCAGGACGGATAACAGAAACGTTTGGCATTGCACGAAGCGCTGCTAATTGCTCGATTGGTTCATGTGTTGGACCATCTTCACCAACAGCGATACTGTCATGTGTGAATACATACGTTACTGGCAATTGCATTAATGCTGCAAGGCGAATTGCTGGACGTAAGTAATCAGAGAATACGAAGAACGTACCACCGTAAGTTTTTAAACCACCATGTAGTGCAATACCGTTCATTGCTGCACCCATTGCGAACTCACGTACACCGTACCAAATGTTTTTACCGCTGTAATCATCTCTTGTAAAGTCTTTTTCGTTATTCATGTATGTTTTGTTAGAACCAGCAAGGTCAGCAGATCCACCGAAGAATGATGGTACAGACTCTGCAATTGCATTAATTACAGCACCAGAAGAATTACGAGTTGCTGCTTTTGATCCTAATTCATAAGTTGGTAAGTTTTGCTCCCAACCTTCTGGAAGTTGACCGTTCATTGCTGCTTGGAATTCGTTTGCTAATTCTGGGTATGCTTGTGCATATTCACCTAGCATCGTGTTCCACTCAGCTTGCGCAGTTTCACCAACATCTTGTACTGTTTTACGGAAGTTGTCATATACTTCTTCTGCTACGTGGAAGTCTTGCTCAGCAGTCCAAGCATATGCTTCTTTCGTTAATTTTGTTTCTTCTACACCAAGTGGAGAACCATGTGAAGCTGATTTTCCTGATTTGTTTGGAGAACCGAAACCAATTGTCGTTCTTACTTCAATTAGCGTTGGGCGTTTTTCGTCAGCTTTCGCTTCTTCAATTGCTTTCGCGATTGCTTCAATATCGTTTCCATCCTCAACACGGATTACTTGCCATCCGTATGCTTTGTAACGATCTTCTACACTTTCAGAGAATGAACGATTTAAATCGCCATCTAATGAAATATCGTTTGAATCGTAAAGCACAACAAGACGACCTAATTGTAAATGAGCAGCTAATGAAGATGCTTCAGCAGAAACGCCCTCCATTAAATCTCCATCACCACAAATAGCGTATGTATAATGATCTACTACATTATACGCATCACGGTTATATTTAGCAGCTAAATGTCTTTCAGCCATTGCCATACCTACAGCAGTTGCAATACCTTGTCCAAGTGGACCAGTCGTTGCATCTACACCAGCTGTATGACCATACTCAGGATGTCCTGGAGTTTTGCTTCCCCATTGACGGAAGTTCTTTAAGTCATCCATTGTTACATCATAACCAGATAGGTGAAGTAGGCTGTATAATAACATTGAACCATGACCTGCAGATAATACGAAACGATCACGGTTAAACCACGTTGGGTTATTTGGATTGTGTTTCATAAATTGAGTCCATAATGTATAAGCCATTGGTGCTGCACCCATTGGCATTCCTGGGTGACCAGAGTTTGCTTTTTCAATCGCATCGATGGATAATGTGCGAATCGTGTTGATAGAAAGTTGTTCGATTGAATGTGACATGCTATTCTTCCCTTCGCTTATATTAGTAAACGTTTTATACATTTATATGATAGCTTCCCACGCAAGATTATACAACATGTATCGACAAATATGTTGATATTTTTTTGATTTTTTATAAAAAAATCAATGTTTCCGGGAATGTATGGGCATTCAATATGACATACTTTTTCATTATTTTTATTTTAAAAAGAAAGGGAATTATCTGTATATTTATACAAATTTCTTCTATACTTACTTTTTCAAATACGTTTTTAAAAACATAAAAAAGCATCTAACTTCGATGCTTTTCAAATAAGTTAAACAATCCGTTTCCGAATCGAGCTTGAAATCAAATCAATTATAATTACCATTAAAATAATACCTAATAAAATAATACCAACACGAGACCAATTCCGTGAACTCAGCGCAAAAATTAAAGGTGTACCAATCCCTCCTGCTCCGATAACTCCTAAAATCGCAGCGGATCGTACATTAATTTCAAATCTGTATAGCGTATACGATAGAAAATCTGGTAATACTTGCGGTAACACCGCATACCAAAGTATTTGAAAACGATTTGCTCCTGTTGCTAGTAACGCTTCCGTCGGTCCTTTATCTATGTTTTCAATTCCTTCTGAATATAGTTTTCCTAACATTCCAATAGAATGCAATCCTAAGGCTAATACTCCTGCAAAAGAGCCTGGACCAACAGCTTTTATAAATAAAAGAGCCATAACTAATTCAGGAAACGTACGAACAAAACTAAGTACAAATTTCCCAAATCCTGAAGTTAATTTTCCACTACTCATATTCGTTGCCGCCCAAAAAGCAAACGGAACAGATAAAAATGCAGAAATAAATGTACCTAATATCGCAATTGCCAACGTATCAATTAATCCATGTAATAAATCTTCACCATCTGGCAAAGATACATACGACCAGTCTGGAGTCAATATCCCTGTCATAATTGCTTTTGTAATTTCTCCCGCCGTTTCCTTTATTCCCTCTAGCGGTACTCCTGAAAAAGCCCATATATAAACAAATGTAAGTGCTATAAAAATAAACGAGCGATACACACTCGGTTTCTTCGGTTTTGGTACAATTATCGTCGTTTTACTCATTATAATTTCTCCCGCAACAATGTACTTACATAATCAATTACCAATACAACAACAAGAGTATAGATGATAATAGATGCAGTTTGTTGATATTGTAAAAATCCAAGTGTACGATCATAATATAGTCCAATACCACCTGCTCCTACTAAACCTAGGACAGCCGCTGCCCGTACATTCACCTCAAATGTATATAGTACATAGGAAACAAAGTGTGCTTTTACTTGTGGAATGACTCCATAAACAATCCATTGCACCTTATTAGCCCCTACAGCTGTCATCGCTTCTAGTGGGCCAGGGTCAATTGATTCAATTGATTCATACAACAATTTCGCCACGAGCCCAATTGAGAAAAAAGTAAGAGCTAAAATACCCGGAAGTGGTCCTATTCCAAAAATAGCTACGAAAATTGCCGCTAATAATAAATCTGGTATCGTTCGAATAAAATTTAAAATCAATCGAGCTGGACTGTATAAAAATGTACTAGTAAACACATTACTTGCCGCAAACAGTGCAAGTGGAATAGCTAAAATCGCTCCTAAAGTCGTCCCAATAATCGCCATACGTATTGTATCTAACATTGCTGTTGTAATAACTTGAAAATAACTCCAATCTGGCGGCACCATTTCTTTTAACAAATCCATTATATTAGGAAAACCAACTACTAGCTTTGAAAATGATGCGTCGACCTGTATACTACTTCCCCACAACAGTAAAATGAATAGAATAAACGTTAACATATGTTTTAACTTACTCGGCGGCTTCGGTATCGACTTCGAATATATCGTCACATCATTCATTTAGCTGCCACCTCTAACAATTCACTTTTCTGTGCTACGTCACCATAAATTTCAGCAAACTTTTCATCCGTTGCTGCTTCTACTAAACCATCAAAAACAATTTCACCTGCATGTAATCCAATAATACGCGTCGCATATTGCCTAGCTAAAGCAATAGAATGTAAGTTTACAATTGTTGTAATTCCAAAATCTTCATTAATTTTCTTTAAATCATCTAATACTTGCTTTGTTGTTAGCGGATCTAACGACGCAACAGGTTCATCTGCCAATATGATTTTTGCTTCTTGCGCCAATGCTCTAGCTATCGATACACGTTGTTGTTGTCCTCCTGATAATTCATCAGCACGTGCATATGCTTTTTCTAAAATATTCACTCTTTTTAACGCTTGAAATGCGAGCTCCACATCCTCTTTCGGAAACAAACCTAACGTTGTACGCAATGTCGAATGATATCCAACACGGCCAGCTAATACATTCTTCAATACTGTTGATCGCTTTACAAGGTTAAAACTTTGAAAGATCATACCAATATCCCGGCGCATACGTCGTAAATCTTTTCCTTTTGCAGCAGTAATAGACTCACATTCAATCATGATTTCGCCTTCTGTAATCTCATGAAGACGATTTACCGATTTTAGAAGTGTAGACTTTCCAGCTCCGGACAGCCCTACCATTACAACAAACTCACCTTTTTGAATTTTCAAGTTTATATTATTCAATCCTTTTGTACCATTTGGATACACTTTGGAGACATTTCGAAATTCTATCACACATCTTACCTACCTTCTATGTATTCAAAACGGCAAACTAACTGAAAACATTCCCTTTCAGCTAGCTGCCATTTCCATATGTATTATTGCGTTTTTACTTTCTTCCCATATTCACGAACGATGTCAAATTTACTATCATCAGATTTAACATATCCTTCATGTGAATATACTTCTTTAATGATTTTGTGACCTTCCTCATTTTTTCCAATTTCAATGAAAGCATCCTGTAATTTCTTGCTCCACTCTTCATCTAAATCAGAACGTACCGAAATCGTATCGTTTGGAATTTTCTCCGTAAATTTCACTATTTTCGTTTGCTCGAATATATTCGGATAATCTTTTTTTACAATATTACGAGCATCTTGGAATACAACAGCTGCATCTACGTCACCATTTAAAAGAGCAATAAGCGACTGATCGTGACCTTTTAATGTAACAGGTTTCACATCTTTTAACGGATCAATTCCCTCTTTTAATAGAACAGCTGCAGGCCATACATACCCTGCTGATGATGTTACATCTTGATAACCAATCTTTTTACCTTTTAAATCTTTTACACTATTTATATTAGAGTCTTTTTTAACAACAAACTCAGATTTATAATAATCTACTAAATCTTTTGTAGGAGCTCCTGTTTCATCCTCTACTCCAAAACGTTGTGCTTGTAAAATTACATTTGCAGCCTTCTTTTCATGTGCTAATACGTACGCTGTTGGCGGTAAAAATCCTACATCTACTTGTTTAGATGCCATCGCTTCTACAATTGTATTGTAGTTCGTTGAAATACTAACTTTTACTGGAATATTTAACTTATCACTTAATAGCTTCTCAAGCGGTTTTGCCTTCGCCTCTAACGTATCTGCATTTTGAGAAGGAACAAATTGAACATTTAAAGTCTTCGGTACATACCCTTTTTTCGTATCTTCATTTTTACTTGCACTTGATTCCTTCGTTCCACAGCCACTTAATAATCCCGCTGCTAGTACAACTGTTGTGCTCATTGCAAAAACTTTTTTCAACATATTAATGCCTCCATTTTTCATTGTTATAAAATAACCTTTCATAAACATGAAGAAATATATCACATATTTTTACAAATAATTGATTATTTACAGAATCTTTACACATTCTATACACTCACATTAAAATTCTCTTCACATATTTGATATGATGAATTGGAAGATAACAATAGAAAAGGTGAGTCATATTGGAACAAAATCAAACTGTAACTTTAAACATCTTATTAACAAGCGATATACATGGCACTGTTTATCCTATTCACTACCAAGATAACTCCCCAGCAGAACTTGGTTTAGCTAAAATTTCTACTCTTATAAAAAAAGAACGTTCCCAAAATACAAACGTTCTTTTAATTGATAATGGCGACTTTATTCAAGGAACACCATTTACTTATCATTATGTTACATACGAAAAAAACAAAAAAAACCCAATGTCCTTATTAGCGAATTACTTACAGTATGACGCTGCAATTATCGGCAATCATGAGTTTAATTACGGGATGGGTATATTAAATAACGCTGTGACTACTGCGAACTTCCCGTACCTATCAGCAAACATTTTAGATAAAAACATAAAGAAACCTTATTTCGGAAAACCTTATATAATCAAACAGATTGAATCCAATATAAAAATCGCTATTTTAGGGGTGACAACGCACTACATTACCAATTGGGAACAACCCCATCACATTAAAGACTTACAATTTGAAGATGCATTAGAAACAACGAAAAAGTGGGTTTCTTACATTCGCAAACATGAGAAACCAGATTTACTAGTCGTAGCGTATCACGGGGGAGTTGAACGAGATTTACAAACCGGGGTACCGACTGAAGTTTTAACAGGAGAAAACCAAGGATATGCAATGTGCCATGAAATTGAAGACATAGATATTTTATTAACAGGTCACCAACACCGGGAAATTGCTCACACAATGGCTAACGGTGTAACAATTTTACAGACCGGATGTAATGGAAACTCAGTTGGAAAAGTAAAAATAACATTCGAAAAAACAAAACATAAATGGGTTAAAAAAGAGAGTTCTTCTGAATTATTATCTGTACAAGGAGTTGAGGCTGACCAAGATGTACTTTCATTGGTAGCCGATTACGAAGAGAAAACACAAAAGTGGCTTGATCAACCTATTGGAATCATTCAGGGGGATATGCAAATTTCAGATGCTATGCAAACTCGTTTGCATGATCATCCTTTTATCGAATTCATAAATAAAATACAGATGGATATAGCTAATGTATCAATTTCTTGTACAAGTTTGTTCCATAATACATCTCCAGGTTTCCCGGAACATGTAACAATGCGTGACATCGTTTCTAATTATATTTATCCAAACACATTAAAAGTAATTAGAATAACTGGAGCGGATATAAAAAATGCTCTTGAACTCTCTGCTTCTTATTTCACATTAAAAACAGATGGATCCATCACCGTAAGTCCTACCTACATAGAACCAAAGCCACAACATTATAATTATGATATGTGGGAAGGGATTTCATACGTATTAAACATTTCAAAACCAATTGGTGAAAGAGTAGAATCTTTACAGCATAACAGTGCTCCTCTTAATATGAATGAAGAATATGACGTTGTAATGAATAATTATCGTGCAAGTGGCGGGGGAAATTTCTTTATGTTTCAAAACAAACCGGTAGTAAAAGATATACCCACAGATATGTCTGAACTTATCGCTAATTATATATTGGAACATAAAACGATAGAAGCAACAGTTAATAACAACTGGAAAGTTATTAAATAACGATTTTTACATATAAAAAAGATGGGCTTCGCCCATCTTTTAATTTAATTTTGCATTATCTTGCTTTTTTAAAGCTTTTAATTTCGTCGGTGTAACATCTGTACCTTCTTCGTTAACAACTTTAATACCTTTAAGTTCGTTTAACATATTTTGACGAAATCCTTTTAAATATTGTTCACGTAGCGATTGACGCTCACGTTGCTCTTCTTCAGTTAAACCTTCAGCTTTTGCTTTTTTCGCTAAGAAGTTAATGCGTTCAACGAGTTCGTGATTAATCATCTCGAATCCCCCTTCTAATCAAAACTGATTATTATCATACAATAGTTACTCTTCTTTATCAAGCAATTGCTTCGTATACTCTACATATCTACGATGTACAGTCGCCTTTGAAACATTATGACCAAATCCACGTAATGTTGCTGCAATTTCTTCAAACGTGAGTTCACTTTTTCGCAAACGTACAATTTCCTCAATTGGCACTTCTTTTTTCTCTCTTCCTATACTTAAATGACGATTTTTTAAATTTTTTTCTGGACGATAACCTTTTTCTACTGCACGTTGCATACCTCGTTTAATTTTCAAATTATGAATCTTTCTTTGATATTCTTCAACAATACCAATAATATCTAATACCATTGAATCAGAATCCGACAATTGTAATTCACCATTATGTGTATGCGTATATACTTTTATGCCTTCTTTATGTAAACAATGCATTAACGCGATCTTCGCATTTCCTCTACCAAGACGCGTTTCATCTTGTATAAGTAACACATCAATTTGTTCGTCTCGAATTGTATCCAACACCTCTAATATACCGTCACGTTCAATTGTATATCCACTAGCCTGCTCTTCAATCACCTTAGTAACATTCATTTGATAGCGCTCAGCTAAATGCAATAATTCATCTTTTTGACGTAATAATGATGTTTCTTGCGCTTCTTTCGTTGTACTCACACGTGCATAAATAATTGCATTCATTTTGAACCCCTCTTTCTCCCTATTATTTCCCTATAGTGTAACATAAATCCGCCATTTGTTCGAACTTATGTTTGTAGAATGTTTTTTCACATGTTATACTTATTAATAAGAAAAATGAAAGAAAACGAGGTGTTAGAAAACATGGAAAAGTTAACGAAACGCCAGCAAGACATTCTCGACTTTATTAAGCTAAAAGTACAAGAAAAAGGATATCCACCTTCCGTACGTGAAATTGGTCAAGCAGTCGGCCTCGCTTCTAGTTCTACAGTGCACGGACATTTATCACGATTAGAAGAAAAAGGATACATTCGACGCGATCCAACAAAACCACGTGCCATTGAAATTTTAGGTGAAGACCGAATGGATACGGAAACACAATCTGTTATTCAAGTTCCAATTGTCGGAAAAGTCACTGCTGGTTTACCAATTACAGCGGTCGAAAGCGTAGAAGAACATTTCCCACTTCCAGCTAGTATTGTTGCTGGAGCAGACCAAGTGTTCATGTTACGTATTTCTGGAGATAGTATGATTGAAGCTGGTATTTTCGATGGAGATTTAGTTGTTGTTCGCCAACAGCAGTCTGCATATAATGGTGAAATTGTAGTCGCTTTAACAGAGGATAACGAAGCAACAGTTAAACGTTTCTATAAAGAAAAAGACCATTTCCGTCTACAACCAGAAAACTCTTCATTAGAACCTATCATTTTAAAACAAGTGTCAGTTATCGGGAAAGTAATTGGCGTATATCGTGATTTACATTAAAAATAACAAAAAGAAGATAATTACCTTATTTATATACGGTAATTATCTTCTTTTTGTATTTTGATAGATTTCCATGCATTCTATTTCTTATTAACGAGTTTCAATCGTCACATCTCCCGCAGCCGTTTTACCGCTAATCTTTTTACTACCATTTCCAATTGTTACATTTTTATTTTCTTCATTAAAAATTGTTACATCTCCAGCAGCACTTTGCCCAGTAATTACCGCATCTTGTGGTTTTTCCGATAAAGTAATATCTATATCTCCCGCAGTTGAACTTGCTTCTAGATTATACTTAGAATCATGATCTTGAATATTTATTTCCCCACTTGTTGTTTTTGCGGTCACTTTCCCTAATACCTTCTTAAAGTTCACCTCACCAGCTTTTGTCGATCCCTCCACATTCTTAGCCGTTACTTGTTTCAACTCTACTTCTCCAGCAAGTGTCCTAACACTTATGCTATGACTTTTCACATCACTCATTTCGATTTGTCCAGCAGATGAATTTACTTTTACATCTTGGTAAGAGCGTTCGGGCACAAGGAGAGTCAATTTAGACGTTTGAAACCTAAAATCGTAAAAAGAAAAATCAAATGAAGCACCTTTTTCTCTTTCCCCAATAATTTTTAATGTGTCACCATCTTCTGCGATACGAATCTCTTGTTTACGTACATCTCCCGATTGCTTTACATAAAAAGAAGAGTCAGGAGATTTTTGGACAATAATATCCCCGGCATCTAACTTAACTTCTATATTTTTTAATGTTTCGTTTTTAATTACATTTTCTTTATCGCCTTTTTCAGCAGTTTGTACTGCTTTTTCATATGTTTGGGAAATTCCTATTACTCCAATAATGATACAAGCGATAGCGATTAAAAATAGTTTTTTCATCATTTACTCTCCTTTTATCATTTTAAAGTTCCATATTACATATCGTACACACAATCTCTTAAACCACTTTGTACTATAAAAAGCGATAATACATAACAATAAACCTACCCCAACAAACGTTATACTAACGAAAAGATCCAACCATATAAAAGTACCCATAAATACTTTTCCAATAACGAAAAATGGTGTTACTACACTAGCAATACCACCGATCCAAAAAGAAAATATAAAAGCAATAATTGCGACTAACGGGCCTAACACAATAATAAAATTAAACAAACTAAGTCCAATCGCTGCCATAACAGCTCTTGTCACATTTGAAGTCGATGGATTTTTTTTCATTTCATCGAAGCGATACATCGCAAGTAATTCTTTCGCGATTACTTTCGGAGAACCAAGGCCCTGTATTATTTCCGATTCAGTTTTCCCCTCTTCTAGTCCAAACTGAAAGTGCTCTTCATAATCCAATAAAATATCTTGCCTCTCTTCCTCTGGTAACTTTCTAAGATAACTTGATAATTCTTTGAGAAACCCTTCTTTACTCATCCCATTCCACCCCTTCAATAATTTCTTGTACCCCTTTCGCAAAATCACGCCATTCTGTTACTAACAAATGAAATTGCGTCTCCCCTTGCTCTGTTAATTGATAATATTTACGAGGTGGCCCTTCCGTAGATTCCTTTAAATACGTTTGAAAATACCCTTCTTTCGTCAAACGACGTAATAAAGGGTATACTGACCCTTCCGATATTAAAAATTTATTAGAAATTTGCTGAACAAGTTCATAACCGTAACTATCTTTACGTTTTACAAGTGCTAATACACAAAGTTCAAGCACACCTTTTTTAAACTGAACGTTCAAGTGCCATCCTCCTTTCCTATCTTAGTACTGTTCAATACACGGTACCTGTTTTATCCATAATATACCACTTAGTATTGTTTATTGCAAGGTACTAAACTATATTTATTCCCTAAATTTAGAAAATGAACTAACGAAATCCTGAATAAGACTGTGTTATAACTAAGCATCATTACGTTAATATCATTGAGTGATAATCTGATTCACAAGCCACAAACTTATAGCCTTGCAGATGAGGACATAAAAATCATCGCTCGCGTTGTACAGGCAGTAAAGAATTATTAAGTTATAGCACAAGTGATTTAAAAAAGATAAAATCAATTCTTTTGAAAAGATTTTCTTAGTAACATGATTCAAAATAACCAAAAACAATCCATTATCTAGTAGTTAATATATCCAATAACTTCACTAAAAAAGCCCTGATACCGTAGTATCAAGGCTTTTTTAGTTCATAAATTATATAAAACTTACGTTTATCTGATAATGTTTTTCTATGATATCACTACTTGTTATTAATTATTGGCTTTTATGTGGTTGTTTTTCATTTTGCAACCACATAAAATTGTAATAATAGGGAATTAAAAAACCCTTGATACTAGTTGTATCAAGGGTTCAAGCCTCTTAGTATAGAGACATATATTGATCGCGTTCCCATTGGTGAACTTGTGTTCTAAAGATATCCCACTCAATCTCTTTCGCTTCGATGAAGTGCTCAAGTAAGTGTTCTCCTAGTGCACCGCATACTACTTCATTAGATTGTAATGTAACTAACGCTTGCGCTAATGTTGCTGGTAAGTCAACGATACCTGCTTCTTCGCGCTCTTCTTTTGTCATTACATAGATGTTACGGTCTACTGCAGCTGGTGGAGTTAATTTGTTTTTAATTCCATCAAGACCTGCAGCTAATAATGTAGCCATTACTAAATATGGGTTTGCAGCTGGGTCAACACTACGTACTTCTACGCGTGTACTAATACCACGAGATGCAGGGATACGTACTAACGGGCTACGGTTTTGTGCAGACCATGCTACGTAACAAGGTGCTTCATATCCAGGTACTAGACGTTTGTATGAGTTTACAGTTGGGTTTGCTATCGCTGTAAATGCTGGTGCATGTTTTAAAATACCTGCGATGAAGTGACGAGCATCATCACTTAATTGTAAGTCACCGTTTGCATCAAAGAATACGTTCTCACCATTTTTAAATAATGATAAGTTACAATGCATACCCGAACCGTTCACACCGTATAGTGGTTTTGGCATAAACGTTGCGTGTAAACCATGTTTACGAGCAATTGTTTTTACAACAAGTTTGAATGTTTGAATGTCATCACATGAGCGAATTGCATTTGCATATTTAAAGTCAATTTCGTGCTGCCCTGGAGCAACCTCATGGTGAGATGCTTCAATTTCAAATCCCATTTCTTCAAGTTCAAGAACGATATCACGACGACAGTTTTCCCCTAGATCCATCGGCGCAAGGTCGAAGTATCCACCGTTATCGTTTAGTTCTAATGTTGGATTTCCTTTTTCATCAACCTTAAATAGGAAGAATTCTGGCTCTGGTCCAAGATTGAAGTCTGAAAATCCTAAAGCTTCCATTTCTTTTAACACACGTTTTAAGTTGTTACGTGGGTCTCCATCAAATGGAGTGCCATCTGCATTGTAAATATCACAGATTAGTCGAGCTACTTTACCTTTTTCAGCTGTCCAAGGGAAAATTACCCAAGTGTCTAAATCAGGATATAAATACATATCAGACTCTTCAATACGTACGAAACCTTCAATCGAAGATCCATCAAACATCATTTTGTTATCAAGAGCTTTCGTTAATTGTCTCACTGGAATCTCTACGTTTTTAATTACCCCTAAAAGGTCCGTAAATTGTAAACGGATATACTTTACATTCTCTTCTTTCGCCAAACGGAAAATATCTTCTTTTGTGTATCTAGACATTATAAATTCCTCCTTAGTCCCTCTAATCGCCTTCAGAATCAGTTATCTTTAGTGAAAAAATCTTGAAATGTCACCTTGTCGCAATGAAGTTCGATTGAATCTACCTGTATGTTGTAGTTCATCTCGAAGTATTTTGCGAAGCTCAGTTTTTGAAATTTCTTTCGTTTCTTCTTTTACTTTCACTGCTTCTGTTTGATTTTCTTTCATTAGTAACACTTGTTTAATACCAGCCATATTCAGGCCTTGATCTAACAAATCTTTAATTTCTAACAACTTATCTACATCGTTAAATGAAAACAATCTACGATTCCCCTTTGTACGGGTTGGAGAAACAAGATTATGCTCTTCATAGTAGCGAATTTGACGTGCAGACAATTGTGTTAAATCCATAACAATACCAATTGGAAACAGCGGGGCAGAACGTCTATCTTCTTTCATTTTTCAGTTCCTCCTTCGCCTTAACTGCTTCTCATTTTATAACATGTTATGTTTAGTGTCAATAGATGTTAGCTTTTCTTACATGATTTTTTTATAAATTTTTTCATTCTTTTTTCTAATCGCATAAATCGTTACTTTTATACGAAAAAAGCTGCCGATATCGACAGCTCCCCTTTAAGAAATTGTTAATAAATTCTTTTCAATCAATTCATCAATTGCAGAACAAATCGCAATTTTAACATGCGAATACGTTAATCCACCTTGCACATATGCAACATACGGTGGTCTAATCGGACCATCAGCAGACAATTCAATACTTGCACCTTGAATAAATGTTCCCGCCGCCATAATTACATCATCTTCATAACCTGGCATATAGTTTGCATACGGAGTAAAATGCGAATTAATTGGAGATGCATATTGAATCGCTTGGCAGAAGGCAATCATACGGTCTTTATCATCAAATTGAACAGATTGAATTAAGTCTGTTCTTGGCGCATTCCACGCTGGTGACGTGTTCATTCCTAACTTTTCTAAAAACGCAGCTGTAAAAATTGCACCTTTCAGCGCTTGTCCTGCAACATGTGGCGCTAAGAAGAACCCTTGATACATTTCTTGCAGACTGTATAAAGACGCTCCAGCTTCCGCACCAATTCCCGGAGACGTTAAACGATATGCACACGCTTCAACATACTGTTCTTTCCCGACAATATAACCACCAGTTTTAACAATTCCGCCGCCCGGGTTTTTAATAAGCGAACCCGCCATTAAATCTGCACCAACATGACATGGCTCTTGCTCTTCAATAAACTCACCATAACAGTTATCTACAAACACAACAACATCAGGTTTAATTTCTTTAACAAACGCGATCATCTCTTTAATTTGAGAAATAGTAAACGATGGACGAGTAGCATAACCTTTCGAACGCTGAATACCGATCATTTTCGTATTACTATGAATCGCTGCTGCAACAGCTTCAAAATCAACAAGCCCACCTTCAGTTAGCGGAACTGCATTGTAACCAATATTATATTCTTTAAATGAACCTACACCTTTCCCACGCACGCCAACGATTTCCTCTAACGTATCATACGGTTTTCCAGTGATGTACAATAACTCATCTCCTGGACGTAAAATACCGAATAACGCTGTAGAAATAGCGTGAGTACCTGAAATAATTTGCGGACGAACAAGTCCAGCTTCCGCTCCAAACACATCAGCATACACTTTTTCTAACGTATCACGGCCAATATCATCATAACCATAACCTGTCGTCGGGATAAAATGCGAGTCACTAATTTTATGTTTACGAAAACTTTCTAATACACGAAACTGATTACTTTCAATTACTTCATCCGCACGTTTATGTACTTCTGTAATCTGACTCTCTACTTCTTTTACGATTGGAGCAATTTTTTCTCCATTTTTCAAACGATCAAACATTTTTATTTTCTCCTTCTTCCACTAAAAATCTCTTTAATTGCACATTAAGCGATGAATGAGTAAAAATATACCCTGCACAATCATATACAAATTTATCTTCCAGAAACTCCATCTTTGCTAATAGCGTTTCCGTCTTTAAAAGCGTTAATAACTTACCTTCACTCGGAGGGATTTCTACTCGATAACGATCCATTTCTTTCTTCATTTTCATTTCTATCGCTTCTTTTATACGCAATACATCACTTTCTTCAAAAGCACTAGTCATTAAGAAATCACTTTTCGGAAACGGAATAAAGTTTTGATGTAATTCATCTTTTTTATTATATAACGTAATAATAGGAATATGATTAATTTCAAGTTCTGATAATAATCGTTTTACTGTTTTTTCATGCCCTATGTAGTTAGGATCCGCAGAATCAACTACATGTAAAATGACATCTGCTTCCCCCGCTTCTTCCAGTGTCGAACGAAAAGCAGCGATTAATGAAGTGGGTAAATCTTGTATAAAACCAACAGTATCGGTTAGTAATACTGTATAACCAGAAGGTAACGGCATCTTCCTCGTCGTTGGGTCTAATGTTGCAAACAGAAGGTTTTCTTCAAACGTATCAGCTTCCGTTAATCTATTAAACAGTGTCGATTTCCCTGCATTTGTATACCCTATTAACGAAACTTGAAATACTTTATTATCTTTTCTTCTCTCACGATATCTTTTTCGATGTTCCACAACAACTGCAAGTTGTTTCTTTATTTCATCAATACGGGATCGAATATGACGACGATCCGTCTCTAATTTCGTCTCACCCGGTCCTCTCGTTCCAATACCACCACCAAGACGCGATAAGGACAATCCTTGCCCCATAAGACGCGGCATTGTATATTGCAACTGAGCTAATTCTACTTGAAGCTTACCTTCCCTCGACTTCGCACGTTGCGCAAAAATATCCAGTATTAGTTGCGTTCGATCAATTACTCTCGCATCTAATACTGAGGATAAATTCCGAATTTGACTCGGCGTTAATTCATTATTAAATACAATAACATCCGGCTCTAATTCTTCAGTTAACATTGTAAGCTCTTCTAATTTCCCTTTACCTATGTAAGTTGCCGGATGAAACTTTGGTCGTTTTTGCGTTGTTGACACTAACAATTCTGCTCGTGCAGTCTTCGCTAGTGATGCAAGCTCTTTCATGGAATGCATAAATTTTTCATCATCATCTTGTGGCAATTGACAGCCTACTAATATGACTTTTTCTTTTTCTTCCATCAAATATGTTCACTCATCCTTTTCGAAATTTAAACCTTCTAATATAATAGCAGAGGAAGCACATTTCATCTAGTTAGCGGGGGAGAAAATTCATGGCATGGGAGATTTTTAGCATCATAGGCACAATCGCTTTCGCACTAAGCGGAGCCATTGTTGCAATGGAAGAGGATTATGATATTTTCGGGGTGTATATTTTAGGAATGGCAACCGCATTTGGGGGAGGTGCCCTTCGTAATTTATTAATCGGTTATCCGATTGTCGCGTTTTGGCAACAAGACATGTTATTCCAAATCGCACTTTTATCAATGACTATTATTTTTCTTTTTCCAAATAAGTTAATTAGACATTGGAAAAAGTGGGAAAATATCACTGACGCTATCGGCTTATCAGCATTTGCTGTACAAGGAGCATTATATGCCCAAAAATTAAATTTACCAATTAGCGCCACAATTGTAGCAGCTGTTTTAACTGGTATCGGCGGCGGTATCATTCGCGATCTTTTAGCCCGCAGAAAACCTCTCGTTCTTCGAGCTGAAGTATATGCCTTTTGGACAATTTTAGCAGGTTTCTTAATTGGCGCTCAAATTATTGTTAGCGATTGGGCTCTTTACATTTTATTCATTTTAATTGTTTGCTTCCGCATGGTTTCTATTCATTACAAATGGCATTTACCGCACAGACGTATCGAAACGAAAGAACGTTCAATGCATAAATAGCAATCTAACCTCTTTACATATCGTAAAGAGGTTTTTCTTTTCTAACGATTTTTTCTTTATATAATGTTTATACTAATTTTTAAAGTGAGGTGAATACACATGACAAACCACGTTAATAAAGGAGCTCAAAAAAGCTCAGTAAATCAATTCGGGCACGATCCTAATTCAGCACACGAAAAGAGCGCTAAAATGGAACACTTCCATAAAGCACACCAAGAAAAAGCAAAAAAAGAGTAAACGAACTTATACACAAAAATCGACGCACAGTTTATGTACTGTGCGTCTCCTCTTCGAGCATCAAATCCATACTCGATATTCCAATTAAATCATTTTTATCATAGGCATCTTCTTGCAACAACCGCATCGCCTGTGTACGAATTGATTTTTCAACAATATTCCGTACATACCGCCCATTACTAAACGATGTAATTTGCGACGAATACTTTACAGCATGTAAATGATCCCTAAATTTCCATTCAGCCTCTTTCGATAACTGATATTCACGCTCTTCATACATTCTTTTCCCAATTTCCAACAACTGATTTACCGAGTAATCCGCAAATTCAATAATAAATGGAAAACGAGATTGCAGCCCTGGATTTAATGAAAGAAAGTGATTCATCTCTCTTGAATATCCAGCTAAAATCAATACAAAACCATGTTGTTTATCTTCCATATGTTTTACAAGCGTATCAATTGCTTCTTTTCCAAAGTCCTTCTCTCCTCCTCGAGCTAAAGAATACGCCTCATCAATAAACAAAATACCTCCCATTGCTTTTTTTATTAAGTCTCTTGTTTTTTGGGCTGTATGGCCGATGTACTCTCCTACAAGATCAGCACGTTCAGCTTCAACCAAGTGGCCTTTCGATAGAATATTCATCTCAAACAGCAATTTTCCTATCATTCTAGCAACTGTTGTCTTCCCTGTACCTGGATTCCCTTTAAACAGCATATGAAGTACTTGCTTCTCTGACTTCAATCCCTTCTCTTGTCTTTTTTTATTCACATAAATCCAAGCATATATTTCTTTTATTATCTTTTTTATATCATCCATCCCAACAAGCTTCCCCATCTCTTCTTCAATTCTCTGCAGCATTTCATGTTTAATTGTAGTTTCATTTGAAATTACCGTTTTATTTTCTGCGGCTGGCAAAGAAATTTTCTTTCGATGGTTTAACACAATATTAATTTGATTATTGTTTTTCTTTCGCATCGATTGTTCCATACAATCACCTCATTTTATCCACTCACCAAATATTATTATTCCTGTCCCCCTTGTAAATGCCTATTTTCAGAAAAGTTTGCTATAATATAAGAAATAATTAAGGTGGTGGGACTATGGAGACAACGGAATTCCATGATACAATACAAGCCTTTTCTATTTTTTTATTGAATAAAGGCCGAAAACCCTCAACTATTAAACGTTATGTTTATGACGTTGAAGACTTCGGACATTGGTTAGAAAAAAACAAAAAGCTCCCTTCCAGTAATATATGGGCTACACTTTGTACAAAAGACTACGAAGATTACTTTTCCGATTTAAAAACGAATCGACATTACTCAGAAAAAACGATGCATCGTGTATTTATTGTACTAAATAGAATGCATCATTTTCTAAACATTCCTAATCCATTGAAAAATATGGAGATATCTATTCAACCAGACCGTACACTTCGTAACGAAGATTTCATTTCACCTGATGAAGAAAAAAGGTTAAAGTATATAGTCACTTCATTAGAAGGACTTTCAGAAAAACAACTTCCTGTGCGCCCCTTATTAATGGATCGCAATATTGCTATTTTAAATCTATTGATTGACTACGGTTTATCCTTACAGGAACTTACAGCATTAACAATGCATCACGTTCACTTTGAAACTAACACATTATCAATCCCAGCAACCGCAGGTGTAGAAAGAACAATTACATTAGCAAAAGAAGACAAAAAACAACTATATAATTATTACAAAAGCATCCCGGAACCAGTTCGCCCCAAATACCATAGTGATGATCCATTATTTGTCGCATTCGATTTTAACCGTGGAACATACAGATGGGTATATGAAAATGATGCACCAAAGGCATTAACGGAAATTGCTATACAAAAAATGATTCGCCTCGAAGTGGCTAGAGCCAATTTACGTAAAGGAATTTCAGGACAACATTTTCGTAACACCTATATTTTAAACTTAATAAAAAAAGAAACTCCTGAATCAGAAATTATAAAACTCGCTGGATTCAAATCAAAAATTTCATTAAAGCGATATTATCAATACGCAGAAAATAGAAAAAACGCCTTATTGTAAGGCGTTTTTTCTATTTTTTCTTTAAACAAACGATTTTACTATGACCATTTAACTAATTTCTGCATCTACTATGATGAGTTTCGTTCACATTTTCGTGAGAAAGGAGAGATTTAATGTCTCGTTATAACGACAATCAAAACAAATTCTCCAAACCATGCTTTCCAAGTAGCGCCGGACGAATCCCAAATACTCCATCAATCCCAATTACTAAAGCTCAACTTAGAACATTTCGTGCGATTATTATTGATTTAACAAAAATAATCCCAACACTTTTCGCAAATCCATCTCCCCAAAATATTGAAGATCTAATCGATACATTGAACCTACTAAGTAAATTTATTTGTTCACTAGACGCTACTTCCTCCCTGAAAGCACAAGGGTTAGCTATTATTAAAAACTTAATAACTATATTAAGAAATCCAACCTTTGTAGCAAGCGCTGTATTTATTGAGCTTCAAAATCTCATTAACTATTTACTATACATTACAAAATTATTCCGAATTGACCCTTGCACACTTCAAGAGCTCCTTAAATTAATAGCAGCATTACAAACTGCTCTAGTTAATTCTGCTTCGTTCATTCAAGGACCTACCGGACCTACTGGACCAGCAGGCGCTACTGGTGCTACCGGACCTCGAGGTAACACGGGTGCTACTGGCGCTACCGGTGCCACTGGACCTCGAGGTAACACGGGCGCTACCGGTGCCACTGGACCTCAAGGTAACACGGGTGCTACTGGCGCTACCGGTGCCACTGGACCTCAAGGTGCTCAAGGTAACACAGGTGCTACTGGTGCTACCGGCGCTACTGGTGCTACTGGACCTCAAGGTATTCAAGGTAACACAGGTGCTACCGGTGCCACTGGCGCTACTGGTATAGGAGTTACCGGACCTACCGGACCTTCTGGCGGGCCTCCTGGACCTACTGGACCTCAGGGACCTCAAGGTAACACAGGTGCTACTGGTGCTACCGGCGCTACTGGACCTCAAGGTGCTCAAGGTAACACAGGTGCTACTGGTGCTACCGGCGCTACTGGTGCTACCGGCGCTACTGGTGCTACCGGCGCTACTGGACCTCAGGGTGTTCAAGGTAACACAGGTGCTACTGGTGCTACTGGACCTCAAGGTGTTCAAGGTAACACAGGTGCTACCGGCGCTACTGGACCTCAAGGCGTTCAAGGTAACACAGGTGCTACCGGCGCTACTGGACCTCA